>NZ_JAOWED010000031.1:377893-808277 GCF_030334285.1 Citrobacter sp. Cf087
ACAATTCCTCACACGCAATATTTGGAGTTATCACGTACATCATTAATGATGCCAGGAACGCGGAGTTTGATGACTGCCCGATTATGTAGATAGAAACACACCAATGGGAAAGGATAATTATGCTTGTTTGATGGCTAATTAACCGCTCATGAAATTGGTAATATTTTAGTTAAAAATATTAGATATCAATCACAAAGATTTAATGACAATTGTCTTTGAAATGACTATAAATCTACCCACTCGCTACGGATATAGCGTATCCAATATGCACTGCTGTGTGATTACGGGTGTCTGTGGATGTCAGCAGGCACCCGGTTTTTCATCATCGACTACACACAGCAGTTACCATGCCTGGCAAATTCTATATTTGAGCGGTGTTTCTCCCCATTCATTCCCCAGAGCTTCCCCACTTAGAAAACAGGCATAAAAAAACCAGCCGTAACAGGCTGGTTCTTCGAGGATTTTTGGTCGGCACGAGAGGATTTGAACCTCCGACCCCCGACACCCCATGACGGTGCGCTACCAGGCTGCGCTACGTGCCGACGCTATGGCTGCTAATACTACTGCTTTCCGCTACGAATGCAAGAGCATGTCTCGCTAACTGATTTATAATTAATCAGTTAGCAATAAATCGCTTCTCATCCGTCAGAACCTGTAACAGCAGACTTAGCTGCGGTTTCTGATCTTTTATTTTCTCGCCGCGCAAATTATAGGTCTGATAATTACCGTTGTTGTTCAGCACCAGCGTCATCTCGGGTGTGGTAACGGCCATCGTGCTGCCGTCAGCGGCAGTAACCCAGTAATGGCGGCGGGTTGCATTGAACAGATCCTGCCCCTGTGAGTATTCGTTAGCAGGTGTACTGACGTGCAGTAGGCGCTGCATCAGCGTTGTCATCAGGTCCGTATGATCGGTCAGACTATTGATGCGCTGTGCTGGCGTTCCCGGCCAGTGAATAACCAGAGGAACCTGCAGATGGCCTCGCGACCAGGCAAAGCTGTTCTCTTCCTGCGTCAGCGGCACGCCCCGACCAGCGGTAATAATCACCACCGTATTGTTCAGTTTGCCGGAGTCGCGCAGGGCGCTCAGAATGCGGTTAATGTTGGCATCCACATCCTGAGCGGCGCTGGCATAGCGTTTGGCAAAATTCTTCTGGTTACTCTCATCAAGGTTGGTCCCGTTAAAGGAGACCCACGAGAACCAGCGGTTATCTTCCTGCGCGTAGCGTCCCAGCCAGTTAATCCACTGGCTTGCGGTTTGGTCGTCAGATTGCGTCTGCACGCTTGGCATGGAGAAATCTGACAGCAGCGCCTGGCGATAAAGCGGGCTGGTAAAGCCATCCGAGGAGAATAGCCCTAACTGATAGCCCTGCTGGTTCAGCGCGGAAATCAACGCCGCAGGCGTTCGGGTCGATAAAATCCCATCCATGTAGCTTGGTGAGACGCCGTAAAACAGGCCAAAAATCCCGTTATCCGTGGTGTTGCCAGTGCTCATGTGACGCGTAAAGGAGATATTCTGCCCGGCGAATTCAGCCAGCGCAGGCATCTGCTTTTCAAAGCGTGAATAGTTCAGGCCGTCGACTGTGATCAGCAGGACGTTCTGGCCGGTGCCCATATCGCGATAGCGCAGTTCGCTCAGCGGGTACTGCACGGAAACTGCTTCCGGATTCCCCTGCTCGATCAGGCGACGCTGATACTCTTGCGCATCCAGCAGACCATGTTTTTCCAGGAACTTACGCGCCGTCATCGGGTAGGAGAGCGGCAGATTCGCGCGCTGCATGGTAATCGGGCGATAGAAATTGGCATCCGCCCAGATATACACCACGTGCGAGGCGATAAAGCAAATGAAGAAGAATGCGGCTAACGGTTTGGCGAAGTGGCGACGACGCGTCAGGCTACGCAGCTTTTGCCAACTCCAGGTCGCAAACAGCATTTCAATTAACAGAATCACTGGCACGCTGATAAACATCAGTTGCCAGTCACGCGCCGCTTCATTCTGGTCAGGGTTGATGACCAGTTCCCAGACGATCGGGTTGAGGTGCAAATGAAAGCGGGTGAAAACTTCGCTGTCGATTAGCAACAGCGTCATGCCCACCGTCGCCAGAATAGCTGATAAGAATCGCATCAGCCTCTGGGACATGACGATAAACGTCAGGGGAAACAGGATTAGCAGATAGGTGGCAAACACCAGAAAACTAAAATGTCCGACCAGGCTTACATAGGAATAAATACGACCTGCAAGCGTTGTCGGCCAGTCGGCGACAAACAGGTAACGGCTACCGAGTACCACGGCCAACAGAATGTTGAACAAGGCAAACCAGTGCCCCCAGCTAACCATCTGGGAGACTTTCTCACGGTAGCGCTGACGATGAGTTACCATAAACTGTTGTTCGTTTCCCCGGAGCAGGCTCTTAATGCGCTTGGTCGTCGTTTACCGAAGACTGTAATGCGCGGGCAAAAGAGTTGGCAATCGCCTGGCGCTGGGCCGGTGCGATGCTTGTATTGATAAGGTTAGTCACCATATTTCCCAGTACCATCAGGGAAAGGTCGGTCGGCGCCTTATGTTTTTCCAGTACGTTGAGCATCTCATTCAGCAGTTGTTCAACGTGTTCGTCACTATAGCGGGAAATTTGTGGCATAAATCGAAATCAGTCTGTTCATGAAAGGGCAACATATTACCGTACAGACAGTTTTTTTTCTGCTTTTTTATCTTCTATTGCGTCACTGCCCGGCAGGTGGTTGAATACCGCCCGGTCTAAAAGGAGAGTTTATCATGAGTCTGGATATCAACCAGATTGCCCTGCACCAGCTTATCAAACGTGACGAGCAGAACCTTGAGCTGGTCTTGCGCGATTCATTACTGGAACCGACAGCGACGGTTGTCGATATGATGGCTGAGCTGCATCGGGTATATAGCGCCAAGAATAAAGCTTATGGCCTGTTTAGCGAAGAGAGTGAACTGGCACAAACGCTGCGTTTACAGCGTCAGGGCGAAGAGGATTTTCTGGCATTTAGTCGTGCCGCGACCGGACGCTTGCGGGACGAGCTGGCGAAATATCCTTTTGCCGACGGCGGCATTGTCCTGTTCTGCCATTACCGCTATCTGGCGGTAGAGTATCTGTTGGTCGCCGTGCTGAACAATTTAAGCAGCATGCGCGTCAATGAAAATCTGGATATCAATCCGACGCACTATCTGGACATCAATCATGCGGATATCGTGGCGCGTATTGATTTAACCGAGTGGGAAACCAATCCGGAGTCCACGCGCTATCTGACGTTCCTGAAAGGGCGGGTAGGGCGCAAAGTCGCCGATTTCTTTATGGATTTCCTCGGTGCCAGCGAAGGTCTGAACGCCAAAGCGCAAAACCGTGGCCTACTGCAGGCGGTCGATGACTTTACTGCTGAGGCGCAGCTCGATAAAGCTGAACGCCAGAACGTGCGTCAGCAGGTGTACAGCTACTGCAACGAACAGCTACAAGCCGGTGAAGAGATCGAGCTGGAGTCGCTGTCCAAAGAGCTTTCCGGCGTCAGTGAAGTTAGCTTCAGCGAATTTACCGCTGATAAAGGCTACGAGCTGGAAGAGAGCTTCCCGGCAGATCGCAGTACGCTGCGTCAGTTAACCAAATTTGCCGGAAGCGGCGGTGGGTTAACCATCAACTTCGACGCCATGCTACTGGGTGAACGTATTTTCTGGGATCCGGCTACAGATACTTTGACCATCAAAGGTACGCCGCCGAACCTGCGCGACCAGCTGCAGCGTCGCACGTCGGGCGGGAAATAAAACCGTTTGCCGGGTGAGAGCGTAAACGCCTTATCCGGTCGACGAGAACCATCAGTATCGATTACAAAATCCCATAAAAAACCCCGCCTTGGCGGGGTTTTTCTTCAACTTGTTTGCGATTACGCGCGAACGAAGTCGATGTGAGACAGCTTCGGCTTGAACGGGTGACGCTGTACAGCCTGAGCTTTAACTTTAACTTCTTTACCGTCAACAACGATGGTCAGAACTTCGCTGTAGAATTCAGCTTTAGCTTGCATGTTCATAACTGCATCGTGATCCAGTTCGATAGCAATCGGGGCTTCTGCGCCACCGTAGATGATTGCCGGGAACTTGTTAGCGGCACGCAGGCGGCGGCTCGCACCCTTACCCTGCTCTTTACGTACTTCAGCGTTGATAGTAAACATTTAAATCTCTCTTTAATAATTCCTGCTACAGGCGACCCAGCAACAGGTAAGTGATCTGCTTTGCGTATGCAAAAGCGGGCGAGATTCTATACTCAAACGGGTGGTACATCAATCAAAAGTACGATTAACCGCGTAATTCGTGTGCCCGACGAAAGCGTCCTTCATAATCGAAGACCTTTTCACGGACCTGCCAGTACTGACCTTTCATGCGCGCGACCACGAAATCAGGATGACGTAACAGCGCCTGCTGGGCGAGGATATCGGCGGCGGTTATCCAGCGTAAGGGAATGCCAGGCGTTCGGGTGTGCGGGCGAATAAACAGTTGCTCGAAGGCTGTACGCTGCGCGGGAGTATGCAGGCGAAAGCGTTCGCTGACGTCGGCGCCATCTTCATCGTAATAGGTAATTTTCAGCCATTCGCCTTTTTCATCCTGCCCATTTTGTAGCGCCATCCCGCTGCAGCGCAGAACCAGCGCATCTTTAAGCCTGAGCGCGGCTTTCAGCATGTCATCCGGGTCAACCAGTACCGTGTCGCACTCCCGACAACGGCGGGCGGCGATGTCATTTTCCGCGTTGCACTGCGGGCAGTTTTTAAAACGGAAACGAAAATCGCACTGTTCGCGATGGCCGTCATCATCTTCAAACCATCCCTGACAGCGGCGGCCAAAGTGCTCAATCAGCGTGCCGTCGGACGTTGTTTTGCCCCAGAAGGTATTGGCAAACCCGCAGGCTGGGCAGAACACCTGTACTGGAACGTTGTCGCTTTTCCCTTTCGGCGCACCAACTTCCGGCGCGTACAGGTCGTGCGGGTTGCCAGCGTAATCGAGGATCAGACAGTCGGTTTTACCCGGCGCCAGGCGCAGCCCACGACCGACAATTTGTTGGTAAAGGCTAACTGACTCGGTCGGGCGCAGAATGGCGATAAGGTCGACGTGCGGGGCATCGAAGCCAGTGGTCAGGACCGACACATTCACCAGATAGCGAAAACGTTGGGCTTTGAACTCTTCAATCAGCACGTCGCGTTCGGCGCCAGGCGTGTCTCCGGTGATAAGTGCGGCGTCGTCAGCAGGCAGCAGACCCAGAATTTCTTTGGCGTGTTCAACTGTGGCGGCGAAAATCATCACCCCTTTACGCGTCTGGGCAAACTCGACAATCTGGCTGATGATATGCGGCGTTATTCGCTGCTGCTTTTTCAGCTCCTGATTCAGGTCCGCTTCGCTAAACAGGCCGTTACTTTGCGCCTGCAGGCGGCTGAAGTCATATTGCACTACCGGCATGTCGAGGCGTTCTGGCGGCGTCAGGTAGCCGTGTTTAATCATGTAGCGCAGCGGTAATTCATAAATGCAGTCGCGAAACAGTGCTTTTTCATCGCCGCGCACCATTCCGTGATAATGAAAATGATAAATCCAGCCTTTGCCCAAACGAAAAGGTGTGGCGGTAAGTCCGAGCAGGCGTAAGTGAGGATTTACTTTGGTCAGGTGAGTGAGGATTTGCTGATACTGACTCTCTTCATCATCGCCAATGCGATGGCATTCATCGACGATAAGCAGGGAGAATTCTCCCTGAAAGGCGTCCAGATTACGCGCTACCGACTGTACGCTGCCAAATACTACTTTTCCGTGGCTCTCTTTACGCTTCAGGCCTGCGGCAAAAATATCGGCTTCCAGCCCCAGCGCACAATATTTCGCATGGTTTTGTGCGACCAGTTCTTTGACGTGCGCCAGTACAAGTACGCGACCACGCGCCACGCGGGCCAGCTCGGCAATCACCAGACTTTTGCCCGCGCCGGTTGGCAGGACGATAACCGCCGGGGTGCGGTGGTGGCGAAAATGGTTGAGCGTGGCGTCCACGGCTTCTTTTTGGTACGGGCGAAGAGTAAAAATCATGGGCTCACTATAATAAACAATAACAAGGAGTAGTATGCCATGAATCATTTCTCTTGAGGGATGGTATAACGCCGCTATACTGGGCGGATAACGGTCCCACTTTTCGGGCGTAAACCCGATTCTCGTATTTTTACAGGCAAAATCACACACATGCGACTTGATAAATTTATCGCTCAGCAACTCGGCGTCAGCCGCGCTATTGCCGGGCGTGAGATCCGTGCTAACCGCGTTACCGTCGACGGTGAAATCGTCAGAAATAGCGCTTTTAAGCTGCTGCCAGAACACGACGTAGAATATGACGGTAATTCCCTGGTTCAACAAAATGGCCCGCGCTATTTTATGCTGAATAAGCCTCAGGGTTATGTTTGCTCAACGGATGATCCCGATCACCCGACGGTGCTCTATTTCCTTGATGAACCGGTTGCCTACAAACTGCATGCGGCAGGGCGTCTGGATATCGACACCACCGGACTGGTGCTGATGACCGATGACGGACAGTGGTCGCATCGCATCACCTCTCCTCGTCACCATTGTGAGAAAACCTATCTGGTGACGCTGGAGTCGCCAGTGGCAGATGATACCGCCGAACAGTTTGCCCATGGCGTACAGTTGCACAATGAGAAAGACCTGACCAAACCGGCCGTGCTGGAAGTGATTACGCCAACTCAGGTGCGCTTGACCATCAGCGAAGGGCGCTATCATCAGGTTAAACGTATGTTTGCCGCGGTGGGTAACCACGTTGTGGAACTGCACCGTGAACGGATTGGTGACATCAGGCTTGATGAGGATCTGGCGCCAGGTGAATACCGTCCTTTGACTGAAGAAGAAATCGCCAGCGTTAACTTAACCCCGCGTTAATTTCAGGAGATAAATGTGACCACCCGGCAGAACTCGTCAATTGCCATTGTCTTTATCCTTGGCTTGTTAGCCATGTTGATGCCGTTGTCGATTGATATGTATCTTCCGGCGCTGCCTGTTATCTCTGAACAGTTTGGTGTGCCAGCAGGTAGCGCGCAGATGACCCTCAGTACCTATATTCTGGGGTTCGCAGTGGGGCAACTGTTCTATGGGCCAATGGCAGACAGCCTTGGACGCAAGCCAGTGATCCTGGGCGGGACGCTGGTGTTTGCGGCGGCGGCAGTGGCCTGCGCACTGGCGCAAACCATCGATCAACTGATCGTGATGCGTTTCTTCCACGGCCTGGCTGCGGCGGCGGCGAGCGTGGTTATCAACGCCCTGATGCGTGATATCTATCCGAAAGAAGAGTTTTCGCGCATGATGTCATTCGTCATGCTGGTCACGACAATTGCGCCATTAATGGCACCGATTATCGGTGGCTGGGTGCTGGTATGGCTGAGCTGGCACTATATCTTTTGGATCCTCGCCATGGCAGCTATTCTGGCGTCGGTGATGATCCTTACACTGATCAAAGAGACTCTGCCGGTAGAGCGTCGCCAGCCGTTTCGCCTGCGTACTACTATTGGCAACTTTGCCTCGCTGTTTCGTCATAAACGTGTGCTGAGCTATATGCTGGCCAGCGGATTCAGTTTTGCCGGGATGTTCTCGTTTCTGAGCGCCGGACCCTTTGTCTACATTGAGATCAACCACGTTTCACCGCAACATTTCGGTTATTACTTCGCACTGAACATCGTATTCCTGTTCGTGATGACTATCATCAACAGCCGCTTTGTGCGTCGGGTTGGGGCATTGAATATGTTCCGTACCGGTCTGTGGATCCAGTTCGTGATGGCTGGCTGGATGGTCTTTAGCACACTGTTTGGGTTGGGGTTCTGGGCCCTGGTCGTGGGCGTTGCGGCGTTTGTTGGCTGTGTGTCGATGGTGTCATCTAACGCCATGGCGGTTATTCTGGATGAATTTCCACATATGGCAGGAACGGCGTCATCGCTGGCAGGGACATTCCGCTTCGGCATTGGCGCCATCGTTGGGGCGCTGTTGTCTCTGGCGACCTTTAACTCGGCCTGGCCAATGATATGGTCGATCGCATTTTGCGCTACCTGTTCAATTCTCTTCTGTCTTTACGCCAGTCGCGCCCAAAAACGGTGATCTATTACACATCCTGGGGGCCTTAAGGCCTCCAGAGTTGATATACATCAACCGCAAATCTATCATTTCCCCTGGTTATGTTTATTTTATGTAAAATCAATTTATGTAAAAAGTCACATCATTGTAGTTAAAAAGGTTGAGTTAGATCGCAGAAACGAGTACATATAGCCCGGAAATATGCCAGAACCATTGAATAATTTTAATTACCTGGTTCGGAAAGCGGCATAAAGACAGGGTGTAAACGTTTACCAACTGTCTGAAGACGTATTGTCAATGATGTGTTAATATTGATGTAAAATAATTGTGAAGTGATTGTGCTTCCAGGGAAAGAAAGTGATGACATTACAACTCTCAATCGTTCATCGTCTGCCGCAGAGCTATCGTTGGTCGGTGGGTTTCGCAGGTTCAAAGGTTGAACCGATTCCGCAAAACGGTCAGAGCAATGAGAACAGCCTGGTGGCGCTCAAATTGCTCAGCCCTGATGGTGACAGCGCATGGTCAGTCATGCATAAGCTCAGCCAGGCCCTCAGCGACATTGAGGTTCCTTGTTCCGTACTGGAATGCGAAGGGGAGCCGTGCCTGTTTGTGAATCGCCAGGATGAATTTGCCGCGACCTGCAGACTGAAAAACTTCGGCGTGGCCATCGCAGAGCCGTTTTCAAATAACAATCCGTTTTGAGCGTCAGCTTAGCGCAAGCAGCTGACGCGTATAGGCTTGCTGTGGCGCGTTAAATACGTGCTCGCATTGCCCTTGCTCCACAACCTCTCCCTGACGTAGCACAATAACCTGATGGCATAACGCGCGTACTACGTGCAAATCATGGCTGATAAAAATATAAGCCAGCCGATGCTTTTCCTGTAAGGACTTTAACAACGTCAGGATTTGCGCCTGTACGGTTCTGTCTAGCGATGATGTTGGCTCATCCAGGATAATCAAGGAAGGTTTGAGAATCAATGCTCTGGCGATGGCAATACGTTGACGCTGACCGCCGGAAAACTCAGCCGGGTAACGATGCCGCGTTTCGCTATCCAGTCCCACTTCCGTCATCACCGCTTTCACCTGCGCCTCGCGTTGTTCGGCTGACAGGGTTGGCTGATGAACGCGTAACCCCTCCTCGATAATCTGTAGCACGCTCAGGCGTGGGTTAAGCGAGGAGTTGGGATCCTGAAATACCACCTGAATACGGTGACGGACCGGCAACAGCTGGCGACGATTTAAGGTATGCAGCGCCTGACCATCGAACACAATACTTCCCTGTGAGGAGATTAACCTCAGGAGCGCCAGTCCGGTAGTGCTTTTCCCCGACCCAGACTCACCTACCAACCCCAGCGTTTCACCGGGCCGCAGAGAGAAACTGATATTGTTAACCACGACGTTGTGGTCCACCACACGCTTCAGGATACCTTTGCGGATGGGGAAGGCGACGTGCAGTTTTTCCACTTCCAGCAGCGGGGCTTGTCCGGCCGGTAAAGGTACCGGGTCGCCGGAAGGTTCACTGTTTAGCAATTTCTGCGTGTAGGGATGCGTGGGCGCAGTGAGCAACTGTGCTGCTTTATTTTGCTCAACGCACTGACCGTTTTGCATGACCGCCACGGTATCGGCCAGCTTTTTCACAATACTGAGGTTGTGGGTGATGAACAGTAATCCCATGTTCAGCTCGCGCTGTAATTCCCTCAGCAGTTGCAGGATCTGTGCCTGAACGGAAACGTCCAGCGCGGTAGTCGGTTCATCGGCAATCAGCAGCTCCGGTCGTGTTAGCAATGCCATGGCAATCATCACGCGTTGGCGTTCCCCGCCGGACAGTTGGTGCGGGTAGTCTGCGAGACGTTTGGCCGCCTGACGAATGCCGACGCGATCCAGACAGGTCAGGATTTCTGCTCGCGCGGCCTCCCGACGCATTCCCCTATGCAGCGACAGCACTTCATAAAGCTGTTTTTCCAGATTGTGGAGCGGGTTCAGTGACACCATTGGTTCCTGGAAAATCATGGCGATTTTATTCCCCCGCACGCCGCGAAGCGTTTGCTCATCGGCGTGAAGTAATGATTCACCATGAAAACGGATGTCGCCGGAAAGGTAGACGACCGGAGGGGAGGGCAATAACCGTAAAATAGATAGCGCGGTCACGCTTTTACCTGAGCCGGACTCCCCCACCAGCGCCAGCGTTTGTCCGGCATCAACGCGCAGTGACAGATTGTTGACCACGGTGCGCACGGTCTCTTGTTGACGAAAACCTACCGATAAATTGTCAATAGCTAACAGAGGTTGTGTCATCTTAAATCGCCTTGTTGGGATCGAACGCGTCGCGTACCGCTTCACCAATAAAGATCAGAAGCGATAAGAGCAGGGCAACGGAGATGAACGCGGTAATGCCAAGCCACGGCGCCTGCAGGTTGTTTTTACCCTGTAACAGAAGTTCTCCGAGCGATGGCGAGCCAAGCGGTAAGCCAAACCCAAGAAAATCCAGCGAGGTTAGAGTGGTTATCGAGGCGCACAAAATAAACGGTAAAAAGGTCAGAGCGGCAACCATCGCATTGGGTAGCATATGGCGCAGAATAATACTGCTATCGCCCACGCCGAGCGCCTGAGCGGCACGAATATAATCAAAGTTTCGGGTACGTAAAAACTCCGCGCGCACCACGCCAACCAGGCTCATCCAGCCAAACAGCACGGTAATACCCAGCAGCCACCAGAAGTTAGGCTGGACAACGCTCGACAGTAGAATGATGAGAAACAGCGTTGGCATACCGGACCAAACTTCAATGAATCGTTGCCCCCACAGGTCCACCTTGCCGCCATAATAGCCCTGTATTGCGCCAGCCATAATGCCCATCACGCTCGAACATAGGGTGAGCATTAAGCCAAATAAGACAGAAATACGTGTGCCGTAGAGGATCCGTGCCAGTACATCACCGCCGTTGGCGTCTGTTCCCAGCCAGTTTTGTGCAGAAGGCGGGGAAGGGAAGGGCTTATCGGTGGCAAAGTTAATGCTGGTCGCCCCGAAGCGTATTGGTGCCCACAGGATCCAGCCCTGGTTTTCCAGGCGCTGCTGTAGCCACGGATCCTGATAATCAGCCCGGGTCGCCAGCGGTCCGCCGAAGTCGCTTTCACTGTAGTTTTTGAACAGGGGGAAATACCAGCTATTGTCGTAGCGCACCAGTAACGGCTTATCATTGGCAATCAGTTCTGAACACAGACTAAGACCGAACAGCACCAGAAAAATCCACAGCGACCAGTAGCCGCGACGGTTGTGGCGAAAGCGCGCCCAGCGGGCCTGATTGACGGGGCTTAATCGCGACATTAGCGTCCCTCAAAATCAATACGGGGATCGACCAGCGTATAGCTGATGTCGCTGAGGATATTCAGCAGCAGACCGATCAGGGTGAAGATATAGAGTGTGCCAAACATTACCGGATAGTCGCGCGATACGGTGGATTCATACCCCAGTAGTCCCAGACCGTTAAGCGAGAACATCACCTCAATCAGCAGCGAACCGGTAAAAAACATGCTGATAAACGTCGCCGGGAAGCCGGCGATCACCAGCAACATGGCATTGCGAAACACATGTTTCCACAGAATATTTTTCTCGCTGACCCCTTTAGCGCGTGCGGTGACGACATACTGTTTGCGCACCTCATCCAGAAATGAGTTCTTGGTCAGCATAGTCAGCGCGGCAAACCCACCAACTACCGTCGCCAGCACCGGCAGGGTAATATGCCAAAGGTAGTCGGTCACTTTCTGATACCAGGGCAGGGAGTCAAAATTGGCGGAAACCAGCCCGCGCAGCGGGAACAGGTCGTAGTAGCTGCCCCCGGCAAAAAAGACGATCAGCAAAATGGCAAACAGAAAGGCCGGAATGGCATAGCCAATAATAATAAATGCGCTACTCCAGACATCAAACCGGCTGCCGTTGTGAACCGCTTTGCGGATCCCAAGCGGTATCGACACCAGATAGATGATGAGCGTACTCCATAGGCCCAGCGTAACGGAAACCGGCAGGCTGTCTTTGATAAGCGTCAGCACAGAGGCGCTACGAAACAGGCTGTCGCCGAAATCGAAACGAATATAGTCCCAAAGCATTTTGAAATAACGCTCATGAATGGGCTTATCGAACCCGTAGCGCCGAGTGATTTCCGCGATGACTTCCGGGTCCAGACCCCGGCCGCCGCGATAATTACTGTCGCTGATGTTACCAACGCCGGTTTGCGCATGGCTGGCGCGAACGCCTTCGCTACCCGCGCCAGGTAATGCCCCGCTTTGCCCGAACTCAATGGCGGCGACGGCCTGTTCAACCGGACCGCCGGGGGCAATTTGCACGATAAAAAAGTTGATGGTGATGATGGCCCAAAGCGTTGGGATCACCAGCAGCAGACGTCGAATCAGATAAGCGCCCATCTATTCTCCCTGCCGTCTGGCTGCGGGCAGTTTCGCGGCTTTGTTGACGTCATACCACCAGTTGTCGAGGCCAATGGTATAAATTGGGCGAATAGCCGGATGCGAAAATTTGTCCCACCAGGCGATACGATCCTCGGCCATAAACCACATCGGTAACATGTAGTAATTCCAGGTTAAAACTCTGTCCAGTGCCCGGCCGAGTGGGATCAGTTTGGCTTTATCACCTTGCGCGGCAATGATTTGACCGATCAGCTTATCGATAACCGGGCTTTGCACACCGGGGGCGTTATAGCTGGAGTCAATATATTGAGAAGCCCACAGAATTTGCAGGTCTGAACTCGGCCACGGCATTGCGCGATACAACCTTGGCATCATGTCATAGTCGCGACTGCGTAAGCGGTTGGTGATTTGTGAGTTATCAACCTGGCGGATGTTCATGGTAATGCCTAAGCGTTGCAGGTTGTGCTGGAACGGCAACACCCACTGACTGTTGCTGCCCGCCGGGAGCAATAGTTCAAAGCTCAGAGGTTTACCGCTGACGCTGTTTACGCGCTGCTGCCCCTTGAGTACCCATCCGGCTTGTTCCAGTAAGGTATCGGCTTTCAGCAAGTTCTCACGATCGTAGCCATCGCCTTTTGATTTTGGCGGTTGATAGATTTGGCTGAAGACCTCAGGAGGGAGATCTTTTTTCAAGGGCGCGAGTATCACCAGTTCATCTGCATCGGGGTATTTTGTCGCAGCATATTCGGTATTCTGAAAATAGCTGTTGGTCCGGCTCCAGGCGTTATAGAACAGGGCTTTATTCATCCATTCAAAATCAAAGGCCAGCGTGATGGCTTCCCGCACCCGTCGGTCACTGAACACCGGACGCTGAATATTAAAGGCCAGCCAGCGCGTATCCTGGGCGGATTCATTTTTTTGTTCATCTTTGATGATGTAATGATTCGCGAAATTTTTCCCGGTATAACGCGTCGCCCAGTTTTTGGCATCATTTTCAAGACGCAGATCAAACGCACCGGCCTTAAACGCTTCAAAGGCGACGTTATCATCCAGATAATAGTCGTAGCGGATGGTATCGAAGTTCCAGCGTCCACGATTGACGGGGAGATTAGCGGCCCAATAATCTTTGACGCGCGAATAGACAATATACTGGCCCATCTTCCATTTGGTAATGCGATAAGGGCCGCTGGCGAGCGGTGGCGAGGATAAGGGATCGCTGAGCTTATGATCTTTCCAGTACTTCTCTGGCATCACGGGTAATGAAAACAGGCTGAGCATGTCCTCTTTACCCGGTTTGGCTAATTCAATGCGTACGGTTAATGGCGCGATGGCTTTTACCGTTGTTCCCTTGTAGACCAGACGAAACTGCGGCACGCCTTCAGTCATAAATTTGTGGAAGGTGAATGCGACATCGCTGGCGGTAATGGGGGAACCATCATGAAAACGCGCTCGTGGATTAATGGCAATTTCTACCCAGGAATAGTCGTCAGCATAGCGTGCGCTGTCGGCAATGAGCGGGTAATAGCTACCAGGCTCATCGTCAGAGGTTGTAAACAGCGTATCGTAAAGCGTTTCGGTACGTGCGCCGGGATTACCTCGCATTGCATAGCGGTTAAAGTTGTCAAATGTGCCAATGGCGGAGAGGGTGATTTGACCACCTTTAGGGGCTGCGGGATTAACATAATCGAAGTGATTAAAGTTAAACGCGTACTTCGGTTCACCCAGCACGGCAAAAGCATAGCTTTCTTTGATGGATTGCGCCTGGGCGCTAAACCCGATGAGGGCGATAAACAGCAGCAATACGCGAGGGATCATTAAAAGCGATTTCCTTTTCCTGCCACAACCCGACGGGCATCATGCCTGAAAGATAAGAGATGTAGCGGCGAGTGAGAATATATGAATCGCATACTGCGATCACCACGTCGGCTTATTGGGCTGCGCCATCCAACGCACGAAATCAGCAAGCTTTAATGGGCGGCTAATCCAGTATCCCTGGAAAAAATGTACTCCACGTTCGCGCAGCCAACGGGCTTGCTCAGGTGTTTCTACCCCTTCAGCAACCGTCAGCATATTAAGACGTTTAGAGAGTGTCAACACGGCGTCCAGAACCGGAGAGGTCAGTGTTTCCGTCCCAATGGCGTTAATAAACCCGCGATCGATTTTCAGGTAGTCAACGGTAAAGCGTTCCAGATAAATAAGCGCACTATGACCGGTGCCAAAATCATCAATGGCAATCTCAAAACCTGCGGAATGCAGCCATTCAAATAGCTTTGTAGCCTCGTGCTGATTGAGCATATCTCGTTCAGTGATTTCCAGTACTATCTGAAAATAGTTTGCGGGAAGCGAAGCGTGCAGGTGCCGAATGTCGTCCTTAAACGTCTCGCCGTGTAAGTGCGTTGGCGCGATATTGATCCCCAATTTTGCGCCAACGGGTAACACTTTTTGCAGCGCCGGCGCGTCCAGGGCTATCAGCTTGAAGAGGTGCTGAGTTAGCGGCACAATCATTTTCTGTGATTCAGCGTAATGAATAAAGGCATCCGGTGGGATCTCACCCGTTGTTGGGTGATGCCAGCGTAATAGTACCTCAACGCCTTTCACCTCCAGCGTTTGCATCTCTACGACTGGCTGGTACACCACATAAAACTGGTTATGTTTGATGGCGTTGAGGATATCTTTGCCTGGGCGTAAACGGATGCTGTAGATGTAGTACCAGAGAAGGAGGGCGGTCATGATCCCGGCCATGCATCCGAGCATGATGGCGTATCCAACATCTTTATACGTCCACCGATCCGCGTAAAAACGCACCTCCAACGGGAATGTAGACAAGGCTGCATTATATGATGGGAGAGCAGGGAGTTCAGACATGGGGATTAATTGTTTGGAAAACGTGGTGATAGCCGTCTTCCCGACGACGAGTGCCACACCGTTGAAATCATCTTGCCGGGCGTTATAGAGAAGATAGGGTGCCAGGTTAACATTCAGGGTGGCAAAAACGCCGCTGTTCTGTAATGAATGATTGCGATACCAAATGAGTATTGCCGGTTTATTCGGCATCATTGGCGTACCGGGCTGGAGATCCATATCGATATCTTTCGTCATGTCCAGCACGGGAACCAATTGCTGAAGAGGCGTATTCATTGAACCGGTTGCTGAAGAGCAGAAAGCGATACCGTCTTTTACCAGCAAAAAGGCCCGCACATTCAGGCTAAACGCGGCGCTGGAAGTGAGTTGAGCTGAAGCTTGCGAGCAGGTGTCTTTTACCAGAGGTTGCAGTGTGTTGGTGGTGGTTTCAAGGTCAGCGAAGAAACTTTCAATATAGTTTTGTATGTTAGACGTTAGCGTGTCGTACTTTGCGTTTCGTTGATGCCATGACATAAAAAACTGCAGTGAGCTGACGAGTAACGCGACGACTATCCCCGTTATAACGCAGGTGAGCAGGAGTTTCCGATCGGAAGAAGAGGAGCGCCTTAACATAGTTCCTTATGTTTACCTGAAGTAACCACTTATCCTGTATGAATATAACCTGAAATGACTCATGTTGTGAGATTTTTCTTAGTCACAAGGGCAAAGCAAAAAAAAGCACCGCCGTAGCAGTGCTTTTTTATATGTCTCATCAGGATAGCCAAGGGATAGCTGCCAAACGAAATTAACTGCGGCTCAGAACCCGGCGAGCTTCGTTGTAACGTTTTTTCCAGTAAGGCTCGTTCATGCTGGAAATGATAACGCCACTGCTGGTCGAGGCATGTACGAACTGGTTGTTGCCGATATAAATACCGACGTGTCGGCCAGTAGAGCCAGCACGGAACAGAACCAGATCGCCTGTACGCAGATTAGTGCGCGAAACGGATTTACCCGTTTCCTGTTGTTCATAGGTTGAGCGAGGAAGCTCTAAACCAAATTGCTCACGAAACGTACGTTGTACGAAGCTTGAACAATCAATACCTTTTTTGGTGCTGCCGCCAAGGCGGTAACGCACGCCTTTCCAGTCAGCATATTGGTCCATAATACGTGATTTAACATCGATATTACGTACCATATTTTCAAATTCATCCTGAGAGGCTTGCAGTGAAGAGTTATCTCCATTGCCCACAGCATGCGTCTCAGAATGCATATTCCTGGCGGTGTTCGTTGTGCTACATGCAGAAAGCAGAACCGCAACTGCTATCGCGGGTATGCCCCGCAAGATATATCTCAAAATCGGTTGAGATTTGACCATTTTGTTTGTTTTCCCTTGAAGTCCTTAACGATAAATATCGTTATAAAAAATGCCAAACGTGACGAGACTAATTACCATCGCACGATGAGACAATTCCTTAAGGTCAAATCTGTGGCAGAACGCACAAATTTATTCTGAAAGGGAATAATTATCCCGCGAGGCAAAACGTGTTCGAGATTACCCTATCGTTCCGGTCAATGCGAGTGATTTTACGTGATTTCTTATAAGAAAAATTGATACAGAAAGTGAATAAACGGCATTGTCTAAATTAAGAACAATTAGGGTAAAAAACACGCAACTTACTCATTTTAAACATGAATAAGATGACAGGAGAATGACAATCAGAATGATGAAATATTGCCAGGCATCATCAGGGAATCAGAAGTATCCCTGATGATGTTAATTACTCTGCGTTATTTGTTTAAAAATTGTTTGTTTTTGCCGGGTAGATAATTCACGAACAGAGTGACTAATCGGTCGCTTAATGGCGTCATTAGCCACCAGGGAAGGCCAATCAAGACCACCGTCATGGAACCAACCACGATATCGGTGAGCCAGTGGGCGCCAATCATTACGCGTGGGAAGGCAAAAACCACAGCGATAATAAGGCCGATTATTCCTGCGACTTTTCCGAAATAACGCAGCATGAATGCGGAAAAAATAAGCAACATCATGCCGTGATCGCCAGGAAAACTGTCTTTCGACGCATCTTTGGTCGGAATATGCAGCAGTTCACTGACGCGATAAATATTATCCAGCATCAGGGTTGGGCTGGCACGTTTAACGGGAATAAGCGCCTGGCCCAGCTGATTTAATATCACTGCGGTAAGCAGCATAACCAAACCGATAGCCACAATGCGTCGGCGACCTTCCGATGTCTCTTTGAGCCAAAAGTGCAGCATCAATGCGCCCATTGCCAGCAATGAGCAGCCATCAAATGCCCGGTTATTGGTTATAGCAACAACCCATAAGAACAGCGGACTTTCCACCAGTTTATGATTAAAGAAGCGGAAAACGCCCGTATCCAGTGAAGACCAGAACCCATGCCCGGCTGGAATATACCAGGACAGAAACAGTGCCAGGCCCACAATATTAAGCAGGAGGATTAGAGGGTATCGGGTTTTCATCGTCGTTTACCATTGCTAAAAAACGAAGGCAACCTTACGCGCTAGCGCCTAAACGAAGTCTCAACAATGCGCTCTGTAGCGCATTCCAGTCGGTCTCGGTATCGGCGATGAGTTCAATACGACTATCTGGTGGCGCGACGTTTTGCGTCTCTATATGCCAGTCGTCTCCCTGGCGGTTAATGCGTACCAGTCCTTCTTTAATACGCATTACCCCCTTCACTCGTCCAACAGGAGCAAGACGCGACCATTCCAGCAGACCGATAGTATCGAACACAGTATCGGCGTCAAAAATCCAACCGCAGGCCTGATGGCCCTGTCCGCTGTTCAGGCTACGACGCCAGCGCTGCTGTGCGGGTAGACTCAACGCTGCTAGCCCCTTTTTGTCGGCATGACTATGGGCGTGCTCCGCGCTTGCAGGAAGCTCTGCCAGGTTTAGTCGGGGCAAATCCAGTAGCTGTCCATCAATTTGTCCATGGTCGGCATGAACTAACTGGCGATTACCTCCATAGTGTTGCCACCAGCTTTGCAGGGCGTCTTCGCTTTCCGTCGTGGCACGGTCGGTTTTGTTGGCAACAATGATATCTGCGGCGGCCAGCTGGTCGCGGAAATTGTCATTGGCGACGCTTTTTTCATCCAGTAACAGCCGCGGGTCAAGAATACAGAGGGTCGCACGCAGATCGATCCACGGTTTGTAAACCGGTGCGGTGAGTAAATCCAGAATCTGTTTAGGGTGGCCGAGGCCGGTGGGTTCAATGAGCAGACGGTCAGGTTTTCCCTGACGTAGCAGCGTATTGAGACCAACCTGCATCGGCAGACCGTTAACGCAGCACATACAGCCGCCGGGGATCTCTTTTAACAGCGCACCGCTGTTAGCCAGTAGCGCGCCATCAATGCCAACTTCGCCAAACTCATTAACCAGCACGGCCCACTTCTCAGCAGGATCTTTGTTTGCCAATAAATGAAGAATAGAGGTGGTTTTGCCACTGCCGAGAAAACCGGTGATGAGATTGGTTTTAGTCACATTTACTCCAGATTCATAAATTACCGTAATGGCATTTAACAATCCTGGCGAAAAACGGTGAAAAAGAGAAGGGGTGAGAGGACGAAGACGCGCTTCGTCCTGTTTAATGGCAGAAATCGTTAACTTTTTAACGTATCAATGACAGCCTGATGCGCACCGTATTGGGCAATGCGTTGCCAGGCCTGCTGAATGGCCGCGACAAACTGCGGATTCTGGACGAGATCGGTGGCGAAAATCTCGCGCAGCGAAAGCAGGGCGCTGACACGTTCTGACTCTGTGCTCTGTTTAACCAGAGCGGCAATTTTCTCACTTAGTGGGTCACGAATATCAATTGCGGCGCCTGAGTCATCCACGCCGCTCACATAACGCATCCAGCCTGCGACACCGAGCGCCAGCAGCGGCCATTCGCTTTGGCGGGCTAAATGTACGCGGATCCCTTCCAACATGCGCTGGGGTAATTTCTGGCTACCGTCCATCGCAATTTGCCAGGTTTTATGTTTCAACGCTGGGTTGGCAAAACGCTCCAACAGGCTTAGGGCATACTGGTCTAAATCAACGTCGGTAATTTGCAGCGTAGGCGCCTGTTCGTTGAGCATCAGACGGTGGGTGGCTTCACGAAATGCGCTGTCCTGCATACAGTCGCTGATGTGCTGGAACCCGGCCAGATAACCGAGATAAGCGAGAAACGAATGACTGCCGTTCAGCATCCTCAGTTTCATTTGTTCCCACGGCAAGACGTTTTCGACCATCTGGACGCCCGCCGTTTCCCATTCTGGGCGGCCACACACAAAATTATCTTCAATCACCCACTGGATAAACGGTTCGCAGCTGATTGCGCAAGGATCGGCAACGCCCAGCTCGCGTGCGATTTCAGCCAGTGACTCTTCGGTAGCGGCAGGAACAATGCGATCCACCATGGTACCCGGGAAGCTGACATGCTCCTGAATCCAGGTTGCCAGTTCTGGTGAACGTTTTTCCGCCATTCCCAGTACGGCGTTTTTTACCACATGACCATTGTCCGGGATATTATCGCAAGAGAGGACGGTAAACGGCTGTAGCCCGCGTTCACGCCGGCGGTGTAGCGCTTCAACAATAATTCCTGGGACAGAGTGCGGTTCAGTCGGTGTTTGCAGATCGTGAGCAATACGTGGATTACTGAGGTCTAACGAGCCTGTAGCCGGATCGATGCAGTAGCCTTTTTCCGTAATGGTTAACGAGACAATAGCCACCTGAGGCTCGCAGAATTTTTCAATAATAGCCGCCAGTGAATCCAGCCTGGCGTTGAGACATTCGTTGACGGAGCCGATAACAATCGGTTGGTTGCCGTTGGCCCCTTTCTCCAGCACGGTAAATAAATGATCCTGTTCGCGCAGTTGGCTCATCAGTCGATCGCCGCTGAACAGACTGATCTCACAAATACCCCAGTCTCCACCCTGCGCATTCAGCACCCTGTCGGTGAGTAACGCCTGATGGGCGCGGTGAAAAGCACCGAAACCAAAATGTACAATCCGCGTTTTTAATTGCTGGCGGTCGTACTGCGGCATCATGACATTTTCCGCCAGTGGCGCTGAGGCAATAGTTTTCATTAAATACACCTGATTAACCATAAATTAACAATGGCAGTATAAAGTTATATGACAACAAATTGAATTGGTGTGCCTCATTTATCCGGGGAATGTGAGCTTGATCAACCAATCATCGGCAATGTGTTGATCATCTAACGGATGCCTGTATGGTAGTCGTCATTAAGGTGATTTAATTTGGTATAACAACTTGTGAGGTAAAACAATGGAACAAACCTGGCGTTGGTACGGACCTAACGATCCGGTATCGCTTGATGATGTGCGTCAGGCTGGCGCAACGGGTGTTGTAACTGCCTTGCACCATATTCCTAACGGTGAAGTGTGGCCGGTAGAAGAAATTCAACAGCGTCAGGCCATTCTGGCTGAAAAAGGGCTGACCTGGTCGGTGGTGGAAAGTATCCCTGTCCACGAAGATATCAAAACGCGTTCAGGTCAATATCAAACGTGGATTGCCAACTATCAGCAGAGTATCCGTAATCTGGCGACCTGCGGTATCGATACCGTGTGCTATAACTTCATGCCGATCCTCGACTGGACGCGTACCGACCTCGAATATCAGCTGCCGGATGGTTCCAAAGCGCTGCGTTTTGACCAGATTGCCTTTGCGGCTTTCGAGCTGCACATTCTGCAACGCCCGGGAGCTGAAGCGGATTATACCGACGAAGAACAACGCCAGGCGCTGGACTACTTCAATGCCATGAGCGATGCAGAAATTGAAAAGCTGACACGCAATATCATTGCTGGCCTGCCTGGCGCAGAAGAGGGCTATACGCTGGATCAGTTTCGTGCGCGCCTTGCTGAATATGACGGCATCAGTAAAGACGATCTGCGCGAAAATATGGCGGTATTCCTGCGGGCGATTGTGCCAGTGGCAGAGGAAGTCGGTGTGCGTCTGGCCGTGCATCCTGACGATCCGCCGCGCCCGATCCTCGGCCTGCCGCGTATCGTTTCGACTATCGAAGATATGCAGTGGCTGAAAGAAACCGTCGACAGTATTAATAATGGTTTCACCATGTGTACCGGTTCTTACGGCGTGCGCGCTGATAACGATCTGGTGAAAATGATCGAAACCTTTGGCGATCGTATCCACTTCACGCACCTGCGCTCGACCTGTCGTGAAGATAACCCGAAAACGTTCCACGAAGGTGCGCACCTGCAGGGTGATGTGGATATGGTATCGGTGGTGGCTGCCATTTTGAGCGAAGAGCAGCGGCGTAAAAAGGCGGGCGACCTGCGTCCTATCCCGATGCGTCCGGATCATGGGCACCAGATGCTTGACGATCTGCACAAGAAAACCAATCCGGGCTACTCGGCGATTGGTCGCCTGAAAGGACTGGCAGAAGTCCGCGGCGTTGAGCTGGCGCTGAAACAAACGCAGTTCCGCGACCTGCTGTAAGTCTAACAACAGGGATTGCGCTACAGGCGCAATCCCTGTTATTCATCAAGGCTGCGCGAGCGCCTGCTCCAGCACTGTCAGCACTTTATTGATTTGCTGTATCTGCAATCCACCAAATCCAAAAAACATAACAGCATCGCTGTTTTCTTTGCGCCATGCGGCTTCTGATCCATTTTCTATATCCGACAGAGTGTCGAAACGGATCCCAGCCAACAGACAACTTTGTTGCAACCTGACGATGAATTCGGTATGTCTGGCAATGCGTAACGAGAGGTGCAGACCTGCCGTTGCTCCAGCGATTTTCCCTTCGGGAAACAGAGTGGACAGGCCATCGTGTAACAGAGTGAGGCGCGTCGCATAGCTGCAGGCCAGCTTGCTGATATGCGTATAAAAAACCTGATTTTGCATCAGTTCGGCTAAAAATTGCTGCAACAACCACTGACTGCCGTTGTTATTGAGCGCTTTCATGTTCTGTACCGCCGGAAGCAGTTCATCAGGGCAAATAAGATAGCCAAGCCGTGCGCCTGGCCCCAGTGTTTTAGAAAATGTCCCCATATAGATAACTCGGTTGTGATAATCCATGGCTTTCAGCGCGGGAAGGGGATTGTCCCCATAGGTAAAAACGGCATCGTAATCGTCTTCAATGATGTAAGCGCCGACGCGTTGCGCCCACGTTAATAATGACTGACGGCGCTCCAGCGAAAGCACACTTCCCATCGGATACTGATGAGCTGGAGTAACATAACAAAGCTGGGTTTCATACTCGGGTAAATTATCTGTTTGCAGCCCGTGGTTATCTACGGCAATTGACGTAATGTCTGCACCGTAATAATTAAAAAGATGCCATGCGCCAGAATAACAAGGGGATTCGGTCACAATATGGCACTTTTTTTGCTGACTGACAGCATGATGAATAATAAATATTTGGCTGAGCAGTGATAATCCTTCCTGAATCCCGTTGGTAATGATGATGTTCTCTGCTCGGGTATTAATTCCGCGGGATAAATTAAGGTATCTGACCAGTTGCTCACGTAGTGAAAATAATCCATTTGGTGAATGATACCGGGTAAATAATTGTTCTTTAAGTATGCTTGGAGCATTATTCCATTTCCGCCAGCTTGACCAGGGAAAAGCGTTGGGGTCGGGGACGCCCATCCGGCAGTAGCACTCTCGTCCAGGCTCGGCGTAAACATCGGTAGATACCCCGGCAGCTTTAGGTTTTACCGGTGGAGAGCCTTGGGTCACGGGCACATGAGTTGGGGTTATACGTACAGGCGTGGTGAATATCACTTCATAGCCAATGCCGTGTCGGCTCTTGATTAACCCAGCCGCCATCAGCTTATCATAGGCCATCACTACCGTTATTTTAGCAACGTGCAATACCTGAGCCTGCTCGCGAATAGAGGGGAGTTTGTCTCCACAAAGCAAATCACCCTGCTGAATTGCCTGGAAATAAAATTGAAATATCTGCAGTTGCAGCGGAGTACGGCTTTCTCTATTGAGCGTCAGTGTTAGCATAAGAAATTCCTTATTTACAGATGGTCACTATATTACGAATTTCTGATCTTTACTATTTGACTCACCTCATAGAGTGGCTGCTGTTCCTATAATCTGCTTTCGCTGTCTCTATTTTTGATTTTTATTATCCCTTAGCGTGTCGCTATTAAAAAATGGAGGCAAGCATGTCGTGGATAAGAAAGAACGCATTGTGGTGCGCATTCGTCGGGGCGTTAGTAATGGCCTTGGCTATTTGGGGAACGTGGCAAGGCGTTCATTACACCAGTACCACCGAATTTTGTTTATCGTGTCACTCGATGCGCACGGCTGGAGAGGAATATAAAACCAGCGTGCATTTTCGCAACGCGTCTGGCGTGCGGGCTGAGTGTAAGGATTGTCATATTCCACCGGGCGTTGTTCCAACGCTTATTCGTAAAACTGAAGCCTTAAACGATCTCTATCACACCTTTATTTCTCCTTCTATCGACACTCCGGAAAAGTTTGCTGCCAAACGCTCGGAGCTGGCCCAACGGGAGTGGGCGCGCATGAGCGCGAATAATTCAGCGGCGTGTAAATCCTGCCATAGCTATGAGGCAATGGATCATGGCAAGCAATCGGCAAATGCGGCGGCGCAAATGAGCGCGGCGGCAGCAAAAGACAGTAACTGTATCGATTGCCACAAAGGAATAGCCCATCACAAACCCGATATGAGCAGCGGTTTTCGCGATCGCTTTAAGCAGCTACAGCGTCAGGGAGATACGCCAACGGATGCGTCCACACTGTTCTCATTAAGCGAAAAATCATTGGCGGCAACGGCAGAAAGTCCGGCAGGGAAGGCGCTGTTATTTCCCGCCACCGAGGCCAAGGTGCTGAAAAAAGAAGGCAGTAACGTCCAGCTCGAAATTACGGGCTGGCGTGAAAGCAAAGGGCGTGGACGGGTGATCACCCAGTATATGGGGAAACGCGTTTTCTCCGCCGTGCTCGATGAGCCCCTGATGGCGAACGTAAAAGTGCTACAAACCCAGGTCGATCCTGATTCACATCAGGAATGGCAGCAGGTGAGCGTCACCGCCTGGACCACCGATCAGGACTTTATCAGCACACTTGCGCCAATCTGGGAGTACTCAGATCAAATGCTGCAATCCACCTGTAGCGCCTGTCATAGCACTCCTCCTACGACCCGATATACCGCTAATGGCTGGATCGCTGGATTGAAAGCCATGTCGACCTATTACCGGCTTAATCCGGTGGAGGAACGTACGTTGTTGAAATACCTCCAGACCCACGCCAGCGATGTGTCTGACACCAACAAAAAGTAAGGATAATGTATGGATATTCATGACTTTAATCCGTCCCGCCGCCGTTTTCTCAGCGGTATGTTGGCGGTGGGTGCTGCCAGCGCACTGGCGCCTAATCCGCTGATATCAAAAGTGTGGGCGGCGGGGGAAAATCCCGAACAGTGGATTCAATCAGGTTCGCACTATGGCGCTTTTGAAGCCAAAGTGGTCAACGGTGAGTGGATCGAAACCCGTCCGTTCAAACATGACAAATATCCCTGCGATATGCTGAACGCGGTGCGTGAAGTGGTCTACAACCCGTCGCGGGTGCGCTACCCGATGGTGCGTCTGGACTGGCTGCTTAAACGTGAGAAGTCGGATCGCAGCCAGCGCGGAGATAACCGTTTTGTACGGGTCAGTTGGGATCAGGCGCTGGATTTGTTTTACGAAGAGCTGGAGCGGGTGCAAAAAACCTATGGTTCATCAGGCGTATTTACCGGGCTTGCTGACTGGCAAATGGTAGGCAAATACCATAAAGCGGGCGGGGCGATGGACCGGGGACTTGGCCTGCATGGTAGCTATGTGACAACTGTCGGCGACTATTCTGCGGCAGCGGCCCAGGTCATTTTACCGCATGTGATTGGTTCACTGGAAGTTTATGAGCAGCAGACGTCACTCCCGCTGGTGATTCAAAACAGCAATACCATCGTGTTGTGGGGTTGCGATCCGATCAAGAACTTGCAGATCGAGTTTTTGGTTCCCGATCACGATGCATTTGGCTACTGGCAGCAGATTAAAGAGGCGGTAGCGCAGAATAAGATGCGCGTTATCAGCGTTGATCCAGTGCGTAGCAAATCTCAAAACTATCTTGGCTGCGAGCAATTGGCGTTGCGGCCACAAACCGATGTCGCGTTAATGCTGGCACTGGCGCATACCCTGTACGAAGAAAAACTGTACGACACGGCGTTTATTACCGATTACACCGTCGGCTTTGAACAGTT
This sequence comes from Citrobacter sp. Cf087, assembly GCF_030334285.1. Lineage (NCBI taxonomy): Bacteria > Pseudomonadati > Pseudomonadota > Gammaproteobacteria > Enterobacterales > Enterobacteriaceae > Citrobacter > Citrobacter sp. Cf087. Next base: position 403,535 of record NZ_JAOWED010000031.1, read on the forward strand.
TTTACCGTACCTGCTGGGCGAGAGTGATAAGCAGCCGAAAAATGCCGAATGGGCGGCTGAAATCTGCGGGCTGACAGCAGAGCAGATCCGAGACTTCGCCCGCCTGTTGGTGAAAGGCAGGACACAGTTTATGGGCGGTTGGTGCGTACAACGCATGCACCACGGTGAGCAGTATCCGTGGATGCTGGTGGTACTGGCCAGTATGGTCGGTCAAATTGGTTTGCCCGGCGGCGGGGTCGGATTTGGCTGGCACTATAACGGGGGTGGGACGGTAACATCGACCGGGCCAGTGCTCTCCGGGCTGGGGAGTATTACTAATCCCCCGCAGGCGAAGTACAAAGCGGATTTTCGTGGCGCATCGGAGCATATCCCCACTTCGCGTATCGTTGACTGCCTGCTTGCGCCAGGCAACAAGATTGCCTTCAACGGTGAGACGTTAACGTATCCTGACATCAAAATGGCGATCTACAGTGCGGCCAATCCATTCCACGCCCAGCAGGACAGGAACCGCATGATCGACGCGTGGAAAAAGCTGGAAACCGTGGTGGTGTTAGATCACCAATGGACCGCGTCGTGCCGTTTTGCCGATATCGTTCTGCCTGTGACCACCCGTTTTGAACGTAACGATATTGAGCAGTTCGGCACGCATTCGAATAAAGGGCTGATGGCGCTGCATCAGATTGTTAAACCGCAATACGAAGCGCGGCATGATTTTGACATCTTTGCCGGGCTGTGTAAGCGATTTGATAAGGAAGCGGTGTACCGTGAAAACCGGAATGAAATGCAGTGGATACAGGCGCTTTATGACGAAGGTGTGAAGATGGGGGCGTCGCTCGGTGTTACCTTACCGGACTTCACAACGTTCTGGCAGGGTGACGGATATATTGAATATCCGCCGGGTCAGCCGTGGGTACGTCACGGCGAGTTTCGTGAGCAGCCAGACCTGAATCCGCTGGGTACGCCGTCAGGTCTTATTGAAATCTACAGCAAAACCATCGCGGGTTTTGCCTATGAGGATTGTCCGGGGCATCCGGTGTGGATGGAACCCTTTGAGCGTACCCATAGCGGCAAAAAAGATAAATACCCGCTGCATTTGCAATCCTGCCATCCGGATAAACGTCTACATTCCCAGTTGTGCTCAAGCGAGGCGTTTCGCAACACCTATGCAGTTGCCGGAAGAGAGCCGCTTTATATCAGCGAACAGGATGCCACCACTCGTGGCTTAAAAGCCGGTGATATCGCCCGCGTTTTTAACGCTCGTGGTCAGGTACTGGCTGGCGTGGTAATCAGTCCGGATTTTACCCCTGGCGTGGTCCGTATTCATGAAGGCGCGTGGTACTCCCCGCAGGAAGGGGGGAAAGCCGGGACATTATGCACCTATGGCGACCCGAACGTGCTGAGTGCGGATATCGGTACTTCACAGCTGGCCCAGGGGCCTTCAGCACATACCGTGCTGGTGGAGGTCGAGCGTTATCAGCAGAAAGCCCCGCAGGTGACGGCTTTCGGTGGTCCGCAGATTGTGAAAGAGGAGGGGACCAGTGCAGCATAATCAAATTCATCAGCAGCGGGCGGCTGTGTACCAGTGGTTTTCGCAACTGTTATTTCGTGAGCTGGATGAAAAACAGCTCGCCAGTCTGGAAAATGGCAATAGCCAGGCATGGATTGCCTCACTCGAGGCGATCCCCGGATTATCTGCCAATGTTAAACGTTTTGAGCGTAGCCTGGGCCGGGTTCTGCGGCGCGACTCCCGACAGCTTGAGTTGGCCGCAGATTTTGCCTCGTTGTTTCTGCTGGCCCCGCCGGCTAGTGTTTCTCCCTATGCGGGGCACTATCCACACACGACGGCGGCAGAAGAACGTCTGCAAATGAATGTGCTGCTGGTTGAGCAAGGGCTGGCGGCTCGGGAGAATGAACCCTCCGATCATATTGCCGTACAGTTGGCATTAATGGCGAGGATGGTTGCTAAAGAGGAGAAATTCTCCGCGCAGTATTACTTTTTGCATCATCATATTCTGTGCTGGGCACCGTTATTTCGCGACGCTTGTCTGGTGCGGGATAACGAGGGGTTTTATCCTCAGGCGGTTAATCTGATAGTGCGTTTTATGCAAGAGGATGAACAGTATCTGGAGTCGCTGCTGATGGATGATTTTTATTTCAGCAGTCAGCGCTGAAAATGACAAAGGGACAGCCTGCGCTGTAATGCCAGTCAGTAAAGCATTATGGAGAATATTTGATTGCGGCATAGGGTTCCGTTCACCTCAGTGGAGTCATTTCTCTGAAACGCCGTTACCCGTGAACGTGCAAGGGAGGCTCACCGCCGCCTCCCTTGCATCCCAGGCTCCCGGCGGGAAAATCGTCGCTGCGCGAGTTATTCGTCTTATGCCGTCTGCCTGTCGGGTCGGTGCCGAGCCTGCATCCTTGCAGGCCGTCCCCTCTGCCCGCATCCCTGCGGGCAGCCCCGGTCAGCCGTCAACGCCTCATCGATTTTCAGCCGGACCGGGGTCATCGCTGTAATGCTCTGACTTCCAGTTAAATCTGATTTGCTGTTCAGATATATTCAAAAAAACGCAGATGGTTAGGTGTGGGCTGGTCCGGCTGAAAATTGCCGACGTGTTTCCGTAAGGCCGGGAGAACCCGCATGGATGCGGGTTCAGGGCGCGTTTTGCAGGGACGCTACCTCGCGCCCGGCCCGGTAGCCTGGAGGAATAAGCGGAGGGAACCACGAAGTGGCAATTTTCCCGCCGGGAGCCGGGATTGTTAAGGGTACGGCGATAGTACCCTTAACACGTTCACAGGCAGTATGGTTTCAGAGAAGTGATACCACTAAAGTGAACGGAACATTTTGCCAGAGATAACATGCCATTATCTTTGGTTCACCTGTAACGACAGGAGATTAATCTGCACGGCCCATATAGCGACGCTCTTCGATATGAATACGGATTTTTTCACCCGCACTCAAATACTCAGGAACCTGGATCACCAGACCGGTGCTCAGGGTTGCTGGCTTGTTGCGCGCACTCGCTGAAGCACCTTTAATACCCGGTGAGGTTTCAACGATTTCCAGGTCTACGGTCTGCGGCAGTTCAAGCGCCAGCAGTTGGCCGTCCCAGGTCAGTACCTGCATATCCGGCATACCGCCTTCCGGCATGAACAGCAGCTCTTCTTCAATCTGGTCTTTGGTGAAGGTATACGGGGTATAGTCTTCTTTATCCATAAAGATGTATTCGTTGCCATCGACGTAGGAGAAATCAACCCCGCGGCGGCTCAGGGTGACGGTATCCACGATATCGTCGCCTTTGAAGCGCTCTTCAACTTTCAGACCGGTACGCACATCAGAAAAACGCATTTTGTACAGCGTAGCTGCACCACGTGCAGACGGTGATTGAATATCGATATCTTTTACAATCAGCAGCTTGCCGTTGTAGTTTAGTACCATACCTTTTTTAATTTCGTTCGCTCTTGGCATCGAAAAAATCCTGTAGTGAGGAGTGTCTAAAATATCGCGTAAAACTACTCGCGCCGGGGCATTCAGGCAAGCGGAATTCATGCTTTTGCTGGTGCCAAAAAGGTGGTACTGTGCGCTTCCCGCACAATCCGATGGTTTACGATAAAGAGAGTACTGTATGGAATGCCGTCCGGATTGTGGTGCATGCTGCACCGCGCCTTCAATCTCCAGTCCCATCCCTGGCATGCCTGATGGCAAACCTGCTAATACGCCATGCGTTCAGCTGGATGAATCCCTGCGTTGCAAAATTTTTGCTTCGCCGCTACGACCAAAAGTGTGCGGCGGTTTACAGCCCAGTGCGGAAATGTGCGGACAGACGACGCACCAGGCCATGGTTTATCTCATCGAGCTTGAAGCGCTGACCGCGCCTTAAGCGTCCTTGATGCGCGCAAGGCACACGACGGTGGCGACGATCATCACCAGCGCAAACCAGAACACCGCGTGATAGTTCCAGATTTCAGCGGCAATCCCCGCCAGCGATCCGGCAATAATCCAGCCCACGCGAATGGTATTCGTATACAGGGTCGTTGCTGAGCCTGCCTGTCCTGGCATCAGATCCTGGAAATAGAGCATGCCAATTCCGCCGAGGATGCCGATGTAAATCGCGTTCAGCAGTTGTAAGCCAAGTAATACCGCCGGAGAGTGAGCCAGCAGCATACCGGCATAAAAGAAGAACCCGGCGACGACAGCAATTCTCATCAACAGACGTTTGCCCAGACGCTTTGCAAAATAGCCAGCAATCAACATGGTCGGGATTTCCAGTCCGGCTGCGGTACCCATCATGATGCCAGCCAGTTTTTCCGGCAGATGCAGTTCGTTGATGATAAACAGCGGCATATTAATGATATAGAGACTATTAGTGCCCCACATTAATGTGCAGATAACAAACAGCAGCAGCGTGTCGCGTCGATTGCGGCGTGGGGCCTCAACTGCGCCTGTTGCGAGCGGCACGTTTTTACTCATCGAAGGTAAAAATAACCAGACCATTACGCCGCAGACAACAAACGCCACCGCTGCGCTGAGATACATCACCGTAAAGCTGAACCCCATGGCCAGCGCGTAGGCCAGCGGTGGGCCAATTACCCAGGCCAGCGAAACCTGCGCACGTAATATTGAGCTGAACATGACGGCTTCCCGACCTGTGCGGTCGGCGTGTTCACGGGCGAGAGCGAACATTTGCGGGTTGGCAGTCGATCCAAAGCTGCTGAGGAATACCCCGATAAACAGCAGAATAAAATAGTTACGGTTCCAGGCGAACAGCACGCAGGCCAGCATCCCCAGCACGCAGCAAAACACAATCAGGTTTTTGCGATCGCCTTTTTTATCCGAGCGCCCGGCCAGAAACTGACTCACCAAAATGCCGATCACGGCGCTGCCGGTAAAAAAGAACCCGACCATGCCGGGACGGGCATGGACTTCATCCGTCAGAAATAGGCTAAGCGTTGGCGTCTGCAACGCACCGGCGATACCCGTCAGAAATGCGACAAGCAGGAACGCCGAAGACGTTAAATCAAACGCCTTGGGTGTGGCGGCTACGGGGGTGTTATGCATGTTTTGATATCAATGATGTGAAGAGACGCGGAGTTTACGCCGCTTGTCAGAAAATAAACAGGGAGCCAAATCAAAATCGGCATCAAAAATCAAAATAGCATTTCAGTCAAAGAATGCTGTTTGCTGACGTTGCTGAATCTGACAAGCTGACGCCGTTTTTCCGTCAGCAGTTTTTTCTCCTTCGCAGAGAAAATGTGCGTTATCTCTAAATTCAGCAAGTAATTTGTCAACTTTACTTGTGTGCTGAAGAAAAAAGAGCAAGACTTCTTGAAACGTTTCAGCGTCATCTCGCCATAACTGATGGAGTCAGGTGACGCCTTTTTTCTCATGTTAGCTGAATCGTTTCAAATCAGCGGGAGAGGAGAACCATGTTCCAGTTATCTGTTCAGGATATTCACCCGGGCGAACAGGCCGGGAATAAAGAAGAGGCTATTCGCCAGGTTGCCGCTGCCTTAGTGCAGGCGGGTAACGTCGCGGAAGGCTACGTCGATGGCATGCTGGCGCGCGAACAACAGACGTCCACGTTCCTCGGCAACGGTATTGCGATTCCGCACGGTACGACGGACACGCGTGATCAGGTGCTGAAAACCGGTGTGCAGGTTTTTCAGTTTCCGCAGGGCGTGACCTGGGGCGAAGGGCAGGTTGCTTATGTGGCAATCGGCATAGCCGCAAGCTCTGATGAACATCTCGGTTTACTGCGTCAGCTGACACACGTGCTGAGCGATGACTCCGTCGCTGAACAGCTGAAATCTGCGACCACGGCGGAAGAACTGCGTGCGCTGCTGATGGGCGAAAAGCAAAGCGAACAGCTGAAGCTTGATAACGAAACGCTGTCGCTGGATGTCGTGGCCAACTCGCTGGTGACGCTGCAGGCACTCAACGCGGCACGACTGAAAGAAGTCGGTGCGGTTGACGCCACCTTTGTGGCCAGAGCAATCAATGAGCAGCCGATGAATCTCGGTCAGGGGATCTGGCTGAATGATTGTGCTGAAGGCAACGTGCGTAGCGCTGTTGCGGTCAGCCGTGCAGCAACAACGTTCGATGTAGAAGGTGAAGCGGGAGCCCTGCTGGTGACCGTCGCCATGAATGACGATCAACCGGTTGCCGTGCTGAAGCGCCTTGGCGATCTGCTGCTGGATAATAAAGCTGACCGTTTGTTGAAAGCCGATGCGGCAACGGTGCTGGCGCTGCTGACCAGCGATGACGCCTTAACTGATGATGTACTGAGCGCCGAATTTATTGTGCGCAATGAGCATGGTTTACATGCCCGCCCGGGCACCATGCTGGTGAATACGATTAAACAATTTAACAGTGAAATTACCGTGACAAATCTTGATGGAACCGGCAAACCGGCGAATGGACGCAGTCTGATGAAAGTTGTGGCATTAGGTGTGAAAAAAGGACATCACCTGCGCTTTACCGCACAGGGCGAAGATGCTGAACAGGCGCTGAAGGCGATTGGAGAAGCCATCGCGGCAGGTCTGGGGGAGGGCGCGTAATGAGCAGACGTGTTGCGACTATCACCCTTAACCCGGCTTACGACCTGGTGGGTTTTTGCCCGGAAATTGAACGTGGTGAAGTGAACCTGGTTAAAACCACCGGTCTGCACGCGGCAGGGAAAGGAATTAACGTCGCTAAAGTTTTGAAGGATTTAGGTATCGATGTCACTGTGGGCGGCTTCCTGGGTAAAGACAACCAGGATGGTTTTCAGCAGTTGTTCAGCGAGTTGGGTATTGCCAACCGTTTTCAGGTTGTACAAGGGCGTACCCGTATCAACGTCAAACTGACCGAAAAAGACGGTGAAGTATCTGACTTTAATTTCTCCGGCTTTGAAGTCACCCCGGCTGACTGGGAACGCTTTGTGAATGACTCGCTGAGCTGGCTGGGCCAGTTCGACATGGTGTGCGTCAGCGGCAGTTTGCCGACCGGCGTGAGCCCGGAAGCCTTCACCGACTGGATGACGCGCCTGCGCAGTCAGTGTCCTTGCATTATCTTTGATAGTAGTCGTGAAGCGTTGGTGGCGGGTCTGAAAGCGGCACCGTGGCTGGTGAAACCAAACCGTCGTGAGCTGGAAATCTGGGCAGGCCGCAAACTGCCGGAAATGAAAGATGTGATTGATGCGGCGCATGCGCTGCGCGAGCAGGGTATTGCTCACGTGGTGATTTCACTCGGCGCGGAAGGTGCGCTGTGGGTTAACGCTTCAGGTGAGTGGATTGCTAAACCGCCGTCAGTTGAGGTGGTCAGCACCGTCGGCGCGGGTGATTCAATGGTTGGCGGTCTGATTTACGGCCTGCTGATGCGTGAGTCCAGTGAACATACCCTGCGTCTGGCGACGGCTGTTGCCGCCCTGGCAGTAAGCCAAAGTAATGTAGGCATTACCGATCGTCCTCAGTTGGCCGCAATGATGGCGCGTGTCGACTTAAAACCGTTTAACTGACAGCAGGAGAGGCATAATGAAAACGCTGCTGATTATTGACGCTAATCTCGGCCAGGCTCGCGCTTACATGGCGAAAACCCTGCTTGGAGCGGCGGCACAGAAAGCACATCTGGAAATTATTGATAATCCGAATGATGCCGAACTGGCAATTGTTCTGGGCGATACGCTTCCTGCCGACAGTTCGCTGAACGGCAAAAAAGTCTGGCTGGGCGACATTGGTCGTGCGGTTGCGCACCCTGAACTGTTCCTCAGCGAAGCGAAGGGCCATGCAAAACCTTACAGTGCCCCGGTTGCAACAGCACCTGTGGCCAGCAGTGGTCCAAAACGTGTAGTGGCAGTGACGGCGTGTCCGACCGGTGTTGCTCATACGTTTATGGCTGCTGAAGCGATTGAAACAGAAGCGAAAAAACGTGGCTGGTGGGTGAAGGTTGAAACCCGAGGTTCTGTTGGCGCAGGCAATGCCATTACGCCGGAAGAAGTGGCTCAGGCGGATCTGGTGATTGTGGCAGCTGACATTGAAGTTGATCTGGCGAAGTTTGCCGGCAAACCGATGTACCGCACCTCTACGGGTCTTGCGTTGAAGAAAACCAAGCAGGAGCTGGACAAAGCGCTGGAAGAAGCAACACCGTACCAGCCAACCGGTAAAGCGCAGACTTCAGCAACCGAAAGTAAGAAAGAGAGCGCGGGGGCATATCGTCACCTGCTGACGGGTGTCTCTTACATGCTGCCGATGGTGGTTGCTGGCGGTCTGTGTATTGCACTCTCGTTCGCTTTTGGTATCGAAGCGTTTAAAGAGCAGGGTACGCTGGCGGCGGCGCTGATGCAGATTGGCGGTGGTTCAGCTTTTGCGCTGATGGTGCCGGTTTTGGCAGGTTATATCGCGTTTTCCATCGCTGACCGTCCTGGTCTGACGCCGGGTCTTATCGGCGGTATGCTGGCGGTGAGCACCGGTTCCGGCTTTATTGGCGGGATTATTGCTGGTTTCCTTGCCGGTTATGTGGCGAAGCTTATCAGCACGAAGTTGAAACTCCCGCAGAGTATGGAAGCGCTGAAACCGATCCTGATCATTCCGCTGTTCTCAAGCCTGGTGGTTGGTCTGGCCATGATTTACCTGATCGGCAAACCGGTGGCTGGCATTCTGGAAGGTCTGACCCACTGGCTGCAAACCATGGGTACGGCGAATGCGGTGCTGCTTGGAGCGATTCTTGGCGGCATGATGTGTACCGATATGGGTGGTCCGGTTAACAAGGCGGCGTATGCTTTCGGTGTGGGTCTGCTGAGTACGCAAACTTATGCGCCGATGGCGGCCATCATGGCGGCAGGTATGGTTCCCCCGCTGGCTCTGGGTTTGGCAACGCTGGTTGCGCGCCGTAAGTTCGACAAAGCGCAGCAGGAAGGCGGCAAAGCAGCGCTGGTACTGGGCCTGTGCTTTATCACCGAAGGGGCTATTCCATTCGCTGCCCGTGACCCGATGCGCGTTCTGCCTTGCTGTATCGTTGGTGGTGCGATTACCGGTGCTATCTCGATGGCAGTGGGTGCGAAGCTGATGGCGCCACACGGCGGGCTTTTCGTCCTGTTAATTCCAGGCGCAATTACGCCGGTACTGGGATACCTGCTGGCCATTATTGCCGGTACGCTGGTAGCCGGTCTCTCCTACGCGGTGCTGAAGCGCCCGGAAGATGAGGTTGTGGCAAAAGCGGCATGATTTAATGCTGACATCAGGGGCAGAGATTTCTCTGCCCCTTTTTTTATTGATTAACTGCTGCCTGAAGATAGATATGTAAAACGGTTCAGGCAATCATTGGCGCGATGATAAAACCAAAGGCAACGCCAGCAATGATCCCACCCAGTCCTGGCAGCATAAACGGATGGTTTAAGACATACTTGCCCACGCGTGTTGTCCCTGTGGTGTCGAACTCCATTGCCGCCAGCGAAGTCGGGTATGTTGGTAGAACAAACACCCCGGTTACCGCCACATAGGAGGCCAGAATCGCCCATGTAGGTACGCCGAGTGCAACGGCCAGAGGGATAATCAGCGGCGTTGTGGCGCCTTGCGAGTAGAGAAGCGCGCAGGTACCAAACAGCACCAGCGCCAACAGCATCGGATAAGCCTGTAGAATATCGCCTGCGATATCCTTAATCTCCGCTAAGTGGGCATCAATGAAGGTCGTTCCCAATGTAACAATCCCGAGAATGACGGCCAGTGAACTCATCCCTGCTCGAAATGTGGAGGTCAGGACAATAGCATCGGTTGATGTTTTGCATAATACCACCATCAGGCAAGCGGCAGATAACATACAAATAATGATGATATCCCGGGTATTCATTGGGTTGCCGGCATCAAATCCGGGGCGTAGCTGCGGGCAGGCGGCAAGAATAACGATGACGACCGTTGCCAACATAAACAGGGCGACTGAGAGTTTGGCACCCGGTACAGTGCTGTTTTGCCCTTCATATTTACGCACCAACCCTTTTTGCAGGCGTTCAAGATAGACTTCATCATCTTGTAGCTCGCATCCCTGACGTGAGGCGATAAAAGCGGCGGCCATCGCGGCAACAAACGAAGCTGGCAGACATACCGCCATAACCTGGATAAAGGTGACACCGTTGCCTTCCATAATGGTCAGCATCGCCGCCATTGCGGCACTGATCGGCGAACCGGATATCGCCACCTGAGAGGCGACCACGGAGCCGGCGAGTGTACGAGAAGGGCGGATACCGGACTCTTTGGCGACTTCGGCAATCACCGGTAGGGTAGAAAATACAATGAACCCTGTTCCGGCCATAATGGTCATCGACCAGGTGATAATCGGTGCAATAATATTGATATATTTAGGATTACGCCGCATGAAATTACCGGCTACGCGAACCAGATAATCCATACCTCCGGCGGCCTGTAGCGCCGATGCTGCCACGACAACTGTCATAATAATGAGAATAACGTCAACGGGGGGCGAACCAATTTGTAGATCAAATCCCAATGTTAAAATAGCCAGCCCCAGCCCGCCGCATAAACCGATACCTATTCCGCCGAGGCGGATACCAAAAAATATTGCACCCAACACGACGATAATTTCTAACCAAACCATAATGGCCTCCGCCAGAGAATAATTTGTTATTAAAATAAGTGTTTGTTTAATGCTTTATTAATCTGGTGACGGCTGTTATTGCGCCAGAAGATGATGTTTGCCAACTCGCTTTTCGTACCATTTAATACCGGCGCGTACTAATGAACCGGTTGAGTCAATATATTTATCTGGTGAGTTTTTGACTGCGTTGGCAAGAATGACGGGGACTTCAGTACATCCCAGTACAATGACTTCTGCACCGCGTGAAAAGAGCATTTCAGCCTGTTCATTCATCAGCGTTTGTGCCCGCTTAAGATCGCCGGCTTTTAAGCAATAAATACTATCCATGACCTTTTCCTGACCGGATGAATCAGGGCTGACACAGGTTAAGCCAAGAGATTCTATGCCTTTTTGGTAGAGTCCCATGTAAAGGGTGGCGTTGGTAGCAAGTAAACCTATACGCGATTTTCCGCAGTTTTTGACTTCATTCATGGTGGTTTCAACGATACTGAGTAACTCTGTATGACAGCACTCCTTTAATTCATTAAACCAAAAGTGGGCAGTATTACAGGGGATCACAATACACTCCGCACCAGCATCTTCCAGTTTATGCATATAATCACGCATTGCCGGAAGTGGGGAATGACCATGATGCATTAACGCATCAGTTCGATCTGGAATATCAGGGATGGATGAAATAATTAATGGGATATGTTCCTGATCGCGTTGCGCTGCGGTAAAGGTGACGAATTTATTAAAAAGATCGACGGTTGCAGCAGGTCCCATACCACCAAGTACGCCAATTAAACCTTTCACGATATATACCTCTATTACCGATATTTAATATCAGGGCTGGTGTGTGTCTGGTGTCTATGTTTAACAGCAGTGTGTCGTGAGGAGAAATGCAATAATGTATGGTTCAATGCAAAAACTGCATGGGTGCAGTTTCTTTTGCCACCTCAGCAGGCCAGTAATCAGGCTGGTGTCTGAAATTCCGCGGCGATAAGCGGTCGTGGTCGATGGGTAAAGAAACATGTTAATGTCAAAAACGAAGGTGTTATGCAAAAAACGAATCACCAGATGCTGATGTTGAATATCATCTCCGGGCATATTCAGGCATGATGCTTAAGACTAATTGACATATTTAAACATCCGCGTGACAGGCATGAAAAATATCGAGACAAAATGGTTATATGATTTTTTGACGCTGGAAGCGTGTCGTCATTTTTCCCAGGCCGCGGAGGAGCGCAACCTATCCCAACCGGCATTTAGCCGACGGATCAAGGCGCTCGAGTCCGCCGTTGGCGTGCTGCTGTTTGACCGTACGACGAGCCCACTGCAGTTGACGGAGGAGGGTAAGTTATTCCATTCGCAGACCCGTAGCCTGTTGCAACAGCTGGAATGTAACTTAGATGAGCTTAGTGGTCACAACCTGCTTGGCGTTCCCAATATCAAAATAGCGGCAGCGCATTCTCTGTCGCTGACGATGTTGCCCAGATTAGTACATTCAATGTCGGCATGGGGCGAGGAGTTTGTGTACCACGTCGAAGCGATTGACGTAGTCCAGGCAGTGAATACGCTGCGCGAGGGGAAAAGTGATTTCATTATCTCCTTTCGCGATGAAGACTTAATGCAGTCACCTTTCTGCGGCTTGAAGGTGTTTGAGTCTGAGCTGTATCCCGTCTGTGCTGCGGATGCACAGGGTCAGGCATTGTTTGATATCTATCAGCCGCAGGTGCCGATACTGAACTATACCAGCACATCCTACATGGGAAGATTGGTTAACCGTCACCTGGCGGAGGTGGGTAGTATTTCGGCGCGTACGCTGTTTATGTCTTCGATGAGTGAGCTATTGAAGAATATGGCATTGGATGGGCATGGTATTGCCTGGCTGCCAGCGTGGACGATCGTGAACGAACTACGGGATAAACGCCTGGTTTGTCTGGACACGCCGGAGTTGATGGTGCCTATTCAGGCCTATATTTATAGAATGGATACCCGCCTGAATAAAACGGCTGAGCACTTCTGGCGGATTTTGTACAACCATATGCCAGAGGATCTGGTTTCGCTTAGTTGATACGCGCCAGTTCGCCTGGCGCGTCTGAAAAACCTTCGGTTATGACCAAAGATGCTTTTTAACCTGATCAATTTGTGTACTACCTCTCATTTTCTCTCTCCCTGACAAACTGTATCTATAAAAAATTGTGATTCTGTTCATATCTATCGACTTTATAGCTTGTGGATGGATTTACTTTGTCAAAAACACGCCTACTATGAACACATGTTTGATAGTGAACATGTGCTCTAATAGCCTGATGTGTGGCGTTGGTTATTTTTAACGAACTCATTTGTGGCAAATTAATTGCCAGGGGACGTGCTATGCGTGAAAAGGAATACATCGTAACGATTGGCTCGGCCAATATGGATGTTGCTGGGTATTCGCATGCTTCTCTAAATTATGCGGATTCGAATCCAGGTAAGATAAAATTCACTCCCGGTGGCGTTGGACGCAATATCGCACATAATCTCGCGCTGCTGGGTAAAAATTCTTGGTTGCTAACAGCGGTTGGTAACGATTTTTATGGTCAATCATTATTGGCACAAACTAATCAATCAGGAGTACATGTCGACAAGTGTCTTATCGTTTCCGGAGAGAATACATCCAGTTATTTATCGCTGCTTGATAATACTGGTGAAATGCTGGTGGCTATTAATGATATGAGTATCACCGAGCATATTTCAGCAGAATTTTTATCACAGCATTTTGATTTTATTAGGCAGGCAAAAGTCATTATCGCCGATTGCAATATCAGCGAAGACGCTCTGGCATGGGTACTGGAAAACGCCGGAGATGTTCCGGTGTTTGTTGACCCGGTGTCGGCCTGGAAGTGCGTAAAAATTCGCGGCCGCCTTGCAAAAATTCACACCCTCAAACCAAACCGCCTTGAAGCCGAAACGCTCAGCGGTATTGCGCTTTCTGGGCGTGATGACGTTAGCAAAGTCGCCGCGTGGTTTCATGATCGCGGCTTAAACCGGCTGGTGCTCAGCATGGGCGGCGACGGCGTTTATTACAGTGATATTGCGGGGAGTTGTGGTTGGTCGCTCCCCATTAAAACTCGCGTCATTAATGTCACAGGGGCTGGTGATGCGATGATGGCTGGACTGGCCGCCTGCTGGGTAGACGGCATGCCCTTTATTGATTCGGTTCGATTTGCGCAGGGGTGTTCATCAATGGCATTAGCCTGTGAATATACCAATAACCCTGATTTGTCTGTTGCGAATGTTAGCTCAATAGTGGAGAACACAGAATGTCTGAATTAACTCTTTCCTCTGAATTATTACAAATATCACCAGAAGTCCAGGAAGCATTAAACAGTAAAAAACCGATTGTTGCGCTTGAGTCAACCATTATTTCTCATGGAATGCCATTTCCGCAGAATGCTCAGACAGCGATTGAAGTAGAAGAAACTATTCGTAAGCACGGCGCTGTTCCTGCGACCATTGCCATTATCGGCGGAATAATGAAAGTAGGTTTAAGTAAAGATGAAATTGAATTGCTTGGACGAGAAGGACATAGCGTTACGAAAGTAAGTCGTCGTGATTTGCCATTTGTGGTCGCGGCAGGGAAAAATGGTGCCACCACCGTTGCCTCTACGATGATTATTGCCGCGCTGGCTGGAATTAAAGTATTTGCGACCGGGGGAATTGGTGGCGTTCATCGTGGTGCTGAACATACGTTTGATATTTCTGCGGATCTGCAGGAACTGGCACATACCAATGTCACGGTAATTTGTGCTGGTGCTAAATCTATTCTGGATCTTGGCTTAACGACTGAATATTTAGAAACCTTTGGCGTGCCGTTAATTGGATATCGAACCCAAGCGTTACCGGCATTTTTCTGTCGTACCAGTCCGTTTGAAGTCAGTATCCGTCTGGACAGCGCTAAAGAGATTGCCCGCGCGATGGCGGTGAAATGGCAAACGGGTCTTAATGGAGGCCTGGTTGTCGCTAATCCAATCCCGGAGCAGTTTGCCATGGCAGAAGAGAAAATTAATGCGGCAATAGATCAGGCGGTAAAAGAAGCGGAAGAGCAGGGCGTCGTGGGTAAAGAAAGTACGCCGTTCCTGCTGGCGCGAGTTGCGGAGCTGACCGGTGGCGACAGCCTGAAATCAAATATTCAACTGGTGTTCAACAACGCAGTGCTGGCCTGTGAAATTGCGAAGGAGTATCAACGCCTCGCCTGACAGAATTTCCCGGGCAGAATGCGGTCGCCCGCGAATATCAAACCTACCAAAACCTGGCGATAACGCCGGGTTTCCTGGCATGAAGGGAATTTCATTATGGATATAATGAGAAGTGTTGTGGGTATGGTGGTATTACTGGCCATCGCGTTTCTGCTGTCAGTAAATAAAAAACGTATTAGTCTGCGCACCGTTGGGGCTGCGCTGGTACTGCAAATTGCCATCGGCGGTATTATGCTCTATTTCCCGCCGGGAAAATGGCTGGTTGAACAGGCCGCGCTCGGCGTCCACAAGGTGATGTCATATAGTGACGCGGGTAGCGCATTTATCTTCGGCTCCCTGGTTGGGCCAAAAATGGATGTGCTGTTTGACGGGGCAGGGTTTATCTTCGCCTTCCGGGTGCTCCCGGCCATCATTTTTGTGACCGCACTCATCAGTCTGCTCTATTACATTGGCGTGATGGGGCTATTGATCCGCATCCTCGGCGGTATTTTCCAGAAGGCGTTGAACATCAGTAAGATCGAGTCATTTGTCGCAGTAACCACGATTTTCCTCGGGCAAAACGAGATCCCGGCAATCGTGAAACCGTTTATTGACCGCCTTAATCGTAATGAACTGTTTACCGCTATTTGTAGCGGGATGGCCTCGATTGCTGGCTCAATGATGATTGGTTACGCCGGAATGGGCGTCCCGATTGACTATTTGCTGGCGGCATCATTGATGGCAATCCCTGGCGGCATTTTGTTCGCCCGTATGCTGAGTCCGGCAACGGAAGAATCTCGCGTCACCTTTGAAAACCTGTCATTTACTGAAACACCACCGAAAAGCATCATCGAAGCGGCGGCCAGTGGGGCTATGACCGGGCTGAAGATTGCCGCAGGCGTTGCGACGGTGGTAATGGCATTTGTCGCCATTATCGCGCTGATTAACGGCATTATCGGCGGAATTGGCGGTTGGTTTGGTTTTGGCCACGCCACTCTGGAAGGGATCTTTGGCTATGTGTTAGCCCCGCTGGCGTGGATTATGGGCGTGGACTGGAGCGATGCGACGCTGGCAGGTAGTCTGATTGGACAGAAGCTGGCGATCAACGAATTTGTCGCTTATCTCAACTTCTCGCCGTATCTGCAAACGGGCGGAACGCTGGACGTGAAGACCATCGCGATTATCTCGTTTGCGTTGTGTGGTTTCGCGAACTTCGGTTCGATTGGCGTCGTGGTCGGGGCATTTTCGGCGATTGCGCCACAGCGTGCGCCGGAAATCGCGCAACTTGGAATGCGTGCGCTGGCAGCAGCAACGCTGTCAAACCTGATGAGCGCCACAATAGCCGGTTTCTTTATCGGACTGGCATAAAATAAAGTTTGTAGGCCGGATAAGCGTAGCGCTATCCGGCAGACATTCAAGCTGTTTGCAGCAAATACAGAGCGTTATCCGCAGAGAGCGTTGGGTTGTTGATACTGACGCTGGCCCGCGATAATGCTGCGCAGGCCATGGCAAAGCGCGCGCTTTCACGAAACTCACTGCCTTCCAGAAAGCTGTACAGTAATCCCGCCATAAAAGCGTCATCGGCACCAAAACTGTCTACCACCGTATGCTCAGGCGGCGTCAATAAAAACTGTTCGCCGTCCTTTTCGCTGCAAAAAACGGATTCATCTTCCAGGCAGACAAAAATGCGTTTTACCCCTTGCTGATGCAGGCTATTGACGGCCAGTACGCGATCCGCATCAGTATGAATAGGTTGGCCCCATAAAATCGCAAGCTCTTTCTGCGTGGGTTTTAGCGTATGAATACGCGTAAACCAGGTTTTCATTTTTTCCGCTTTGAACTCTGAAACGGTGTCAATGAATACCGGAATATCATCGGCAATAGTAAAGACCCACTCAATGGCTTCGGCGGTCAGATTGCAATCGGCCAGTACGACACCGGAATGGCGAATCAAATCTCGCGAACCGTTAAGCAACTGCGGCGTCAATTGTTGCAGGATATGGGTATCGTTAATGGCCAGTACGGTCTCTTCCTGTTGATTAGCGATCGACAGGTAGGTTGAGGTGTTGTGTCCATGCAGACGAATGCAGCTGGAAACGTTAACCCCAGCCTGACGCGTTTGTTCCAGCAATGTTTCGCCATAGAAGTCACTGCCAACAGCGGAAATTAAATGTACGTCGCGGCCCAACAGCGCCAGGTTGTGGGCGATGTTACGTCCTACACCGCCTGCTGAGCAATGAATGCTGCCAGGGTTAGAGGCTGCCTGCGGATAATGGATGTCTGCAACACCCCGGATATCCATGTTGATAGCACCGACAACCACGCAATAATCCTGTTCGGTAAGGATATAACCTTTACCTTTGATCATGCCTTTACGCATTAAATCCATAATATGCGCAGCGACGCGTGAACGGCTGATCTGCAAAATATCGGCGATTTCATTCTGCTGAATCAACGGATTGCGGCGCAGGATCTTAAGGATCTGCTTTTCCCTGTCGTTCATGATTAGGCCACCGCTTTTTCAGTTTGCTGGGCTTTCAGCCAGGCAATCTCTTCTGCCCAAATGTCCGGATTAATGGTTTCCAACACCAGCGGAATGCCGTCAAAACGATTGTCCTGCATGATCCAACGGAAGGCATCGTGGCCAATATTGCCTTCACCTAAGCTGTGGTGACGGTCAACGCGGCTGCCAAACGTGCTCTTGGCGTCGTTCAGGTGCATACCGCGCAGATACTTGAAGCCGACAATTCGTTCAAATTCCGCAAACGTCTTTTCACATTCCTCAACGGAACGCAAATCGTAACCGGCCGCGAAGGCGTGGCAGGTATCAATACAGACGCCGACACGGGATTTATCTTCTACGCCGTCGATAATGGCGGCCAGGTGCTCAAACTTAAAGCCAAGGTTACTGCCCTGTCCGGCGGTATTTTCAATGACCGCCGTAACGCCCTGGGTCTGGGCGAGGGCAATGTTGATCGATTCCGCAATGCGCGCCAGACATTCATCTTCCGGAATCTGCATCAAATGGCTGCCCGGGTGAAAGTTAAGCAGGGATAAGCCAAGCTGTTCGCAGCGTTGCATTTCATCAAGAAACGCATCACGCGATTTTTCCAGCGCATCGCTGACCGGGTGACCGAGGTTAATCAGGTAGCTGTCGTGAGGCAGGATTTGCGCGGAAGTATAGTGATACTTCTCGCAGGCAGATTTGAAATCATCAATGATTTCGGAGGTCAGCGGCGCAGCACGCCACTGACGCTGATTCTTGGTGAACAGGGCGAATGCGGTCGCTTCGATTTCTGCGGCTCGAATAGCGGCGTTAGCCAGACCGCCAGCGGCGCTTACGTGCGCTCCGATGTATTTCATAAATTAAACCCGCCATACTCAAATGCAAAAGGAGGAAGTATAGCGGGTTAATGGAGGCGAGTCGTGCTCGTTTATGCCATCAGCGCGTGGATAGCGAGGTTAATCGCGCCACCGCCTACAATCAGCCAGACAAACAGCAGCAGGGCCATTAGTAACGGTTTAGCACCGGCTTTTTTCAGGGCGCTAACGTGAGTGGTCAGCCCCAGTGCGGCCATCGCCATTGCCAGCAAAATGGTATCCAGTGTTACCAGCATGTTCACTACCGACTGCGGCAGAAAGTGGAACGAGTTAAAAATCGCGACCACAATGAACAGGATGGCAAACCACGGAATGGTGATTTTGCTCTTCTCACCACCGGAGGCCGGAGACAGCTGTTTAACGCGAGCGGCCAACAGGATAAGGAACGGTGCCAGCATCATGACGCGCAGCATTTTGGCAATAACTGCGGCATTTTCCGCATCCGGGTTAATGGCGTGCCCGGCAGCCACTACCTGTGCCACTTCATGCATGGTGGAACCAATGTAAATGCCGTAGGTTTCCGGGCTAAACCAGTGTGCCAGCAGCGGATACATTGCCGGATACAGGAAGATAGCGATGGTACCGAAGATCACTACGGTGGCGACAGCGACCGTCACCTTACTGGCTTCCGCTTTCACTACCGGCTCGGTTGCCAACACGGCGGCGGCACCACAAATGCTGCTCCCCGCGCCAATCAGCCAACTGGTGTGGCGGTCCAGACCAAACACTTTTTGCCCCAGGAAACAGGCAATCATAAAGGTACTGCTTAGCGTTAACACATCAATCACGATACCGCTGACGCCGACGTCAGCAATTTGCGCGAAGGTGAGGCGGAAGCCGTAGAGGATGATCCCCAGACGTAATAAATGTTGTTTAGCAAACAGCACACCGCCGTCACAGCTTTTCCAGATGTGCGGATAGACGGTGTTGCCGAGAACCATCCCCAGTAAGATTGCTAAGGTGAGGGCGCTGAACCCGGCACCTGCAACGGCGGGAATGGATCCACCCCATAAGGCGACCCCAGTGATAACTGCACTCAGGGCGAGCCCCGGAATAAAATGCCACGCTGTACGACGATGAGTCTGCAAGGTGAGTTCTGTCATATCCTTCTCCTTTATCTGGGTAAAAGAGTACGGCGAAGTGGTTTAAAAATAAAATTGATTATATATTTATAATTAATCTATATAAGTGGTATACCCGTCATACTTCAGGTTGCATGTGCGCTGGCTGCAACTCGAATTATTTAGGGTATAAGTAACGGTTATCCGGTGGAAAACGACTATGCATATCACCCTGCGACAACTTGAAGTGTTTGCTGAGGTATTAAAAAGCGGCTCAACGACCCAGGCGTCTGTCATGCTGGCATTGTCGCAGTCGGCGGTGAGTGCGGCACTTACCGATCTGGAAGGGCAACTCGGCGTGCAACTGTTTGACCGTGTTGGTAAACGACTGGTGGTCAACGAACACGGGCGCTTGCTCTACCCACGGGCGCTGGCGCTACTTGAGCAAACGACCGAAATTGAACAGCTTTTCCGCGAAGATAATGGCGCTATCCGGGTTTATGCCAGTAGCACCATTGGCAACTATATTCTCCCTGCCATGATCGCCCGCTATCGGCATGATTTCCCCGATTTGCCGCTGGAGCTTAGCGTGGGCAACAGCCAGGACGTGATCAATGCGGTGCTGGATTTCCGGGTAGACATCGGGCTGATTGAAGGGCCGTGTCACAGTACGGAAATTATCTCTGAACCGTGGCTGGAAGACGAGCTGGTGGTGTTCGCCGCACCGTCGTCACCGCTTACAAAGGGACCCGCTACGCTGGAACAACTGGCTGCTTCGCCGTGGATCCTGCGTGAACGAGGATCGGGTACGCGTGAACTGGTGGATTACCTGCTGTTGTCTCATTTGCCGAGATTTCAGATGGCAATGGAGTTGGGTAACTCCGAGGCCATTAAGCATGCAGTGCGCCATGGCCTTGGGATCAGCTGTTTGTCACGGCGGGTCATTGCCGAGCAGTTACAGGCGGGAACGCTGAGCGAAGTTCCTGTGCCGCTTCCACGTTTGGTCCGCACGCTGTGGCGTGTTCATCATCGACAAAAACATATCTCCAATGCCATTACGCGCTTTTTGCACTACAGCGACCAGGTAGAGCAGGGGGAATAGGACGTTCACTGTCGTAATGACTCCTTTTTGCATAATGGCGGTTACGTTTTAACCGCCTTGCACCCTCTATTTTCTGCTTTACTTATAATCCGCGGCCAGTCATGAAGGTCTCTTATAACAGCGCATTTGTGCCGGAAGAATGCCGTTTCGTCTGCTACAATCGCGCCTCATTTTTTGGATGGATAGCATTTTCACATGGTTTCCGAAACTAAAACCACAGAAGCGCCCACGCTACGTCGTGAACTGAAGGCGCGTCACCTGACGATGATTGCCATTGGAGGCTCCATCGGTACAGGTCTTTTCGTTGCATCTGGTGCAACTATTTCTGCAGCGGGTCCTGGCGGCGCGTTGTTCTCTTATATTCTGATCGGTCTGATGGTGTATTTCCTGATGACCAGCCTCGGTGAACTGGCGGCCTATATGCCGGTTTCTGGCTCGTTTTCCACCTACGGTCAGAACTACGTAGAAGAAGGCTTTGGCTTCGCGCTGGGCTGGAACTACTGGTACAACTGGGCGGTAACGATTGCCGTTGACCTGGTTGCCGCACAGCTGGTGATGAGCTGGTGGTTCCCGGACACGCCGGGTTGGATCTGGAGTGCGCTGTTCCTCGGCGTGATCTTCCTGCTGAACTACATTTCCGTTCGCGGATTTGGTGAAGCGGAATATTGGTTCTCACTGATCAAAGTTACCACCGTCATTATCTTCATCGTAGTTGGCGTAATGATGATTTTCGGTATCTTCAAAGGCGCTCAGCCGGTGGGCTGGAGCAACTGGACGACCGGTGATGCACCGTTTGCCGGTGGTTTTGCTGCGATGATTGGCGTGGCGATGATCGTCGGCTTCTCCTTCCAGGGGACGGAACTGATCGGTATCGCGGCAGGTGAATCTGAAGATCCTGAAAAGAACATTCCACGTGCGGTACGTCAGGTATTCTGGCGAATCCTGCTGTTCTATGTGTTCGCGATTTTGATTATCAGCCTGATTATTCCGTACACCGATCCGAGCCTGCTGCGCAACGATGTGAAAGACATCAGCGTTAGCCCGTTCACGTTGGTATTCCAGCATGCGGGTCTGCTGTCTGCGGCAGCGGTGATGAACGCAGTTATCCTGACGGCGGTGCTGTCTGCAGGTAACTCCGGGATGTACGCTTCCACGCGTATGCTTTACACCCTGGCATGTGACGGTAAAGCGCCACGTATTTTCGGTAAACTTTCTCGTGGCGGCGTACCGCGTAACGCGCTGTATGCGACCACCGTGGTGGCGGGGCTGTGCTTCCTGACCTCGATGTTTGGCAACCAGACCGTATACCTGTGGCTGCTGAATACTTCCGGGATGACGGGCTTTATCGCCTGGCTGGGGATCGCCATTAGCCACTATCGCTTCCGTCGCGGTTATGTGCTGCAGGGCCACGATGTGAAGGATCTGCCGTACCGTTCTGGCTTCTTCCCGCTGGGTCCGATCTTCGCCTTTGTGCTGTGCCTGATTATCACTCTCGGCCAGAACTACGAAGCGTTCCTGAAAGACAGCATTGACTGGGGCGGCGTGATGGCTACCTATATTGGTATCCCGCTGTTCCTGATTATCTGGTTTGGCTATAAGCTGACCAAAGGAACCCATTTTGTTCGCTACAGCGAAATGAAATTCCCGGGTCGCGTGAAGAAATAACAGTATAAAAAGCATAACAAAAACCCCGGCATGATGAGTGCCGGGGTTTTTTATTGCGTCAAACTTAGAAGCTGTAAGTCATGCCAACCGTGTAACGACGACCATCGAGAACGGTGTCGTAGGTATCGTAATCGATTTGCTTATCCAGCACGTTATACACGCCAGCGGTCATCAACAAATCCTTGGTGGCATAGTAACGTAAACCCACATCGACCTGCGTATAGGACGGCGTACCCTGCGCCATGGAAGTACGGCTCAGGTATTCAGACGTTTTTCCACGCAGATTCAGGCGGCTCCAGAAACCGAGATCCTGCGTGGCCTGCCAGTCCAGCGTCGTGTTAAACATATGCTTCGGCATTTTGTTCAATGGCTGGCCGGAGAACTGACCGCTTTTCTGTTCAGATTCCGTGTAAGTGTAGTTCGCCGTCCAGTTGACGTCAGAGGTTATTTTCCAGCCGAAGGTGGATTCTACGCCACGCATATTGGCTTTATCGACGTTAACGCGATCGCTGACGAAGTCATAATGGGTATTGCCGATGGTGCAGGCCGGATCGGAACTGCTGTTACAACGGCGTACTTCAGTGATTTTGTTCTTGAAGTCGGTATTGAACAGGGTGACGCCTGCGTTGAGGTTATCGCCGTTATCCCACAGTAAGCCGATTTCTTCGCTGAGGCTTTTCTCCGGCTTCAGGTCCGGGTTGCCGACAATGATTCCGTTCAGACGACCGCCGCCGGTGACCTGTCCCCAGTTTGCTGATGACTGGCGCAGATCCGGGGCGCGATAGCCCGCCGAAACGCCGCCTTTTAAGGTCCATTGATCGCTCAGATGCCATACGCCATAGCCGCGTGGCGTCCAGTTGTCACCGTAGTTTTCATCCTTATCCATACGCAGACCGCCGGTCAGCGTAAAGGTATCGGTAACGGCCCATTCATCTTCAGCAAACAACGCCCAGCTCCAGCGGGTCAGTTTGTTCAGCCCATCAGCCGCTTGCAGCTGGTTGCCGTTATCGCGCAGTTTTTCATAACGGTATTGCCCGCCTAGCGTCAGGGTATGCGCTCCAAGGAATACCTGGTTCTGGTTATTGAAAATCGTGTTGTAGGACTTCATCTGGCGACCCGGGTTTTCGCTCTCTTCCTGCTGGACATAGCTGGTGGAGTTGAAGTCATCGTAATAACCGCTATGGGTTAAAGAATACGTCGTGTGCACATACTTGCTTTCGCTTTTGCTGTTCGGCTTACAGCTTCCGTTACGACAGTTTTCCTCAGCCATAGATTTGCCTGGGGTACTGTCGCGATCCTGCAATTCACGTGCGTAATCGAAATCGATATCGTTTTTATCGTCTGGCGTAAAGTTCAGGGTTAAGCCCCCGTTACGCATACGCTGTTCATTGTAGCCATTGAGGATTTTATCTTCCGCCCGATGGGAGAATAACCCGGTCACCTTCGCGCCAAGTAATCCGTCAATCAGTGGCCCAGACGCATAGGCGTTGGTCTGGTAAATATCGCCGGAGTCTCTGTCTTCCTGGAAAGTGGCATCGCCGTGCAGAGAACCGGTCCAGGCTTTGGTATTCGACACTTTCTTGGTGATGACGTTAATGACACCGCCCATCGCGTCGGAGCCGTACAGGGATGACATCGGGCCACGGATGACTTCGATACGCTCGATGGATTCAAGCGGCGGCAGCCAACCTTGTTCAATACCTGAGTTGTCGCTATTAGGACGTGTGCCGCGGGTGCTGATGCGTTTACCGTTGACCAGGAAGAGCGTGTATTGCGAAGCCATACCGCGAATACTGATATCGCTGCTGCTTCCCCCGCCGGTGACGACGACGCCAGGGACATCTTTTAGCGCATCGGTGACATCGCGATAGGCTTTGTCCTCAATCTGCTGCTTGGTAATAACAGATATCGAAGCCGGGGCATCCTGAATTTTCTGCTCAAAGCCGGTAGCGGTAACTACCACGGTATCTTGTTCAGCGGCATAGCCGAGTGATGGGAGACTGGCGACGCATACTGCGGCAGCTACAGCCTTAACGTGAGGTATAGTCATTTGTATCATTCCATTTAAATGAATCAAACTGCGCGTCATGTGAAAGGCCATGACAATTGTATGTATTTGTCTTTTAAGGACTCTTTTCAGTAAAGAAGCGGGAGGATTGTACAAAAGTATGAATATTTGTAAACACAAATGATAATAGAAATCATTTGTGTTTGATTTGATTTGGGGTGAAATACTTTTTTAATCAATAAGATAGTGAAGGAAGAA
Organism: Citrobacter sp. Cf087; assembly: GCF_030334285.1. NCBI lineage: Bacteria > Pseudomonadati > Pseudomonadota > Gammaproteobacteria > Enterobacterales > Enterobacteriaceae > Citrobacter > Citrobacter sp. Cf087. The sequence continues at coordinate 427,794 of NZ_JAOWED010000031.1, forward strand.
AAAAGGAGAAAAAGTGAAGGAATGATGGAGGGATGAAGAAGATGGACACCTTTTTGACGCTGAAAGAACCCAACCGAAAGACAGCGGCGATGGCGCCACTGTCCTGTTATGGCTGGCTTATAGTCGATGGAATTTGGCGAGTAAGGCCAGTGACAAGGTGGTTAACAGGATTGCGATCACGGCATAGAGATAGACTCCAGACCACTCCCAGTTGTTCTTCACTAATATCACCGGTACGCCCGCTAACGCCGCGCCGACATAGCTAAACAATCCGCGGAAGCCAGTTATCGATCCCGCCGCATCTTTGTGAGTGACGTCCAGACAACCTACGGCAAAAAGCATATGCGGCCCATACAGGGCGAAACCCATTATGGTGAAGAGAATGGCCGTAATGGTATATGAGGTATCCTGAACCAGTGGGATTAAGGTAATACATACGCACAGCATTAATGCGAATATTAAGCCTGTCATCCAGCGGTTACTTTTAAACATAAAGTCAGATAAGTAACCCGCCAGTAGCCCTCCGGCAAGTCCACCGGCTTCAAACCACGAGATAATGGAGTTGGCTTTAATCAGACTCCAGCCATGCACCTGAGAATAGTAAATTTGCGGCCAGTCATTGAGGATGGTGCGGGCAATATAAACGGACATATCGCCAATGATAATAATCCACACTAATGGGTTAATCAGGATATATTTGACGAAAATCTGCCAAAAGGAGAGATTTACCGGACTGGCTTTCACTTGGGCAAGCTCTGTTGGATCCTTACGCCATTCGCCAACGTTAGGCAAACCTAAGGTCCCGGGACGGTCTTTAATCGTAAAGAGCGCTACGATCCCCATCAGCAAGGAGATTGCGCCCGGTACATAAAAACCCATTTTCCAGCTACCGCTCCAGACAATCGCGAAACTTGTCAGCAGTGGGGCGAGACTACCGCCAATATTATGCGCCGCTTCAACGACCGCCCACCAACGTCCGCGTTCATTCTTGGAAAACCAGGATGCCATGATCTTTGCCATTGGTGGAAAACTGGTGCCCTGGAGGATAGCATTGAGGCTGTACAACACATAAAACGCGGCAACGCTGTCGGAAAAACCAAACAGAATATTAACGATCCCCACGCCAATGAGCACCGGGCCGGTCATGGCTTTCGGATTGATTTTATCAACCAGCATGCCGCCAACAAACTTCATTGAGCCATACAGGATGTAAAACAGTGAAGACATGATGGCAAAATCTTCTGCGGTCAGAGTGGTATCTGACAGCATGGCCGGCATGGCGGCTGAGAAGTTTTTACGTGTTAAATAAAAGACCGCGTAAGAGATAAAAACCGAGGTAATAATCTCTATCCTGAATTTTTTGTAAGTATGGTCAATCTCTTTTTTTTCTTTTACAACCGGCTTATCAGCCTGGCTGAATATAAATGATTTCAAGCTCATATGATCTTCCCTTCAGACAGTGCTTGTGGGGTTATAATCCATTTTCGATAAAGAACAAAAGCGACTCGAATCCGTGAAAATTAATCTGATTGTTAATTAAATTTCTGACCGCGGGTTTTGCTCGCCAGGCAATACCAGTGCCAGCATACGTGAGCATGGGAATATCGTTGGCGCCATCACCGCAGGCGATAATATTATGCTGAGGCATCTGCAGAGAGTCGGCAATCATGGCCAATGTTTTTTGCTTATTTTCTGCATTCATGATTGGCGCGGAAATATTATCTGTCAGCATGCCATTACTGACTTCAACGGTATTTGAAAATATATAGTCCAGCTGATATTTCTGTTGTAAGCGGTGGGTGAAAATATCCAGTCCGCCGGAAATGATCGCTGTTTTAAATCCTTTCTGCTTGAGGAATGGCAAAATGGTGGTGATGCCGGGAGAGGCCGTCATCCGATCGCATACGGCATTAATGACATGGATGTGTGTCCCTTTTAACATTCCGATGCGCCGGGTGAAACTGTTATTGAAATCCAGTTTTCCTTCCATCGCTTGCTGCGTCAGTTCTGTTATCCGATCGGTGATGCCTAGTGCGCGGGCGATCTCATCCACACCTTCTTCCTCGATAAACGTCGAGTCCATGTCAAAGGCGATGATCCCGTTCGTCGGGATGATTTGCGGTTTTAGGAAAAAATCAAATTGCTGAGTGAACGATGTAGCCCTTAGTTTCTTGTATATGTCATCGGTGAATATTTCATCGGGTATTGATAATTTTAAATACGGTTTATTGAATGCGGCTATAGATAATTGTTCCAGTGCGCACGGATATTGTTTGGTCTCGGTATTTAGAAATGTATTGTGCAGCCATGCCTGAAGTTTTTCAGGATCTTTTGCACTAATAAAATAAATAATTGCCATTATGTCACTCCTGTAAATTAAGGTTATTGTAATAGTAGAGGGTGACGATTGAATCCTGCTTTATCACAGATGTGAATGTTAAAAAAAAGATAAAATAGTATTGTTTTTTATACCAATAAATAAACAAAGTCTGAAAGGTATCATTTTTGATATACACGTCACGGTCTGTTGCTACTGGCGGTATATTCTATTTTGACTAACAGGGATGGGTCTAAAATGGAAAGTTGTATTGATATTTTTAAAGTCGTCATTGGGCCTTCCAGTTCAAGAACAGTAGGGCCAATGCGTGCCGCGTTTAACTTCATTTCACAATTAAAGCTACAGGAGATCTTACCGCTAACGCGAGAAATCGAGGTTGAGCTATACGGCGCGCTCTCATTAAGCCGCAAGTGTCATAACGTTGATATCGCTCTTTATCTGGGGCTGTTGGGCAATCAGCCGGATGATGTTGATTTACGCCAGCAGATGGATCTCATTAAACGTGCTGAACAGGACGGCACCCTGACGCTTTCTCCTTCAGTTACCGTGACGGTCGCGATTAAGCCGAATCAACAACCGCATTCTGGCCATCCCTATGCGATGACGTTTCGTGCCAGGGATGATTATTTTACGTTGTATGAAGAAACATGGTTTTCAACCGGCGCCGGCCAGGTTCGCAAACCCGGCGAGCCGGCGCCCGAGAGAGCCGCGCAAAAAAACGCATTTCCTTTTGCGTTTCAAAATGCCGCGCAGCTGCAGGAACTGTGTCAGCGTAATGGACTATCCGTTGCGGCATTAATGATGAAAAATGAATTACAGGTGCATTCCCAGGCGGCGTTGCATGACTATTTCGCGTACGTTTGGGCGATAATGCAGCAGGCCGTCCATCGTGGTCTGCATACTGAAGGCCTACTGCCAGGCTCGTATCAGGTGCCGCGCAGGGCCTGCTCGCTCTATAAATTACTGGCAATGAAACCCTCTGCTAACGACTTTCTCACCAACCTCAACTGGGTGAATGCGTTTGCGATTGCCGTCAGCGAGGAAAACGCCGCTGGAGGGCGAGTGGTGACCGCGCCGACCAATGGTGCGAGCGGTATCATCCCTGCGGTCCTCAGTTGGTACGATAAGTTTGTCTGTAAGTTGGATAGCGCATCGGTTATCCGCTTTTTCCTCACCGCTGGCGCCATCGCGCTACTGTTCAAACAAAACGCGTCTATTTTAGGTTCTGAGGTTGGGTGTCAGGGAGAGATCGGCGTGGCCAGTTCGATGGCCGCAGCCGGATTAGCGGAACTGATGGGGGCGTCAGTTGCTCAGGTGCTGAATGCCGCAGAAATCACCATGGAGCACCATCTCGGACTGACCTGCGATCCGGTTGGCGGGCAGGTACAAATTCCCTGCGTCGAACGAAACGCGATTTCGTCCGTAAAAGCGATTAACGCCGCAACGATGGCGATGAGCCGTGTCAGCGAGCCATGCGTTTCGCTCGATGAGGTGATTGCCGCCATGTATGAAACGGGTAAAGACATGAGCGCGAAGTATCGTGAGACGTATCACGGCTGCCTTGGGAAAATTCAGCCCAAAAATCGGGGAGGGCGGCATGAAATATAACACCATGAATAATGATGAAATCATCTTGTCATTATGCGCTCGCATCAGAGAAACGCGGATTTCTCTGGCGCTAACGCAGCAGCAACTTGCTGACTGTGCACAGGTCGGCATTGCGACCATTAAACGCATTGAGAAAGGCGGCGGCCTCAATCTGGACACGCTTATCTCCCTGTTGCGTGCACTGAATAAGTTGCATCACCTGGATGCAATCTTATTCGAGTCTGAAGTGCGTAATTTTAACGAAGGTCATGAAGGCGGTGAGAGCGTGGGGCGATTACAGGTACGCCAACAGGCGGCCGATCTAAATCGTAAAGCGTCCGCGCCGCAGTCAGAAGAGATGAGCTACAGCGCGGCAATAGAAAATACGCTTTACTGGTGATCACTTCAGCAAATACTGGGCATGAAAGCGCAGGTGATCCTCAATAAATGACGCAATAAAGTAATAGCTGTGGTCGTAACCTGGCTGGATGCGTAGCGTCATTGGCCATGCGGTCTGACGGGCTATTTCGGCCAGCACTGCGGGCTGCAACTGATCGGCAAGAAACTGATCGCTGTCTCCTTGATCAATTAGCGTCGGAATCGCGTCTGTGGGCTTACTGGCCAGCATTAACGCGCAGCTATCCCACTCAGCCCATTGTGTTTTATCTTCACCCAGATAAGCGCTAAAAGCCTTTTCGCCCCACGGAACGCGACAAGGGTTTACGATCGGCGCAAAGGCTGAAACGCTGGTGTATCTCCCGGGATTTTTCAGCGCCATAATCAATGCGCCGTGACCGCCCATGGAGTGTCCGCTGATGGCGCAGCGATCGCTGGCGTTAAACTGCGAATGAATCAGTGCCGGAAGCTCATCACGCAGATAGTCATACATGCGAAAATGCGTTGCCCATGGCTGCTGAGTGGCATTGAGGTAAAATCCCGCGCCCTGGCCTAAATCGTAACCATCATCGTTGGCAACCTGCTCGCCGCGCGGGCTGGTGTCTGGCATCACCAGAACAATACCGAGCTCAGCCGCGATGCGCTGTGCGCCGGCTTTGGTGGTGAAGTTTTCATCATTGCAGGTCAGGCCCGACAGCCAGTACAGCACCGGAGGCGGGGCGTTATCGCGGGGTGGCGGAAGAAAAATACTGAAGGTCATGGCGCAATTTAACGTGGTGGAGTCGTGACGCCAGCGTTGCTGCCAGCCTTCAAAACAGCGGTGCTCTTCAAGCATTTCCATGCGTGGCTCCTTGTTGTGTTGAACCTGTATGTGTTTGCGAACTCACCATAATACAGATTATTCATTGCACTGTGAGTAACTTTCACTTCCGCATTGAGCAAACATACTTCATCATCTATATAACTTTACATTAACACTCGACGTCACCGGGCTGAACAGAAAGTGAAGTTGCTACAGCTGAAAGGCTGTGCCAATTTCAATAATTATCGCGGTGAATACTGGATTATGTGCGCCGCCTCACGCACAATGTTCTGGCTGTGATACAGCCTAAAAACTTTGCCCCATGCAGGGCAGAGGCGCCCCACCTGCAGGAGAAGAAGAAATGTCATCACTCAGTAAAGAAGCGGCACTGGTTCATGAAGCGCTGGTTGCGCGTGGTCTCGAAACCCCGCTGCGCCCGCCCGTGCAAGAGATGGATAACGAAACACGCAAACGTCTTATCTCTGGCCATATGACCGAGATTATGCAATTGCTCAATCTCGATTTGAGCGATGACAGTCTGATGGAAACTCCGCATCGCATTGCGAAAATGTATGTCGATGAGATTTTCTCCGGCCTCGATTACGCCAACTTCCCGAAAATCACCGTCATTGAAAATAAAATGAAGGTGGACGAGATGGTCACGGTCCGCGATATTACGCTGACCAGCACCTGCGAACACCACTTTGTCACTATCGATGGCAAAGCGACGGTGGCGTATATTCCGAAAGATTCGGTTATTGGTCTGTCGAAGATTAACCGCATTGTGCAGTTCTTCGCCCAGCGCCCACAGGTACAGGAACGCCTGACCCAGCAAATTCTCACCGCGCTGCAAACGCTGCTCGGGACGAATAATGTGGCGGTGTCGATTGATGCGGTGCATTACTGTGTGAAAGCGCGCGGCATTCGTGATGCGACCAGTGCGACCACCACCACTTCTCTTGGTGGATTGTTTAAGTCCAGCCAGAACACGCGTCAGGAATTTCTGCGCGCAGTACGTCATCACAACTGATTAGGGCAGGAACCATGGAGCGTAATGTCACGCTGGATTTTATTCGTGGCGTCGCCATTCTTGGTATCCTGCTTCTCAATATTAGCGCCTTTGGCTTGCCAAAGGCGGCATACCTCAATCCTGCGTGGTATGGCGACATTACCTTATCCGACGCCTGGACCTGGGCGCTGCTCGATCTCTTTGCGCAGGTAAAATTCCTCACGCTGTTTGCGCTGCTGTTCGGTGCCGGTTTGCAAATGCTGCTCCCACGCGGTAAACGCTGGATCCAGTCACGGCTTACGCTGCTGGTGTTATTGGGTTTTATTCACGGTTTACTCTTCTGGGATGGCGATATCCTGCTGGCATATGGCTTGATCGGCCTGATTTGCTGGCGGCTGATCCGGGATGCGCCGTCGGTAAAAAGCTTATTTAACACTGGTGTGCTGCTGTATCTGGTGGGCGTTGGCGTACTGCTGCTGTTGGGTGTGATCTCCGGGAGCGAAACCAGCCGCGCCTGGACGCCGGATGCTTCAGCGTTGCTGTATGAAAAATACTGGAAAGTGAACGGCGGAATGGAAGCAATCAGCAATCGCGTGGATATGATGTCCAATAGCTTGCTGGCGTTGGGTGCTCAGTACGGCTGGCAACTGGCGGGGATGATGCTGCTCGGCGCGGCATTAATGCGCAGCGGTTGGCTAAAAGGGCAGTACAGTTTGCAACACTATCGACGTACCGGCGTGCTGCTGGTCATTATTGGGATGGCGATCAACCTGCCTGCTATCATCGCTCAGTGGAATCTGGACTGGGCCTACCGCTGGTGTGCTTTCCTGTTACAAGCCCCGCGAGAGCTGGGAGCGCCGATGCAGACCATTGGTTACGCCGCGCTGATGTACGGTTTCTGGCCGCAGCTTAGCCGTTTAAAATGGGTCATTGCCGTCGCCTGTGTGGGACGCATGGCGTTAACCAACTATCTGTTACAAACCTTAATCTGTACCACGCTGTTCTATCAATTCGGCTTATTTATGAAATTCGACCGGCTGGAGCTGCTGTATTTCGTCATCCCGGTCTGGGTCATTAACTTACTTTTCTCCGTGATATGGCTACGTTATTGCCGCCAGGGCCCGGTGGAATGGCTGTGGCGTCAATTAACCCTGCGTGCTGCAGGGACATCATTACCGCGAACATCCAGATAACGATCTGGATCACATTCATTAACAAAATGGATGTAAGCGCTTTCATTCCTGTGACATCACTCACGCAGTCCGTTTCATTGTGCTGACAAAATACCCAGCCTGGGGTGTCTGCGGGCAGCCGCAATCTAAAACAGGGCAGTGAATATGGTAACCATTCGTGATGTGGCACGGCAGTCTGGCGTTTCTGTAGCGACCGTTTCCCGCGTACTGAACAACAGTGCGCTGGTGAGTCCCGATACGCGTGAAGCGGTAATGAAAGCAGTCACTCAGCTTGGCTATCGACCTAATGCCAACGCACAAGCGCTGGCGACGCAGGTAAGCGATACGATTGGTGTTGTCGTCATGGATGTATCAGATGCGTTTTTTGGCGCGCTGGTAAAAGCCGTGGATATGGTTGCCCAGCAGCATCAGAAGTATGTCCTGATTGGCAACAGCTACCATGAGGCGGAAAAAGAACGTCATGCCATTGAGGTGTTGATTCGCCAACGCTGTAACGCATTGATTGTACACTCTAAAGCACTGAGCGATCGGGAACTGGCCGAGTTTATGGATCAAATCCCCGGCATGGTGCTGATCAATCGCCTGGTACCGGGTTACGCCCACCGTTGCGTCTGCCTGGATAACATCAGCGGCGCTAAAATGGCGACCCGTATGTTGCTGAATAATGGTCATCAACGCATCGGTTATCTGGCATCAAGCCATCGCATTGAAGATGACACCATGCGCAAAGAAGGGTGGTTAACTGCTCTGAAAGAGCAGGGGATTGTTGCGGCAGAAAGCTGGGTCGGCACCGGTTCGCCCGATATGCAGGGCGGAGAGTCTGCGATGGTGGAACTGCTGGGGCGCAATTTACAACTGACGGCAGTCTTCGCTTATAACGACAATATGGCCGCTGGCGCGCTGACCGCGCTAAAAGATAACGGTATCGCTATTCCATTACACCTTTCAATCATTGGCTTCGATGATATTCCCATCGCGCGTTACACCGATCCGCAGTTAACCACCGTGCGCTATCCCATTGCCTCTATGGCAAAAATGGCGACGGAGCTTGCACTACAGGGCGCGGCTGGCACGTTGGATCCGCAGGCGACGCATTGCTTTATGCCGACGCTGGTACGTCGCCATTCAGTGGCGCTGCGGCAGAATGCGGCACCGATCACTAACTTATAACGCAGCGCGATGTAACCGCTTTCAATATGTGAGTAAATTCACAGTATATTAACAATGCGATAGCTATGATGACACTGTTTGTTGCGCTGTAACTACTATGTAACGGTGAATAATCACTTTCATCGAGGTATAGCTGCCTTAAACGATAATTAAAGCCTGTTTTGGGAGCGTTGCCAGACACGGAAGAAATATTTTTAAAAGTGAGCTTCGGCGTTCAGTAACACTTCAGTAACGTTCTGCCTGCCGAGCATTTATCTCAAGTACTACCCTGCATAATAAAACCGGAGATACCATGAATAAGAAGGTGTTGACCCTGTCTGCTGTAATGGCAAGCATGTTATTCGGCGCGGCTGCGCACGCTGCTGATACCCGTATTGGTGTGACTATCTATAAGTATGACGATAACTTTATGTCAGTGGTACGTAAGGCTATTGAAAAAGATGCCAAAGCGGCGCCAGATGTACAACTGCTGATGAACGACTCGCAGAACGACCAGTCCAAACAAAACGATCAGATCGACGTGCTGCTGGCAAAAGGCGTTAAAGCACTGGCGATTAACCTGGTTGACCCGGCAGCTGCAGGCACGGTCATTGAAAAAGCACGCGGACAGAACGTACCGATCGTGTTCTTCAACAAAGAACCTTCTCGCAAGGCGCTGGACAGCTATGACAAAGCGTATTACGTCGGTACTGACTCTAAAGAGTCCGGTATTATTCAGGGTGATTTGATTGCCAAACACTGGGCAGCTAACCCGAACTGGGACCTGAACAAAGACGGCAAAATTCAGTTTGTTCTGCTGAAAGGCGAACCGGGACACCCGGATGCTGAAGCACGTACTACTTACGTGATTAAAGAGCTGAACGACAAAGGCATTAAAACTGAGCAACTGCAGTTAGATACTGCAATGTGGGATACCGCTCAGGCGAAAGATAAGATGGATGCGTGGATGTCCGGTCCGAACGCGAACAAAATCGAAGTCGTTATCGCCAACAACGATGCGATGGCAATGGGCGCAGTTGAAGCGCTGAAGGCACACAATAAAACCAGCGTACCGGTATTTGGCGTGGATGCCCTGCCAGAAGCACTGGCGCTGGTGAAATCTGGCGCTATGGCCGGTACCGTGCTGAACGATGCTAATAACCAGGCGAAAGCCACCTTTGATCTGGCGAAAAACCTGGCTGATGGCAAAGGTGCGGCAGATGGCACTAACTGGAAAATTGAGAACAAGATTGTTCGCGTTCCGTACGTAGGTGTCGATAAAGATAATCTGGCCGAGTTCACCAATAAGTAAATACTCCGTCTGTGGGCGCAATTTCATTGCGCCCTTAATAACGCACTCTGCAAGGCCAACAAGGTATAATTATGGTCAGCACACATACTCAGTCGTCAGGCGAATACTTGTTGGAAATGACCGGCATCAACAAGTCCTTCCCCGGCGTTAAGGCGCTTGATAATGTCAATTTAAAAGTCCGCCCGCATTCTATTCACGCCTTAATGGGAGAGAATGGCGCGGGGAAATCAACATTATTGAAATGTCTTTTCGGCATCTATCAAAAAGATTCCGGCAGTATTTTATTTCAGGGTAAAGAAATCGATTTTCATTCTGCTAAGGAAGCGCTTGAGAATGGTATTTCGATGGTACACCAGGAATTAAACCTGGTATTACAACGCTCTGTGATGGACAACATGTGGCTGGGACGCTATCCCACCAAAGGCATGTTTGTCGATCAGGAAAAAATGTACCGCGATACCAAAGCGATATTTGATGAACTGGATATTGATATCGATCCGCGTGCGCGTGTCGGCACATTATCCGTTTCACAAATGCAGATGATTGAAATTGCGAAGGCGTTCTCCTATGACGCCAAAATCGTCATCATGGATGAACCAACTTCATCGTTAACCGAGAAAGAAGTTAATCATCTGTTCACTATCATCCGTAAGCTGAAAGAGCGTGGATGCGGTATTGTTTATATTTCTCACAAAATGGAAGAAATTTTCCAGCTGTGTGATGAAATTACCGTTCTACGCGACGGCCAGTGGATTGCGACCCAGCCGCTGGAAGGGCTGGATATGGATAAGATCATCGCCATGATGGTAGGGCGTTCACTGAACCAACGTTTTCCGGATAAAGAAAACAAACCTGGTGAAGTCATTCTGCAAGTGCGTAACCTGACCTCGCTGCGTCAGCCGTCGATTCGTGATATCTCGTTTGATTTACACAAAGGGGAAATTCTCGGGATTGCCGGTCTGGTCGGCGCAAAACGCACGGATATTGTTGAAACGCTTTTTGGTATTCGTGAGAAATCATCGGGTACGATTACGCTACATGGCAAAAAGATTAATAACCACAGTGCAAATGAAGCCATCAACCATGGTTTTGCGCTGGTCACGGAAGAGCGCCGCTCAACCGGTATTTATGCGTATCTGGACATTGGTTTTAACTCGTTAATTTCTAATATCCAAAATTACAAAAACAAAGTCGGGCTGTTGGATAATTCCCGCATGAAGAGTGACACCCAGTGGGTAATTGACTCCATGAGGGTGAAAACACCGGGCCATCGTACGCAAATTGGTTCACTTTCTGGCGGTAATCAGCAAAAGGTGGTTATTGGTCGTTGGTTATTAACGCAGCCAGAAATTCTGATGCTGGATGAACCGACGCGTGGAATCGATGTTGGCGCGAAATTTGAAATTTACCAGTTAATTGCCGAACTCGCGAAAAAGGATAAGGGGATTATTATTATTTCCTCTGAAATGCCGGAGCTGCTGGGTATTACCGATCGTATTCTGGTGATGAGCAATGGTCTCGTTGCCGGAATTGTTGACACTAAAACAACAACGCAAAACGAAATCCTCCGTCTTGCGTCTTTGCACCTTTAAGATTAGGGGCTCCTCATGAGTGCGTTAAATAAGAAAAGTTTTCTTACTTACCTGAAAGAAGGCGGAATTTACGTTGTTCTTTTGGTTTTGCTGGCGATTATTATTTTCCAGGATCCCACTTTCTTAAGCTTACTGAACCTGAGTAATATTCTCACGCAATCCTCGGTGCGTATTATTATCGCATTGGGTGTGGCTGGACTGATTGTTACCCAAGGGACCGACCTGTCGGCGGGGCGTCAGGTTGGCCTGGCGGCAGTGGTGGCAGCGACTTTGTTGCAGTCGATGGAGAATGCCAACAAGGTGTTCCCGGAAATGGCGACGATGCCGATCATTGTAGTGGTGCTGATTGTCTGCGTGATTGGTGCCATTATCGGTCTGGTGAACGGTATTATCATTGCTTACCTGAACGTGACGCCGTTTATCACCACCCTGGGTACGATGATTATCGTTTACGGGATCAACTCCCTGTACTACGACTTCGTCGGCGCATCGCCAATCTCTGGCTTTGACAGCGGATTTTCAACCTTTGCACAGGGCTTTATTGCACTGGGCAGTTTCCGACTCTCCTACATCACCTTCTACGCGCTGATTGCCGTGGCCTTTGTGTGGGTGCTGTGGAACAAGACCCGCTTCGGTAAAAACATTTTCGCCATCGGCGGAAACCCGGAAGCAGCGAAAGTGTCTGGGGTAAACGTTGCGCTGAACCTGTTGATTATCTATGCGTTGTCTGGCGTGTTCTATGCCTTCGGTGGTTTGCTGGAAGCCGGGCGTATCGGCTCGGCGACCAACAACCTCGGCTTTATGTATGAGCTGGATGCGATTGCGGCGTGCGTGGTTGGTGGCGTGTCGTTCAGCGGCGGGGTAGGTACCGTGTTTGGCGTGGTGACCGGTGTGATTATCTTCACCGTCATCAACTACGGTCTGACCTACATCGGCGTAAACCCTTACTGGCAGTATATTATCAAGGGCGGCATTATCATCTTCGCGGTCGCGCTGGACTCACTGAAGTACGCGCGTAAGAAGTAATCGTACAACGTAAAAAGCCCGGTGCAGCGCAACCTGCACCGGGCTTTTTTATCTGCGTTACAACGTTAACGCATGTTCTTCCTCTCCGGGTTTAAATTTCACCTCGCCCAGATCAATACAGGCTACCGGGCAAACGTGACCGCACAATAAACATCCCACACATTTTTCTGTATTGCAGTGCGGTGTACGGGTTTCCTCATTCCATTCCATCGCCTGATGCCCGCCGTCATAGCAGGAGATGTAGCAACGACCACAGCCGATGCATTTATCAAGATGGATGTTCGGATAGACAATGTAGCTACGGTCAAGCTCCTCGGCGGGGATGATATTGGCATTGGCCAGACCCACCATCTCCTCCAGTGAGTCAAACCCTTGATCGGCGAGGTAATGTGACAGCCCGCTGATCATGTCCTCCACAATCCGATATCCATACTGCATGATCCCGGTGGTCACCTGCAGCGTGGCAGCGCCTAACAGTAAAAACTCGGCGGCATCTTCCCAGGTCTCAATTCCTCCAATGCCGCTAATCGGAAAATCCCGCAGTTCAGGGTGCATGCGTAGTTGTTGGATAAATCTCAAAGCAATAGGTTTAACTGCCTTGCCGGAGTAGCCGGAAATACTGGATTTACCGTTGACGACCGGCATCCCGATTTTCCTGTTCAGGTCGATATTAGTGATGGATTTAACCGTATTGATGGTCGCGATGCCGTCGGCTCCTCCGCGTTTTGCCGCCAGCGCCACCTCACACATATCACCAATATTTGGTGTCATTTTAGCCAGCATTGGCAGGGGCGAACCGCGTTTAACCGCCCGACAGTATTTTTCAACCAACTCAGGGCTTTGTCCTACATCGCTGCCCATAGCATGCGAGGTCATTTGCGGGCAGGAGAAGTTACACTCGATCATATCTGCACCCGCTTCTTCAACCAGGCGGGCCAGTTCCTGCCATTGCTGCTCATTTTCCCCCATGATCGACGCAATCAGGACCTTATCCGGGTAGTCTTGTTTCAGTCGCCGAATAGCAGCCAGATTCTCCTCCAGCGGATGCTCGGCAATTTGCTCCATGTTTTTGAAGCCAATAAAGCCGGTATCTTCTTTGGTTAGATGGTCAAAGCGTGGGGAGACTTCATTCGCAATAAAGAACCCGATCGTTTTAAAAACAATGCCGCCCCAACCGCTATCATAGGCTTTGGCGCACATTTCATAACAGTTGCCCACCGGGGAGGAAGAGAGGCAGAACGGGTTGGGAAATTTGACGCCGCAAAAGGTAATAGAAAGATCTTTCGTTAACATGAGCAAGCTCCCTCTAAATAGTGATGAATGGCCTGAGCGGCTTCTTTTCCGGTTTTCACGGCGTAAACGACCGTTTTATCGCCTTCAACAATATCGCCTGCAGCAAACAGAACCGGATCAGCAGTTTGGTAGTTTTGCGTATTGATTAGATTGCGCTGTGGCTTTAACGTGGCGAAATTATCAAGCTGAGCGTGTTGACCGACGGCAAGAATAATGTGCTCGGCTTCTAGCATGAGTTCGCCTGGCAGGCGTACGTGCTTAAAGGTAACTTGATTTCCGCTTACCGCCACGGGCGTGAAACCGTCAATAATCGACACGCCTAATGCCTGGGTGCTGCTGAATTCTTTATCGCTGGCCGGAAAATCAGCCAGTTCTTCACGCGCGACACAGGTGACTGACGGGCAGCCCAGCAGTTTCAACGTACTGGCGACATCCATCGCCACGTCGCCACCGCCGATGATCAATGCACTTTTGGCGACGGTAATATCTCCGCTTGATTGCCGGGCTCTTTGCAGAAAATCGACGGCAATTTCAACGTGATTCGCTTTCTCAAAAAGAGGCAATGTTGAGCCGTAAGACATACCTGAGGTAACCAGTACGGCGCGATATTCTGCTTTGAGTTGCTCAACGGAAAGGGCATTGCCGACTTCACAATTGCACTTGATGGTCACGCCCATTTCAACGATACGGGCAATTTCATGATCCAAAACCGAATGCGGCAAACGAAACTCTGGGATGCCATAGCGCAACCAGCCGCCTGGCTGAGCCTGTTTTTCGAAGATGGTTACGTCATAACCAAGATTGCTCAGCGTTACGCTGGCCTGTAATCCTGCCGGACCTGCACCGATAATGGCGACCTTGCCCAGCGTTTTTGTTGCTGGCTGATATATTTTCATCGCGGTCTGCTGTTCAAAATCGGTTATAAAGCGCTGCAGACGCGCAATATCAATAGGTTTATCAATTCCTGAACGCGTACACCCGCGCTGGCATAATTTTTCGGTTGGGCAAACTCGAGCACACACCGCACCGAGCGCATTATTTTCGCGGATAGTTTCGGCTGCGCCTTTAAAATTACGGAAATAAATGGAGCGAATAAATTTCCCCGGGTCGGTTTGCGCCGGGCAATCCTGACTACAGGGGGCATCGTGACATAATAAACAGCGGGAAGCCTCTTTTATTGCTAATAATGGGGTAAAAGCAGGCGTGAGCTCATCCAGATAATTTTGTTGTGGCATATTTTCTTCCTTAATGCTTGAGTAAATTAAGGCAAACCGTTAATAACAAAATATAAAAAGTGAAAGGCTATTCTTAAGGCTAAGCACTGCAGGAAGAGTATTCTGTGAAAGGATTCACAAATAGAAGAGAGTTTGAGGGAAATGCTGACGGGCAGCATTAATCCCTTATCTTGAAATGGTAACTATTATCAAAATATTAGCTATTCTCAAACGCTAGTATAAAGGCAAATGCGTTATCGATAAAAAACTAAGTAAATAACCATACCGAATGATAAGCACCCGCATCCAGCATAAACCAGTACGTAAGACCAAAATTGCAGCGGCTCTTGATTGCGATAAGCGAAAACCGGTTCGCGCGCATTCTTTTTAATTTTATCTACGGCTCCCGAGCGCCAGCCTTTCCAGGCTTCACGAAAACAAAACACGGGAATGAGCAGAAAGGCCAACACGACGAAAAGGGTTTGTACATCCATGCTTATTTTCCTTGTTTCTTTTGTAATTCGAGCAGTTGTTCAGGCGTGACTGCCGGATATCCCTGTGCATCGTCCGGTACCTGATGCATGGTAGGGATAGGGACCAGTGGGCCTAAAAAGCGGGGTTCACGTTTAAAAATGTAGAGATCGGCAAGTGCACCAAAACGGGCACCAAATTCACGTACCCGCACGGTGAGCATATCTTTTGGCGAAGGTACGGCGTAGCACTGGGCCTGGATACCCATATGGAGCGCAATAAACAAGGCACGTTCACAGTGGAATCGCTGGGTAATAATGATGAAATCGTTGGTATCGAACACCTTACGGGTGCGCACGATGGAGTCGAGCGTTCGGAACCCGGCGTAATCAAGCACGATGTCAGCGGGATCGACGCCTGCGGCAATCAGATCTTTACGCATCGTCATGGGTTCGTTGTAGCTTTGCTGCGCGTTGTCGCCGCTTAACAGCAGATAGTTTACCTTCCCGCTGTTATAGGCGTTCAATGCGCCCTGAATGCGGTAGCGGTAATACTGATTGATGACGCCGGTGCGGTAATACTTCGCCGTGCCCAGAACCACACCTACCTGGCGGTAGGGTAAATCCTGCAGTTCGTCGTAAATGTAGGGAGCAGTCTTCCAGCTCATCCACCGATCGAGTCCAAGCACAGTCAAAAGCAGCAAGCCCAGCAGGACTAACAGGCTGTAAAACACGCGCTTTAACATGCAGAAAACTCGTTATTTGGATGGAATTTCAATCAGGCTACTTTACCCGAAGACGTAGCGCAAGAAACAGCAATCTGATTGAGGGGATTTTAGTCACTGTTGCCCGATGGCGTTACGCCATCGGGCAACACGACTTAGTCGAGTAGCACGCGCTCTATATTGTCGCAACCCAGTGCTTTCAGCGTAGCAGATGTCGCATCCCACTGAATTAACGGCGCATCGGCTTTTTCAGCCAGCACGGCGCGTTGGATATCTGGATAATCATAACCGTTCAGATTCAACAGGTTCAACGCGCCTTGCAGTGGTGGCAGGGTTGGGTTAAAAGCAGCATTTTCAGCATAGCTGCCGCTAAAAATACGACCATCTTTACACTCCAGCGCCACGCCGCTTGGGGATTTGCTGTACGGCATATGACATCTGTTGGCAGCGGTGATTGCTGCCTGGGTCAACGCATCGCCCTGCAGTGCGAAGCCGTGATCCTGATCGTCCATCAGCAGCGTTTTAATCTCCAGATCTTTCGGGCCGAAGGCATCTGGCAGATAATCGCGCAGCACGTGTGGCGCACGTCCCGGCAGATGAATACGTAAATCCAGTCCGCTGTTTAGTTCGTTCATAAACTGGCGACAGTGGCCGCACGGCGTGTAGTTGACGGTGATGGCGGCGAGCCCTTTTTCACCGCGCAGCCAGGCGTGGCTGATAGCGCTTTGCTCGGCATGAACAGTTTGCTGCATGGTCGCGCCCAGGAACTCCATGTTCCCACCGAAGTACCAGTTGCCGCTGATGCCGCGAGAAATAGCCCCAACGTTGAAATTGGACAGTGGAGTACGCGCGCAGGCCGCAGCCAGCGGCAGCAGAGCGAATGCCAGCGCGTCTTCGTCCAGTCCCGATTCGCGTTTCAGCAAAGAGACCTGCTCAGCAGTCAGCATGGCGGGGAAATGCGCATCCGCCAGAACAGGGGCCAGGGCTGATTGCAAGTTATCCGCGAGTTGGGCAAAAGCAGTTTGAAAACGTGGATGCATGGCGATGCCTCATAACAATGTAATGGAATCGTAGTTTACGGGCCCGTTATGGCTTTATATGTGATCTAAATCCCATTACGTATGCAACTTATGAAACTTAAATGAAAAATGTGCAACGCATCGCAAATAAATAACTAAAAAATGAAGGTTAACCCACCACCGCCAGAATAATCGGGAACAGGAATGGGGCAACCAACGAGGTGATAATGCCGCAAATAACCAGCGCAAGAGAGCTAAACGCGCCTTCCTGGTAGTCCAGTTCTGCACAGCGTGCGGTACCCAGGGCGTGCGACGCGGTGCCCATTGCCAGCCCCCGAGCGGCCTTGGTGCGAATATGCATCGCATTAAGCAACGTATGACCAAATACTGCCCCAAGGATACCGACAAAAATAACGCATACGGCGCTGATAGCCGGAATGCCGCCAATACTGCCTCCCACGGCCATAGCGATAGGCGTGGTAACCGATTTTGGCATGATAGACGCGGCAATTTGCGGTGATGCGCCCATCAACAAAGCGATTGTTGTACCTGTTACCATTGCCACAACGCTCCCGGCAAAACAGATAGCAATGATTGATTTCCAGCGGGCGCGAATTTGGTGCAGCTGTTCGTATAACGGATAGGCCAGCGCGACCACGGCAGGTTGCAGTAAATCGTTCAGTACTTCGCTGCCTTTGAAATAGTGATCGTAGGGAATGCCGGTCAGCAGCAGAATGGGAATAATCACCACCATGGCAACCAGCAGCGGGTTCAATAGCGGCATTTTAAATCGTGCAGCCAGCTTACGTGCGCCAAAAAATACCGCCAGCGTAAGAGGTAACGACCACCAGATATACGACATCATTCTTTAGACCCTTTTTGCCCAACGATTTTGCGTTCACCGTGCACAATGTGCGAGCTCCAGCTCACCACCAGGAAAACGACCAGCGTACTGATGGTACAGGACACCACTACCGGACCAAATTGTGCGCGGAGCAGGTCAAAGTACTGCATGATCCCCACGCCAATCGGGACAAACAGCAGGGCCATATAACGAATCAGCACGTAGCAGCCAGGGTTAACCCATTTTGCCGGTAACACCTGCAAAGCCAGTAAGACAAACAGAATCAGCATGCCGATAATGCTGCCCGGAATGGTGATAGGAAGTAGCGACGCAAGAAAAATACCTGCGTAGAGGCAGGCATAAATCAGGACGAATGCGCGCAAATATTGCCAGATAACGTTCAGTGCTTTGCTCATAGTTGAAACCCTTGACGAGACTGATTCATCATACAATTAAACTTAAAAACGTGCTACCGATCACATCATGAATTCTAAGCATAGAGGAAATAGATATCTGGAACATCGGGCGATGGCCCTAACTCTCCGCGCTAAGCCTGTGCCAGATAATACAAAAAACGATTCAGGGCGGTAGTAGGTGTTTCGTTGTTGCGCCAGAATACGCCGACGCTGCCTTTTTGTTCAATCTTCGGCAGATTCAGAATAGCCAGCTGTCCCTGGGCGGCATACCGTTGTGCCAGACGCAAAGAAAGAATAGAGATCATATCGCTACTTTGCAGCAGGTTGGTACTGACGTTGATCGACGCCGATTCAATGATGTTTTCCGGCAACATGACGCCGTTATCAACCAGCGCGTTATCAATGCTTATCCGGATAGGGGTTCCTGTCGGCCAGACAATCCAGCGCCAGTTCGCCAGATCGTGCCAGGTGAGCAAGGGATATTTTGCCAAGGGATGATCGGGACGGGCGACGAAACAGACCGGCTCGGTATACAGTACCTGGTAATTGAGTGGCAACTGAAGCGCCCGGCCACCGACGCGACCGACGACGACATCCACCGAACCCGCGAGCAGATCGTGCAGCAGCGGGGTCATCACTTTCTCTTCGATATTAAGGTTCAGGGTTGGCAACTCTTTGAGCAAACCCAGTATTGCCAGTGAAACGCAGTCGGTCGCCACGGGTGAGCAGCCAATCTTCAGACTTCCCACCAGGCCGCCTTGCTTAAAACGGGCGATTTCATATTGCGAACGTTCCATATCATTGAGCAGGCGTTGGGCATGCTGCAGTAGCAGTTTGCCGCCTTCGGAAGGACGCAAGCCTTTGCTATGACGTTCAAAGAGGGTGATGCCAATCTCATCTTCGAGCTGTGATAACCATTTTGACAACGCTGGCTGGGTGATATTCATCATCCGTGCGACGTGAGTCAGATTTCCCTGTTCGCCCAGCGCGATAAGCGTTTGCAGGTGTTGCAACTTAAGTTTCTGCGCCCAATTTGCCATTTGCTATAACCTCCAGGTTATGCCTCTGCATGAAAAGCCATTGTACATTTCATCTCCAAACATACAAAGTCGCAACATACCTAAAACAAAACAGACATCTACTCTACCTGCACTGAGGCATTCACTATGACTCATCAACGTGATCTACAAGCACTGATCGATTCCGCTCCCGTCGGTAAGACCCAGTGGCGCGTTATCATTTGCTGTTTTCTGGTCGTCATGCTCGACGGATTTGATACCGCAGCTATTGGCTTTATCGCTCCCGACATTCGTACTCACTGGCAGCTGACTGCCGGCGATCTGGCGCCGTTGTTTGGCGCAGGCCTGTTGGGGCTAACCGCTGGCGCATTGCTCTGCGGCCCATTGTCTGACCGTTTTGGCCGCAAACGGGTGATTGAACTCTGCGTGGCGCTGTTCGGCGCCCTGAGCCTGATTTCGGCTTTTTCTCCCGATCTACAAACGCTGGTTATTTTGCGCTTTCTTACCGGGTTAGGTCTGGGCGGCGCGATGCCAAATACCATCACCATGACGTCAGAGTACCTGCCAGCGCGGCGGCGTGGCGCGCTGGTGACCATGATGTTTTGTGGATTTACCCTGGGGTCGGCGATGGGGGGAATTGTGAGCGCGCAACTGGTGCCGGTTATTGGCTGGCACGGCATTCTGGTGCTGGGAGGCGTTCTACCACTCATGCTGTTTGTGGCTCTGCTGTTTGCGCTACCGGAATCCCCGCGCTGGCAGGTTCGTCGTCAACTGCCGCAGAACGTGATTGCCAGAACCGTTAGCGCCATCACCCGGGAACGTTATGACACTACCCATTTTTATCTCAACGAGGGCACCGCGATTGCTAAAGGAAGCATTCGCCAGCTGTTCGTCGGGCGACAGCTGCCCATTACCCTGATGCTATGGGTAGTGTTCTTTATGAGCTTGCTGATTATTTATTTGCTTTCCAGTTGGATGCCAACGCTGTTAAACCATCGTGGAATTGATCTGCAGCATGCCTCATGGGTAACTGCCGCCTTCCAGATTGGAGGAACGCTGGGGGCGCTGGCGCTGGGCGTGCTGATGGATAAATACAATCCTTTCCGCGTGCTGGCCGTGAGTTATGCACTGGGCGCAGTGTGCATCGTCATGATTGGCCTGAGCGAGAACGGTCTGTGGTTGATGGCTCTGGCTATTTTTGGCACCGGCATTGGTATCAGCGGTTCTCAGGTTGGTCTAAATGCGTTAACCGCCACGCTATATCCGACACAAAGCCGGGCGACGGGCGTCAGCTGGTCTAATGCGGTGGGGCGCTGCGGCGCGATTGTCGGCTCGCTTTCTGGCGGCGTGATGATGGCGATGAATTTCTCATTCGATAACCTGTTTTTCATTATTGCCGTCCCGGCGGCCATCAGCGCGGTGATGCTTACGCTGCTGACGGTTGTTATCCGCCAGTCGGCCTCTGCCTCAAATACTCTGCCTCGCGCAGGTATTGTGAATGAATAAGGAGAATCCCTATGTCTGAACTGAATCAGGATGTTAAGAACAGCCGTCAGCAGTTTTACCAGCATATTTCCGGGCAGAATCTGACCCCTCTGTGGGAGTCGCTGCACCGCCTGGTGCCGCCAACCCCGAACGCACATTGCGCGCCTGCGTACTGGAACTATCAGGAGATCCGCCCTCTGCTGTTAGAAAGTGGCGATCTGATTGGCGCGAAAGAGGCGATTCGCCGCGTGCTGGTGCTGGAAAACCCAATGTTGCGCGGACAGTCTTCAATCACCCCAACGCTGTACGCAGGATTGCAGTTAATTATGCCGGGCGAGGTTGCGCCGAGTCACCGCCACAACCAGTCTGCGCTGCGCTTTATTGTCGAAGGGAAAGGGGCATTTACCGCCGTGGATGGCGAGCGCACCCAGATGCACGAAGGCGATTTTATTCTGACGCCGCAGTGGCGCTGGCACGATCACGGCAACCCGGGCAGTGAACCGGTGGTGTGGCTGGACGGTCTGGATTTGCCGCTGGTGAACCTGCTGGGCTGCGGCTTTGCGGAAGACTACCCGGAAGATCAGCAGCCGGTCACGCGCCAGGAAGGGGATTACTTACCGCGCTACGCGGCCAATATGCTGCCGCTGCGCCATCAGAAGGGTAACTCATCGCCGATTTTTAACTATCGCTACGATCGCAGCCGTGAAGCGCTACATGACCTGACCCGTATGGGCGACGCCGATGAGTGGGACGGTTACAAGATGCGTTACGTCAACCCGGTAACCGGCGGTTGTCCCATGCCTTCGATGGGAACCTTCCTGCAACTGTTGCCGCAGGGCTTTTCCTCACGAATGGCGCGTACCACTGACAGCACTATCTATCACGTGGTGGAAGGAAGTGGGCAGGTCACCATCGGTAACGAGACCTTCAACTTTTCGCCAAAAGATATTTTTGTGGTGCCGACCTGGCACGGCGTGTCGTTCCAGACCCACGAAGATACCGTCTTATTCAGTTTTTCGGACAGACCGGTTCAGGAAGCGCTGGGGCTGTTCCGTGAAGCACGCTATTAATTTGGGAGAGAGAAAATGACGCAATATGTATTCGAACCACAAGCGCCTGTTACCGTTCCGGTGGTTGGTAGTGATGAACAATTTCCCGTACGCCGCGTTTATTGTGTGGGCCGTAACTATGCCGCTCATGCGCGTGAAATGGGCTTTGATCCGGATCGCGAACCCCCGTTCTTCTTCTGTAAACCTGCTGATGCGATAGTCCCGGTGGCAGCTGGTCAGATCCTTGAACTGCCGTACCCATCGCAGACCGATAACTATCACTATGAGATAGAGCTGGTGGTGGCGATTGGTAAAAAGGGCAGCGATATTCCGCTGGAAAAAGCGCACGAATATATCTGGGGCTATGCCACCGGTCTGGATATGACCCGCCGTGACCGGCAGATGGAGATGCGTCAGATGGGGCGTCCGTGGGAAATCGGCAAAGCGTTTGATCTCTCCGCGCCCATCGCGCCGTTGCATAAAGCCAGCGAAAGTGTGGATGTTAACCATGCGCCAATCTGGTTGCAGGTCAACGGCGACGATCACCAGCGTAGCGATATTCGCCACCTCATCTGGTCTGTGAATGAAACCATCAGCTATCTGTCAGGCTTTTTCGAACTGCAGCCAGGCGATCTGATCTACACCGGTACACCCGAAGGCGTAGGGGCGGTAGTGAAAGGGGATGTGATCACCGGAAACGTAGACGGTTTAACCCCCATCGCCGTGAAGATTGTCTGAGGTGGATAATGAAGCTGTACAGTTTCTTTAATAGCTCCGCGTCATATCGTGTACGCATTGCGCTGGCGCTGAAGGGGCTCGATTACCAAACGGTGGGCGTCAATATTCGCATTGGTCAGCAGAACGAACTGGCCTACCGGCGAATGAATGCGGTGGGACTGGTGCCGACGCTGGTGACCGATGACGGAGAATCACTCGGGCAGTCTCTGGCGATAACCGACTGGCTGGATGGCCACTTTCCGCAGTCGCCGCTGCTGCCCGCCGATTTCCCGGCGCGTAGTAAGGTGCTGGAAATCGTTTATGCCATCGCCTGCGATATTCACCCTGTAAACAATCTACGGGTGCTGCGCTACCTGAGCGAAGAGCTAAAGGTCAGTGAAGAAGATAAAAAACGCTGGTATGCCCACTGGATCCAGCAAGGGTTAAGCGCGGTGGAACAGATGTTGCGCCAGAGTCACTCGGGGACGTTTTGCGTGGGGGACGCACCGACGCTGGCGGATTGCTGTCTGATCCCGCAGTGGGCAAACGCGTTGCGGATGGGTTGCGATCTGAGCGGATATCCACGCTGTAAGGCGGTATATGATGCCTGTACCCAGCTTCCGGCGTTTATCGCCGCCGCGCCCGAGAATCAACAAGACAAAATTCCAGCCTGATAAGGAGAACGACAATGGCTAAAGTGACACGCGCAATTATCGTGGGTGGCGGGATTGGCGGCGCGGCGACCGCGCTATCGCTAGCCCGTCAGGGCATTAAAGTGATGTTGCTGGAGAAAGCGCACGAGATTGGTGAAATTGGCGCGGGTATTCAGCTCGGGCCGAATGCATTCTCTGCTCTGGACAGCCTTGGCGTGGGGGAAGTTGCCCGTCAACGCGCCGTTTTTACCGACCACATCACGATGATGGATGCGGTAAATGCGAAAGAGGTGGTACGCATTGAAACCGGGCAGGCGTTCCGCGATCACTTTGGCGGTCCTTATGCGGTTATCCATCGGGTTGATATTCACGCCAGCGTTTGGGAAGCGGCACTGGTGCATCCTAACGTTGAGTATCGCACTTCAACTAACGTGGTTGATATTCGCCAGACAGAGAATGACGTGACGGTATTTGACGAGCACGGCAACAGCTGGACGGCGGATATTCTGGTGGGCTGTGACGGTGTAAAATCGGTTGTTCGTCAGTCTCTGATTGGCGATGCTCCGCGGGTTACCGGGCACGTGGTCTATCGCGCCGTGATTGATTGCGATGATATGCCGGAAGATTTGCGCATTAACGCGCCGGTATTGTGGGCCGGACCGCATTGTCATCTGGTGCACTACCCACTGCGCGGCGGCAAACAGTACAACCTGGTGGTGACCTTCCACAGTCGTCAGCAGGAAGAGTGGGGGGTGAAGGATGGTAGCAAAGAGGAAGTGCTCTCCTATTTTGCGGGTATTCATCCACGCCCTCGTCAGATGCTGGATAAACCGACGTCATGGCGGCGCTGGTCAACCGCCGATCGTGAGCCGGTAGAGAAATGGGGAACCGACCGCATCACGCTGGTGGGAGATGCCGCGCACCCGGTGGCGCAATATATGGCGCAAGGAGCCTGTATGGCGCTGGAAGATGCTGTCACGCTAGGTAAAGCGTTACAGCAGTGTGACGGCGATGCGGCTGATGCCTTTGCGCTGTATGAGTCGGTGCGTATTCCGCGTACCGCACGCATCGTCTGGTCAACGCGCGAAATGGGACGCGTCTATCATGCCGCAAGCGTCGAGCGTCAGGTGCGTAATCTGTTGTGGAAAGACAAGTCGCAGGCGGAATTTTATCGCGGTATGGAGTGGTTATACGGCTGGAAAGAAGATAACTGCCTGCTGCCACGCTGAGCCTCTTTAATCTCCCGAACGGAGGCGCTACCATAGCGCCTCTTTTTTTGCGGGTGACGATATGCGTGTTTTACTGGCGCCGATGGAAGGCGTGCTCGACTCACTGGTGCGCGAGTTGCTGACTGAAGTGAATGATTACGATCTGTGCATCACCGAGTTTGTGCGCGTGGTGGATCAGCTCCTGCCGGCAAAAGTATTTCATCGACTCTGCCCGGAACTGCATAACAACAGCCGGACGCCATCCGGCACGTTGGTTCGCATTCAGCTGTTGGGGCAGTACCCGCAGTGGCTGGCGGAGAATGCGGCGCGTGCGGTAGAACTGGGATCGTACGGTGTCGATCTGAACTGTGGTTGTCCGTCGAAGCTGGTGAACGGCAGCGGCGGTGGCGCAACGTTACTGAAAGAGCCTGAGCTTATCTACCGGGGCGCAAAAGCTATGCGCGAGGCGGTCCCGGCTCATCTCCCGGTGACGGTGAAAGTGCGTCTGGGTTGGGATAACAGCGATCGGCAGTTTGAAATTGCCGATGCCGTGCAGCAGGCTGGCGCCAGCGAACTGGCGGTACATGGTCGAACCAAGGAACAGGGCTATAAGGCAGAACATATCAACTGGCAGGCGATTGGCGAGATCCGCCAGCGACTGACTATTCCGGTTATCGCGAATGGCGAAATCTGGGACTGGCAGAGCGCCCAGGATTGTATGGCCATCAGCGGATGCGATGCGGTGATGATCGGACGTGGCGCATTAAATATTCCAAACCTGAGTCGCGTGGTGAAATACAACGAGCCGCGTATGCCGTGGCCTGATGTCGTGATGCTGTTGCAAAAATATACCCGTCTTGAAAAGCAGGGGGACACCGGGCTGTATCATGTAGCGCGGATTAAGCAGTGGTTAGGGTATCTGCGAAAAGAATATTCAGAGGCAACCGCGCTGTTTCAGGAAATTCGTGCGTTAAACAATTCGCCGGATATCGCGCGTGCGATTCAGGCTATTACCCTTTGAACACAGCTGATGCGCCAGACCGGATTAAATGCTAATGCCTTATCCGGGCTGGCTGATAGGCAGCAATATCAAAAAATCATCTTAAACACGCCTGTTACCACCAACAGTCCAATCAGAAAAATAATCAGAATAACCCACAGCAGAATTTTCATTAACTTTCCTTTTTTTGGTAAGTTCAGATTGAGTATAGGAAAGTATTAATCATTCTGCCTGGAGGCGCTGTTATGCTGGTTTACGTGCGCTGAGCAGAAACACCATCGGCCGCTCTTTTTCTTCATCTAACGCTGGGTTTTCAGCAATCTGTTGCGCGGAAGGTCCCCATTCATCGACACAAACGATGTCGAATCCGGCCCCAATCAGCGCATTAATCCAGGTCGCCAGCTTACGGTGCTGTTTTTTGACGCCCTCAGCAAACCAGTTACTGATGCGCTCACCTTCCTGCTGATAATGATTAATCGGCCAGGAGAGTTGCCCGGTTTTATCTTTGATCCAGCCCTGGTTAAGCGGTGCGGTATAAATTGGATGCTCAGCAGAGAAAACCAACATGCCTCCCGGTGTTAATGACTGGTAAATGGTTACGAATAATCGTTCTATATCGTGCAAATAGTGCAGGGCAAGCGAGCTATAAACCAGATCAAAGGAATTTGGGGGCAAGGTAAGCGTTTCGAGATCTTCACGCTGATAAACGATGCCATTACCCTGCGTCATACTGTGCGCCTGAGTTAACATTTTTTGTGAAATATCCAGTCCCACTACACTGGCAGCCTGATTATCGCGCGCGTAGCGGCAAAACCAGCCATATCCACAGCCCAAATCAAGAATGTTTTTGCCTTGAAGAGAGGGGAGCATCGCTTGTATTGTCGGCCATTCTGGCGCGCCGTCGAGCCCCTTTACTGAACGATCCAGCGTGGCATATCCAGCAAAGAACTCAGGATCGTCATAGATATTCTGTGACATAAAATCTCCATCCATTAATTATTAAAACTATTTAACCTATATTATTCGCGAGGTGTATATTTTTCTGATTTTATATTTTTATTGCCAAAGATGTATTGCCACGCGTAACTAAAAAAGCAAAAGCGACAAGTCGTAATCTCTGCACATCTTTTCTTACCTGTATATCTCCATGAATCGTAATTCTGTGTTTATCACCACGGCATTGTTGCCGCTTTTTGTTCTGATGGCAGGCTGTGCGCCTATGCATGATGACCGCCAGTCTCTGTCACAGCAGACCCCTGCTGCGAATGTCGATACCACATTGCCTGCCGCGTTAAAAAATGGCTGGCCGGACAGCCAGTGGTGGAGGGCATATCACGACCCACAACTTAATGCGTTGATTGACAGCACGTTGCGAAATTCTCCTGATATGCAGGTAGCGGAACAGCGCATTCAACTGGCGGAGGCGCAGGCTAAGGCCGTGGAAGCACAGGATGGCCCGGAGATCGACTTCTCCGCAGACGTTGAGCGTCAGAGAATGTCAGCTGAGGGTCTGATGGGACCGTTTGCCATTACCGATCCGGCCGCCGGAACAACAGGACCGTGGTACACCAATGGAACCTTTGGTTTAACCGCTGGCTGGAATCTGGATCTGTGGGGTAAAAATCGGGCTGAAGTGACGGCGCGTATTGGGGCCGTTAAGGCACGTGAGGCTGAGCGCGAGCAAACCCGGCAGCTGCTGGCGAGCGGTGTCTCCCGCCTTTACTGGGAATGGCAGACGCAGGCGGCGCTGAAAACCGTACTGACGCAAATCGAAAGCGAGCAGCAAAATGTGATAAGCGTCGATCGTCAGCTGTATCAAAACGGTCTAACTTCTTCAGTGGAAGGCGTTGAAACTGATATTGACTCCAGCAAAACAGAGCAGCAGTTGAATGATGTCAGCGGCAAAATGAAGGTGATTGAAGCACGGCTGAGCGCGCTGACCAATGCCCAGTCCACTGCCCTGAAGCTCCATTCGACCCCACTGCCCGCGGTCGAAAGCCAGCTCCCGTCACAATTGGGTTACTCGCTACTGGCCCGCCGCCCGGATTTACAGGCGGCGCACTGGTACATTGAGTCATCGCTGAGCAGCATTGATGCGGCGAAAGCGGCGTTTTATCCCGATGTGAATCTGATGGCATTTTTACAACAGGATGCGTTACATCTGAGTGACTTGTTCCGCCATTCCGCGCAGCAAATGGGCGTAACCGCTGGGCTGACTCTGCCTATCTTTGACAGCGGCAGGCTGAACGCAAATCTCGATATTACGAAAGCGCAAAGCAACCTGACGGTGGCGAATTACAACAAAGCGGTGGTGGATGCGGTGAATGACGTGGCACGTGCCGCATCGCAGGTAGAAACATTAGCGCAGAAAAATCAGCATCAGCAGCAGATTGAACATGACGCTCAGCGCGTAGTGGGGCTGGCTCAGGCACGCTTTAATGCGGGTATTATTGCGGGCTCCAGGGTCAGCGAGGCAAAGATCCCGGCATTACGTGAGCAGTGCAACGGTCTGCTTTTGCAGGGCCAATGGCTGGATGCCTCAATTCAGTTGACCAGTGCGCTGGGCGGCGGTTATCACGCGTCCTGATTAATCGGCTCGACGGTGTTCCGCTGTCGGGCCATCTTCATTGCGCTTTACGCGTGCTTCGCCGTTTCATCCACCAGCGGACGCCCGCGACAATCCCGATAACCAGCACCAGCCAGATGCCATGCTTGATATGCTGGTCAAGGCTGTGCAGCCACGGCGCTATCACTTCACCACCGATGTAGCCCAGAGTAGTAAATAACGATGCCCAGACAAACGCGCCAAGAATATTTAGCGGTAAAAAGATCTTCGGCGGCAGGTGACTGGCGCCAATCAGTAAGGGACCAATAACGCGAAAGCCGTACATAAAGCGCGTACCGACTACAAACAGGTAAGGACGTCGCTGGATTATCTTCTGTGCGTAATCAATTTTCGCCTGGTGGCGCGAGAAACGCTGCAAAATTTTGCCGCCAAAACGACGTCCGAGTAAATAAAGCAACTGATCGCCAATCATCCCGCCCAGCGCGACCGAGAGTACCACCAGGGGAAATTTCAGGACGCCCTGATGCGCCGCAACGCCGCCTAACAGGGTAATGGTTTCGCCTTCCGCCAGACTGCCGATGATTAACGCAGCATAGCCGTATTGCGCAACATAATGATTTATATCCATACGATTGTATGACCTCCACTGCTAATAGCATACACCCTATGATTATTTGATGCCGGAAAAGCCGCGTAGTAGCGCTTAAGGTCGCTCAGCTCTCCAATGCCTGATGGCGCTTCGCTTATCATGCCTACGCCTGAACAAACTTTTTACCCGGCGCTTCGGTATTTTTTCTGTGTACATAAAATAATCAAAAGCTGAATTATACTTGAAGTGTTGAGGTCCGGAGCTGACAACAAGGGGGCGGTATGAACCATGTCTGGGGGCTGTTTTCCCATCCCGATCGTGAAATGCACGTGATCAACAGCGAAAACGAAAGCGTTTCGCATCACTATACCCACCATGTACTGCTGATGGCGGCAATCCCGGTGGTTTGCGCATTTATCGGCACCACGCAAATCGGCTGGAATTTTGGCGATGGCAATATCCTGAAGCTGTCTCTGTTGACCGGATTTGCGATGGCAATTCTGTTTTACGGGGTGATGCTGGCGGGCGTCGCCGTTATGGGGCGGGTTATCTGGTGGATGGCGCGTAATTACCCGCAGCGCCCGTCGCTGGCGCATTGTATGGTTTTTGCAGGATATGTCGCGACGCCGCTGTTTTTAAGCGGACTGGTCGCACTTTATCCGCTGGTCTGGCTGTGCGCATTGGTGGGGACCATCGCGTTGTTTTACACCGGCTATTTACTTTATCTCGGCATACCTACGTTCCTGAATATCACACGCGAGGAAGGGTTAAGTTTTTCCAGTTCGACGCTGGCGATCGGTGTGTTGGTACTGGAAGTTCTGCTGGCTATTACGGTAATCCTGTGGGGTTACGGCTACCGATTATTCTGACGGATAAACCTGTCTGCGCTGCGTTGTTGACGTAAAAGTCAGCAACGCAGCATTTCGAGACGATTCTCCTGTGGCGGCAAACCTGCCGGATCGCTATGATGCCTGAGCTAGCTTGAGATAATACTTAGTCTCTGGCGGTGTGCGTTGTGACGTGCGTGAACCATTATCAGAAATCTCATCATGCTGAAATTCCGAGTTTCATTATTAAGCCTTGCCCTGGTGCTGGCCGTTCCTTTTGCACCCCAAGCCGTGGCGAAAACGGCAACTACCGCAGCGGCTTCTCAACCTGAGATAGCGTCCGGTAGCGCGATGATTGTTGATCTGAATACCAACAAAGTTATCTATTCGAACCACCCGGACCTTGTGCGTCCGATTGCGTCGATTACCAAGTTAATGACCGCGATGGTGGTGCTTGATGCACGACTGCCGTTGGATGAGAAACTGAAAGTTGATATCAGTCAGACACCGGAAATGAAAGGCATCTACTCTCGTGTGCGACTGAACAGTGAAATTAGCCGTAAAGACATGCTGCTGCTGGCGCTGATGTCGTCAGAAAACCGTGCGGCAGCCAGTCTGGCGCATCATTACCCTGGCGGTTATAACGCGTTTATTAAAGCCATGAATGCCAAAGCGAAAGCGCTCGGCATGACTCAGACTCGCTTTGTGGAACCAACCGGCTTATCGATTCATAACGTCTCGACAGCTCGTGATTTAACCAAGCTGCTGATCGCCAGCAAGCAGTATCCGCTGATTGGCCAGTTAAGCACTACGCGTGAAGATATGGCGACCTTTGCCAACCCGGCTTATACGCTGCCATTCCGTAACACCAACCATCTGGTATACCGCGATAACTGGAATATTCAGTTAACCAAAACCGGATTTACCAATGCGGCAGGCCACTGTCTGGTGATGCGCACGGTGATTAACAATAAACCGGTGGCGCTGGTGGTGATGGATGCGTTCGGTAAATATACCCACTTTGCCGATGCCAGCCGTTTACGCACCTGGATTGAAACCGGCAAGGTGATGCCGGTTCCGGCGGCAGCGCTGAGCTACAAAAAGCAAAAAGCGGCGCAGATGGCGGCGGCAGGTTCAGCTACGGGTGAGCAAACCGCGCAGAACGATTAAACCGTAGGCCGGGCAAGCGAAGCGCCCCCGGCAACGTGCCCGATGGCGCTTACGCTTATCGGGCCTACGATTCTTTCCAGAACTTTTGCTTACTCGTTTTACCAATACCCGGATTCATACTGTTGGTGGGGTCATTCTCGCGGTAAAAACGGGTTAATGTTTCCGGTGCTTTATACAGATGTCCGACGTTATGCTCTGCCGGATACTGTGCTCCGCGCTCGTGCAGAAGCTCCAGCATCTGCTCTTTTAGCGCATGTGCATCCACGCCTTTTTTCACGATGTAATCCTGATGGAATACATAGCACATAAAGTGACCGTAATAGAGCTTATGCACCAGTTGACTGTCGATTTCTGGCGGCAGATGCTCATACCATTCGGTGTCGTTACGACGCAGCGCGATATCCAGCGCCAGAATATCTTCTACTTCATCGGCATGTACGGCCTGATAACGAATCGCCGCGCCAGCCGCCGCAAAGCGATGCAAAAACGCCTTGCTGCCTTCTTCTGGGGTACAGGCAAAGAAGTCGCCTTCAGCGGTTTTGAAATACTCGCTGAGCCAGTTTTGCGCTTCAGCCACGCCGCCACCGGCCATTTTTAACAGCAGGTGATGCTCGTACTTATCGCGCCAGCTTTTCATGCGTGCCGGTAAGTGGCTGGGGAACAAATGACCAAATTTCTGCATTGCCCGGTCGGTGAAATGCGGACGGAAAATTTTCACTTTTTCCAGCATCGCATCGGTGCGACCTTTCAGGGTGAAAAAGAACGGCATTTTGTCGGTGCCGAGCTTGTCGATCATCAGAAACGTATCTTTGCCATATTGCTCGGCGATGTCGTAAATATCGCGGTGCATATATTCACCGGCGACCGGCAGGTGCTCAAATTTTGCCAGAATATGACGGCGGATTTCCGTCAGCACTTCAGGCTGATTGGTACCGATGTAAAAGACCTGCTGATTTTTTTCGGCTTCGAAGGTGTCCAGACGCACGGCGAAAACCGCAAGCTTACCTGCACAACCGGATGATTCAAACAAGCGATCCGGGTCAGCGTTATAGCGGGCGGGCGTGTCCGCCTCAATATCTCTGACGCGGGTGACATAGTCGTGATCGTGCGCGTGTCGTCCGTCGTGGCGGACATCGTCATCTTTAATCCGCTCGTCATCAAGTTTGCTCAGGATCTGTTCCGGGGTCTGGCCCAGCTCGATACCCAGATGGTTGACCAACTGCAATTTACCTTGTTCGTCAATACGCGCAAACAGCGACATCTCGGTATATGCCGGGCCGCGCTGTACCAGCGAGCCGCCGGAGTTGTTGCAAATGCCGCCAATTACCGAAGCGCCAATACAGGATGACCCGATCACAGAATGTGGCTCACGGCCAAACGGTTTGAGCGCCTTTTCCAGCGAATACAACGTTGTACCGGGATAAGCCAGCACTTGTTCGCCTTTGCCGATGACGTGCAGTTTATCCAGGCGCAGGGTGCTGATAATGACAATTTCGCGGTCGTAATCATTTCCGCTCGGCGTAGAGCCTTCGGTCAGGCCGGTATTGGCGGCCTGCATCAGGATAATTTTATCTGCGGCGACGCAAGCATTGAGAACGCGCCACAGCTCTAAAAGCGAGCCGGGGAACACGACGGCGAGCGCTTCGCCCTGGCCGGAGCGGAATCCCTTGCGATAGCGGGCCGTTTTAGCAGGTTCAGTGAGCAGGTGAGAATGACCAACCAGACGGGTCAGTTCATTCAGGAAAGCTTTATTATCTGTTGTAATGGAAGACATTCTCCACTCCTTGTGGTGAGACTCAATATCAGGAACAAGCATAGCGCTTTGTATGACAATACGCTTTCTCATTCATATTGTCTCTGGTTCGTCTTCTAATGACTTGCGCTGGTTTTGAAAATTAGGAGAATAACCTTAGCTTTCTTTATCGCTCCCGTTTAGTCTTACGGCAAACTGCGGTTTTTGTTATATTTTCGCTGCCTCGTCGGGAAAAAATAAAGAGAGAATCAACATGAAATGGCTATGTTCTGTAGGTGTCGCGGTGAGTCTGGCGTTGCAACCAGCGCAGGCGGACACGCTGTTTGGTAACCATCCTCTGACGCCAGAAGCGCGGGATGCATTCGTTACCGATTTACTTAAACAGATGACCGTGGATGAGAAAATTGGGCAACTACGCTTGATAAGCGTCGGGCCTGATAACCCGAAAGAAGCCATCCGCGAGATGATCAAAGACGGGCAGGTTGGGGCAATTTTTAACACCGTCACGCGCCAGGATATCCGCAAAATGCAGGATCAGGTGATGGAACTCAGCCGCCTGAAAATTCCTCTCTTTTTTGCCTACGACGTATTGCACGGCCAACGTACCGTGTTCCCGATAAGTCTCGGCCTGGCGTCCTCTTTTAATCTCGATGCGGTCAGAACCGTTGGCCGTATTTCCGCGTATGAAGCCGCCGATGATGGTCTGAATATGACCTGGGCGCCAATGGTCGATGTCTCTCGCGATCCGCGTTGGGGCCGTGCTTCAGAAGGTTTTGGTGAAGACACGTATTTAACGGCTACGATGGGTAAAACCATGGTTGAAGCGATGCAGGGTAAAAGCCCGGCGGATCGCTATTCGGTGATGACCAGCGTCAAGCACTTCGCTGCTTATGGCGCGGTTGAAGGTGGCAAGGAATATAACACCGTCGATATGAGCCCACAGCGTCTGTTCAACGACTATATGCCGCCGTATAAAGCCGGGCTGGACGCTGGTAGCGGTGCGGTAATGGTAGGACTTAATTCGCTAAACGGTACGCCTGCAACCTCAGATGCATGGCTGCTCAAAGACGTGCTGCGTGATGAATGGGGCTTTAAGGGTATTACCGTTTCCGATCACGGCGCGATTAAGGAGCTGATTAAGCACGGTACTGCCTCCGATCCTGAAGATGCGGTGCGTGTGGCGATCAAGTCCGGCATCAATATGAGTATGAGCGATGAGTATTACAGCAAATATCTTCCGGGCTTGATTAAATCCGGCAAAGTGACAATGGCGGAGCTGGATGACGCCGCGCGCCACGTGCTGAACGTGAAATATGATATGGGGCTGTTTAACGACCCGTACAGTCATCTGGGGGCCAAAGAATCTGACCCACAGGACACCAACGCGGAAAGCCGTTTGCACCGTAAAGAGGCGCGTGAAGTAGCGCGAGAAAGCCTGGTGCTGCTGAAAAACCGTCTGGAAACGTTGCCGCTGAAAAAATCCGCCACCGTGGCAGTCGTCGGTCCGTTGGCCGACAGCAAGCGTGATGTGATGGGCAGTTGGTCCGCTGCCGGTGTTGCCGATCAGTCGGTAACGGTACTGACGGGGATTAAAAATGCCGTCGGCGATCAGGGCAAAGTGCTGTACGCCAAAGGGGCGAATATCACCAACGACAAAGGCATTGTCGATTTCCTCAATCTGTATGAAGAGGCGGTGAAGGTTGACCCGCGCTCGCCGCAGGCGATGATCGATGAAGCCGTGAACGCAGCGAAGCAGTCTGACGTGGTGGTTGCGGTAGTCGGCGAAGCGCAAGGTATGGCGCATGAAGCTTCCAGCCGCACCGATATCACTATTCCACAGAGTCAGCGTGACCTGATTGCCGCGCTGAAAGCCACCGGTAAACCTCTGGTTCTGGTACTGATGAACGGACGTCCGCTGGCGTTGGTTAAAGAAGATCAACAGGCCGATGCGATCCTCGAAACCTGGTTTGCCGGGACGGAAGGCGGTAACGCCATCGCCGATGTGCTGTTTGGTGATTACAACCCGTCAGGCAAGCTGCCGATGTCTTTCCCGCGCTCTGTCGGACAGATTCCGGTCTATTACAGCCATCTCAATACCGGTCGTCCGTATAACGCAGATAAGCCGAACAAGTACACGTCGCGCTACTTTGATGAAGCGAATGGTCCGTTGTATCCCTTTGGTTATGGCCTGAGCTACACCACGTTCACGGTTTCTGATGTGAAGCTCTCTTCTCCAACGATGAAGCGTGACGGGACCGTGACGGCCAGCGTGCAGGTGACCAACACCGGCAAGCGCGAAGGTGCGACGGTGATTCAGATGTATTTGCAGGACGTGACCGCTTCCATGAGTCGTCCGGTAAAACAGCTGAAAGGTTTTGAGAAAGTGAATCTTAAGCCGGGTGAAACCCAGACCGTCAGCTTCCCGATTGACATTGAGGCGCTGAAGTTCTGGAATCAGCGTATGCAATACGATGCAGAACCGGGCAAGTTTAACGTTTTCATCGGCGTGGATTCCGCCAGAGTGAAGCAGGGCGAATTTGAACTGCTGTAATTGATTAGCGAGTAAAGGCCGGGTTTCCGGCCTTTATCTTTAGACGTACGCGCCGCGTCTGCTTCTTATTTCTCATCACGTTATTGCTAACGAATCCCTCTCTTACTCCCCAATTGCCAGGTTAAGCCCTGATTTTTCGACTATGCTTTTTCCTCAAGTCTCTGAAAAGGGCCGCAAAAGGATGAGGAGTACAGCATGATAATCTCAAAAGTATCGGTGGGTTCGCTGGCGCTGTTAGCTGCGATAAGCCTACCCTTACAGGCCGCGTCACCCGTCACGGTCGGTTCAAAAATAGATACCGAAGGGGCGCTGCTCGGCAACATTATTTTGCAGGTGCTCGAAAGCCATGGCGTGAAAACCGTCAATAAAATACAGCTTGGTACCACCCCAGTGGTGCGTGGGGCAATCACCTCCGGTGAGCTGGATATTTATCCGGAATATACCGGTAATGGCGCATTCTTTTTTAAAGATGAAAATGATCCCGCGTGGAAAAATGCGCAGGCTGGATTCGACAAAGTGAAAAAGCTGGATGCAGAGCAAAATAAGCTGGTCTGGCTAACCCCTGCACCCGCCAACAACACCTGGACTATTGCAGTACGCCAGGATGTCGCGCAAAAGAACAAACTTGAGTCCCTTGCTGATTTAGGCCGTTACCTGAAGGACGGAGGAACGTTCAAACTTGCCGCCTCTGCGGAATTCATCGAACGGGCTGACGCGCTGCCAGCGTTTGAAAAAGCCTATGATTTCAAACTGAATCAAAATCAGCTGTTGTCGCTGGCTGGGGGGGATACCGCGGTAACGATTAAAGCGGCGGCGCAGCAGACTTCTGGAGTCAATGCGGCGATGGCTTATGGCACTGATGGCCCGGTTGCGGCGCTCGGTCTGCAAACTTTAAGCGATCCAAAAGGTGTCCAGCCCATTTATGCGCCAGCACCCGTCGTACGTGAGTCGGTGCTAAAAGACTATCCGCAAATGGGAGAGTGGCTGCAACCGGTATTTGCCAGCCTGGATGAAAAAACGTTGCAACAACTGAATGCCAGCATTGCCGTGGAGGGACTGGATGCGAAAAAAGTCGCAGCAGATTACCTGAAGCAAAAAGGATGGGTGAAGTAACGGCGTTTGCAGCGGGTGGGTGTTTTGTCGAATATTTCAGTCAATCGGGTGCTGTTGCTGCTGGTGCTTCTTACTTTCGCGGCGGCAGCGCTGCCTTTCATTAGCTATGCACCTAATCGTCTGGTGTCCGGCGAAGGTCGTCAACTCTGGGATATCAGCTCCGACACGGCATGGGGATTGGCGGTGGCCTGTTTGCTGCTGTGTCTTCTGAGCGTTGTACCGGGAAAGCCCGGCAATATATTGGCGCTTATCGTTTGCCAACTGTTGGTGATCGCCGCGTTGGTAACCGCAGGTACAACGGCAACGTATCTGGCGAAGACAGGGAGTCCGCTGGCCAGAACCAGTCTGGGCAGTGGATTCTGGTTGGGACTGGGACTGATGCTGCTGGCCGCCAGTGACGCCATTCGTCGCATCACCGCTCAGGCACTGTGGCGTTGGGCGCTGCATGCTCAAATATTCATTGTGCCGCTGGTGCTTTTGTTCTCCGGCACGTTTAACGATCTTTCCCTGCTTAAAGAATATGCCAACCGCCAGGATGTCTTCAACGACGCCCTGGCGCAACATTTGACGATTCTGTTCGCTACCGTGGTGCCCGCGCTGCTCATTGGTGTGCCACTGGGCATCTGGTGTGCTTTCTCTGTCGCCCGTCAGGGGCCGGTTTTTGCACTACTGAATATCATCCAAACCATTCCTTCAGTCGCGCTGTTTGGCCTGTTAATTGCGCCGCTTGCCGGGTTGGTGAAGCACTTTCCTTTATTGGGCAAGTTCGGCGTCGCGGGAACTGGTATGACGCCTGCGCTTATTGCGTTGGTGCTGTATGCGTTGTTACCGCTTGTACGTGGCGTTGTGGCTGGGTTGAATCAGGTACCGCGGGATGTACTGGAAAGCGCTCGAGCGATGGGAATGAACACTTTCCAGCGATTTGTCTCGGTGCAGTTCCCGCTGGCATTGCCGGTCTTCTTACGCAGTTTACGGGTAGTGATGGTGCAAACCATGGGAATGGCGGTGATTGCCGCTCTGATTGGCGCAGGGGGATTTGGCGCGCTGGTCTTTCAGGGATTGCTCAGTAGCGCCGTCGATTTAGTGCTGTTGGGCGTGATCCCAGTCGTTGTGCTGGCAGTGTTGATTGATGCGCTGTTTGATTTAGGTCTCGCGCTGCTAAAGGTATCGAATAATGATTGAATTTCGCCACGTCAGTAAAACCTATGGTCAGCAAAAAGCCGTTGATGACCTTAACCTGCATTTAGGGGAGGGCAGCTTTTCGGTGTTAATCGGCACGTCAGGTTCGGGGAAGTCCACCACGCTAAAGATGATCAATCGGCTGGTTGAACACGACAGCGGGCAGATCCGCTTTGCCGGAGAAGAAATTCGTAGCCTGCCGGTGCTGGAGCTACGACGGCGCATGGGGTACGCGATTCAGTCTATTGGCTTGTTTCCCCACTGGACCGTCGCGCAGAACATCGCCACCGTACCGCAACTGCAAAAGTGGTCGCGATCACGTATTGATGACCGAACAGATGAACTGATGGCTCTGCTGGGTCTTGAGGCGAGTTTGCGCCACCGTTATCCGCATCAGCTTTCCGGCGGACAGCAGCAGCGGGTCGGGGTTGCGCGTGCGTTGGCGGCGGATCCGCAGGTGCTATTGATGGATGAGCCTTTTGGCGCGCTGGACCCGGTCACCCGCGGTGCGCTGCAGCAGGAGATGACGCGTATTCACCGTCTGCTCGGGCGTACCATTGTGCTGGTGACGCATGATATCGACGAGGCGCTAAGACTGGCGGAGCATCTGGTGCTGATGGATGCAGGAAAGGTCGTGCAGCAAGGCACGCCGCTGTCGATGCTCACCGCGCCAGCGAATGATTTCGTACAAACCTTTTTTGGCCGCAGTGAACTGGGCGTTCGGCTGTTGTCGCTGCGTACGGTAGGCGATTTTATTCGTCGCGGAGAACACTCAGACGGCGAGCCGCTGGTGGATGAGATGACGCTTCGTGATGCGTTATCGGTGTTCGTGGCGCGCGGTTGCGACGTATTACCTGTCGTGACGCTGCAGGGGGCACCCTGCGGAACGCTCCATTTTCGCGATTTGCTTTCGGAGATGCCGACCCGTGAAACGTCTTGCTGATCCACTGCTGTGGCTTGTTACGTTGTTTCTGATCCTGTTGGTTGGATTGCCTCACAGTCAGACCCTGTTTAGTTCGCTGTTTCCTGAGCTGCCACGTCCCGTGTATCAGCAGGAAAGTTTTACAGCGTTGGCGCTGGCCCATTTTACACTGGTGGGGATCTCAAGCCTTATCGCCGTATTGATTGGCGTTGGGGCGGGAATTGCGGTAACCCGACCCTGGGGCGCAGAATTCAGGCCGATAGTGGAAACGATTGCCGCCGTGGGGCAGACATTTCCGCCAGTTGCGGTGTTGGCGATAGCTGTACCGGTGATGGGATTTGGTCCTGAACCGGCAATTATTGCGCTGATCCTGTATGGGGTATTACCGATCTTGCAGGCAACCCTGGCGGGACTCGGCGGTATTTCTCCCAGCGTGATTGAGGTAGCCAGCGGAATGGGCATGAGTCAGGGGCAGCGGCTGCGTAAAGTAGAGTTACCGCTGGCGGCCCCGGTTATTCTGGCCGGGATTCGCACGTCGGTGATTATTAATATAGGCACCGCAACCATCGCCTCAACCGTTGGAGCGAACACGCTGGGTACGCCGATTATTATCGGGCTGAGTGGGTTCAATACCGCCTATGTAATTCAGGGGGCGCTGTTGGTCGCGCTGGCAGCGGTAATTGTTGACCGCGGTTTTGAGAAATTAGCGAGACATCTTACCCGGCACGTAAAATAAAGGTATAACCTGCCAGCATGACACCGCCGATACCGCCGATGGCCATCAGCAGGAAGAGGGTAATGACACCGATTTTAGCTGCGCTCATTATGCACTCCTTATGTGAATTCAAGGATTGTACACGTTTGTTAATAGAATATTAAATACCGAGTGGATAAATATCGTGACCCAACGCGCGCCATTCATTTAGCTGTTGTTGCTGAGCGGGCGTTTGGTTCTCGCCGCACCAGACAAGCAAGGTGCGACCTTCAAACAGCTCCGGTCGCAGTTGGTTCAGCGAATGGGCAAGGACGTCAATGCGCCACCCCTGCTGGCTGGCGACCCAACCTTCCAGCCATAAGCGGGTCGTATCCTGAATGTTCCAGCCAACCACCAGAGCATCTTTGCCCTGTTTCTTGCGTGCTGAGGCAAGACAAATCGCGATGTAGTTAATCAGTATGCCGTCGAGGATCCCCAGTAACGCCTGGAGGATCGGCTGCTGACATTGCAGACGTCGGCGTAACGGAATGAATAAATGGGTGTTGAGCGTTTGTGCGGGATAATCCTGACCACGCTCTTTAATCCACAGTCTGAGGCTATGCAGATTATTACTTTGCAAATAGCTCAACAGCGTCTCTTGTTGTTCACGCCAACCGTTATGCACATCAATGCTCTCATTGCTGAGCAACATTTTAACCTTGCTGACCTGGACACCGTTGTTGATCCAGCGTTTTATCTCACGGATCCGATCGATATCCGCGTCGTTAAACAGGCGATGTCCGCCGTCTGTCCGTTGCGGTTTCAGTAATCCGTAACGCCTCTGCCACGCACGTAAAGTGACAGGGTTGATATCACAAAGCAAAGCCACTTCACCTATTGTGTAAAGCGCCATCGTCGTCTCACTTATGCTTGCGAGGTCCCAGTTTTACTTTAGACGCTCTTTTGCGAACCAGGTAGTTTTGTCTGTTTTTTGATCAATAAATGGGTGGGTTTGTAGTCATGCTCGCGCTTTCGAGTGATCGTTCTCACAAATTCCTTTTTTTTTGCAACACTTCAAAGAAAGTTACGCGCAGCCCATGTATGTTACGCGCTTTTAAGAGATGTGTGGTTGGCGGGTATGTACGAGTTTAATCTGGTGTTGCTGCTGCTTCAGCAGATGTGCGTGTTTCTCGTTATCGCGTGGCTCATGAGCAAAACGCGTTTGTTTATTCCGCTGATGCAGGTGACTATCCGGCTGCCGCACAAACTGCTTTGCTACGTTACCTTTTCCATTTTCTGCATTTTGGGCACCTATTTCGGGCTGCACATTGATGACTCCATTGCGAATACTCGCGCTATTGGTGCGGTAATGGGCGGGCTGCTTGGCGGCCCTGTGGTTGGCGGCTTAGTCGGTCTGACCGGTGGTTTACATCGTTATTCAATGGGCGGAATGACGGCGCTTAGCTGCATGATCTCGACCATTGTGGAAGGGTTGCTCGGCGGACTGGTGCACAGCGTGCTCACCCGTCGTGGTCGTACCGATAAAGTATTCAGCCCGCTGACGGCGGGCGCCATTACCTTTGTTGCTGAACTGGTGCAGATGTTGATCATCTTATTGATCGCCAGGCCGTTTGATGATGCCTATCGACTGGTCAGCAATATTGCCGCGCCTATGATGGTGACCAATACTGTCGGCGCCGCCTTATTTATGCGTATTTTGCTCGATAAACGGGCGATGTTTGAAAAATATACCTCCGCTTTTTCCGCCACCGCGCTCAAAGTTGCCGCTTCAACGGAAGGTATTTTGCGCCAGGGGTTCAACGAGGTTAACAGCATGAAGGTTGCTCAGGTGCTGTATGAAGAGCTGGATATCGGTGCGGTGGCGATTACCGATCGTGAGAAACTGCTGGCATTTACCGGTATTGGTGACGACCATCATCTGCCGGGCAAACCTATCTCTTCCTCGTACACCCAGCGGGCGATTGAAACCGGTGAGGTGGTTTATGCCGACGGCAATGAAGTCCCTTATCGCTGCTCTTTGCATCCGCAATGCAAATTAGGTTCGACGTTGGTGATCCCCTTGCGGGGTGAAAACCAGCGGGTGATGGGGACCATCAAACTGTATGAAGCCAAAAACCGCCTCTTTAGCTCAATCAACCGCACGCTGGGGGAAGGGATCGCCCAACTGCTTTCGGCGCAGATTCTGGCCGGGCAGTATGAGCGGCAAAAAGCGATGCTCACGCAGTCGGAAATAAAACTCCTGCACGCCCAGGTAAATCCCCATTTTCTGTTTAATGCGCTCAACACCATCAAAGCTGTGATCCGACGTGATAGCGAGCAGGCCAGCCAACTGGTGCAGTATCTGTCGACGTTCTTTCGTAAAAATTTAAAACGCCCGTCGGAAATTGTGACGCTGGCCGATGAAATTGAACACGTTAATGCTTATCTGCAAATTGAAAAGGCCCGGTTCCAATCGCGTCTTCAGGTGACCTTGATGGTGCCAAAAGAACTTTCGCATCAGCAATTACCCGCCTTTACTCTGCAACCCATTGTGGAGAATGCCATCAAACACGGTACTTCTCAGTTGCTGGATACCGGTGAGGTATCGATTACCGCCCGTCGAGAAGGGCAATATCTGATGCTGGATATCGAAGACAATGCCGGGCTGTATCAGCCAACATCAGAAGCCAGTGGACTGGGTATGAATCTGGTCGATAAACGACTGCGCGAGCGGTTTGGCGATGATTTTGGCATCAGCGTAGCGTGTGAACCTGACCGCTTTACCCGAATCACTTTACGACTTCCTCTGGAGGAACTGGCATGATCAAAGTGCTAATTGTCGATGACGAACCGTTAGCCCGGGAAAATCTGCGGATCCTGTTGCAGGAGCAAAGCGACATCGAGATTGTCGGCGAATGTTCGAATGCGGTGGAAGCCATTGGCGCGGTACATAAATTGCGTCCGGATGTTCTGTTCCTTGATATTCAGATGCCGCGAATCAGCGGCCTGGAAATGGTTGGCATGCTTGATCCCGAGCATCGTCCGTACATTGTTTTTCTGACCGCCTTTGATGAGTATGCGGTGAAAGCCTTTGAAGAACATGCGTTTGATTATCTGCTCAAACCGATCGAA
This sequence comes from Citrobacter sp. Cf087, assembly GCF_030334285.1. Classification (NCBI taxonomy): domain Bacteria; kingdom Pseudomonadati; phylum Pseudomonadota; class Gammaproteobacteria; order Enterobacterales; family Enterobacteriaceae; genus Citrobacter; species Citrobacter sp. Cf087. The sequence continues at coordinate 469,806 of NZ_JAOWED010000031.1, forward strand.
GAAGCTCGACTGGAAAAAACGCTGATCCGTTTGCGTCAGGAGCGCACGAAGCAGGATGTATCACTCCTGCCAGAAAATCAGCAGGCGCTGAAGTTTATTCCGTGCAGCGGCCACAGCCGAATTTATTTGCTGCAAATGGATGACGTGGCGTTTATCAGCAGCCGTATGAGTGGCGTATATGTGACCAGCAGTGATGGTAAAGAAGGCTTCACTGAGCTGACGCTCAGGACGCTGGAGAGCCGTACTCCTCTGCTGCGTTGTCATAGACAATATCTGGTAAATATGGCGCAATTGCAGGAGATCCGTCTGGAAGACAACGGCCAGGCGGAACTGATTTTGCGTAACGGGCTGACCGTTCCGGTGAGTCGTCGTTATCTTAAAAGTCTAAAAGAGGCGATTGGACTGTAAAACTGATACACTGCGCGCCATTGCATCACCGACTGTTGAAGGCTCTATGCTAAGTAACGATATTCTTCGTAGCCTGCGCTACACCCTGAAAGCGAACAATAACGACATGGTGCGTATTCTTGCGCTTGCTGACATGGAATCCATCTCCGCAAATTTCGATACCTGGACGACAAAAGAAGATGAAGACGGGTTTGTTCGCTGCCCGGATATCATTCTCTCCGGTTTTTTAAACGGTCTGATTTATCATCTGCGTGGTAAAGATGATTCTGCACCGGAACTGGCGCTTGAGCGTCGTGTTAACAACAATACGGTGCTGAAAAAACTGCGTATCGCTTTTTCACTGAAAACCGATGATATTCTGGCAATTATGACCGAGCAGAAATTCCGTGTGTCGATGCCGGAAATTACCGCCATGATGCGCGCACCGGACCATAAGAATTATCGCGAATGCGGCGATCAGTTCCTGCGTTATTTTCTGCGTGGTTTAACGTCGCGAGAGCATAAAAAGAAAGCGTAAAGCTGCGCTGGCGACCACGATCAAAATCGGGTCGCCGATGCTTTACTTCACTTCTTTAAAACCCGCCGATTCCATTACCGTTTGCATTTGCTTCATGCTGATGTTTTTATCGGCGTTTTCAGATAGTTTCATCCCTGAAATGGCCTGCAACGCTTTTATATCAACTTTTTCCATATCGATAGTGACATTTTCTTGCGCGTAGGTATCTGAATAGGTGAGTTTTTCTTCTATGCCAGTAATGTTTTGATATTTGGCGCTTAATGCGTCGAATACTTTTGCTGCTTCTTCTTTATTGCTGGCACCGACTGACGCATAGTTGATTTTACTTTCAGAGATTTGCTTCAGGACCTTATCACCTTTATAGGTGTAAGAGACAGTGATATCCGAACCGTTGAGGTTGGCATTAAATGTTTTTGTCTCTACTTTATCACCGCATCCTGCCAGGGAAAAAACCACAACCGATACCACGGCGAGAGAGAAAAATTTTTGTAACGCTTTCATGTAAAACTCCATTTCATGAATATCGGATGTTAAACAATAACCTCCACGAATCTGGTAAGCCCGGACTACCTTGATCCCAGAGCAGTATAGAATAAATCTAATATTAACAACTGAGCAGTCCGAAAATGGAGCAAGGGTTAAGATTAGAGGAAGCACTCACGTAGCAAAAAAAAAGCGCTGCGGTTGCAGCGCTTGAGATACTTGACTTACTTCACCTGTTGGCCTGGTTTTGCACCTTCATCCGGGCTTAACAGGAAGATATCTTTCCCGCCAGGACCTGCGGCCATTACCATCCCTTCAGAAATGCCGAAGCGCATCTTACGAGGAGCCAGGTTAGCAACCATAATGGTCTGGCGGCCAATCAGGGTTTGTGGATCCGGATACGCAGAACGAATACCAGAGAAGACGTTTCGTTTCTCACCACCGAGATCCAGCGTCAGACGCAGCAGTTTGTCGGAACCTTCCACGAATTCGGCGTTTTCAATCAACGCTACGCGCAGGTCAACTTTGGCGAAATCGTCAAAGGTGATGGTTTCCTGAATCGGGTCATCCGCCAGCGGACCGGTTACTGGTGTGGCAGCGGCTTTCACTTCTTCTTTCGACGCTTCCACCAGCGCTTCAACTTGTTTCATGTCGATGCGATTGTACAGCGCTTTAAAGGTGTTGACCTTGTGACCGAGCAGTGGCTGCTCAATGGCATCCCAGCTCAGTTCGCAGTTAAGGAACGCTTCCACACGTTCAGCAAGCGTTGGCAGAACCGGCTTCAGGTAAGTCATCAGCACACGGAACAGGTTAATGCCCATGGAGCAAATTGCCTGCAGGTCGGCATCGCGGCCTTCCTGTTTAGCCACAACCCACGGTGCTTGTTCGTCAACGTAGCGGTTTGCCACGTCGGCCAGCGCCATGATTTCACGAATAGCTTTACCAAATTCACGGCTTTCCCATGCTTCGCCGATCGCTGCTGCGGCGTCGGTGAAGGTTTTATACAGCGCCGGGTCGGCCAGCTCAGTCGCCAGAATGCCGTCAAAACGCTTAGTAATAAAGCCTGCATTACGGGATGCCAGGTTGACTACTTTGTTGACGATATCGGCATTAACGCGCTGGACAAAGTCCTCCAGGTTCAGGTCGATGTCATCAATACGTGAAGATAGTTTCGCCGTGTAGTAATAGCGCAGACTGTCGGCATCGAAGTGCTTCAGCCAGGTGCTTGCCTTAATGAAGGTGCCACGAGATTTAGACATCTTCGCGCCGTTCACCGTCACATAACCGTGGACGAACAGGTTGGTTGGCTTACGGAAGTTACTGCCTTCCAGCATGGCAGGCCAGAACAGGCTGTGGAAGTAAACGATATCTTTACCGATGAAGTGATACAGCTCGGCGTCGGAATCTTTCTTCCAGTATTCATCAAAGCTGGTGGTGTCACCGCGCTTATCGCACAGGTTTTTGAATGAACCCATATAGCCAATTGGCGCGTCCAGCCAGACGTAGAAGTACTTGCCAGGCGCATTCGGGATTTCAAAACCGAAGTACGGGGAATCGCGGGAAATATCCCACTGTTGCAGGCCGGATTCGAACCATTCCTGCATTTTGTTGGCGACCTGCTCCTGTAACGCGCCGCTGCGTGTCCACGCCTGCAGCATTTCGCTGAATGACGGCAGGTCAAAGAAGAAGTGTTCGGAGTCACGCATCACCGGCGTCGCGCCAGACACAACGGATTTCGGCTCGATAAGTTCGGTCGGGCTGTAGGTTGCGCCGCAGACTTCACAGTTATCGCCGTACTGATCCGGAGACTTACATTTCGGGCAGGTGCCTTTAACAAAACGATCCGGCAGGAACATGCCTTTTTCCGGATCGTAAAGCTGGGAGATTGTACGGTTCTTAATAAAACCGTTTTCCTTCAGGCGCGTGTAAATCAGCTCAGACAGCTCACGGTTCTCTTCGCTGTGCGTCGAGTGGTAGTTGTCATAGCTGATGTCAAAACCTGCAAAATCAGTCTGATGCTCCTGACTCATTTCACCGATCATCTGCTCTGGCGTGATCCCAAGCTGCTGTGCTTTCAGCATGATTGGCGTACCGTGTGCGTCGTCCGCGCAGATGAAGTTAACCTGGTGGCCGCGCATTCGCTGGTAACGGACCCAGACATCAGCCTGGATGTGCTCCAGCATATGGCCGAGGTGGATTGAGCCGTTGGCGTACGGCAGCGCGCACGTTACCAGAATTTTCTTCGCGACTTGAGTCATAGTGGGCAATTACTTCTTTTGTAGTGAAAAGGGCTTTGATAGTACCAAAATGGTAATTACTGCGCCAAGCGATAAGGGCATTTATCCGTAAATGAATAATTGTTGCGGTTGGAGTAAACTACTTGGCGACTATTGTATATTCAGAACAACAAAAAGGAGTCGGGATGAACGCACAATCCCAGGCCAAATCACCAGAGACCCTGCGCGCCATGGTTGCCGGGACGCTGGCGAATTTTCAGCATTCAACCCTGAAGCATAATCTGACGACGCTTAAAGCGTTGCACCACGTCGCCTGGATGGATGACACGTTGCACGTTGAGCTGGTCATGCCGTTCGTTTGGCATAGCGCGTTTGAGGACTTAAAAGAGCAATGTAGCGCCGATCTGCTGCGTATTACCGGCGCGAAAGCGATCGACTGGAAACTGTCGCATAACATCGCGACGCTGAAACGCGTGAAAAATCAGCCAGGTATTAATGGTGTGAAAAACATCATCGCCGTCAGTTCAGGTAAAGGTGGCGTGGGTAAATCCTCTACCGCCGTGAACCTGGCGCTGGCGCTGGCTGCAGAAGGGGCGAAGGTGGGGATTCTGGACGCCGATATTTATGGTCCGTCTATCCCGACAATGCTTGGCGCGGAAAACCAGCGTCCAACCTCGCCAGATGGTACCCACATGGCGCCGATCATGTCTCATGGTCTGGCAACGAACTCCATTGGTTATCTGGTCACTGATGATAACGCGATGGTGTGGCGCGGCCCGATGGCCAGTAAAGCGCTGTTGCAGATGTTGCAGGAAACCTTATGGCCGGATCTTGATTATCTGGTACTGGATATGCCGCCGGGCACTGGTGACATCCAGTTGACGCTGGCGCAGAACATACCGGTAACGGGCGCGGTTGTTGTCACTACGCCGCAGGACATCGCGCTGATCGATGCGAAAAAAGGCATTGTGATGTTCGAAAAAGTCGAAGTGCCGGTATTGGGTATTGTTGAGAATATGAGTATGCATATTTGCAGCAATTGTGGCCATCATGAGCCAATCTTTGGCACCGGTGGCGCGCAGAAACTGGCCGAGCAGTACCATACCCAACTGCTGGGACAAATGCCGCTGCATATTTCTCTGCGTGAAGACCTCGATCGCGGTACGCCGACGGTTATCAGCCGTCCAGACAGCGAATTTACCGCCATTTACCGCGACCTTGCAGGGCGTGTGGCGGCACAGCTGTATTGGCAGGGAGAAGTTATTCCGGGCGAGATTGCTTTCCGCGCGGTGTAATTTATAGCGTTACAGATATTCACCGCATTAATGTATTATTGATGCGGTGAATATATTAAATTTAAAAATATTACGATATTGTTCATTCTGCGTTTATAATTCATACCTTTTTCCGAATAAATCATCTCAATGCATCATTGTAATTGATCAAATCTATCTCATTAATCTACAATTTCAATTGGTTCAAACAGGGTAGTTAACCCATAATTCACAGTGCAGGCAGTTTGTATGCTGTTTTCCACCCATTACAGGAATAATGAACACAATGAAGAAAAGTTTATTCTTGGGAGTTATTACTCTGGCTTATGGAATGAGTTTGCAGGCTTTGGCTTCTGATACAATCGATGGAAAGCTAACAATCATCGGGCATATTGTTGAGTCCACATGCCATATCGATATGACAGGTGGCGAGCCTCAAAATGATTGCCAGTCAGATGCGGCTCGATTGACGGCTGGAAACGACAAACCAAACTACCAAGGGGTCAATACGAAACGTGTGATGTTACCGGGTGATACGACACGGCAAATAGTGCTCAATACCTACGATTAATGACCTCAGAATGAATCTTGTCAAACGGCAGTTTTACCCAGCGTAATACTGCCGCTTCTTTAATTTTTCCTTCTATTACATTTGCTTTCCGTTATTTATTATTATCGTCAATTACTTAAATATGTATTATCTAATTCTTGAATAATGCTTAGTGAAATTTGCTTTAAATCAAATAAAACATCATTTCACATTGCGGTAAAATTATTCTCGTGACATTTTGATTTCGAAGTTGTTAAAAGGATGTGTTTATTAAAGTTAATAAGGAATGACCAATGAAAAGATCCATTATTTTTTCGGCAATGTTACCATTTTTATCTGTCGGAATGGCGCATGCTGCGGATATCACTGATGAGGGACAGTTAATCATTCAAGCAACTGTAGAAGGGTCTTCTTGTCATTTTAATTCCAATGGTGGTGACTCGGCAATTATTGATATGGGTACAATTTCAACTTCTGATGTGTATAAAATTGGTATCGGAGCTATTAGCAATACAAAAGTTTGGAATACCGATGCAGATTCAATTGAAATTATTTGTCCGTCTACGGTAGAGTTAAAAAATATTACCTTTTCACCAACTAAATTCTCAGAACATCCGGGACTATTACAGGATGATGAGGACGATACTACCGGCGTAGGGTTCGCTGTTGATTTTTATAACACCACCACGAGTTTCGTTAATATCAACGAGAAAGACCAGGTTGTGGATGTTAGTGGGTTGAAAGGTGAGTCCATTGGAAATGAAGGTGTCAAGTACACCTTAAAATTTGATGCCCGATGGGCACGACTGGCTCAGGTTGTTAACGCTGGCGATGTAAAATCTACGATAAAATTTACTGTTGAAACTGATTAATTCTAAATGGCTATATTGTCGGGATGACTCGACAATATAGCGCTATCAATAAGGTAGTGTATTATGAAACGGATTTTACTTTCAGGCCTGATAGCATTGACGCTCCCGGCACACGCTGATATCGTGATTTATGGCACCCGTGTTATATATCCGGCAGAGAAAAAAGAGATTATCGTTCAGTTGATGAATGAGAGTACCAAGGCATCACTGGTACAATCCTGGATTGATGATGGCGATACTACATTACCTCCGGAAAAAATAGATGTACCATTTTTGCTGACTCCGCCAGTTATCCGTGTTAAAGGTAATTCAGGGCAGCAAATAAAAATCAAAAAAATTGCCAATAACTTACCAAGTGATAAAGAAAGTCTTTTTTATTTTAATGTGCTGGATATACCCCCAAATACAAATAATCAAGATGGGAAGAATACGCTAAAATTTGCCATGCAGAACAGATTGAAATTGCTGTACCGACCTAAGAGCGTCGAGTCAGTCACACAAAATAGTATTAAAAAGTTAAGTTTTTCTCGCAGCAACGGTGGGCTAAATTTAAATAATGCTACTGCGAATTGGATTACCATTCCCAAGATTGAAGCGAACAGAAATCAGCTAAATGGTAAAACTATTTTATTACCACCGTTATCCAGTCAACTGCTCCAACTGAGAAATAATGGTAGCAATCAGTATGTTGTGACCATTATTGATGATCGCGGTAATTATGTTAGCGATACGCTCAGAGTTAAATAATATGAGGTGTGGTCATGTTAAGGATAACTCCACTTGCTTCCACGATATTTTTTCTGTTGTTCTCGGGTCAGCTATTTGCTGAAGAAGAAACATTTGATACCCATTTTATGATGGGGGGATTAAAGGGTGAAAAGGTCAGTGATTTTAGATTTGATGGTGAAAAACCGATTTCTGGAACCTATGATCTAGATATCTATCTTAACAACCAATGGCGTGGAAAATATGAGTTGAATGTCAAAGATGAACCTGATGACACGTGTTTGACATGGGATCTCATTCATCGTCTTGGGATTAAGTCTGAAGGGATTAAAGTCGATAAAGAAGCACAATGTGTGCCTTTAAAAACTGCACTTAAAGGGGGAACTTCGACTTTTGATGTGAGCCGATTTCGCCTTGATCTCAATGTCCCGCAGGCTTTTGTCAATGAACTTGAATACGGTTACGTCGAGCCTGAAAACTGGGACCGGGGGATTAATGCGCTGTATACTTCCTATTATGTGAGCCAATACTATAGCGATTATAAAGACTCCGGTAACAGTAAAAATACTTTTGCTCGTTTTAATAGCGGGTTGAATTTATTTGGTTGGCAACTACATTCTGATGCCAGTTACAATAAGACTGATGATAGTAATGGTGAGTGGAAGAGTAATACGCTTTATCTGGAGCGCGGCATCCCGGAAATATTGGGCACATTGCGCGCGGGTGATATGTACACATCATCAGATATTTTTGATACCGTTCGGTTTTGCGGGGTGCGCTTGTATCGCGATATGCAGATGCTGCCGAACTCAAAACAGAATTTTACGCCGTTAGTTCAAGGGATTGCACAAAGTAATGCCCTTGTCACTATTGAACAAAATGGTTTTGTTGTCTATCAAAAAGAGGTACCGCCGGGCCCCTTCTCGATTGCCGATTTGCAGTTAGCAGGCGGCGGGTCGGACCTCGACGTTAGCGTGAAAGAAGCGGATGGTACCGTTACGACCTATCTGGTTCCTTATTCGTCTGTACCTAATATGTTACAGCCTGGCGTGTCTAAGTATGATTTTGTTGCGGGTCGCAGCCATATTGAAGGCGCCAGCAACCAAAGTGATTTCGTTCAGGCCAGTTATCAGTATGGCTTTAATAATCTATTAACGCTGTATGGCGGTACAATGCTGGGGGATAACTATAATGCTTTTACGCTGGGAACTGGCTGGAATACGCGCATTGGTGCTGTTTCTTTTGACGCCACGCAGTCACATAGTAAACAGGATAATGGTGACATTTTTGATGGCCAGAGTTACCAGGTTGCGTGGAATAAATATGTTACGCAGACAGGGACGCGATTTAGTTTAGCGGCATACCGATATTCTTCTCGTGACTATCGTACATTTAACGATCACGTATGGGCGAATAACAAAAACAGTTATCATCGTGATGAAAATGATGTCTACGATATTGCTGATTATTATCAGTATGATTTCGGTCGTAAAAACAGTTTTACAGCCAACATCAATCAGTCGCTTCCTGAGGGGGGGGGAGCCGTATCGCTAAGCACATTATGGCGTGACTACTGGGGACGTAGCGGTAGTAATAAAGATTATCAACTGAGCTACACCAATAGTTGGCAACGGATTAGCTATACGCTTTCTGCTAGCCAAACCTACGATGAAGATCATAATGAAGATAAACGTTTCAACATCTTTATCTCCATACCCTTTAACTGGGGAGATGGCATATCCACGCCACGGCGACAGGTATATCTCTCGAACTCGACCACATTTGATGATGATGGTTTCGCATCAAATAATACCGGTATCAGTGGGATTGCAGGCGATCGCGATCAATTTAACTATGGTTTAAACCTGAGCCATCAGCGACAAGACAGCGAAACCAGCGCTGGGGCAAACGTTACGTGGCGTGCTCCTGTTGCAACGGTTAACGGTAGTTATAGTCAATCTACAAAATATAAACAAAGCAGTGGCAGCATCTCCGGTGGGGTTGTGGCGTGGGCTGGTGGTATAAACCTGGCAAACCACCTTTCTGAGACTTTCGCCATCATAAATGCCCCCGGACTTGAAGGTGCTTATATCAATGGGCAGAAATATCGGGAGACCAACAGTAAAGGTACGGTGGTATATGATGGGATGAGTGCGTACCGTGAGAATATGCTGACACTGGATGTCTCTAATACCAATAGTGAAACAGAATTACAGGGTAACCGTAAAAGTGTTGCGCCATATCGTGGGGCAGTGGTCAAAGCGCAATTTGATACCGACCAGCGTAAGCCCTGGTATTTTAAAGCACTGCGACCGGATGGTTCCCCATTAACCTTTGGTTATGAAGTGGAAAGCGAACAGGGCGAAAATATTGGTCTGGTTGGGCAAGGCAGTATGTTGTTTATTCGTACTAATGACGTACCTGCAAAAATAAAAGTTGCCATTGATAAACAACAAGGACGTTACTGCACAATCTCCTTCAATCAGGAAATTGATGTCAGTAAGACATACTCATGTCAATAAAAGGATAATGATGATGAGATGGATACTGTTAACGGTATTAACATTATGCTCTTTTTGGGCACAGGCTGATAAATGTGATTTTGTTCCTCCGCCAAATATTACGGGAGCATATTCTTTCACCCCAGATTCGATGTCCGGTGTACTTGATGGTAGCGTTTTTGCTTCTGGCCAGGATGGCACTGTTGTACTGGACTGTAAGTCACAGGAGAGGGCATGGTTGAAGGCCGCAATGGCCATCTTGCATAGCAGTGAATATGCTTTTAAGGTAGGCAGTCAATATTATATTGTTTCCTTTTCAGTGAGTTATCAAGCAAAGGATATTGTTGCAAATAAAGCAAAGTATACATTGTCAGATTTTTTTGACATGGCGGGTTTAGTACTGAACTATTCAATTGTTGCGGCCCCAGACCGCGGGGCCGCAACGATCATCGCCCCTGGTGCGACTATCCCTCTCGTTACTGAGTTGAGCCTTGAATACTGTCAGGGAAATAAGGATAACTGTAGTTCAAAAAAATTAAATTATAATTTAAATGTTATGATTATGGTCGATATCACAACCTGCTACTTTGGTAATCAGGAAATTGATCTGGGGAGGATAAATATTAATGATCTTGATAAGAAAGAATTTGAGCTTCACCCGGTAATATTCACCTGTCAGGCAAGTGGGGCCGGGAATCTGAAGTTTACGCCTGTTAATCTATTATTTTATTTTGAACCGATGAGTCCGTTGGCGGAGGATTCGATAACCCTGACCAACGATTATGGTACTGCGGCGAATAGCGCAGGGTCGGTAGGATTTCAGTTATCAATGGACGGTTCAACCAGTATTGGTTATGGCAGAAGTAACCTGTATCGTTCTGACACTGTGAAAGGGAATACAGTACCAATCAATATTTACGCCCGCACCAGAACGTATGCAGGGAAAGTCACTGCGGGAGAAACAATGAGTCGGGTAAAGGTCGTTATTGACTATAATTAAAAAGTAAGCAAAGCAGGAAATTCACGCACCCAACTATACTGGGTGCGTTTATTTTACCGGTGATAAAAAATCTCGCCATCGTAAGCTTTAATGATCTTAGCATCGGCATCATTGACCAGCACATACGCGCCGCCCATGTAGGTCCAGTGGGTGCCTGCCGTCGGCGCGGGCAGATTGCGTAGATTCCACTGTTTAATGGTGTATTCTTCGGTGAGATACAGTGGTGGGACCTTGTCACCGGGTTTGAAATGGGTGAAGTCAGCAATAAAGCTGCTCAGTTCATATTTATCGATACCGGTGGGGGCAGCTGTTGCGGTTGGCGCGGCCCAGACGACGCTGCTTGCAAGCAGAAGTGCACCCAGCAACATTTTATTCTTCATACCCATCCTCTCTACCTCTTCGGGTCATCAAAATCAGTCATGTATCATTCCTGGCATACCGGATGTCTGACAAGCACTATTTTGTGATCACTCCAGTCATTTCGTAAAAAGTGTAAATGAAAGTACAGAATTGCAGCAACCTTGACCAGTAGTTTCACTGTGAGGGCGGGTAGTACGCCAATTTACATCGCTAAGCACAGGCAGTATCCTGTTACTGAAACCAGCATATTACGTTTGTGTTTCAACGACTCGGGGTGCCCTTCCTGGTGAAGGCTGAGAAATACCCGTACTACCTGATCTGGATAATGCCAGCGTAGGGAAGTCTGACACTGCCCGTGTCCCTTCTTCGCGCGGGCAGGAGCTGAACCATGCAGCCTGACCTGCACAGCCGCGCGCTCGCGGCTCACACTTTGCACCAATTTAGAACCCTATCCCCGCTCACACACTGTATGACCAATGAGGTCGTGCAAAGCTTTACTGCCAATACATTACTGGCGCTGGGCGCATCGCCGGCGATGGTGATCGAACCTGAAGAAGCCAGCCAATTCGCCGCTATTGCCAGTGCATTGCTGGTTAATGTCGGCACCTTAACTCAGGAGCGGGCCACGGCGATGCGCGCCGCCGTTGAGCGGGCTTATCATGCTAAAACCCCGTGGACGCTCGATCCCGTTGCCGTAGGCGCGCTTGAGTTTCGCCGCCGCTTTTGTCTGGATTTACTGTCGCTACAGCCTGCTGCTATTCGTGGCAACGCTTCGGAAATACTTGCTCTCGCCGGCATGAACGGTGGGGGACGCGGCGTGGATACAACCGATACAGCTGTCGCTGCGCTTCCGGCAGCGCAGGCGCTGGCTCGTCAGATTGGGACCATTGTCGTGGTTACCGGCGAAGTGGATTACGTCACCGATGGTCAGCGTACCGTTGGCGTGGACGGCGGCGACCCGTTAATGACTTGCGTGGTGGGCACCGGATGCGCGCTATCAGCGGTTGTTGCAGCCAGTTGTGCCTTGCGTGGTGACCGACTTGATAACGTCGCCTCCGCCTGTAGCTGGATGAAACAGGCCGGGCAAATCGCCACCGAGCAATCAAACGGACCGGGCAGCTTTGTCCCGGCATTTCTCGACGCCCTTTATAACCTGAACGCCCAGGAGTAAGCATGAAACGGATTAACGCATTAACGATCGCCGGAACCGATCCAAGCGGTGGCGCGGGTATTCAGGCCGATTTAAAAACCTTCTCGGCGCTGGGCGCATACGGCTGTTCCGTTATTACGGCGTTGGTGGCGCAAAATACGCGCGGGGTGCAGTCGGTGTATCGTATTGAACCTGACTTTGTCGCTGCGCAGCTGGACTCTGTGTTGAGTGATGTGCGTATCGACACCACAAAAATTGGTATGTTGGCGGAGACGGATATTGTTGAAGCGGTCGCCGAACGTTTGCGTCGTCATCGGGTACAAAATGTGGTGCTGGACACGGTGATGCTGGCAAAAAGCGGCGATCCGTTGCTGTCACCCTCGGCGGTAGAAACGCTGCGTACCCGTTTGCTGCCACAGGTTTCGATTATCACCCCTAATTTACCCGAAGCTGCTGCACTGCTCGGGGCATCGCATGCGCAGACTGAGCAGGAGATGTTAGAGCAGGGAAGAGCGCTACGGGCGCTGGGTTGCGAGGCGGTGTTGATGAAGGGCGGTCATCTGGATGACGCGCAAAGCCCGGACTGGCTCTTTACTCGCGACGGCGAGCAGCGTTTTACCGCGCCGAGGGTGATGACCAAAAATACCCATGGCACCGGTTGTACGCTATCGGCGGCGTTGGCAGCCTTGCGTCCGCGCCATAACAACTGGGCCGATACCGTACAGGAAGCCAAACTGTGGCTTTCAGCGGCGCTGGCACAGGCAGACACGCTGGAGGTTGGCGAGGGAATTGGTCCGGTGCATCATTTTCACGCGTGGTGGTAATGGGTATACTGGCTGCAGAAACGGCGGCCAGGGAAAAGATAAATGGAACAAGCGCATACCCAGCTTATCGCACAACTGAATGAACGTATTTCAGCGGCGGATAACACGCCGCTGTATATGAAATTTGCGCAGACGGTGAAGAATGCTGTGCGCAGTGGGATCCTGGAACACGGCAATATCCTGCCCGGCGAGCGCGACCTCAGCCAGTTGACCGGCGTTTCTCGGATTACGGTACGCAAGGCGATGCAGGCCCTGGAAGAAGAGGGTGTAGTAACACGTGCCCGCGGTTACGGAACGCAAATCAACAATATCTTCGAGTATTCGCTCAAAGAAGCGCGCGGTTTTTCTCAGCAGGTGGTGTTGCGCGGTAAAAAACCGGATACGTTGTGGGTTAACAAAAGAATTGTACCTTGCCCGGAAGAGGTGGCACAGCAGTTGGCAGTTGTCACAGGAAGTGATGTCTTTCTGCTCAAACGAATTCGTTACGTTGACGAAGACGCAGTATCTATTGAAGAGTCTTGGGTACCCGCACATCTAATTCATGATGTGGATGCCATTGGTGTTTCTCTGTATGACTATTTTCGTAGCCAGCATATTTTCCCACAGCGTACGCGCTCACGCGTTAGCGCCAGAATGCCGGATGCAGAGTTCCAGGCGCACATTCAAATGGATAGTAAAGTGCCGGTACTGGTGATCAAGCAGGTAGCGCTTGACCAGCAGCAACGGCCTATTGAATACAGCATCAGTTACTGTCGTAGCGATCTATACGTTTTTGTGTGCGAGGAGTAGCGCCTCGCGTGATGGGGCGCAATCGCCGCCACGATGCCCAACTACCCAGGACGCCACCGCGTTACCTAACAGCACTGAGTCGGCCAGCGTCCAGCCAGACGCTAGTCCGGCCAGCATGCCGCCGGCATGGCTGTCTCCTGCGCCGATAGTATCAATGACCGCCGTTGCAAATGCCGGTACGCAGCCGGATGTCTGTGCGCTGAAATACCATGCGCCGTCTTTATCCTGACGCACTACCACCGGTGCGGTGAAACGCTGCACCCATTCTGCGCCAAAACCTTCCACATCCTGACTCAATGCAAATCGCTCGGCAGCAATTTCCGCCTCCTGACGATTAAGTGACACCAGCGGACGGCAGGCCATAATTCGTACCAGTAAGGGCTCGGGAATGTCGCCGATGCGCGGACCAAAATCGATAAACGGTGTCACCTCTTCCAGACCTTCCAGCCACTGCACCAGCAATTCACCGCACGGGGACGCTAGCTGATAACCCGAGAGATACACCAGGCTATGACGCGGGATATCCAGCTGTGCCAGCCAGGCGGCATTCCACTGATTCTCAACGCCGCTAAAGGACATAAAGGTACGTTCGCCATCCGGTTCCACCAGCGCCAGACACCAGCCGTTATCGCCTTCGGCGTTGTCGATCAGGCTGTGCAGCCCCTCTTTTGCCATCCGATTGCGGATAATGTCGGCCCACACCCCCTGACCCAGCGGTAACGCATTACTGGCGTCGATACCTAAACGCTTGAGCGCTACGGCAATATTGAGTGCGCAGCCGCCAACGTTCACGCCTTGCTGTTTGAGTTCGATATCACAGCCTCGCCAGGGGAGGGCATACGCATCGGCAATGACATCAATCACCGCTGCACCCACCACCGTTACTGGCCGCTGTGTTCGTAACTGCGAGAGAAGTTGTTGCAGGCGCATGGTGCTCATAGCGCCTCCCGCTGCTCACGCAGTCGTATTAACCCGTTGGCGTAGCGGGTAAAGTCCAGCTCATTAACCGCATCCAACTCCTGCTTCAATGCCGGGTCAATCGCGTCGACGCCGTGCAGCGCGCCACAAATGGCGGTTGCCATCGCTCCGATGGTATCGGTATCGCCGCCGAGGTTCGCGCACAGAATGGCGCAGCGGTTGGGATCGGTCTGCGCCAGTTCGACCATCGCGATGGCGCAAGGCACAGACTCAATGGTGCTGGTTCCTGCCCCCACAACCTGATACAACTGCTCGCTGGCGGACTCAATGCCGTCGGCGTTACGGACGATTTTCAGCGCCATCTCAAGGCGTGCAGAGAGAGAGGCGCTAAAGGTAGTGATCCGCTTTTGCTGCGCATGCAGGGCAATGGCAGGCAGCGCATCAACAATCTCTGACCATGTTCCTCCGTCGATGGCGCGCGATACCGCCCACGCGACGACAACGGCTCCCGCGATAGCCAGATCCGATTTATGCGTCGGGCTGGAGGCCAGTGCCACATCATCGATAAAGGCATCAAGATTGCGGGCGGGTAGCAGGCATCCCAGTGGCGAAACGCGCATTGCCGCACCGTTGGTCACGCCATTATTCTCCAGTTCGGCGACAGGTTTGCCGTCGCGAATGGCTTTGAGCGCAATTTTTGAGGTCGGGCCGAGCACGTTTTTATTAAAGGCATCAAAACGCTCTGCCCAGGCCAGAATATTGCGACCAATAACGTCGGGTACAATCTCTCCGTCGCACTCAAGCAGGGCATCTGCCAGACACAGCGCCATAGACGTGTCATCAGTAAACTCTGCCTGGTTAAAGTAGCAGGCAGCATTATTTTCCGCCGGACCAGGCAAAAAACTGTCGATCCAACCGAAATGGGCTTTAACCCGGGTTCTTGGCCACAGTTCCGACGGCATGCCCATCGCATCCCCTAACGCCTGCCCATAAAGAGCACCGAGAATACGTTCTGCTTTCATTTTACTTCCCCTTGTTTCAACGCTACATCGCGATCGTCCACCTTAATGGCGGTGATTTCTTTGTCAGATTCGCGAAAGAAAATCATAAACATCACGGCAATGACGGCAATCATGACCGCGCCAAATCCCCACATGCCAGCCCAGTTAAAGGTGAGACCATTAACCGGTTCCTGGTAAGCAAACATTTTTTCCATCATCACGCCGCCCAGACGGTAACCGAGCAGGCTGCCGAATCCCTGACAGCAGAGGGTGATAAGCCCTTGCGCTGCGGTGCGCATGTGAACCGGCGCTTTTTTATCGACATAGATGTAGGCCGTGACGTAATAGAAGTCGTAACTGACACCGTGCAGCAGAATGCCGAGAAACAGCAGGGCGTAAGTGAAATATTCTTCCGCACCACCGTAAACGAAAAATCCGTAGCGGATCGCCGCAGTAATAAGACCAAGCAATAATACCTTTTTAATGCCAAATCGTTTGGTGAAAAACGGTAGTGCCAGCATAAAGAAGATTTCAGAGAACTGGCCCAGCGTCATCCAACCGGTGGCGTTTTTCATTCCGACTTCTGTCAGGTAGCCGTTGGCGAAGATGTAATAGAACGCCAGTGGCATCGCAAACAGGAAAGAACAAAAGAAAAAGACGAGGAAATTTTTATCGCGCAGCAGGATCAGCGCATCCAGACCCAGCATGACTTTGAAATCCATTTTGCCGGTACTTTTTGGTGGCGTATCCGGTAAGAAGAACGCAAAGACGCCCAACAGTGCAGAGCTTCCGGCAGTGATCAGCAGGGGAATATTGGTGGGTGAAATGTCGCTATAGCCAAGCATTTGCGGTAAGAAACCACAGGCCAAACCAGAGGCAATCCAGCCGATGGTTCCCATCACTCGTATGCGCGGGAAATCACGCTCAACGTCCGGTACGTTGGCAAAAGCAATACTGTTAGTCAGCGCAATCGTCGGCATATAGGTCAACGAATAGGCCAGTAACAGCGGGAAGAATCCGCTGAAGGTTGTTTGCTGGGCGGCGAAGTACATCAGAATAGCGCCGACGAACATCAACACCGCCAGCACTTTTTGCGCGGAGAAAAAGCGGTCAGTGATTGAACCGACCAGAATGGGCGACAGGATCGCGGCGATCGCGGTACAAGCGTAGGACCAGCCGATCTCCCCGGCGCTAAAGCCGCTTTTACTCAGCCACAGCCACAGCGGTACAAACCAGGCGCCCCAGATAAACCACTCTACAAACATCATGAACGACAGCTTAACTGTAGTTTTCATCTTTAAATCCTTCATGACAGGTAAGGTACGCATTGATAGTACCATTAGGTAATACCTTTAAAATACCTTTGTGGTCTAAATTTGACCGCCTTAACATTATTTCTTCCTGAATCGAGCCAGCAGAAGTTGCTGAAAAGTGCGCTAAAGATGGAAAAAAAGCGCAGTCGGTACCAGGCTTAATGCTGCCCGCAAAAAGGCGGGTCAGGACAATCCACATTCCGGTTTCAAATCGGAAATTACGGGAGCATAGCTATGACTGATATTGCGCAGTTGCTTGGCAAAGACGCCGACAACCTTTTACAGCATCGTTGTATGACCATTCCTTCTGATCAACTTTACCTGCCTGGACATGATTACGTCGACCGTGTGATGGTGGATAACAATCGGCCGCCTGCCGTGCTGCGTAACATGCAGACGCTGTATAACACGGGGCGACTGGCCGGGACAGGGTATCTGTCGATTCTACCGGTGGACCAGGGGGTAGAGCACTCCGCTGGCGCATCGTTTGCGGCTAACCCGCTGTACTTTGATCCGAAGAATATTGTGGAGCTGGCTATCGAAGCTGGGTGTAACTGCGTGGCATCGACCTATGGCGTGCTGGCTTCTGTCTCCCGTCGCTACGCGCACCGCATTCCGTTCCTCGTTAAAATTAACCACAACGAAACGCTGAGTTATCCGAATACGTTCGACCAGACGCTGTATGCCAGCGTAGAGCAGGCGTTCAATATGGGCGCGGTTGCGGTAGGGGCAACCATCTATTTCGGTTCTGAGGAATCTCGCCGCCAGATTGAGGAGATTTCGGCCGCGTTTGAGCGCGCCCATGAGCTGGGTATGGTCACCGTGCTGTGGGCGTATCTGCGTAACTCCGCGTTTAAAAAAGATGGCGTGGATTACCATGTTTCTGCCGATCTTACCGGACAGGCTAACCATCTGGCGGCTACTATCGGGGCGGATATCGTTAAGCAGAAAATGGCGGAAAATAACGGTGGGTATAAAGCGGTTAATTTTGGCTACACCGACGATCGCGTCTACACCAAGTTGACCAGCGAGAATCCAATTGACCTGGTACGTTATCAACTGGCGAACTGTTATATGGGGCGCGCCGGGTTAATTAACTCCGGCGGCGCGGCTGGCGGCGAAACCGATCTTAGTGATGCGGTACGTACGGCGGTGATTAACAAACGAGCAGGCGGCATGGGGCTGATTCTTGGACGCAAAGCATTCAAGAAAACCATGGCCGACGGCGTTAAGCTGATTAACGCCGTGCAGGATGTTTATCTGGACAGCAAAGTTACCATCGCCTGATTACAGCCGGGGTGTCGTTGTGTTAGCGCAACAGTGGACAACCCGGCGGCAGTCTGCAACGTAACGCCTCAGGCAGGATTTCAATATGAAACTCCTGTCCGCTGAGCGGTTCGCCATCAAGATTAAAGGTAATTTCGTGTGGGGCGCGGATATCAAACCACGATGATGCGCCCTCGATGATGTTAGGGTTGTCTTCGGATTGCGTTAACGCCGAAAGCAGCCCTGGCAACAGTTCTTCGCCGGTAAAAATGCGCAGTTGCAACAGACCATCGTTGATCAGCGCCGTTGGGCAAAGCTGTTGCCCGCCTCCAGCCTGACGACCATTACCGATACCAATCACCAGCGCCTTACCTTGCCAGTGAAAATCTTCCCCACGAATATCGCAGACGTCGGGTTTGAGCGTATCCATGCGCATTAATCCGTGGATAAAGTATGATACGCCACCCAACGCAGCTTTGAGTTTTTCCGGCGTTTCGGTAGTGATACGTGTGCCGAAGCCGCCGGTCGCCATGTTGATAAAACAGGTTTTATCATTGACCTGCACCATATCGATCGCTGTCGCATTTGCGGCAATAGCCAGCTTTAATGCCTTATCGAGGTCGTCGGGTATCCCCACGCTGGTGGCAAAATCATTTGCCGTTCCCAACGGTAAAATACCCAGCGCCGGAATATTGTCGCCCTGCGACTGGATCAGCGCCGTCGAAACTTCGTTGATGGTGCCGTCGCCGCCGCCGGCAATCACCGTTTCAACGCCTAGCTGACGAGCTTCATCAACGTAGCGTTGGGCATCGCCTTTTTCCCAGGTCACGCGAACATGGATTTCCACGCCTTCATCGCGAAGCTTCGCAATGGCATCACGCAGGGGGAGATTATCAGCACTTTTTCCATTGAGGATCAGTAAACTGGCAGGGAACGCTATCATCCGTTTGCCTCACTTTTTTTCGTTTTAACAAGTGTATGCCAGGAAAGTGTTTATGGCGTAAGAACTGACTGAAAGCGCAGGCGAAGAGATAAAAAAAGCCGCAGAGCGCGGCTTTTCAGATTGGGCAGACGTTACTGCGGGAACCACTGATCGCTGATTTTCTGGTACGTGCCGTCAGCTTTGATTGCCGCCAGCGCGCTGTTCAGTTTTTCCAGCAGGGCTTTGTTATCCGGGCGAACCGCGATGCCAAGGCCAGTACCGAAGTATTGCGGGTCGGTTACTTTGTCAGTGGCTACGCCTAACTGCGGGTTGGTTTTCAGCCACTCGTTAACCACAGCAGTATCGCCAAATACGCCATCAATACGGCCATTTTTCAGGTCGATAATCGCATTCTGATAGCTATCGTAGGCCACGGTTTTCACCTCAGGATGTTTATCCTGCAGGTATTTCTGATGGGTGGTGCCGTTTTCCATACCGATGCGCTTACCTTTCAGGTCGGCAAAGGTTTTATAGGTGTCTTTTTTCGCAATCACCAGCGCGGAGTTGGCATAGTAAGGCTGAGTAAATGCAACCTGCTTGCTACGCTCAGGTGTGATATCCATTCCGGAAATAACCGCATCATATTTCTTGAATTTCAGCGCGGGGATCAGGCTATCGAAAGCGTGATTGGTGAAAGTACATTCTGCCTGCATTTGTTTGCACAGCGCCGTTGCCAGGTCGATGTCAAAACCGACAATCTTATTGCTGGCGTCCAGTGATTCAAATGGCGGATACGTGGCTGATACACCGAAACTAATTTTATCAGCAGCTGAGGCGCCAGCGGCGAAAGTAGCAAGTAATGCGACCAGTACTAACTTTTTCATGGTGGAACTCCCGTCTGTCAATCTTATGATTATTTACCGTGTCTGCGGCGTGGATTAACAATGCCATTTAATGAATTTATATGCAATAAAAATGATTAAATATTTTTAATGGCATAAAAAAAGACGGACAATTTAGGTTGTTGTCCGTCTTTATTATTTTAATTTATGCATATTTGCCGGATGGTGGTGCTAGCACCTTATCCGGCCTACAAAAGGTGCATGAACCGTAGGCCTGATAAGCGTAGCGCCATCAGGCATATGCTTAATTCCGGTGTTCAAACGCCAGCGCTTTACGTTCGATTAGGCGCATCATCAGCGTCAGCAAGCCGTTGACGATCAGGTAAATCACGCCCGCCGCACCGAAGACCATAACGTCGTATGTGCGGCCATATAGCAGTTGGCTATAACCCATGACTTCCATCAGGGTGATGGTGTAAGCCAGTGAGGTACTTTTAAATACCAGCACCACTTCGTTGGAATATGAGGAGAGGGCGCGTTTAAAGGCGTACGGCAACAGAATCGCCAGCGTATCCTTTTTGCTCATCCCCAATGCACCGCAGGACTGCCACTGGCCTTCCGGGATTGCACGGATAGCGCCGTAGAACAGTTGCGTAGTGTAGGCCGCACTGTTTAACGACAGCGCAATTAAGGCGCATAACCAGGGTTCAGAGAGCAGATGCCACAGCACCGGATATTCTTGCAATGCCGGAAACTGTCCTGGTCCGTAGTAGATCAGGAAGATTTGCACCAGCAGCGGTGTACCGGTAAACAGCGTGATATAGGCGCGAACCAGCCACACCAGCACCGGCGTTTTCAGCGTCAGGATGACGGTGAAGATCAGCGCCAGTACCAGAGCAACCACGATGGAGGCGACCGTCAGCGTCAGGCTGGTATGCAGCCCTTTCAACAATTCAGGTAAATACTCAAGCATCAGCCTGGTCTCCGCTCAAAACGTGTCGCGCGCAGGTCAATGCGTTTGAGAATGTACTGACTCACCAGCGTAATCACCAGGTAAATAGCGGCCGCCACAATGTACCAGGTAAACGGCTCCTGGGTACGGGTAGCGATGCTCTTGGTTTGCAACATCAGATCGTTCACGCTGATAAGGCTGACCAGCGCGGTATCTTTCAGCAATACCAGCCACTGGTTACCCAGTCCCGGTAAGGCATGACGCCACATCTGCGGCATCACCAGACGAAAGAAGATCGCGGCTTTAGACAAACCTAACGCCTGACCTGACTCCCATTGCCCGAGTGGCACGGCCTTCAGCGCGCCACGCAGCGTTTGCGACGCGTAAGCGGCATACAGCAATGACAGTGCAATGACACCGCACAGGAACGGGCTGACGTCGAAGTTTTCGATCTGCATCTGAACCGGGATTTGTACAAACCCGAGATTGAGCGTAAAGCCATCAGCCAGCGTCAGCAGCAGTTGTGAGGAGCCGAAATAGATAAACAGAACCACCAGAATTTCTGGTAGACCGCGCAGGATGGTGACCAGGGCCGAGCCCGCCCATGCCACCGGGCGCCATTTTACTGACTCCCAGACGGCAAAAAACATGGCGAGCGCAAGGCCAATGATCAGCGCACAAACGGCAAGGCCGACGGTCATCCCGGCGGCGCTTGCTAAAGGAAAAAATTCATTCATCAAATATTACTTCTGGAACCATTTGTTGTAGATGGTCTCGTAAGTCCCATCTTTCTTCACTTTTTCCAGCGCAGCGTTAAATTTCTGCTGCAGCTCGGTATTGCCCTGGCGCACAGCGATGCCCAGACCAGTACCGAAGTAATCTTTATCCGTGACTTTGTCGCCAACCGCGGCCAGTTTTGGATTGTCTTTCAGCCACTCTGTCACTACTGCGGTATCACCAAAGACGCCGTCAATACGACCGTTTTGCAGATCGAGTTTGGCATTCTGATAGCTGTCATACGGCACGGTAGTCACTTCCGGATGTTTATCCATGATGAATTTCTGGTGCGTCGTCCCGTTTTGAACGCCGACTTTTTTGCCTTTCAACTGATCAATGCTGGTGTATTTACCCTGTTGGCCAACAAACAGCGCAGAGTTGTCGTAGTAAGGGGTGGTGAACAGAACCTGTTTTTCACGCTCAGGCGTGATGTCCATACCGGCCATCACCGCGTCAAAACGACGGAATTTCAGGCTCGGGATCAGGCTGTCGAAGGCCTGATTGGTGAAGGTACAGGTAGCGTCAATCTCTTTACACAGCGCATTCGCCAGATCAACGTCAAACCCTACGATCTTGTTGTTAGCATCGATCGATTCAAACGGAGGATAAGACGCTTCGGTGGCGAAACGAATGGTTTGGGCTGCGGTAGCGGAAAGGCTAAAACCTGCGATTAGCGCGGCAATCAGAACTTTTTTCATTGTATTGTCCCGAATCTTAGTGAGAAAGATAGTTTTTAAACGCTTCGGTTTGCGGGTTGGCAAAGCAGCTCGCATCCCCAAACTCGACGATATGACCGTTTTCCATGTACACCACGCGACTGGCCGTTTTACGAGCAACTTCCACTTCGTGGGTGACGATCACCTGAGTAATATTGGTTTCCGCCAGCTCACGAATGATGCTGACGATTTGGGCGGTGATTTCCGGGTCAAGCGCTGCGGTAGGCTCATCAAACAGCAGCACCTGTGGTTCCATCATCAACGCGCGGGCAATGGCCACACGCTGCTGCTGGCCGCCGGACAGATGCAGTGGATAGCGATCGCTGTACGGCTTCAGACGCAGTCGTTCCAGCAGTTTCTCGGCACGCGCCATCGCTTGCTCTTTTGTCAGACCCAGTACGCGGCAGGGCGCTTCAATCAGGTTCTGCACCACCGTGAGATGCGGCCAAAGATTATATTGCTGGAAGACCATGCCCACGTTTTGACGCAGATCCCGAATGGCTTTATCTGACGGGGTTTTCGTGAAGTCGAAACGGTTACCCGCAATAGAGAGCGTGCCCGAGCGCGGCATCTCAAGCAGGTTGAGTACGCGCAGTAGCGAGCTTTTCCCGGCTCCACTTGGGCCAAGTAACACCAGTGTTTCACCCTGAGGG
Organism: Citrobacter sp. Cf087; assembly: GCF_030334285.1. Lineage (NCBI taxonomy): Bacteria > Pseudomonadati > Pseudomonadota > Gammaproteobacteria > Enterobacterales > Enterobacteriaceae > Citrobacter > Citrobacter sp. Cf087. Next base: position 492,857 of record NZ_JAOWED010000031.1, read on the forward strand.
CAATCCAGCGTGATATCGAACAGCGCCTGATGTGCGCCGTAGAAGCAGTTAATGCCGTTTAATTGAATACTCATTGACACTCGATACTGGCAGTCTGATAGCTATTGAAGCCGCAGATACTACCTTTGACAGAATAGTTATGCAATATTTATGCGTTAAAAGTTAAATGCAAACCGCATTCTTCTCTAAACATAGCACAAAATAGCGGGGCCACCAGTGGGCAAGAATAATTGTCGGCATTCTATGCAGAATGCCAGACAATTAATGGGGGTTATGATTTGGGCGAGTAAATGGCGCGATTAACGGTTTTCGACAGACTGGCGCAACGTCCCGGCTGGCGCGTGTACGCTGCCGCCCAGATAGCGGACATCATCAACGACCCAGCACTGGCCTTCGCGGATCATCAGCACTTCATCACGCCAGCTCTGGTCACCCTGTTTCAGCTCTACGCGTAGCGGAATGTTGCGTGCATCACTATTCGGAATAGTCGATGCGCTGGCGACGCTGGCACTGTCCGGTAACGTAGCCCGACTGGAGAACGGATCGCTGTTAAACAGGTCGCGGTGTGCATTATCGCGGCTGGCGTCGGTCAGCAGTTTAGCCAGGTTGTCGCTAAGGTATGGACGAAGTGGGGTAAGATCATTGTTTCGATGCTGAATACGGTAATCATAGAATTGTTGAGCCACGCTGTCTGGCCCGCCTTCTACGCATGAACCGCTACGCGTGCCGTTATCTTTATAGACCGGCGTCACGGTCGTACAGGCGCTGAGAAGGAGTGCACAGGGAACCAGCAGAGAGAGTTTCGAGTAGCGCATAATGATTTCCTTATTAGCTTTCTACTATTAGTGTTCTACGTTGATAGAATATATCCTTTCAATGATAGTGGATCGGTTCGATAATGCTTTTGAGATCGTGCTCTTAGCGCAAAAAGGAGATTAACCATGCAGTTTTCGACTACCCCTACGCTGGAAGGGCAGAGCATCGTGGAATACTGCGGTGTTGTGACTGGCGAAGCCATTTTAGGCGCGAATATTTTCCGCGATTTTTTCGCCGGCATTCGCGATATTGTCGGCGGTCGCTCCGGCGCGTATGAAAAAGAGCTGCGTAAAGCGCGTGAAATTGCTTTCCAGGAGCTGGGCGAACAGGCCAAAGCGCTGGGTGCTGATGCGGTGGTCGGTATTGATATTGATTACGAAACCGTGGGCAAAGACGGCAGTATGCTGATGGTGAGCGTCAGCGGTACCGCGGTGAAAACTCGCCGATGAAGCGTCTGTTGTGTCTGCTGGCATTTACGCTGTTGCTGGTGGGATGTGCTGGCGAAAAAGGGATTGTCGACAAAGACGGGTATCAGTTAGATACCCGCCGTCAGGCACAGGCTGCTTATCCACGCATTAAAGTGCTGGTTATCCATTACACGGCCGATGATTTTGACTCTTCTCTGGCTACGCTGACCGATAAAAACGTCAGCTCGCATTATTTGATCCCGGCTGTGCCGCCGCTCTACCACGGCAAACCGCGTATCTGGCAACTGGTGCCGGAAAAAGATCTGGCCTGGCATGCGGGGATTAGCTTCTGGCGTGGCGCTACGCGTATTAACGATACCTCAATTGGCATTGAGCTGGAAAACCGCGGCTGGCAAAAATCGGCAGGGATAAAATATTTTGCGCCGTTTGAACCCGCGCAGATTCAGGCGCTGATCCCATTGGCGAAAGATATTATCGCCCGCTACGACATAAAACCGCAGAACGTGGTAGCCCATGCGGACATCGCGCCGCAACGTAAGGACGATCCTGGACCGCTTTTCCCATGGAAAGTGCTGGCCGAACAGGGAATTGGCGCGTGGCCGGACACTCAGCGCGTAGCATTTTATCTTGCCGGGCGAGCGCCTCATACGCCGGTAGCAACCGAATCTTTACTCGATCTGCTGTCGCGTTACGGCTATGAGATAAAATCTGATATGACGCCGCGCGAACAGCAGCGGGTGATTATGGCCTTCCAGATGCACTTCCGCCCGACGCTGTGGAACGGCGCGGCGGATGCAGAAACTCAGGCGATTGCCGAAGCGTTACTGGAAAAATACGGGCAGGGTTAACGCAGAACACCAATGCCTGATGGCGCTTCGCTTATCAGGCCTACGACTAATTTGGGCTGGTTTTTTGTAGGCCGGATAAAGCGCTTGCGCCGCCATCCGGCAATGGTTAACGCGGCAGCTTACCATGGTCGCGCAGCCAGGCCGCGGTACGTTCAATCCCTGCATCCAGCGTCACAATGGGCTGATAACCCAACTCTTCCTGAGCGCGGGTAGTATCCAGCGTAAAATCAAAATTTAGCTTCGAGACGCCGTAATGCGTCAGCTTTGGCTCTTTTGCCGATTTATTGCCTAAGCGCTCCATGCTGCGGGCAATCATGTCCAGCATCGGGTAGGGAACGGAGCGGATCCGACAATCAATATTCAGCTCGTCGATGAGTTTCTGCACAATGCTGCGCAGAGTGCGATGCTCGCCGTTGGTAATGTTGTACGCGCGACCTGACGGCAGCTTATCGCAGGCTTGCTGACTTGCCAGCCACATCGCGTGCACTGCATTTTCGTAGTAGGTCATATCTACCAGCGCACTTCCGCCGTGCGGCAACAGGATGCTGCCATAGTGGTACATCATATGGGCCAGGCGCGGGATAAAGACCTTATCGTGTGGTCCGAACAGGCTTTGCGGACGCAATACCGTAAAACGCGTCTGCGGGTTGGCCTGCGCCAGCAACGCGATCACGTCTTCGCCAGCTGCTTTGCTGCGGGCAAATTCATTGGCGAAGCGGTGCGGACGAAAGTCCTCTTTGATATCGCGATGGTGGTGATAATCAAAATAGAGCGACGGCGAGGAGATATGAATGAAGTTGCGAACGCCCCAGGCCACGGCCCACTCGCCCAGACGGCGAGTTGCGCGAACGTTGGCCAGATCGAAGGCTTCCTGAGTTCCCCACGGTGAGGTAAAACTGGAGCAGTGCCACAGCGTGTCGATGCCGGCAAGCATCACTTTTGCTTGCGAAGAAACCAGCTCGGTCAAATCCGCATGCACAAATTCTGCGCCCATTTTCTCCAGCAGCTTGCCCATCGCTTCATTGCGACCGGTGGCTCTGACGCTGACGCCTTTGCTGCATAAAAACTCAACCGCGTTTCGGCCCAAGCCGCTGGTGGCTCCGGTAACCAGTACCTTCATATCAATCCACTGTGTTTAAAAAACGTCGTGCGCATTCTTCCGTGAAATACGCCTGTATGCAATGGGAAACATGAAAGAATACAGGCTCTTTTTATCATTAGTCTGTGATTTGTTCTGCAAGTTTGGCTATACGCTTCGCCATCCCCCTGAAAATGAACAGGTGCGCGGGGATCATCAACAGCCAGTAGAAGAGGCCAGGCATACCGTGCGGATGCCACCAGGCGCGTACATCAATGCGTCGATGATCGCCTTTATCTTCCAGTGTGAAGCTCAGGCGACCCAATCCCGGCGCTTTCATCCCAAACAGCAGCGTCAGCTGTTTCTCCGGCTCAACGATGATGACTTTCCAGCTATCAACGGTGTCGCCAACTTGCAATAGTGGGTGTTCGGGACGACCTTTTGCCAGCTTATGGCCGACCAGCAGGTCCAAGGCCGCGCGCGTCTTCCATAGAATATTGCCAAAGAAATAGCCTTCTTTGCCGCCGAGTCGATTCACTACCTGCCACAGTGCTTTTTTGCTGGCGGCGGTTTCAACGCTAAAGCCAGCTTGTTTGGCGAAATAGCCATATTCTGGACGCCAGCGGGCAAACGCCTGCGCGTCGTAACCCCAGTCGCTGGAGTTGACCAGCTTTTCTTCTTCCTTCAACGTACTGCGCACCGCGTCATCAAAGGCAATCAGCTTTTGCGGGATCAGCGCACGTAGTTCGGTGTCATCGGCCAGCAGGTCGTGTTTTAAGCCCTGGATCAGCGCCTTGGCCGTGGTTGGCGGCACTGACGTAATGACGTTTAAAAACCAGACCGAAATCCAGCGGGTAGGGAAGGGGATGGGTATGAGCAGGCGATGTTTACCGCTGACCGCCATAAAATGCTCGAACTGTTCCTGATAGCTCAACACCTGCGGGCCGGCTGCTTCGAGTACGCGGTGATGTTGCGTGGGATGATCCAACAACGCTACCAGGTAGTACATCAAATTCTCTAGCGCGATGGGTGTGGTACGTGAGCGCACCCAGCGCGGAGGGGTGAGTACCGGCAGGTTGTAGACCATGTCGCGCATCACTTCAAAGGCAGCGGAACCTGCCCCCACGATAATGCCCGCACGCAATTCCGTCATTGGCACGCCTGATTCACGCAGAGTATCTGCGGTTATCTGTCGCGCACGCAGATGATCGGATTGTTCATGCCGGGGAGCCTGTAATGAGCTCAGGAAAATAAGCTGTTTGACCGCTGTATTACGCAGTGCATCGCGGACATTCATCGCCACCTGACGTTCGTGGGCGATAAAATCACCGCCTTCACCCATGCCATGGACCAGGTAATAAACCGTATCAACACCCGCCAGCAGCGGGGGGAGGTTATCTGGCCAATTCAAATCGACTTTATGGCAACTGACGTTGGCCAGTTGCTGCTTTTCCAGTCGTTCAATGCGACGTGCCGCAGCCAACACCTGATGCCCTTGCTGACTGAGCGCCTGTACCAAATGCTGACCAATGTAGCCACTGGCGCCAAGAACCAAAATCCGTTGCGGCACGCCCATCTCCTTATTGGGTTAAAAAAGTGCGCCAGTGGGCGACGACTTCAGCAAGTTGTTCACGTGATACGTCAAGATGCATCACCAGGCGCACAATCGGGGAGGCGTTAATCAGCACACCCTGCGCTTTCATATATTCACCGAGCGCGGCCGCGTGCTCTTCGCCAACGCGCACAAACAGCATGTTGGTGTCGTGGCGCATGACGTCCGCCCCTGCTTCGCGCAGTTGCTCCGCCATCCAGGCGGCGTTGTCATGGTCTTCCTGCAAACGCGCCACGTTATTTTTCAGCGCATACAGTCCGGCTGCCGCCAAAATACCCGCCTGGCGCATTCCGCCGCCGGTCATTTTGCGCCAGCGAATGGCACGCTTGATGTACTCGTGGCTGCCGACCAGCAGCGAGCCTACCGGCGTTCCCAGACCTTTGGAAAGACAAATGGTGAACGAGTCGCAGTATTGCGTGACATCTTTAAGCTCACAGCCATAGGCGACGACGGCGTTAAAAATACGCGCGCCGTCGACGTGCAGGGCAAGATTGCGCTCCCGGGTGAATTCCCAGGCCTCTTTCAGATACTCGCGCGGCAGCACTTTTCCGTTATGCGTGTTTTCCAGACTGAGTAGACGGGTGCGGGCAAAATGGATATCGTCTGCTTTGATTTTTGCTGCCACTTTGTCCAGCGGCAGGGAGCCATCCGGAGCGGCATCGATGGGTTGCGGTTGAATGCTGCCGAGCACCGCTGCGCCACCCGCTTCGTAGAGATAGTTATGCGCGCCCTGACCGGCGATATACTCTTCGCCGCGCTGGCAATGGCTGAGCAGTGCAACCAGGTTCGCCTGAGTGCCGGTAGGTAAGAAAATGGCGGCTTCTTTGCCAGAAAGCTCGGCCGCGTATTGCTGGAGGGCATTAACGGTAGGATCATCACCGTAAACGTCGTCCCCGACCGGGGCGGCCATCATCTCTTCGAGCATGGCGCGACTGGGTCGGGTGACAGTATCACTGCGTAAATCAATCACGGGCATTCCTTTTTAAGTGAGGTAATGCCCTCTGTTTTACCTGAGCCAGTTAGTTTTCGCCAGTTCGATCACTTCATCACCGCGTCCGCTGATGATTGCGCGCAGCATATACAGGCTAAAACCTTTGGCTTGTTCGAGCTTGATCTGCGGCGGGATCGCCAGCTCTTCTTTCGCCACCACCACATCGACCAGCACCGGACCGTCAATTGACATCGCCCTTTGCAGCGCCTCATCAACCTCTGAAGATTTCTCCACGCGAATGCCCGTGATGCCACAGGCCTCGGCAATCCGCGCGAAATTCGTGTCGTGCAGTTCGGTGCCGTCAGTCAGATAACCACCAGCTTTCATCTCCATCGCCACAAATCCCAGCACGCTGTTGTTGAAGACAATAATCTTCACCGGTAACTTCATTTGTACCACCGACAGAAAATCGCCCATCAGCATGCTAAAGCCGCCGTCACCGCACATTGCCACAACCTGACGTCCTGGTTCGGTCGCTTGTGCGCCGAGTGCCTGCGGCATGGCATTAGCCATCGACCCGTGGTTAAACGATCCGAGCAGGCGACGTTTGCCGTTCATTTTCAGATAGCGTGCTGCCCACACCGTTGGCGTGCCAACGTCGCAGGTAAAGATGGCATCGTCAGCGGCAAAGTGGCTGATCTGTTGCGCCAGATATTGCGGGTGAATGGCTTTATCGCTGGGTTTGGCTAAATCATCCAGCCCTTTGCGCGCCTCGCGGTAGTGCTCCAGTGCTTTGTCCAGGAACTGCCGCTCGGTTTTCTCTTCCACCAGAGGTAGTAGGGCACGTAACGTGGATTTAATATCGCCTACCAGCGCCATATCAACTTTACTGTGCGCGCCAATACTCGCCGGATTGATATCAATCTGAATAATTTTGGCGTCGGTGGGGTAGAACGGGCGATAGGGGAACTGGGTGCCGAGCAGGATCAGCGTGTCGGCATTCATCATGGTATGGAAGCCGGATGAAAAGCCAATCAGCCCGGTCATACCCACGTCATAGGGGTTATCGTACTCAACATGCTCTTTCCCGCGCAGAGCGTGCACGATCGGGGCTTTGATTTTAGCCGCAAACTCAACCAGCTCTTTATGCGCACCGGCGCAGCCGCTGCCGCACATCAGGGCGATGTTGCTGGAGTAGCGCAGCAGTTGCGCCAGTTTTCTCAGCTCTTCCTCTTCCGGGGTGACTACCGGGAGCGGCGCATGATACCAGTGCGTGGTGGCGCTTTCAGGGGCGGGCTTCAGCGCCACGTCGCCGGGTAATACCACCACGGAGACGCCACGGTTGAGCACCGCTTTACGCATAGCTATAGCCAGCACCTGGGGGATCTGCTCAGGGCTGGAGACCAGCTCGCAATAGTGGCTACATTCACGGAACAACTCTTGCGGGTGGGTCTCCTGAAAATAACCGCTGCCTATTTCACTGGATGGAATATGCGCGGCGATTGCCAGCACCGGAACGTGGTTGCGGTGGCAATCAAACAGGCCGTTAATCAGGTGCAGGTTGCCTGGCCCACACGAGCCTGCGCAGACGGCCAGCTCGCCCGTCAACTGCGCTTCAGCGCCCGCGGCGAAGGCAGCAACCTCTTCATGGCGGGTTGGCATCCAGTCAATTGTTCCCATACGATTCAGACTATCGCTCAGACCATTTAGCGAGTCACCCGTTACACCCCAAATGCGTTTTACGCCAGCCTGTTCGAGTGTTTTAGCAATAAAAGCAGCAACCGTTTGTTTCATGGTTTTCCTTCTCCTCTAATGTGATACCGGTTACAAGTTTAGATGAAGATAATCGTTATGCTTCTCATTTCCCCCTTATTTCCGGCAGGTTTCATTTAACCTGTATTAAGCGTAGTTTGTTATTGGACATGGTGAAACAAGGAATAAATTCAAATGGTTATAAAACTATTAAATTCAGTTAACCGAGTACTGACTCACGAAGATTTTGGCAAGTTTTTGTTACGCCTTGCCGTCGGTGGGCTGATGCTGTTTCATGGGCTGCATAAACTGTTTGCTGGTATTGATGGCATCAGCGGCATGTTGATAGCGAAAGGTTTCCCGGGCTTTATTGCGTACGGCGTTCTGCTGGGAGAGGTTGTAGCGCCGTGTCTGATTATTCTAGGCATCCTGACGCGTCCGGCGGCGTTGGGGCTGGCGTTTACGATGGTTGTGGCATGGCTGATGGTCGGGATGGGCGAAACCTGGACACTGGATAAAACCGGTGCATGGGCGATTGAAAGTCTGGTGTATTTCTTCATCGGCGCGCTGGCGGTGGCGTTTTTGGGGGCGGGGCGTTACTCCGTTGCAGGAAATTCTGCCTGGCGATAGTTACCATTTGAGAGTCAATACCGAGGCGGGGGTGCGCTGACGGTTTGCCCGCCTCGTCGTTCAATCTGTCGCTAATCTATATGTCATCACTGTTCCATAGTTTGTGCCGACGTCTCAGCGCTCGCTGCGTCAATGCCCTTGCCATCGCGGCGCCTATTTCAGCGCTGACAACCAGTCCCTGAATAAACGGACGATCGTGCATCAACCACGGCAGCCCGCCAAAAGCGATGCGATTGCGGGCGTTTTCCGGCGCTTGCAGCGTGTAATCTTCGCCGATATCCGGGATCTCATCGCCACAGGCCAGCAGTTGATCGCGTAGCGTTGGGAAAGGGATATCTTTGCTCTGCAATGCCCGTTGCCCTCGGGCGTCAATAAACACATCGAATTCGCTGCGTCGACCGTGGTGGTAAATTACCGTCATTTCCTGCTCATTCGTACGCTCATAATCCGCACCAAGTGTGAGGATCTCAATCAGCCCGGCGTCGTGCAGCGCCAGCAGTCGGCGGACTGATTCAGACGGGATTGCCGCATAATTATCGATAAACACGCGCGCCAGTCCTCGCTTAAAGCGCTTTTCATCAGACTGATCAAGATGTGGGACGATCTCTTCGATTACCTCGTGTAGCCGCAGCAGTGTATAGCGCCACGCGACGGTACGCTGTTCCTGTTTGTTGCGTTCAACTTCAATCAGGTTGCGCTTCGCCCATTCAAAAGGATCGTGCTCAAGCCTGTCGGCAAAGTAGGCCTCGGGGAATGTATCGGCGTTGAGCGTCTCAAGTGCTATCTCTTGGCTCCATTGCGGGGCTGCATCTTGCAGTTGTTGTACAATAATCCGGAAAATGCGGTCCAGTAATCCTTTTTGCCCATGGACAATGACGTCTTCAATTGCTTCAGGCGTTGCGATGTTCAACGATTCATAGGGCAGAGGGCAGTAAAAATCCGCTTCAGGCAGCACACCGCTGCGCGACATTAGGGTCAGCTTCAGGCTTTGGCTGTCGGATTTACAGATAAACTGGAGTGCGTTATCAGCCCCGGTGGTGAAGGCACCGTGTTGGCAGGCCACGGCCATCGCTGCGTCAATCGCGCTGAGCGAAGTGCCGAGAATTCCTACCCGGCAAGCGCTAATCTGGACGTCCATCAGACCGGTCCACGGGCTGGGGAAAAACTTCCGTGTCTGTACATCCGTTTCAGGCCACAGATGGCCGGTGGCGATAGCGGCGAAGTCCACCTCGACAGGCTGTGAAGCATGATTGATCCACAGAGAGACCCCATTCGGGTTTGCGCGCAGGTCGGTGACTTCGCTTGATTCGTTTATGCTAATCGCGAAGCCTGAGCCTCGCGCTTTCTCGACGATAGCGAATAAACGATCGCGATAATAGTCACCGAGGATCACGCGGGGCAAAAATTGCCGTTCATGCAAAGAATTACGTTCAATCCGAAACTGCGCCAGATAGTCATCACTTTGATTCTGTAGCCACGTCAGATAACTGATATAAATCGGTGGGATCTCTATGCTGGCTATATTTGCCAGCATGAAGTCTGCGTTGTTGTCGCTGTTATAAGGCATGCCAACGCCCGCCTGTTCAGCTTGCTCATAAAGCTCTATTTCCAGCGGTTCACCGCGCTCAACCAGGGCATGAAACGTATAAATGCCGGTGGGACCGACGCCGACAATGGCCACTTTTTTCATGGGGATCCTTGTAGAAAGTTCGACGTGGTAGTCCTGGATTATGCTTAATCTGCGAAGTGTAAGTGTGGTCGATAATTTACGGGGGAAGGAGGTATTTTGCCGGGGAGAGTGAAAATATCAGAATTTTGCAGCGTCTGAGAGCATAAAAAAGGCCACCCGGTACAGCCAGGCAGCCTTTTGCACATCAGATACCGGCCAATTACGCCAGCACTAAATCACCCTGCGGATGGCAGGAACAGGCCAGCACATAACCTTCAGCGATTTCTGCGTCGGTCAGCGTCATGGTGCTGCTGACCGTGTAGTTACCGTCAACCACTTTGGTTTTGCAGCAGCCGCAAACGCCTGCACGGCATGCGGCGACAACCGGAACCTTGTTGCTTTCCAGCGCTTCCAGCAGCGTACTGCCCACCGGCGCATAGAACTCTTTCGCCGGCTGTAGCTTAGTAAACTTCAGACCACTGGTGGCGGCTTCGGCAACAGGTGTGAAGAACTGCTCTTTAAAGAAGCGCGTCACACCCAGTGCTTTGACTTCTTTCTCGACCAGATCCATATACGGTGCCGGGCCACAGGTCATCACGGTACGCGAGGTCAGATCCGGTACGCTTTTCAGCAGTTCGGTAGTCAGTCGGCCGGAAACAAAACCTTCGGTGGCATTGTTTTCAGCAACTAATGTCACCGGATATTCACGCCACTCGTCGGCAAAAATGACATCTTGCGGCGAGCGAACGTTAAAGATTACCTGTACATCCGCTTGCGGGCGGTACTTTGCCAACCAGCGACGCATTGACATGATTGGCGTAACACCACAGCCTGCGGCCAGCATCAGGAACTTGTCTTCCGCTTTATCTTCACAGGTGAACTCACCCATGGCATCGGACAGCCAGATATAGTCGCCGCGCTTCACGTCGCGGGTTAGCCACTGTGAACCTGCACCATCGTCAATCCGGCGGATGGTCAACGTAATGTACTCGCTAACGCCCGGCGTTGAGGAAATGGTGTAAGCACGCAGCGTATCCGCTGAATTACGTACGCTGACCAGTGCATACTGCCCGGCGCGGTAAGGATAATAATCGTGGCACAGCAACGAAATTGTCCATACATCCGGCGTTTCCTGATGGATGTGGTGAACCTGCATCCGCCATGGGCACTGATGAGTTGGCATTGTCATTCTTTACTCCTTACGCGCTCAGCAGTTGCTTCATGTCTTCTTCAACGGTGGTCACGGAACGCAGACCAAATTTCTCGTTGAGAACTGCCAGCAGATCCGGTGTGAAGAAACCAGGCGCAGTCGGGCCAGTTACGATGTTTTTCACGCCCAGAGACAGCAGGGTCAGCAGAATAACAATCGCTTTCTGTTCGAACCAGGAGAGTACCAGAGACAGCGGCAGATCGTTCACGCCACAGCCCAGTTTCTCAGCCAGGGTTACCGCCAGGATAATGGCAGAGTAAGCATCGTTACACTGACCGGCATCGACCAGACGCGGCAGACCTTCGATATCGCCGAATTCCAGTTTGTTGAAACGGTATTTACCGCAAGCAAGGGTCAAGATCAGGCAGTCATCCGGCACGCTGGTGGCGAAGTCGGTGAAGTAGTTACGTTCACCACGTGCGCCGTCACAACCGCCAACCAGGAAGATGTGACGCAGTTTTTCACGGCTCACCAGGTCGATCAGGGTATCAGCAGCGCCCAGCAGGGTCTGACGACCGAAACCTACGGTGATCAGGTGCGGAATTTCACTGTACGGGAAGCCAGCCATCTGCTGCGCCTGTGCGATAACCGGACCAAAATCGTCACTTTCAAGGTGGCTCACGCCCGGCCAGCCGACGATGCTACGGGTCCAGATACGGTCGTCGTAGGCGCCAACGGTTGGGTCGATGATGCAGTTAGAGGTCATCACGATTGGGCCAGGGAAGCGGGCGAATTCAACCTGCTGGTTCTGCCAGCCGCTGCCGTAGTTACCGATTAGGTGTTTGAACTTACGCAGTTCCGGATAGCCGTGTGCTGGTAGCATTTCGCCGTGGGTATAAACGTTAACACCGGTGCCTTCAGTCTGCTCAAGCAGGTTGTAGAGATCTTTCAGGTCGTGACCGGAGATCAGGATGCACTTACCTTCGGTTGCTTTTACGTTGACCTGAGTCGGGGTCGGGTGACCGTATTTAGTGGTTTCACCGGCGTCCAGAATGCTCATCACTTTGAAGTTCATCTGGCCGATTTCCATTGAACACTCCAGCAGAGCGTTCATATCGGAAGGCCAGGTACCCAGCCACGCCATGATTTTGTGGTACTGAGCATAGATATCGTTGTCGTACTGACCAAGAACGTGGGCGTGCTCCATGTAAGCTGCCGCACCTTTCAGGCCGTACAGACACAGCAGACGCAGGCCGAGGATATTATCGCCGATGGTCGCTTTGTCTTTATTCGGGGTGAATTCAGCGGCCTGACGTTGCAGGTCGCCCAGATCGTCGCTGACCAGTTGCAGATCGGCCATCGGGTTATCGACGGTGGCGTTAGCGTCTTTAGCCAGGCATTGTGCTTTCAGGGCGTCGCGCATGGCGATAGCTTCACGGGCATAGCCAACAATACGCGGGGAATCGAAGTTTACGTTAGTCAGCGTGGAGAAGAACGCACGCGGCGCAAAGTTATCAACCTCATGGTCGATGATGCCGTATTCACGTGCTTTAACAGCCCATGCAGACAGACCTTGTAGGGAAGCAATCAGCAGATCCTGCAAATCGGAGGTTTCAGCCGTTTTACCGCACATACCCTGCGCGTAAGAGCAGCCGTTTCCTGCCGGAGTACGGATGGTTTGTTCACATTGCACACAAAACATGGTCACACCTTTTAAAGTTATATTTAATATACATGTTTAAGATTATGCCTGTGCGCGTAGGGATAAAAGGGATTTCTGCTACTACTTGCAGGGAGATTGATTTAGCGCAATTTTGGCGGTAGCTGACTACCGCCAGAGAGGTATTTGCCCGAGCGTCAGGCGGAGAAAAACGCCATCAGCAGAGGCACTAACAGACTCAAAATAAAGCCGTGGACGATGGCTGCCGGGACCATTTCCAGGCCGCCGCTGCGTTGTAAAACGGGCAGGGTGAAATCCATTGATGTCGCGCCGCATAATCCCAGCGCGGTAGAGCGGCTGCGGCCCACCATTCCTGGAATCAACATAATGGCGATCAGTTCACGGGCCAGGTCGTTAAAGAAGGCGGCACTACCAATTACGGGTCCGAACGATTCGGTCAACAGAATACCGGACAGGGAATACCAGCCAAAACCTGATGCCATCGCCAGCGCGGTTTTCAGCGGCAGACCGAGGATCAATGCATTGATAACCCCCGCCAGCATCGAACTGGCGACGACGACGACGGCTACGATCATCCCCCGACGGTTCAGCACAATTTGCTTTAAGGTCATACCGCTGTTGCGCAGTTGGATCCCCACCAGGAACAGTAAAAAGATTAACGTATATTCGCTGGCTTCGGTGGCATGCTGCAGAATGGGAAGCCCAGTGAGGCCGAGCAGGAAACCGATGACGACGACGCCGCAAAGCTGGAGCGACTCAAGCGCCATTGCAATTCGCGAGGGGAGTTTTTCTTGCTTGTGGTTGTGTCTCCAGGGCAGCGAACGCTCCAGCCAGAACAGCGCCGCAATATTACACAGTATAATGACCGTCACGCTGACCGCAGAATAATGAAGAATAGCTAACAGGTTGCTGGCGAGATTATCCAGAAACGCCAGGCTAATACCCATAAAAAAGAGAATAAGGTAGACGATCCAGCTCAACAGGCGATTGATAAGTTGTAATGCAGTCCTGTGCCGGAGCGGAATAAGGTAGCCCACAATAAGGGGAACCAGAATGATTAACAGCCCTGAAAACATGAAAACCAGATCCTTGCTGAGAAGTAAGACGAAATGCGCTAGCACACACTACTCAAAGCAAAGAGGGGAGTAAAGTTGCAAATAAAAGGAAATATAGAGAGGATAAAAAAGACCTGACTTGCGCCAGGCCTTTTTTGTTAGCGATTAATCGCGTTTTTCCAGCAGAGTGCGGTAAATAAGGCCGCCGAGTACCCCACCGATAATCGGCATACCCCAGAAGAACCACAATTGTTGCAATGCCCAGCCGCCCTGGAAAATGGCTACTGCGGTACTACGTGCCGGGTTTACGGAGGTGTTGGTGACTGGAATACTGATCAAGTGGATCAAAGTTAACGCCAGACCAATTGCGATAGGTGCAAAACCTGCCGGAGCATGTTTATCGGTCGCGCCGTGGATCACTAATAAGAAGCCTGCGGTCAGAATAATTTCAATGACGACGGCAGAAAGCATGGAATAACCGCCTGGTGAATGTTCACCAAAGCCGTTTGATGCAAAACCACTGGCCGTTGCATCAAAACCCGCTTTACCGCTGGCAATAAGATACAGTGCCGCTGCTGCAACAATACCGCCTACAACCTGAGCAATAACGTAACCAATAACATCTTTTGCCGGGAAACGACCGCCAGCCCATAAACCGAAGGTTACCGCCGGGTTAAAATGCCCACCTGAAATATGACCCACGGCGAATGCCATGGTTAATACGGTCAGGCCGAATGCCAGCGCGACACCGGCAAATCCAATTCCCAATTCCGGGAATGCGGCTGCCAGCACTGCACTACCGCACCCACCAAAAACGAGCCAAAACGTACCGAAGAATTCAGCTGCTAATTTCCTGAACATAACCACCTCAATTAAAAGTTCCGGGTTCGTATTCCTTGCCCGGTAATTCATCGCTAAAAGGGACGATGATGAAAGAGCGGGTATTTTAGAAAAAAATATCATCCCTTCGCCAGTTAAATTGATGAAAAAATTTGATTTAAGGCAATATGTTGCGATTCCTTTTTGAATCTTGGGTGAATGAAGCATAGTCCAATTAGCGAAAGGACGATGATTAAGTTCTGAAATTATATTCAGGAGAAAACATAAGAAGAATATTCTTATTTTTTTTGCTTTTGCGATTCACGCCAGATTGATATCGGGTGTCCTGAGCCCCCGCTTGCCGTTATACTCCTGATAACTTGAAGGAAAAAGTTAGCATTTCCGGAGGCTATATGATTCTCGAACGCGTTGAGATTGTTGGATTTCGTGGTATTAACCGTCTGTCGTTGATGCTGGAGCAGAGCAACGTGCTGATTGGGGAGAACGCGTGGGGTAAATCCAGTCTGCTGGATGCCTTAACCCTGCTGCTGTCGCCGGAGCCAGACTTGTATCATTTTGTCCGCGAGGATTTCTGGTTCCCGCCGGGCGACATACAGGGCCGGGAACACCACCTGCACATTATCCTGACGTTTCGTGAATCCCAGCCGGGGCGTCACCGGGTACGTCGCTATCGCCCTCTGGAAGCCAGCTGGACGCCGTGCCAGGATGGCTATCACCGCATTTTTTATCGTCTGGAAGGCGAGTGTGCGGATGACGGTAGCGTTCTGACCTTGCGCAGTTTTCTTGACGGCGACGGCCATCCATTACCTCTCGATGACATTAACGATCAGGCGCGGCATCTTGTGCGCCTGATGCCTGTACTGCGTCTGCGCGACGCGCGATTTATGCGCCGGATCCGCAACGGTACCGTGCCGGATTCGGCGGACGTCGAAGTCACCGCCCGCCAACTGGATTTTCTGGCGCGTGAGCTGGCTACCCGACCGCAAAACCTGACCGACGGACAGATCCGCCAGGGGTTATCGGCCATGGTGCAGTTGTTGGAGCACTATTTTTCCGAGCAAGGGGCTGGCCAGTCCCGCTACCGTCTGATGCGCCGTCGCTCCAATAACGAACAACGGAGCTGGCGCTATCTGGACATTATTAACCGCATGATTGATAAACCCGGCGGACGTACGCATCGGGTTATTCTGTTGGGCCTGTTTTCGACCCTGTTGCAGGCCAAAGGCACGCTGAGGCTGGATAAAGACGCCCGACCTTTATTGCTGGTGGAAGATCCGGAAACGCGTTTACATCCCATCATGCTTTCGGTGGCCTGGCACTTGTTGAATTTACTGCCTCTGCAGCGAGTGGCGACAACCAACTCCGGTGAACTGTTGTCCCTTACTCCCGTGGAACATGTTGTTCGTCTGGTACGTGAATCATCCCGCGTTGCCGCCTGGCGGCTGGGGCCGGGTGGGATCAGTGCAGAAGATGGTCGGCGAATCGCATTTCATATTCGTTTTAATCGTGCGTCATCGTTGTTTGCCCGCTGCTGGTTGCTGGTAGAAGGCGAAACGGAAACCTGGGTTATTAACGAACTGGCCCGTCAGTGCGGACATCACTTTGATGCAGAAGGGATTAAGGTAATTGAATTCGCCCAGTCCGGTCTTAAGCCGCTGGTTAAATTCGCCCGCCGGATGGGTATCGAGTGGCATGTGCTGGTCGATGGTGATGAAGCCGGGAAAAAGTATGCGGCCACGGTGCGCGGTTTGTTGAATAACGACAGAGAGGAAGAGCGCGATCATTTAACCATGCTCCCCGCGCTGGATATGGAACACTTTATGTATCGCCAGGGGTTTGCTGACGTCTTTCACCGGGTGGCGCAAATCCCGGAGAACGTGCCCATGAATATGCGCAAAATTATCTCCAAGGCGATACATCGTTCGTCAAAACCGGATTTAGCCATTGAGGTAGCGATGGAAGCCGGGCGGCGCGGCGTTGACGCAGTGCCAACGCTGCTGCGAAAAATGTTTTCCCGCGTGCTGTGGCTGGCACGCGGCAGAGCGGATTAGTGGTGAAACATCGACGACAGCTGCGAATGGATGCTGTCCAGTAGCTGATAGCGGCGGCGGTATTCTGCGCGTTTTTTGCTGGCAATATCCGCCTCGCTTTTTCGCGCCAGCGTGCGCGGAATATGATAGTACCCGTGTCTGTCGCACTCGCCGCCAACCGATTCCCAAAATGCGTTGTAGTCGGAATGAATTACCTTATTTTTATCGTGGTAGCGTTGGCTGCGAAAGATATGCTGTTCATTGCTGACTGCCATAACATTATCGATATTCAATCGCTCTGCTAACCGGCAAATGGCTTCCATTACAATACGTTTTGGGAATATCCCGTGACAAGACTTGGTCGCTTTTTGGATTGCTTCGTGAGGAAGTTGCGCATTGCCCTGCACACCGCCAATAAATAATGTACTTTTGCCATTATATTCGCAGAACGTAAACGTCATTTTAGTCAGTACGTCGCCGTCGCCATTTTGCACCTGAATAGTGCTCTCTCCCTCTTTATCCAGCACCGGGAACATCATCATGGTTACGGTAAATATATCGCCATCTTTGCCTTCAATTTGCGCCAGTTGTAAGCCGTCATTGCTTAATAAGGCGTTAAATTCTGCGGGTAAAAATGCATGGCGGATAACATTATAATGAAAACGCACCGCGTCTAAACGCATTTTACGGGTGAAGTTTGCGGCAAGGTAAGGACGATGCAAACGCACCGGCAATCGGGGTTGGTGGGATAGCAGGTTTTCAAGATCCGGCCATTGGGACAGTTCTGTCATCCATTCCTGGGTGAGGCGAGGTATCAAGAGTGAGCGCCAGATAAACTTACGACGAAAGCTCCGCTTATCCCAGCAATGTGCGGGACGTAAATGACCGCTGCTCAGGCTGTAAAAAAGACCAAAGCTGGTGACGGGTTTGGTGGAAAGAAAAGTGCTTTCAGTTAGTTGACTCATAATATAAATCCGATTGATACCCTGGTACTAATTTCAGCACAGCGGATCTTAACCATTCATCAATAACTCTGTTATTCTTGCGCTTTTCAACGGCGATTTATTTAACGTTGATGTTTAGCACTCCACTCTGGTGGACGTATTGGGGGAATTGGGACATTTATGAAGCTCAAGGGAAAAATCAAAAAACGCTATTTTCTGTTCGCCATCATCCTTATTGTGGCGGTAATTGCACTTTGGCGAACGCTTAATGCGCCTTTACCTCAGTATCAAACATTAATTGTTCGTCCGGGCGATCTGCAGCAAAGCGTGCTGGCTACCGGTAAACTGGATGCGCTGCGTAAAGTTGACGTCGGGGCGCAGGTCAGCGGGCAGTTAAAAACGCTGTCGGTCGCGATTGGCGATAAAGTCAAAAAAGATCAGTTGCTCGGCGTAATCGATCCTGAACAGGCGCAAAACCAAATCAAAGAGGTTGAAGCGACGCTAATGGAATTGCGCGCCCAGCGTTTACAGGCAGAAGCTGAGTGGAAACTGGCGCGGGTGACGCTTTCCCGTCAGCAACAGCTGGCAAAAACCCAGGCCGTTTCACAGCAGGATCTCGACACGGCGGCCACCGAAATGGCGGTCAAACAGGCGCAAATTGGCGCAATTGACGCGCAAATTAAACGTAATCAGGCTTCTCTCGATACGGCAAAAACCAACCTTGATTACACCCGCATTGTCGCGCCAATGGCAGGCGAAGTAACGCAAATTACTACCCTACAAGGGCAAACCGTTATTGCCGCTCAGCAGGCACCTAATATTCTGACGCTGGCGGATATGAGCACCATGCTGGTAAAAGCGCAGGTTTCTGAGGCTGATGTAATTCACCTGCAACCTGGGCAAAAAGCCTGGTTTACCGTACTGGGCGATCCGCAGACACGCTACGAAGGCACGCTGAAAGATGTTCTTCCGACGCCAGAGAAAGTGAATGATGCGATTTTCTACTATGCCCGCTTCGAAGTTCCCAATCCGAAAGGGATCCTGCGTCTGGATATGACCGCGCAGGTCCATATCCAGCTCACTGATGTCAAAAATGTTCTGACGATCCCGCTGTCGGCACTGGGCGATCCTATTGGTAACAACCGCTATAACGTCAGGCTACTGCGTAACGGCGAAACCCGCGAACGTGAAGTGGTTATCGGCGCGCGGAATGACACCGATGTGGAGATCGTGAAAGGGCTGGAAGAGGGTGATGAAGTCATTACAGGCGAGGGCAACGCTGGAGCTGCAAAATGACAGCATTGCTTGAACTGAGCCATATCCGCCGCAGCTATCCCTCAGGTGAAGGCCAGGTTGAGGTGTTGAAGGACGTATCCTTGAGCATTCAGGCCGGGGAAATGGTGGCGATTGTCGGGGCGTCGGGTTCGGGTAAATCGACGCTGATGAACATTCTCGGCTGTCTGGACAAACCTACCAGCGGTACGTATCGGGTTGCCGGACGGGATGTCTCCACGCTGGATAGCGATGCGCTGGCACAGCTGCGCCGTGAGCATTTCGGCTTTATCTTTCAGCGCTATCATTTGCTGTCACATTTAACCGCGGCGCAAAATGTCGAGGTGCCTGCGGTCTACGCTGGCACCGAGCGTAAGCAGCGCCTGGCGCGTGCGCAGGAATTACTCCAGCGGCTGGGTCTGGGCGACAGGGTTGATTATCAACCTTCTCAACTTTCCGGTGGTCAGCAGCAGCGGGTCAGTATCGCACGTGCACTGATGAACGGGGGACAGGTTATTCTTGCCGACGAACCCACCGGTGCACTGGATAGCCATTCCGGCGAAGAGGTGATGGCGATTTTGCATCAGCTGCGCGATCGCGGACACACGGTAATTATCGTCACGCACGACCCGCAGGTTGCCGCACAGGCCGAGCGGGTCATTGAAATTCGTGACGGCGAGATTGTGCGCAATCCGCCGCCACAGAAACCCTCTGGTGGACGCGATATCGCGGAGCCAACGGTGAAAACGGCATCCGGCTGGAGCCAGTTTGTCAGCGGATTTCGTGAAGCGCTTACCATGGCCTGGCTGGCAATGGCTGCGAATAAGATGCGAACGCTACTCACCATGCTTGGGATCATCATCGGTATTGCTTCTGTGGTGTCGATCGTGGTGGTAGGCGATGCGGCTAAACAACTGGTACTGGCAGATATTCGCGCTATTGGTACTAACACCATTGATATCTATCCTGGCAAAGATTTCGGCGACGACGATCCGCAATATCAACAGGCATTGAAGTATGACGATTTGACGGCGCTACAGAAGCAGCCCTGGGTCAGTTCGGTAACACCTGCAGTGTCGAAGAACCTGCGGTTACGCTATGGCAATATCGACGTTGCTGCCAGTGCTAACGGCGTTAGCGGCGACTATTTCAACGTCTATGGCATGACATTTAGCGAAGGGACCACCTTTAACGCCGAGCAACTGGCGGGGCGCGCTCAGGTGGTGGTGCTCGACAGTAATACCCGGCGCCAGTTGTTCCCCAATAAAGCGAAAGTTGTCGGCGAAGTCGTGCTGGTGGGAAATATGCCGGCCACGGTAATTGGCGTTGCAGAAGAGAAACAGTCGATGTTCGGCAGTAGCAAGATCCTGCGGGTCTGGCTGCCCTACAGCACCATGTCCGGACGAATTATGGGGCAGTCGTGGCTGAACTCGATCACCGTGCGAGTAAAGGATGGTTTTGACAGTGCCCAGGCCGAACAGCAACTGACCCGACTGTTGACGTTGCGCCACGGTAAGAAGGATTTCTTCACCTGGAATATGGACGGTGTCTTGAAAACCGCTGAAAAGACCACACGTACATTACAACTCTTCCTGACGCTGGTGGCGGTGATTTCGCTGGTGGTTGGTGGGATTGGCGTGATGAATATTATGCTGGTTTCGGTAACCGAACGAACGCGTGAGATTGGCATTCGTATGGCGGTAGGCGCGCGTGCCAGTGATGTGCTGCAACAGTTCTTAATTGAAGCGGTGTTAGTGTGTCTGGTTGGCGGCGCGTTGGGCATTAGCCTGTCGATGCTGATCGCCTTTACACTTCAGCTATTCCTGCCGGGCTGGGAAATTGGATTCTCACCCGTCGCGCTGTTGACGGCGTTCCTGTGTTCGACTGCAACCGGGGTGTTGTTTGGCTGGCTACCGGCGCGGAATGCGGCACGTCTGGATCCAGTAGATGCTCTGGCGCGGGAATAATGCCACAGAGATAAAAATGCCAGCCGCAAAGGCTGGCATTTTGACTGCAGGATGTACACAATGAGACAGAAGAGCTATGCGACAGCTTCTGCTTCAATGACAGGCACGATGACACTGGCATGATTGCCTTTTGGCCCCTGGTGGACATCAAACTGGACAGACTGTCCGGCTTTTAGCGTTCTGTAACCATCCATCTGAATGGTGGAATAATGGGCGAAAATATCTTCGCCGCCGCCTTCGGGGCAAATGAAACCAAACCCTTTGGCGTTGTTGAACCACTTAACAGTACCCGTTTCCATACTTCGACATCCTTCGTAAATCTTATATAAGTAAGATGGAATGAACCGGTGGCGGAGTGGGGGCTGTTCAAAACCTCGCCAACTCTCGAAACTACAATTTAGAGAAATCAGGCGGGGCGTCAAGCGCCAGGCAGACAGAATAGGGTAAAAATGCATCAAAATTTGAAGCAGTTAACGCTATTGTCGGTTATGTGACAGATGTCGCGGATGGCACTAATAGATGATAGTTATCTAATACTTGAGGTAGATTGATTGTGCGCATAGGCTGCTTGTCAGCGGCAAGATTTTCTGCCGGAAACCGTAACTGAAGATGACGACTGACAATGGGTAAGACGAACGACTGGCTGGATTTCGATCTGCTGGCGGAAGACAAATTGCGCGACGCGCTAAAACCGCCATCTATGTATAAAGTGATATTAGTCAATGATGATTACACTCCGATGGAGTTTGTTATTGACGTGTTACAAAAATTCTTTTCTTATGATGTAGAACGTGCAACGCAACTGATGCTTGCAGTTCACTATCAAGGCAAAGCGATTTGCGGCGTGTTTACTGCCGAAGTGGCTGAAACCAAAGTAGCGATGGTGAACAAATATGCGAGGGAGAACGAGCATCCGTTGCTGTGTACGCTGGAAAAAGCCTGAATGCAGGCATAAACATTGGGGGAGGTGCCTATGCTCAATCAAGAACTGGAACTCAGTTTAAACATGGCTTTCGCCAGAGCGCGCGAGCACCGACATGAGTTTATGACCGTCGAGCACTTGTTACTGGCGTTGCTCAGTAACCCGTCGGCCCGCGAAGCGCTGGAAGCGTGTTCTGTGGATCTGGTGGCGCTCCGTCAGGAACTCGAAGCCTTCATTGAACAGACCACACCTGTATTGCCTGCCAGTGAGGAAGAGCGCGACACGCAGCCGACGTTGAGTTTTCAGCGTGTACTGCAGCGTGCGGTCTTTCATGTTCAGTCCTCCGGACGCAATGAAGTTACCGGCGCAAATGTGCTGGTTGCTATCTTCAGCGAGCAGGAATCTCAGGCGGCTTATCTGCTGCGTAAGCATGAAGTAAGTCGTCTTGATGTGGTGAATTTTATCTCTCATGGCACGCGTAAAGATGAACCCAGCCAGTCTTCTGACTCTGGGAATCAGCCAAATAACGAAGAGCAAGCTGGCGGGGAGGACCGTATGGAGAACTTCACGACTAACCTTAACCAGCTTGCCCGAGTGGGCGGAATTGATCCGCTCATTGGCCGGGACAAAGAGCTGGAGCGCGCCATTCAGGTACTGTGCCGTCGCAGAAAAAACAACCCGCTGCTGGTGGGAGAGTCTGGTGTCGGTAAAACCGCCATTGCCGAAGGCCTCGCCTGGCGTATCGTCCAGGGTGATGTGCCTGAAATCATGGCTGATTGCACCCTTTACTCCCTGGATATCGGCTCGCTGCTGGCAGGCACTAAATATCGCGGTGATTTTGAGAAACGCTTTAAGGCGCTGCTGAAACAGCTGGAACAGGATACTAACAGCATTCTGTTTATCGATGAGATCCACACCATTATCGGTGCGGGTGCGGCATCGGGCGGCCAGGTGGATGCGGCTAACCTGATCAAGCCGCTGCTCTCCAGCGGTAAGATCCGTGTTATAGGCTCCACAACCTATCAGGAATTCAGCAATATCTTTGAAAAGGACCGTGCGTTAGCGCGCCGTTTCCAGAAAATCGATGTCACTGAACCATCGGTAGAAGAGACCGTGCAGATAATCAATGGTCTGAAGCCGAAATACGAAGCGCACCATGACGTCCGCTATACCGCCAAAGCGGTGCGTGCAGCGGTCGAACTGGCGGTGAAATACATTAACGATCGTCATCTGCCGGATAAAGCGATTGACGTGATTGATGAGGCGGGCGCGCGTGCGCGTCTGATGCCGGTCAGTAAGCGCAAGAAAACCGTCAACGTGGCGGATATTGAGTCCGTGGTGGCCCGCATTGCGAGGATCCCGGAGAAGAGCGTATCGCAGAGCGATCGCGACACGCTGAAAAACTTGGGCAACCGTCTGAAAATGCTGGTATTCGGACAGGATAAAGCCATTGAGGCGCTGACTGAAGCGATCAAAATGAGCCGTGCCGGGCTGGGACACGAGCATAAGCCGGTCGGTTCGTTCCTGTTTGCCGGACCAACTGGCGTCGGTAAGACCGAAGTCACGGTGCAGCTCTCCAAAGCCCTCGGCATTGAACTGCTGCGTTTTGATATGTCCGAGTATATGGAACGCCACACGGTCAGCCGTCTGATTGGTGCGCCTCCAGGATATGTCGGTTTTGACCAGGGCGGTTTGCTGACTGATGCTGTTATTAAGCATCCGCATGCGGTACTGCTGCTGGATGAAATCGAAAAAGCGCACCCGGATGTCTTTAACCTGTTGCTGCAGGTGATGGATAACGGCACGCTGACCGACAATAACGGGCGTAAAGCGGATTTCCGCAACGTGGTGCTGGTCATGACCACCAACGCTGGTGTACGTGAAACTGAGCGTAAATCGATTGGGTTGATTCATCAGGACAACAGTACTGATGCGATGGGCGAAATCAAAAAAGTGTTTACGCCGGAATTCCGTAACCGTCTCGACAACATTATCTGGTTCGATCATCTCTCTACCGAGGTGATTCATCAGGTTGTTGATAAGTTTATCGTCGAGCTTCAGGTTCAGCTGGATCAGAAAGGTGTCTCTCTTGAAGTGAGTCAGGAAGCTCGTGACTGGCTGGCAGAGAAAGGCTATGACCGCGCAATGGGCGCACGCCCAATGACGCGTGTTGTCCAGGATAACCTGAAAAAACCATTGGCTAACGAACTTCTGTTCGGTTCGCTTGTGGATGGCGGTCAGGTGACCGTTGCGCTGGATAAAGAGAAAAATGAGCTGACCTATGGTTTCCAGAGTGCACAAAAGCACAAGCCAGAAGCAGCACATTAATCTTTAATCACCTAATGAGCCGGGCGTAATGCCCGGTTTTTTTTCGCCTGAAAGTAAAGATTTGAATTGGGGAGATTCGGAGAGTTTAAACGGCAGGCAAAAAATAAGCCTGCGTAAGGGCGTTTTTCATGGTAGGTAACATGGGCTTTCAGCGGTGCAATGCGGGTTTGCGCGGCACGCAAGACCACTGAAAGCCATAATAAACTACCCTACTGTGGACACAGTGTGGACACTCTGGGAGTCAACACCACCACGTAGCGGATTGAGTGAAACAGCATCCTGAAGATACTCCGGGGCAAAGTGCGCATAGACCATTGTCTGCTCTATC
Organism: Citrobacter sp. Cf087; assembly: GCF_030334285.1. Lineage (NCBI taxonomy): Bacteria > Pseudomonadati > Pseudomonadota > Gammaproteobacteria > Enterobacterales > Enterobacteriaceae > Citrobacter > Citrobacter sp. Cf087. The sequence continues at coordinate 517,138 of NZ_JAOWED010000031.1, forward strand.
CGTGAATGTCCCAGTATTCTCTGCAAGGTGATGATACTCCCGCCGTTAATCATAAAGTGGGTAGCAAAACTGTGACGCAATGCGTGAGTTGCTTGCCCGTCCGGTAGATCTGGTTTTACATCTTTCATTGTCCGCCTGAATTTCGGATATGAGGCATCAGGGAACAGATAACCCTTACCCGCAATCATTACAGCAACTTCCTCAGAGATAGGGACAGTACGCGGTTTGTTCGTTTTTGTTTTAACAAACGTAACCCGATTCTGTATTACGTTCTCAGCTTTCAGTTTCGCGGCCTCACCCCATCGAGCGCCGGTACTTAAACAAAGAATTGCGATTTTCTTGTTGTCCCCGTCAAGATTGGCAAGCAACAATGTTATTTCTTCCTGCGTCAGATAGCCGGTTTCTGGTTTCTGCTCCTTGAGCTTTTTCATCCCTCTGAAAGGGTGTTCACCAAAAAATAGTTCCGCATCAATTAGTGCCGTAAACATGCCACTTAGGCAGGTAAGGTCGCGGTTTATACTGGCCGGTTTTATGCCTTGCCCTCTGCGAGTCATGCTGTACTGGCTAATAAGAGCTTTGGTTATCTGAAACGCGCAAGGGTCATCAGTGATCCGGGTAAAGATTTCAATCTTACCCAAATTGGATTTACCGTGTTCTTCATGCTTGCCTTTCAGATCCCACCAGACTTTTGTTAATTCAGACAGATGCCGCTTATCTGTCGGTTTAGCCAGCCATTCTTTATCGTGATGGTTGTATTGAGTGTGTTTCTCAAAAGCTACAGCCTCACTTTTCTTGTCAAATTTCCTGCGGATGCGCTTTCCGTTGCGCCCTGCAGGTCTGATGTCCACTTCGTATCGACCATCATCGAGCTTTTTAATAGACATAAAGCCTCCCGATGATGTTACTGCTTACTTCAATTTCCTGATTTAAATAACAAAAACTCTTAGTGCATTTACTACACAAATAAACGCCGTAAATGGTTAGCCAGTTTTCTGGTCGGAGTGGGGAGATGTTGTTGTCTGCTGCCCAAAGTGCGCGAGAGCCGGTGCAATCTGCCCAGCTTCTGGTGATATTTGTTCAGTCATAAACCAAAGGGTGTATTTGCTGAAACGAGGATGTTGAAGAATTTTCATGGCGACGTCCGTCGGGGGGATCGTTCTGCCGCTTTCATAATAGGTTAATGAGCTATAAGGAACTCCAGTAATTTCAGAGAATTGCTTCCTGTTTAGCCTCTCTGACTCACGTATGAGAGCCAGCTTTACACTGATTGCTGTTGACATGTTATCGAGATCCTCTAATAATCACGACATCTTCTACTATGTTTCAAGTTTTTCTAAGTTTCATTAAGGCACATTAGAGAACATTGAAACCCATTGGTTAGATCTAGATGAAAGGTTAACAGATGAGTAAACAAATTGTCAGTAGTAGTGATGCCGTCCCCTATCAAGAGTTTGCCAAGCTTATTGGTAAGACCCCTGCAGCAGTAAGAGGAATGATTGAAAAAGGGAAATTACCGGTAGTTGAAATGACAGATCCACAATCGACATCAGGTCGGGCAGGAGAATACTGGGTTTACCTACCAGCCTGGAATAATGGGATGAGACTTGCCTATGAAAGTCGCCCGAAAGAAATTCGTGAAGGTTGGCTGATGTGGCTTGGTTTGGGTGGACGGGCATAAGGAGGGAAGTTTAATGAAAGAGCCTCGCTGTATCGCTCAATTACTGCGTAATGAAAGTCCGCGCCCTATGACGTTCAAGATCACTCATGGTAAGGGACGTAAAGGCATCATCATCCGCACTCGTAAGCCTGGCATTATTGAGACGCTTTTCCGTTTGGTCAGAAAAAGAGGGATATGGTTATGACCGTTATGACTCTTGATGTGATCCAGAAACAGCCAGCGGCACTTAGAGGGCTGGTTGGTAAGTACCTGGCTCAGCCACGCTGGCAGGACACCTGTGATTTTTACAATCAAATGATGGAGCGCGAACGACTGACAGTTTGTTTTCATGCTCAATTAAAACAACGTCACTCTGTCATGCGCTTAGAAGAAATGGAAGAAGCAGATCGCGAGCGTCTTGTCTGTGCGTTGGATGAACTGAGATTTGCATTTTGTCGGTTTCGTCAGCATGGTTCTACTAGGGCGACTTTCATTAGCCGTCTTACTGTTAGCCAAAGGCGTTCTCTTTTTCGTCATGCCGGGCTCACAGATCGAGAATTCAGTATGCCGCACTGGCGATTGAACGAGGACGACTGCTATTGGCGGGACAAACTTTTCCGTGCCTTGCGAGAGCTGTTTAGCCTTTTTGAGTACGCACCGACCATTTTAACCTCGGTAAAACCTGAGCAGTATTTACATTAATTAATCTGGATTCGATTTATTACACGCCTTACCGCGTGGGGACTCCTTTTGTCTGGAGATAGGCAAATGCAAAAACAAAAAACAGCGCAGCGGGGCGCGTTTTCGGCACTTCTGGAGCAGGCAGTAAGTGAAGCACAGCGCGACACATCGACCCGTTTCTCTTCTCAATTTGACGGGCTTATCGCGCACATCAGTAAGTCAGAACTTAACCGCACCGAGATTATCGAGTTGTTAGGTCAAGAATCAGAAAAATTGCACAACTCAATTTTCGGTTGAGAGAGTTATTCACTTTAGAAGGAAGTAATAATGAGTATCCGTATCGATATAAATAACCAGTACGTTATTACCAGCGACCGCTATCAATTTATTTTGCAGGAAAAGAAAATCGCTACCTCCGGGAAAAGCGAAGGTAAGGAATGGCTGGATGTTGTGGGTTACTACCCAACTATCCCTAAGCTCGTTTCAGGCCTTGCTTTGCATGACCTTTTAACGGGAGATGCTATCTCTTTCTCGGCGCTTGAAACTCAGATTGAGCGCGTAGCGAAGCAATGTCTTGACGCCTTCAATTCGAATGGCCGCTGAACCTCGGGGGCGTACTGCCCCTTCGCCACCACCTCCTTTCTCGAAGCACACCGATGATACATTCATTGGTGCTTATCCCTGGAATGCTCCACGTTCTGCAATTGGCCGTGACAGACCCCTTACACGTGGCGAATTCCGTCAGGTGCAAGGTGTTTTAGGTAAAGTTAATCGTCTGCCTTATGTCTTAAAAACGCTGTTTAACTCGCGTTATGATTTCATTCGTCGTAATAAAAGCCCCCTTCATGGTTTCTATTTCCTCAAGAACACTGTCGAGAAAAGGGTGGGCCCTCGTCTTGAGCGGGTCAATCAGCTAAACGGAATGAACGAGACGGCATCGCTACTTTTCCTGAGTGAGCGCGAAAGCTATTCGCGTTTAGCAGGTATGAGTGACAAGGCTCTCAAAAAATTTGCAGCCCGTATCGCTTCGCAGCTCTATGTTGCTTATGAGGAGCTTAGCGACGCCTGGGCTGACACTCACGGCGGTAAAGAGACTCTTTTTACTGATGAGGCTCAGGCGCATTTGTACGGCCACGTTGCTGGTGCAGCTCGCGCATTCAACATTACACCGATGTTCTGGAAAAAATACTGCAAAGGGCAAATCACGATCCGCCAGGCATTTTCCGCTATATCTCGTTTGATTAATGATGAGTGGTGGATTAACCAGTTTAAGGCTCAGCGTATGCGCTGGCACGAAGCATTGCTGATTGCTGCCGGTGAGGTGAATAAAGACCGTTCCCCATACGCCAGCAGAACGGCGATCCGCGACGTGCATTCTCGCCGCTTGGCTAATCTCGAATACCTCAAATCGTGCGAGCTGGAAAACAAAGTTACCGGTGAGCGTATCGATCTCATCAGCAAAGTCATGGGAAGTATTTCAAACCCTGAAATCCGTCGTATGGAACTGATGAACACAATCGCAGGTATTGAACGCTATGCGGCTGGGCAGGGTGACGTCGGTATGTTTATCACTATCACCACGCCATCGAAGTATCACCCTACACGTCAGGTCGGAAAGGGCGATAAAAAGACGGTGCAACTTAATCACGGATGGAATGACACCGCTTTTACGCCGAAGGATGGTCAGCGGTATTTATGCCGTATCTGGAGCCTGATGCGTACAGCCTTTAAAGATAATGATTTGCAGGTCTATGGTATGCGCGTTGTAGAGCCGCATCATGACGGAACGCCGCACTGGCACATGATGCTTTTTTGCAAACCAGAGCAACGTAAACATATTACTGAAATCATGCGACGCTATGCCTTAAAGGAAGATGGCGACGAAAAGGGTGCAGCAGCACAGCGTTTTGAAGCGAAGCACCTAAATCAAGGTGGTGCAGCTGGTTACATCGCAAAATACATTGCGAAGAATATCGACGGGTATGCACTTGATGGGCAAGTCGATCACGATACCGGTAAACCTCTCACTGATACTGCAGCAGCAGTAACCGCATGGGCGTCAACGTGGCGTATCCCGCAATTCAAATCTATTGGCCTGCCGACGATGGGAGCTTATCGCGAGCTGCGCAAACTGCCTCGCGGGGTAAGCATTGCTGATGAATTCGATGAGCGTGTCGAGGCGGCTAGAGCTGCAGCTGATGATGGTGAATTTGACTTGTATATCGCAGCGCAGGGTGGGGCGAATGTTCCACGCGATAGCCAGACCGTCCGTGTGGCTCGTAACGTGACTGATGAGGTCAACGCCTATGAAGAGGATATAGAGAGAGTCGTGGGCATCTACGCTCCGCACTTGGGCTCTGAGCTGGTACATGTTACCCGTACAGCCGAATGGCGCATCGTTCCAAAGCTGTTGGTCGTTGAGCCGTTGACTTTAAAAAGCGGCATTGCCGCGCCTCGGAGTCCTGTCAATAACTGTGGAAAGCTTGCCCATGATAGCGAACCAAAAATGACATCTGTGCCGTCTAATCAAGCCATACCTATATTGAGAGGGTGTGATTCGTCACATTCGCGACCAAACAAATGGGAAGTCACTTAACTTAATCAAAATAGCAGTAGAGTATTTGTGAAATGAATTGCGTAAAGTTGCTGCATGTCCGATTTGACTTCGTAGCTGGAAGTGAAGTTCATCTTTATGTTAAACTTTGTTCAATATTTTTTTTGATAATTAATCAGTTTATTATGTTTCTTGAGGGCGATAACTTGAAACCCGGTGACGTTTTACTTGTAAAGGGCATTGGTAAAAAATCAGATGCAATTTTGTATGCACAAAAAGCCTTTTACTTAAAGGCTAAGTCTAGTCATGTTGCGTTAAGTCTAGGTGGTGGTTTATTTATTCATGCTACTAGTGATGGAGGGGTTCATTTAACTTCTATCGACAAGGAGTTAGAAACATGTGAGGGAAATTGGAGGGTGATCAGAAAAAAAGGACTTGAAGAGGTACAGGTTGAGGCGCTAAATACTTCTGGGTTATATTTTGCAAGGCAGAAATATAATATGTTTGTCTTTTTTGAAGGCAATGAGTATTCATCATTTTGCTCTGAATTAGTAGCTAAAGCTTATAAAAAAGCTGGTGTGAAAATTATGAGTGGCAAGCCATCTAGTAAAGTTTTACCTTGCCACTTCGATAAAGAAGCGGATGTGCTTGTTGATTGGGAAGATGTAAGCCATGAGTATGAGCATGGCCTTGCAGATATAGCGGAGAATAATTTAGCTTTTAAATATTTGTTTGAATTGTTAAAACAGTGTATTGAAAGAAGAACTATTGTATCGAAGTTTAGGAAACAGCTATTTGATTTTTCAATCATGGATGCAAAAGCGCGAGGTGACTATGAAACTATTAACAGAGTCGAGTCACTTAAAAAAGAATTAGATGAAAAGCGTAGTTTGAAGTTTTGGGATGAAAAAGATACTCTTCCGTTTCTCTTTAAGAGAAAATAAAAATAGGATGGTAATGATGGCTGATGAACTAGATATGCTCGCACTTCGTTTCTTTAAACTATTTGCGCAGTATGAATTCTATATGAAGTCGATGGGGTATTTTCAGGTTTCACGCACGAAAATTATAGTTGATTGGGATAGGTTTGTTAACGAGAAAATTGGTAAGGATTATGCTCATTTGTTAGGGGAGACATTACCATCAGGTGAGTATATTCTTCAAAATCCACCTAAAAAACAAGAGGTTGTTAATGGTAAGGTTGTTTGGGGAAATGTAAGTAATAATGAGCAGAACGTTCAGGTACTGTTTGGATATATTGGGCGGGTTAGAAATAATTTGTTTCATGGGGCAAAGTTTAATGGAACATGGTTTGATCCCGAGCGCAGTAAAATCTTGCTAGAGCATAGTTTAAACATACTCGAGCATTTTCAAAAACAAGGTGTACTAGCCGACTTACAATAGTTCTTTTCATTAAAATTTTTAGATTTTTTGTTGCATTCGTTACATGCATTTTTTTGCGTGAGGTATTGACCGCGTTTTTTCCTGTCTATCCTCAGATATTGCGTGATGTCGCGTAGATCATGCAACTGCATTAAAACCGCCCTCTTAAGCGGGCAGGCGAGGCGGGGATAGCACTGCGCGCCAGAGGTGGTGACAGCATTTAATTTTATGCATCTGTGGGCGTCGTGACGGCGCTGATGTTTTACATGTCTGTGATGATGTGTCGGTGGGATTGCGTGGCGTGTGATGTGTCTGAGGCTGTCAGGGATGAGGCCGCCCGGAGGCGGCAATTTTTGCAGGGTTATTCTGATTCGAGGCTGTAATCTTTAAAGCGGATCACCTCCATTCCGAGCCAGTCGTTAATCTCTTTAAAGCGCTCCTGCAGTGGGTTGAGCTCATTACGCACAAACACCCGCGCCACCTTCTCAACATCTCCCATTGAGCCAATATTTTCTGGCTTGCCGCCCATGAGCTGGAACGGTACGCGGTGCGCATCGAGCAGGTCAGCGGCGCTCACCTTTTTAATATTGAAAAAGTCATCTTTCGTGGCGACCTCACTCAGCGGCACAATCTTGATGCCATCCGGTTTCCCGTTGGGCGCGTAGAAAAACAGGTTTTTAAAATTCCCGAGTCCCTTTGAATCACGCATTGCAGAACGCAGCGACTCGACGTCGGTGCTGCTTTGTGCCGCGTCGGTGACGTACATGATGTAACCCGCGTGCGCGCCATTCTGGTAATACTTGCGACGAAACAGGGTGGCGGATTCATTCAGCCAGGCGGAATTGAGTGCGCTCAGGTATTCCGGCATGCCGTACAGCTCCTGATTGATGTCAGGCTCGAGCAGGTGAAACACCGAGCCGGGTGCGAACTGATGCGGGTTGTTAAAGCTCGATATGTACCAGTAAACGCCATCCTCGACGCCACGACGGGTATATTTAGCGGGTGATGTTTCCAGTTTTAAAAGCTGGCCGGTAACGCTCATGCGTTTCTCAAGATAGCCGTTGGCAAAGACCAGATAATCCAGCACGAGGCGGCTGAAATCCTGACGCGACAGGAGCGGGTGCGGGATGTAGGTGCTCGTCAGAATATTTCGTTTCACGTAAATCGGCGAGCTGTGATGCACGGCGGCGCGCAGGCTTTTTGCCAGACCTGAGAAATTGACCGGCGGCTCGTACCATTTCCCGTTATTGATGCACTCGACATAATCGAGGATATCGCGGCGATCCAGAACGGCGGAGGGCTCGCCAAAGGTGAACGCCTCCATTTTTTGCGGTGCGCTGGCGGCCGTTGTGGCGGGTTTCTTCTGATGTTTTTTCATATCAGTTAATATCCAGAATTGACGTTGAATGCATGCCGCTACCGGCGGAAAGTGGCTCGTTTAACAGGGCGTGCATGGTTGCCCATGCGATATCCGCGTGGCTGGCCTCTTCGCTGCGGCTGGCTTCATAGGTGGAGCTGCGCCCGCTGCTGGTCATGGTTTTACGGATAGCCATAAATGACTGTGTGATGTCGGTTGCTCCGGCGTCGTATTCCAGACATCCGCGTCTGATGGTGTCTTTCGCTTTCAGCACCATCGCGGTTTTCATTTCCGGCGTGTAGCGAATGGCGCGCGCCGCCGGGAAAAACGAGCGCACGAGCTGGTAAACCCCCTGGCCGATGCCGGTCGCATCGATGCCGATATACTCGACGCAGTATTTTTCGGTCAGCTCGCGGATGGCCTCCGCCTGTGTCGCAAAATCCATGCCTTTCCACTGGTGACGCTCAAGGATGCGGAACTTGCCACCGGCAACCAGTGGCGGAGCCAGTACCGCACAGCCTGCGCTGTCACCGGTGTGAGACGGGTCATAGCCAATCCACACCGGACGCCAGTTAAACGGACGGTCGGAAAACGGCTCGAAGTCCTCCCATTCTTCCATCGCATCGACCATGCAGCGCTGCAGCTCCTCGAACGGGAATACCGATGCCTTGTCGTCGACAAACTCACACATGAAGAGGTTGCGGAAATCGTCGGCGCTGTTTTCCTGTTTCAGCTGATCCAGATTAAACAGCGTGCATCCCTCGGCGAGCGCGTCCTCGATGGTGACAATCTGTCGCCACTGGCCGTCCGGGCACAGCACGCCCCCGGCCAGCGCCTTATGACTGATATCGATGTCGACACGCTCGGCGGCGCTGCTGCGTCCCCGGTTGAACAGCTCACCTGACCAGAACGGATAAGCGCCATGTGCCAGCGTCGAGGGCGTTGAAAAGTAGGTGGTGCGCAGGTGGGACTGCGACGCCATCCCCGAGGCGACTTTACGCAGTCTCTGAAAGTTGGGGATCCAGAAGATTTCATCGACATACAGGTCGCCGTTATGACTCTGCGCCGTGTTGGAATTGGTCCCGAGAAAAATCAGCTCTGCGCCGTTGTTGCCGATGACAATCGGGTCGCCTGACAGGTCGACCTCGACCATGCGCGCAAAGGCGATGATGTACTTTCGGAACACGTAAGCCTGCGTCTTACTGGCCGACAAAAATATCTGGTTTTGCCCGGTTTTCAGTGCGCGCAGCAATGACTCGCGGGCAAAGTAAAACGTGGCGCCAATCTGGCGCGATTTGAGGATGTGGCGAATACGGTGCGCGATACCGGCTTTGTGCCAGTGGCGCTGATATTCGAATGACTGCCTGAAGAAAATCTCTTCGAGCTTTTCGATGGCCTCATCGCTGAAAAAGTTACGTTTTGGCTTGCGGCGTTCACCCTTGTTGCGGCTGGCAATATTGGGATTTAAATCAGCTTCGTTTCCGGTCTGGCCGTAACGGCTGACGCGCGCGAGCCGTTCCATCTGGCGTGACAGAAAGTCAGCGACCTTGAAGTCATGCGGCGTGAGGTCAGGCTTTGCATAAAGCTGAATCAGGCGCGCCTCGAGCGTGGATTCCACGCGGTTAAGCGGGGCGGTTTCCTCCCATCCGTCACGCTGTTTCCAGCTCTGCACGGTCGGGCGCTTGACCTGCAGCGTGTCGGCAATTTGTGGCACGGAAAACCCCTGCCAGAACAGCAGGCGTGCCTGTCGTCGCGGGTCGTGCAAAAGGGAGAGGTCAGTCGAAATGGTCATGGTTGCCTCGTGTCAGTGAATACGGGGCAAGGCTAAGGAAATCATCGGGTATTATCGCTAACCCTCTGTTGTATCAGGGGTTGCACGTCTGTAAGCGGTGGCTGATGTGGGGCGGAGTCGGGAAACTACACCCGAACCGAAAACCCAACATCAGGACACCTGAACAATGGCAAAGAAAGTTTCTAAATGGTTTCGCATCGGCGTCGAGGGTGACACCTGCGATGGCCGCGTGATTAACGGCGAAGATATTCAGGACATGGCGGACACCTTCGACCCGCGCGTCTATGGCTGTCGCATCAATCTCGAACACCTGCGCGGCATTCTGCCTGACAGCGTGCTCAAACGTTATGGCGACGTGACCGAAGTCAAAGCGGAAGTCATCAGCGATGACTCGGCACTGAACGGCAAAAAAGCTCTGTTTGGCAAAATCGCGCCGCTCGACGAGCTGGTCAGCATGGTGAAAGCCGGGCAGAAGGTTTACACCTCGATGGAGATTCGCCCGAACTTCGCCAACAGCGGCAAGTGCTATCTCGTCGGTCTTGCCGTCACCGATGACCCGGCAAGCCTCGGCACCGAATACCTCGAATTCTGCAGTCGCGCCACGCAAAATCCGCTCGCCGGTAAAAAAGCCCATCATGACGATCTGTTTTCCGTTGCCACGCTGGCAGAGCTGGAATTCGAAGACGTCCCCGACACTGTGCTCAACAGCCTGACCGACAAGGTCAAATCGATTTTCAGCCGCAAACAGGTCAGCGATGACGCCCGTCTTGCAGATGTGCATGAGGCGGTGACCGCCGTTTCTGAGCAGGTACAGACCAACCTGACCGCCACCGAAACGCGCGTCACTGAGCTGGAAACCGCTTTTGCACAGCTAAAGCAGGACGTGACCAGCCAGACCACGCAAAGCGCGCAGGCGCTTAACGCCCTGAAAAGCTCCCTCGATAACACCGAAAGCTATCGCCAGCCGCGCCGCGAGAAATCGAAAGGCGGGACGGGTGACGAGCTGCTGACCAACTGCTGACAGACCTGCCGGGTGTGTATCACCCGGCCTGATGCCCCTTTTTAGAAACACAGGAATAACAATGCGTAAAGATACCCGCTTTAAATTCAATGCTTACCTGTCCCGCGTGGCGGAGCTGAACGGCGTCGACACCGATGACGTGGCGAAAAAATTCACCGTTGAGCCGTCCGTGACGCAGACCCTGATGACCACCCTGCAGGCGTCATCCGCGTTTCTGACCAAAATCAATATCGTGCCGGTCGACGAGCTGAAAGGCGAAAAGGTCGGGGTTGGTGTCAACGGCACGATTGCGAGCACCACGGACACCGCCGCTGATGACGAGCGTAAGACCGCTGATTTCACTGCGCTCGAATCCAACAAATACGAATGCGCGCAAATCAACTTTGATTTCCATATCCGTTACAAACAGCTCGACCTGTGGGCGCGTTTCCAGGACTTTCAGACCCGTATCCGTGACGCGATTATCAAGCGTCAGTCACTCGATTTCATCATGGCCGGTTTCAACGGTATCACCCGCGCGGAGACCTCCAACCGCAAAACGAATCCGATGCTGCAGGATGTCGCGGTGGGCTGGTTGCAGAAATACCGCAATGAAGCTGCCGCGCGCGTGATGTCCAACGTCACCGATGATGACGGCAAGGTCATTTCCGATGTGATCCGCGTGGGTAAAAACGGTGACTATGAAAACCTCGATGCGCTGGTGATGGATGCGACCACCAACCTGATTGATGAGATTTATCAGGATGACCCGGAGCTCGTTGTTATCACTGGCCGTAAGCTGATGGCGGATAAATATTTCCCGCTGGTTAACAAGGCGCAGGAAAACAGCGAAACGCTGGCCGCTGACATCATCATCAGCCAGAAGCGTATCGGCAACCTGCCTGCTGTGCGTGTGCCGTACTTCCCGGCGAATGCCCTGATGGTGACGCGCCTCGATAACCTGTCGATTTACTTCATGGATGATGCACACCGCCGCGCCATTATCGAGGAGCCGAAAAAGGATCGTGTCGAAAACTACGAGTCGATGAATATTGACTATGTGGTCGAGGCTTATGCCGCCGGTTGCCTGATTGAAAACATCAACCTCGGTGACTTCACTGCACCTGCCGCACCGGAAAGCGGGGAATAAGCCATGACGAGTCCCGCAGCGCGTCACATGATGCGGGTCTCGGCCTCTGAAACTGCGCGGCGGGCTGCTGCTCCGCTGCGCAATGCAACTGCATATGAGCAGATGCTCGTCAAGCTGGCCGCAGACTGTCGCACGTTAAAACAAATCCGCTCCAATGAACGCAAGGCAGACAAAAAGCGTGAGCTGCTGCCGTTCTGGCTGCCGTGGGTGTCGGGTGTGCTCAGCGCCGGAAAAGGGGCGCAGGATGACATTGTCATGACCGTCATGCTGTGGCGTCTCGATGCGGATGACATCGCCGGTGCGCTGGAGATTGCCCGCTATGCGATGATCTATGGCCTGACCATGCCGACCGGCGGCCACCGCCGCACCACGCCGTATTTACTGGCTGAAGAGGTCGCCCTGTCAGCGCAGCGCCTGCTCGATGCGAAACAGCCTGTCGGGCTGCAACTCCTGCTCGACACTATCGCACTGACCGAACGGGCAGACATGCCGGATATCGTGCGCGCGAAGCTGCACAAAATTACCGGCTACGTGCTGCGTGAGGCTGGCCGTCTGACCGACGCGCTGGCGCACCTGCAGCGTGCGATCCAACTAGAGCGGGCTATCGGTGTGAAAAAAGATATTGAACAGCTCGAGCGCGCGCTGAAACCCAAAGCAGAACCCGCACCAAAACAGAATAAACCGCGTACGCGCAAACCTGCCGCCAAACCGGCGGCACGGCGCGGGCGTCCCCCGAAAGCGGCAAAAGCCGCAGGTTAACAGAGCGCTCCCCGAGCCGGGCGGCACGCCGGTCAATGCGGGTATTGATTGCCCTGACTGCGACCGGCGTCCACCGCCCACCCATTACCCGAGGTTGTCATGACGACAGTGATTATTGAGCCCAAAAAAGAGCCGCAGGATGTGCCGGGCGTGGTGATACCACCACCGGGCGTGAGCGAGCCGGTAATAAAAAACACCTTCTTTTTTCCGGATGTGGATCCGAAGCGTGTGCGCGAGCTGATGCGTCTGGAGCAGACCGTTTCCGCGCTGCGCCTGAATGATGCGATTAAAGCCGGTATGGCTGAAACCAATGCGGAGCTTGCTCTGTGGCGGGTTGAGCAGATGGCTGCAGGGCATGAAACGCTGGCTGATGTGCCTGCCGATGATATCGATGGCGAAAGCGTGCGCTGTTTCCACTATTTCCGCGCCGTCTGCGCCATGACCAGCGCCACGCTGTTTGAGCGTTTTCGCGGCATCGATGCGACGGGGAAAGGCGACCGCAAAGCGGAAAGTACCGAGGCGGTTATCGATGAACTGTGGCGGGATATGCGCTGGTCTGTGGCGCGAATTCAGGACAAGCCGCGCTGTATTGTCGGGCAAATCTGATGAAGGTCCGGGCGATGCAGGGTGACACCCTCGATGCGATTTGCGCTAGGTATTACGGGTGCACTGAGGGCGTCGTTGAAACGGTGCTGCAGGCGAATCCGGGTCTGTCAGAGCTGGGCGTTATTCTGCCGCACGGCACGGCTATTGAGCTGCCCGAAACCGACAGCGCCCCGAAAACCGAAACGGTGAATCTATGGGACTGAGTGTGGAAAAAATCACGACGTTTATCGCTTACTGGCTGGCCGTGGGGCTGGCGTATTTCGGGGCGATGTCCCCTGAAAAGCTGGCGCTCTATGTGGGGAGTGCTTGCGCCATTTTTACCGCGCTGACGAATTACTGGTTTAAGCGCAAAACGTATCGCTACCTGACCTCACTCGGACCCGATAAGGGGGCTGCCCGTGAGCTCAATCATTAAACGCTGCAGTGTGGCCGCCGTGCTGGCGCTGGCGGCACTGGTGCCTGACTTTCGTCTGCTTAACACCTCGCCCGAAGGGCTGGCACTGATTGCCGACCTCGAAGGATGTCGCCTGACACCTTACCAGTGCAGCGCGGGAGTGTGGACGTCGGGCATCGGCCACACTGCCGGGGTGATTCCGAAAGGGGATATCACAGAGCGACAGGCGGCGGAGAATCTCGTTGCCGATGTGCTCAACGTCGAGCAACGGCTCGCGGTCTGTGTGCCGGTGAATATGCCACCGCGCGTCTATGACTCGCTGGTCAGTTTTGCATTTAACGTCGGAACCGGCGCGGCCTGCCGGTCGACGCTGGTCTCATTTATCCAGCGTCACCAGTGGTGGCAGGCGTGCGACCAGCTCACCCGCTGGGTGTATGTCAACGGCACAAAAAATAAAGGGCTGGAGAACCGCCGCGCGCGGGAATGGGCTTACTGCGTAAAGGGGATGCAATGAAAGTGCTGATGATTCTGCTGGCCGGGTTGCTCGCCGTGGTGCTGTGGCTGCGCCACGATAACGCGAATTTATCCCGTTCCTTTGAGAAAGCGAACCGTGTTGCCAGCGAGCAAAAGACGACTATTGGCATACTGAAAAATCAGCTTGTCGTATCGCAGCGAATCGCCAGGGCGAATGAGGATGCGCAGGTCAGGCTCGGCGATGAGCTGGCTGTTGCCGGTGAGCAGGCGGTTAAGCGGGAAGAAACCATAACGAGGCTGATGAATGAAAACGAGACGTTACGCCGCTGGTACAGCGATAAGCTGCCTGATGTTGTGCGCCGGTTGCACATCCGAACAGGCTGCGCCTCCGCTGCCCGTTGTTTACAACGCCTGCCCGAAGGTGAGCCTTTGCCCGATGCCGGGAAGCGCCCCCCTCAATAACGGTGATTTGAGTGCAGATATTCGCAGGCTTGAGCACGCGCTCACCGCCTGTGCGATTAAGGTCGAAACCATCAAAGACTGTCAGGATAAAATCGATGCAGAAAATGAAAAGCCTGCGCAAAGCGCTGAATGACGCCGTCCCGCAGCTCCTGAATAACCCCGAGATGATGCGTATCTTTGCCGATGAGGGGAATATCGATGCGCGTCTCGCGGCTTCGCTGTCCCATGAAAAGAAATACACGCTGAATGTGATCGTGTGTGACTTTGTAGGCGACCCCGACCTGATTTTTGTGCCGGTGGCTGCATGGCTGCGAGAAAATCAGCCGGATATCTGCACGCTCGATGAGGGGCGCAAAAAGGGTTATCGATTCCAGATGGATTTAAATGACGGGGATAATGTTGATATCAGTATCAGCCTGCAACTGACGGAGCGCACCCTTGTCCGGGAGGAAAATGGCGCGTTACACGTCAGCTATGCCCCGGAGCCACCACTGCCGGAGCCTGTCACCCGTCCGACTGAACTCTATATTAATGGCGAACTGGTGAGCAAATGGGATGAACGACTTTAAGTCTTTTGACGATAAACTTGCGGGGCTTATCGGAGCATTGTCACCGGCGTCACGGCGTAAGCTGGCCACTGAAATTGCGAAAGAATTGCGGAGATCGCAACAGCAGCGAATCAAACAGCAAAAAGCGCCTGATGGCACGCCGTATCAGGCGCGAAAGCCCCAGCCGCTCAGGGCGAAAAAAGGGCGAATAAAACGGGCGATGTTTCAGAAACTGCGAACGAGTCGCTACATGAAAGCTAGTGGCCGCAATGCTACTGCTGTGGTGGAGTTTACTGGCAAAGTACAACGCATCGCTCGGATTCATCAGTACGGCCTTAAAGACAGGGCAAACCCACACAGTCAGGATATACAATATCCAGAGCGCAAGTTACTCGGATATTGTGGGGAAGATAAAAAGATAATTGATAAGCTAATTGTTAACCATCTAAATTGTGGTTGATTTAGATAGGCAATAACCTGAATGTGGTCAAGTGACTGTTTTACAGCATAGAGCCCTAGGTAAAACGAAACGATTGACCTTGGGATTTATAAGAGGTATCAAGGTAAATTGAGATCTGAGGTGTAGTAGATTATGTTAAAATGACCGATACTCCAGAACTGTTAGTGAAGATGAAGGATTTAAAGGTATCCAATGGAACTGGGTAACTTGGAAAGTTGTAGTTACTAGGGGTGACTATTGTCGTATTAATCAATTAATTTTATGGTGAGATATGGATTTTGTTACAAGCACTTTGCTTTCAGGAATAATCTATGATGGGTTCAAACATGGTGTGGGCATTACTGCAGAGTTTTTAAAAGAGAAACTACAGCGATGGGTTATTGATGATTCTTTACTGGATAAATTATCTAACAAAATAAATGATCTCAATCTTGAGGATTTTAGTGAAAATGTAATTGAAAGAAAGCTCAATGAATCATCTGAAATACAAGGGGTTTTAAGTTTGATACAACCTTGTCAAAATAATATTGGTACTGTTACTCAGAACCATAGCGGTTCGGGTGATAATATTGTTGGTAATAAAATTATTCACAATAAGTAGAAATAAAGATGATGGTAAATCAAGAGCACAATGGTTCAGGTGATAATGTCGCAGGGAATAAATACGAATATATAATTCGTAATATTCAATCTCGGGATTTGATAGCTGTAATAGATGATATCATGCATGATATTTGTTATAGAGACTTAGTTAAGGCACGAGAAAAGCTTGATGTGCTTAATAATATAAGCTCATTAGAATATGATGTGTCTCTCTTGTTAAAATCTTTAAATATAAAACTTGATTTAGTTAAAGGTTCTACGCCATCATCGAAAAATGATCTAGTTAATTTATTGCAGTATAAGAGTCTCTCTAAGGAAATTCGGGAGGTTGTGACATCTATTCTAATCGATTTTGAATCTAGAAATGATGAGGATTTAGCGCGGAAAAGATACTTAACTTCTAATGCTGATGGAAAGTATATTAAAGAAATTTTTTTTGAGCGTCTAGCTTCGAAAGAAGAGTTGCTAGCTAATTACAAAGATTCAATCGCTTATGAACTCTCTGAGCAGGAAATAACTGGGCTTATTCGAGGGGCCATAAGAGTAGAAGACTGTGAACTTTCCTTTGGATTTTCTCATTTATTAGATAAGTACTTTCCATCAAGCAACTCTAAAGCACTTTTGCTTTATACGGAAAGTTGCCTGGTTATTGAACGCAACCTGCATAAGCAATATATTTCATTGGGCAAGCAAGAAAAAGAAAGCGTCGATCGACTAATCGATAAATTCTTGGAAGATAATAGCGATAGAAGTACCAGTAGGCAAATCGCAACATTAACTAACTTAATACATGTTACATGTTTCATGGATGGTCGACTTTTTGATTTGGGAAAAGCATACGTCAATGAAATAAGAAAAATGTCTCCAGCAACTGCTGATATTCTTGAGCAGATAGATACGAAGTTATTAATTCCAAATAAAAATTTTGAATTGTCATCTAATTCTCTGGATTTGGAGCAGTTTGCACATCTGGATTATGCTCTTGAACATAATTACGTAAAGATTAGAGATGTACACAAATGGATTAATCAGGGAGGCGTCATTCGTACTGGTGATGAATATTTAAATGGATTTTTTGATCTGTATCTTAGTGCGTTAGTATGTTCAAGTGCTAATAGGTATGAAGTGCAAAAATTAGAAGAGAAAGCGCAAGAGTTTTTAGAGGAAGATTCTGATAGATTTAAGCAAATAAATCCTTCTAGTATATTAAAACTGTGCGAAAGATTTATACAGCTTAACTTGCCATTAAGTGCTGTGGCTTACCTTTCCCCTTTCCTTTCAGATGATGCTTGGGTCTCGCCAACGTTTGAGTGCTATTTAAATGCGTTATTTCTTAGCGAGAAATTTGACTTATTTCTCTCGAAAATAAAACATCTTCAACCTAAGGATAAAACGCAATTAATTTACATAAGGGAGGCTGAAATTTGTGAGAGAATGGATAAGAATGAACTATCAATTAATTTGATTAGATCCGCAATAGATATTTATCCAAATAATCCTTATCCATGGTACCTTCTGCTGCGTACTTCAAGAAAGAACGGAGCTAATGTTGATGCACTAAGGGAAATTGTTTTTGAAATACCAGTGGCAATCTTGTCCAACTTTCATGAGTCAAGTGTAGCACTGGTTAATGAAATAGCTACTCATGTTGATATAAGTCTTGCTGAAAGAATTCTTGTTGATTGGTTTGTACAAAACCCAACTAAGGTTGCAAAACCATTTACTCAAATTTATACCAATACACTAATAAAACGTCCAGATGATCATAGTAATCCTTATACTCCCTTGAAATGTGGAGATGGTGTTATATATTCTGACGGATTTGAAACTTTTACTCGAATTCTTGTTCGTGACGTTGATGCAAATCATCCGCACTTATTGAATATAGATTCCCCTCTGGGTCAGATACTTGAGAATATGCAACAAGGGGAAAGTTGTAAAGGCTATACTATGCTTGAACGTCTACCTCCTTATGTTGCAGCGATTAGATTAGCAGTAGAACTGCGCAGCAAAAGCAACGATGGCACTGATGCATTTAGACAGTTTTCGCTACCTTCGAATGAAGAAGACTTTATTCCTTATTTTGAAAATATTATAAGGCATTACGACTCGCAAGATAAAGAAAGAGATGCTTTAGTTCACGGCCCTACAGTTCCTCTTACTATTAGAGGAAAGTTTACTTCTCCTTCAGATCCCGTCAGAGGTGCTTTGAATAACTTGACGGCACTTTCTTCTGCTAAATATTTGGCATTGTTCAATGATGGAGAAGAAAATCCAGAAAAAGTGATCATTGATGTTTATACTGCGATTTATTTATCATTGATGGGTTTTTCTTCATCTGTTGTTAACTTGGATGTAGCAATAGTAGTAAGTCAATATACAAAGGATATTTTAGAGGGATGGGTAGAAAATATCCTTAGAGAAGATTACTTATCCATAGGTGTTACCGATAAAGGTATTTATAGAGTGACCTCAAAGGATATAAGAGAAAACTCCATTGAGCTGATCCATGAGCTTCAAGTTTTACTTGAACACGTGACGGTAGAAGCAATGAAACCTGTTGATACACCTGAGTTGTTAGTGAAAATAAGGGATATGGTAGATGAATCTATGTATTCTGCTTTTCAGTTATCTGTGGCAAATAACATTCCATTACTTTGTATTGATCATTTAATGTGTGAATTGATTTACCGCTCAGGTTTTCCTGTTGCAAATATGAATTCTTTAATTATGAAAGTTCTATATTCCTTGACTTTTCCTGAAAGGAAAAAGAGCATTCAAATTAGTCTAACTTCAGGCACTCCAGTACCGATTTTATATAGTGATATATTAGAGATGAGTATTTCATCTAATAATTCAGATGCTTATCTTGTATTTAAGTTTATGGAAAAATACGGCGGAATTATTAAGGCTACAGGAGCTCCTCTCGAGTTTCTAACTACAATTGTAAGAAATGTGACAGTATTAGCTTGTATTGATAAGACAATTCTTGCAGGGGGACGTGCACTCAATCCACAGTATGAGGGGTATGCTGAACATATTTTTAATTTTTGCTGTCGATCCGCAATGCTTACTCTAGAGGGTGATACCAGTGAAAAAAGGTTAGCACTACTTATTGAAAATTTGCTCAGTACGACTCGCCTTGTTCGCAAATACTTAAAACTGATATCGTTGCTTACGTCTGAGTTTGCGCAAGGACATTTTCTCGATTTTGAAGCATGCAACAATGCTTTGGTTGCTTACCGTGCGGATAGGCAAGCTAGAGAACAGGAAAATAGAGAAGTCATTTAAACGTAGCGTAATACGTAACACTGAACCAAATACAAATGTTTTGAAATGGCTGTGACCTTTTCAATAGAATCGCTTAATTTCTTGATGTTGTTCCATCGCCTATAAAACCGCACCCGATTGCCGCCGACCTTCCTCGGCGGCATCCTTTCCCCATGAATACTTTAAATTCCATTCAGGATGTCGCTCGCGCGATCCGTAACCTTATCCGCACCGGCATTGTGACCGCAGTTAATCCCGATGAGGGACTCTGTCGTGTCCAGACCGGCGGCATGCAAACCACCTGGTTAAACTGGCTGACCTGCCGCGCCGGTCGCTCGCGGGTCTGGTGGGCTCCCTCGGTTGGCGAGCAGGTGCTGATTCTTGCCATTGGCGGTGAGCTTGATACCGCCTTTGTGCTGCCCGGTATTTTTTCTGATGACCATCCTGCGCCGTCGGCCTCGCCTGATGCCTTTCACGTTTCCTTTCCTGACGGGGCGATTATTGAGTATGAGCCTGAAAGCGGGGCGCTCACGGTGAGTGGCATCAAAACCGCTGATGTCACCGCGTCAGACGCCATTACCGCAACGGTGCCGCTGGTACTGGTCAAAGCGTCCACCCGCATCACGCTCGATACCCCCGAGGTGGTCTGTACCAACAAACTGACCACGGCCACGCTTGAGGTGCAGAAAGGCGGGAAAATGAGCGGCAACATCGAGCACGGCGGCGGCACGTTTAAATCCAACGGCGTACAGGTGGATGACCACGGCCACGGTGGCGTTAAAGCCGGTGACAACTGGACGCAGGGGACAAAATGACAGTGAGCTATCTGGGTATGAACAGTCATACCGGACTCAGTATTTCTGAGGTTGAGCATATAAGGCAGAGCGTGCGCGACATCCTGGTCACACCGGTGGGCTCGCGCGTCATGCGCCGTGAATACGGCTCGCTGCTGTCGGCACTGACTGACCAGCCGCAGACCCCGGCACTGCGCCTGCAGATTATGGCCGCGTGTTATTCCGCGATCCAGAAGTGGGAGCCGCGCGTCAGCCTGACGACCATCACCTTTGAACGCGGGGAGAATGACGGCGCGATGTATGTCGATATCACCGGCACGCGGTCGGCGTCAGGCCAGCCTTTTTCTATCACTATTCCACTGAGTTAAACACTATGGCTATTGTTGACCTGAGCCTGCTCGCTGCGCCTGATGTGGTGGATGAGCTGGACTATGAAACCATTCTGGCAGAACGAAAAGCGACGCTTGTCTCACTGTATCCCGAGGAACAACAGGAGGCGGTCGCGCGCACGCTGACGCTTGAATCTGAGCCGATGGTTAAGCTGCTACAGGAAAACGCTTACCGGGAGGTTATCTGGCGTCAGCGCGTGAATGAGTCGGCGCGCGCGGTCATGCTGGCGTATGCCGCCGGTAATGACCTCGATAACATTGGCGCAAATTTCAGTGTCGGGCGTCTTGTTATCACGCCTGCAGATGAAACCACGCTGCCGCCCACACCTGCCGTTATGGAGTCGGACACCGATTACCGTTTGCGCATTCAGCAGGCCTTTGAAGGAATGAGCGTGGCCGGGTCTGGCGGCGCTTATCAGTTCCATGGCCGCAGCGCTGACGGACGGGTCGCAGATATCTCAGTGACCAGCCCGTCGCCCGCCTGCGTGACGATTTCTGTGCTGTCGCGTGAAAACAACGGCGTCGCGTCTGATGATCTGATCACTGTGGTACGTAATGCACTTAACGCCGAAGATGTCAGGCCGGTTGCAGACCGTGTGACGGTGCAGGCTGCTGATATTGTTGATTACCAGATATCCGCCTCGCTTTATCTGTACCCCGGTCCCGAGAGCGAACCCATTCGCGCCGCCGCTGTGAAAAAGCTGGAGTCATACATCAGCGCGCAGCACCGCCTCGGGCGTGACATTCGCCTGTCTGCCATTTATGCCGCGCTGCATGTCGAAGGTGTCCAGCGTGTGGAGCTGGCCGCGCCGGTGGCTGACCTCGTGCTCAGCAGTGCACAGGCGTCATTTTGCACTGATTACAGCATTGTGATCGGGGGCTCGGATGAGTGATACCCGTCTGCTGCCGGTGGGCTCGTCACCGCTTGAAGTGGCGGCGGCGCGTGCATGTGCGGATATCGAAAACACCCCCGTCCCGCTGCGTCGTCTGTGGAGTCCTGACACCTGCCCGGCTAATTTGCTGCCGTGGCTGGCATGGGCGTTTTCTGTCGACCGCTGGGATGAGAACTGGCCGGAGGAAACGAAGCGCGCCGTCATCCGTGATGCGTACTTTATTCACTGCCACAAAGGCACTATCGGTGCTGTTCGTCGGGTGGTGGAGCCACTCGGCTATGTCATCAACGTCACGGAGTGGTGGGAGACCCGCGACCCGCCCGGCACATTCCGGCTTGATATCGGTGTGCTGGAAAGCGGTATCTCTGAGGAAATGTATTTTGAAATGGAGCGCCTGATTGCGGATGCAAAACCCGCCAGCCGTCACCTGATTGGCCTGAATATTATCCAGGACATTCCCGGTTATCTGTATGCCGGTGGTGTGGTGTATGACGGCGACATTATTACGGTCTATCCCGGATGAGTGAGGAATAATGAGCACGAAATTTAAAACGATTATCACCACTGCCGGTGCGGCAAAACTGGCGGCGGCCACGGTGCCGGGTGGTAAAAAAGTTAACCTGACCGTGATGGCCGTCGGTGATGGCGGCGGCGCACTGCCTGAGCCGGACGTCGGGCAGGTGAAACTCATCAATGAAGTCTGGCGTCATACGCTGAATAAAATCAGCCAGGACAACAAAAATAAAAACTATATTGTGGCCGAACTGGTCATTCCTCCTGAGGTGGGCGGTTTCTGGATGCGTGAGCTGGGTGTGTATGATGACGCAGGCACGCTGATTGCCGTTGCCAATATGGCCGAGAGTTACAAGCCGGAGCTGGCGGAGGGTTCGGGGCGTGCGCAGACCTGTCGCATGGTGATTATTGTCAGCAGCGTTGCTTCTGTGGAGCTGTCCATTGACGCGACAACGGTGATGGCGACGCAGGATTATGTCGACGACAAACTGGCCGAGCATGAGCAGTCCCGCAATCATCCTGACGCCACACTGAAAGAAAAAGGCTTTGTGCAGCTCAGCAGCGCCACCGACAGCACGTCTGAGGCGCTCGCCGCGACGCCGAAAGCGGTTAAGGTTGCGTATGACCTTGCCAGTGGTAAATATACGGCTCAGGACGCGAGTACAGCGCAGAAAGGTCTGGTGCAGCTCAGCAGTGCGACCGACAGCACGTCTGAAACCCTTGCAGCGACACCGAAAGCGGTTAAGGCGGCCTATGACCTTGCCAGTGGTAAATATACGGCTCAGGACGCGAGCACAGCGCAGAAAGGTCTGGTGAAACTCAGTAGCGCTACCGACAGTGAGTCTGAGTTGCTTGCAGCGACGCCGAAAGCGGTTAAGGTGGCTCATGACCTTGCCAGTGGTAAATATACGGCTCAGGACGCGAGCACGGCGCAGAAAGGTCTGGTGAAACTCAGCAGTGCCACCGACAGCACGTCTGAGACCCTTGCCGCGACACCGAAAGCGGTAAAAGCGGCCTGTGACAATGCCGAAAAGCGTCTTGCAAAAGACCAGAACGGCGGGGATGTACCTCAACCTGACGGGTTTGTTCGCAATATTGGTGCTGCGCGCGCTTTCAGCGGCTCAGTCAGTATTGGCGGGAACAGTGAACCATGGACAACAGCGGAGTTTATCGTCTGGCTTGAAAATCAGGGGGCATTTAATCATCCGTACTGGATGTGCAAAGGCTCCTGGACTTATGCAGCGAACAGAACCATCACGGATACCGGGTGTGGGAATATCAACCTTACTGGCGCGGTAGTTGAGGTTATGGGATTACGTGACGTAATGACTATCAGGGTCACGACGCCAACAACCACATCAGGAGACGGTATTGCCAGTGCTCAGTTTACCTATATCAATCATGGGCCTGAATATTTTCCAGGCTGGCACAGAGATTTGAAACGGTCCGGGGATGAAATGACCGGAGCGTTAAAAGTTAATGGAGATATTACAATAACCAGAAATTTGATAACAGGCGACGGTACGGGGCGTCTGGCGGATAATGGCAATATCTACGGCACAATATGGGGGGGAGAATGGCTTAGTAACTGGCTGAGCAATGCCTTTGCCAGCCGTGACAATAATATTAATACCCGTGCGACGTGGGACTGGGTTAGTCAGACTTTTGTGTCTGATTTTCGCCTGGGTTCACGGCAACAAATGGCAAGTACCGGCTCCAATGAAGCCCCATCGGGTTTTGTCAGTACAGGGGGTTATGTATATGGCTCCTGGGATAACTCTGCTGATGGCTGGTATATACGCCCCATCCAGAAGTTAATTAATGGAACCTGGTATAACGTGGTGAGTATTTAATGATGAAGCATTTAAAAAATATCGTAGCGGGTAATGCAAAAACACCAGACCAGTTCCAACTGACAAAGCGCTTTGGAGTTATCTGGTTATTTTCAGCGGACGGAAAAAACTGGTATGAGGAACAAAAGAATTTCTCAGCCGATACCATCAAGATTGCTTACGATAAAAATAATGTCATTGTGGGTATAAATAAGGATGTCTCCACCATACATCCTGACGGACTGAGTGTGGTTGAAGTCCCCGATATTACAGCTAACAGGCGGGCTGACGCATCGGGCAACTGGATGTTTCTGGATGACAGGGTGATTAAACGCATTTATACGCCGGATGAGTTACGCCAGCAGGCAGAAGCGAAAAAGACCCGTCTGCTTGCAGACGCCACACCGCGAATTAACTGGCTGGAAGATGCACAGAAGGACGGTGATATCTCTGCCGACGAGGAAACTGAGCTGACAGCAATGCGGGCTTATCGTACCGCTTTGCGCCGTCTGGATCTGAGTGCTGCCCCGGAAATAAACTGGCCGGTTGTGCCAGACCTTATCCAACCCTGACAAATAGCCCGCCATCACCACACAACAGAAAATACACTCACCCTTAACCACGGAGTTAAACGGATGAGTGATTTTCATCATGGCGTAGAGGTCATCGAGATTAACGATGGCGTGCGCACCATTTCCACCGTCTCAACGGCCATTGTCGGCATGGTTTGCACGGCCAGCGATGCAGACGAAAAAATGTTTCCCCTCAATGAGCCGGTGCTCATTACTAACGTACAAAGCGCTATCGGTAAGGCGGGCAAAAAAGGGACGCTGTCGACGTCCCTGCAGGCCATCGCTGACCAGTGTAAACCGGTCATTGTGGCCGTGCGCGTGGCCGAAGGTGCAGAAGACCCGGACGACCCGGAGGCCGGGAAGAAACAAACCATTTCTAACATCATCGGCACGACCGACGAAAACGGCAAATACACCGGCCTGAAAGCGCTGCTGACGGCGCAGACCGTCACCGGCGTGAAGCCGCGCATTCTCGGCGTGCCGGGTCTGGACTCACAGGAAGTGGCGACGGCGCTCGCGTCCACCTGCCAGAGCCTGCGTGCCTTTGGCTATGTCAGCGCGTGGGGCTGCAAAACCATTTCTGACGCCATCAACTACCGCGAGAATTTCAGCCAGCGAGAGCTGATGGTTATCTTCCCTGATTTTCTGGCATGGGACACCACGGCAAATGAGACCGCGACAGCCTGGGCAACGGCGCGCGCGCTCGGCCTGCGTGCCAGAATTGACCAGACCGTCGGCTGGCATAAAACCCTGTCAAACGTCGGCGTGAATGGCGTCACCGGCGTCAGCGCCTCGGTATCATGGGATTTGCAGGAGCCCGCTACCGACGCCAACCTGCTTAACAAAGCCGGTGTTACGACGCTTATTCGCAATGATGGTTTCAAGTTTTGGGGAAACCGCACCTGCTCCGATGACCCGCTTTTCCTGTATGAGAACTACACCCGCACCGCGCAGGTGCTGACCGACACGATGGCGGAGGCGCATGCGTGGGCGATGGATAAACCCATTACCCCGACCCTCATTCGTGACATCGTTTCGGGCATCAATGCCAAATTCCGCGAGCTGAAAAATAACGGGTATATCGTTGACGGCTCCTGCTGGTATGACCCGGAGTCAAACGAGACTGCGACCCTGAAAGTCGGGAAACTGTATATCGATTACGACTACACCCCCGTCCCGCCGCTGGAGAACCTGACCCTGCGCCAGCGCATCACCGACACCTATCTGGCGAATCTGTCGGACTCGGTCAACAGCTAAGGAGCCAGGAGCATGGCGTTACCCCGCAAACTTAAATACCTGAATATGTTCAACGATGGCCTCAGCTACATGGGTGTCGTTGAGTCCGTTACCCTGCCAAAGCTGACCCGCAAGCTGGAGAAATATCGCGGCGGCGGGATGCCGGGCGCGGTGTCGGTTGACCTCGGCCTCGATGACGATGCGCTGTCGCTGGAGTGGACGCTCGGTGGTCTGCCTGACGTCGAGCTGTGGGCGCAGTATGCCTCGCCGGGAGCTGACAGTGTGCCGCTGCGCTTTACCGGCTCTTTCCAGCGTGATGACACCGGCGCGATTTCTGCTGTCGAGGTGGTGATGCGTGGCCGTCACAAAGAATATGACGGTGGTGAGAACAAGCAGGGCGAAAGCGGCACGACCAAAATGTCGACCGAGTGCGCCTATTACCAGCTCACGATTGATGGTCGCGAAGTCATCGAGATTGACGTCGTTAACATGGTGCTGAAAGTCGACGGCGTCGACCGTCTGGCGGAGCATCGCCGGGCGATTGGCCTGTAATCCTTTATCCGGTCAGTCAGGCTGGCCGGTTAATTTTCCTGATGAGAAATCCGCATGAAAAATATCAATGAAACTGCTGTTGCTGATACTGAAACCGTCAATCCGAATGTGGTGATTTTTGACACGGCGCTGATGCGCGGTGAGCAGAAAATTGAACAGGTCACGCTGACGAAACCCAATGCCGGAACCCTGCGCGGGGTATCGCTGGCCTCGCTGGCGAATTCCGACGTTGATGCGCTGATTAAAGTGCTGCCGCGCATGACGTATCCCGCCCTGACTGAGCACGAGGTCACGCGTCTCGATGCGTCTGACCTGATTTCGCTGGCCGGGAAGGTGGTTGGTTTTTTGTCACCGGCTTCGGGTCGCTGACCTTCCCGGAAAACCTGTCAGTCGATGACCTGATGGCGGATATCGCGGTGATTTTCCACTGGCCGCCATCAGAGTTACATTCCCTGAGCGTGACCGGGCTCCTGACATGGCGCGACAAGGCGCTGCAACGAAGCGGAAACCATCATGAGCAATAACGTCAGAATCGAGGTGCTGCTGAATGCCGTTGACCGGGCAAGCCGCCCGCTCAAAGCCATTCAGAACGCCAGCAATTCCCTGTCCGGTGATATCCGTTCCTCACAGAAAAGCCTGCGCGAGCTGAATGCGCAGGCATCCCGTATCGACGGATTCCGAAAAGCCAGCGCACAGCTTGCCGTGACCGGCCACGCGCTTGATAAAGCGAAACAGGAAGCCGAAGCGCTCGCCACGCAGTTTAAAAACACGGAGCGCCCGACGCGCGCACAGGCGCAGGTGCTTGAATCCGCGAAGCGTGCCGCCGAAGGGCTGCAGACGAAATACAACAGCCTCACGGAGTCGGTAAAGCGCCAGCAGCGCGAGCTCGGTGCGGCGGGAATTAATACCCGTAATCTGGCAAATGATGAGCGGGGGCTTAAATCCCGTATCAGTGAAACCACCACGCAGCTTAACCGTCAGCGCGAGGCACTGGCGAAAGTCAGCGCACAGCAGGCGAAGTTAAGCCGGGTGAAAGAACGGTATCAGGCCGGTAAATCACTGGCCGGTAATGCTGCGGCGGCGGGCGCTGCCGGTGTCGGTATTGCGACGGCGGGAACGATGGCCGGGGTTAAGCTGCTGACGCCGGGCTATGAATTTGCGCAGAAAAACTCAGAGCTGCAGGCGGTGCTTGGTGTCGACAAACAGTCACCCGAAATGCAGGCGTTGCGCAAACAGGCGCGCCAGCTCGGGGATAATACGGCGGCCTCTGCCGATGATGCGGCGGGGGCGCAGATTATTATCGCCAAAAGCGGCGGGGATGCGGCGGCGATTCAGGCGGCGACGCCGGTCACGCTGAATATGGCGCTGTCCAACAGGCGCACGATGGAAGAGAACGCCGCGCTGCTGACCGGGATGAAATCAGCGTTTCAGCTTTCAAACGACAAGGTCGCGCATATTGGTGATGTTCTCTCGATGACGATGAACAAAACCGCCGCCGATTTTGACGGGATGAGCGATGCGCTGACCTATGCCGCGCCGGTGGCGAAAAATGCCGGGGTGAGTATCGAGGAAACCGCCGCGATGGTGGGGGCGCTGCACGACTCCAAAATCACCGGCTCGATGGCGGGAACGGGAAGCCGTGCCGTTATGAGTCGCCTGCAGGCACCGACCGGCAAAGCCTACGATGCCATCAAAGAGCTCGGGGTGAAAACCTCCGACAGCAAGGGCAACACGCGCCCGATATTTTCCATCCTGAAAGAAATGCAGCGCAGTTTTGAGAAAAATAATCTCGGAACCGGCCAGAAAGCCGAATACATGAAAACCATTTTCGGGGAGGAGGCCAGCTCAGCGGCCGCAGTGCTGATGACGGCGGCCTCAACCGGCAAGCTCGATAAGCTCACCGCTGCGTTTAAAGCCTCGGACGGCAAGACTGAGGAGCTGGTTAAGGTTATGCAGGATAACCTCGGCGGCGACTTCAAAGAATTTCAGTCAGCCTATGAGGCGGTCGGGACTGACCTGTTTGACCAGCAGGAGGGCTCACTGCGTAAGCTGACGCAGACGGCCACGCAGTATGTGCTCAGGCTTGACGGCTGGCTCCAGAAAAATAAGGGGCTGGCGACCACCCTCGGCATGGTGGTCGGGGGCGCGCTGGCGCTGATCGGGGTGATGGGCGGGATTGGCCTTATCGCATGGCCGGTGGTCATGGGGATAAATGCCATCATTGCGGCGGCTGGCGTGCTCGGGGTGGTTTTCAGTACGGTCGGCGGCGCGATTGTCACGGCCATTGGCGCAATCAGTCTGCCGGTACTGGCGGTTGCCGGGGCGGTGGTGGCCGGGGCGCTGCTCATCCGTAAATACTGGGAGCCGATTGGTGCATTCTTCTCGGGCGTGGTGGAGGGGCTAAAAGCTGCCTTTGCCCCGGTGGGGGCGATGTTTACCCCGCTTGTGCCGGTGTTTGATGTCATTGCGGAAAAGCTGGGCGTTGTCTGCCAGTGGTTTAAAGACCTGCTTGCGCCGGTGAAAGCCACGCAGGACACGCTCGACAGTTGCAAAAATGTCGGTGTTGCGTTTGGTCAGGCGCTGGCTGATGCGCTGATGACGCCGCTCAACCTGTTTAACAGCCTGAGCGGCAAGGTTGACTGGCTGCTGGAGAAACTCGGCGTTATCAAAAAAGAATCGACCGACCTCGACCAGACTGCAGCCAAAGCGGATAAGGCTTCACCGGGTGGCGGGTATATCCCTGCGACAGCGAGTTATGGTGGGTATCAGGCGTATCAGGCGTATCAGCCGGTCACTGCGCCTGCAGGTCGCTCTTATATCGACCAGAGCAAAAGCGAATACAACATCACCCTGCAGGGTGGCGTTGCGTCGGGTGGTGACCTTGACCGCCAGCTCCGTGACGCCGTCGACAAACTTGACCGTGAAAAGCGAGCGCGTCAGCGATCCAACATGAGACTCGACTGAGAGAGGGGGCAAAATGTTAATGGTGCTGGGCTTTTTTGTGTTTGAACGGCGCACCCTGCCGCATCAGTCGATGCAGTATTCGAAGGACTACCGGTGGGTGTCCAATGACCGTATCGGCAGGCGACCGGCTTATCAGTTTCTCGGGGAGGGGGAGACCTCGCGCACCCTGTCGGGGACGCTTTACCCTGAAATCACCGGCGGTCGTCTGTCGTTGCAGGCGATTGAGCTGATGGCCGATGAGGGGCGCGCGTGGCCGCTGATTGACGGAACCGGCATGATCCACGGGATGTACGTTATCGATAAAGTGACCCATAACCACACCGAGCTTTTCAGCGACGGCGCGGCGAGAAAAATCGAGTTCACTCTGTCGCTAAAACGCGTCGACGAGTCGCTCGCGGCCATGTATGGCGACCTGAAAACGCAGGCGGATAATCTGGTCACGTCTGCCAGTGAATGGGCGGGAGGGCTGGCAGGATGATAACGGGAATGAATATTCAGGCCGGGGCGCGGGTCGCGCCCGCGTATATGCTCACGCTGGACGGGGAGGATATCACGCAGAATTTCAGCAACCGACTCATCGGCCTGACCATGACCGACAATCGCGGGTTTGAGGCTGACCAGCTCGATATTGCGCTCGATGATACCGACGGGCTGGTCGAGCTGCCACCGCGCGGGGCATCGCTGACGCTGTGGCTGGGCTGGCAGGGATCCGCACTGGTCAACAAGGGGAGTTTCACGGTTGATGAAATCGAGCACCGGGGCGCGCCTGATACGCTGACCATCCGGGGACGTAGTGCAGATTTTCGCGGCTCGCTAAACTCGCGGCGCGAGCAGTCATGGCACGACACCACGCTCGGGGTGATTGTGGAGACCATCACGCAGCGTAATAAGCTGACGGCCAGTGTTGCTGACGCCCTGAAATCCATCGCCATTCCCCATATCGACCAGACGCAGGAATCCGACGCGGCGTTTTTGTCCCGCCTTGCTGAGCGTAACGGTGCATCCGTGTCGGTGAAAGCCGGGAAGTTATTATTCCTGAAAGCCGGTAGTGCGATGACGGCCAGTGGTAAATCGATCCCACAAATGACCGTTGAGCGTGGTGACGGCGACCGCCATCAGTTCGCCATTGCAGACCGGGAGGCATACACCGGCGTGACGGCGAAATGGCTACATACCAGAGACCCGAAACCACAAAAGCAAAAGGTGAAGCTCAAACGTAAACCCAAAGAGCAGCATCTGCGCGCGCTGCAGCACCCGAAAGCCGCTAAAACATCGACAAAGGCCAGAGAGAAAAAGGCGCAGGAAGCGCGGGAAGGTGAGTATATGGCCGGAGAGTCTGACAACGTTCTTGAGCTCACGACCATCTATGCCACAAAGGCACAGGCTATGCGCGCGACTCAGGCAAAGTGGGACAGGATACAGCGAGGCGTGGCGGAGTTTTCCATTACGCTTGCCACTGGCCGGGCTGATTTATTTCCTGAAACGCCGGTGGCCGTGAAAGGCTTTAAGCGCGTGATAGACGAGCAGGCGTGGATAATCAGTCGTGTGGTGCACAGCCTTAACGGGAGCGGCTTCACGACGGGCCTAGAGCTTGAGGTTAAGGTTTCTGATGTGGAGTATGAGAGTGAAGAGATAACGTAGTAATTTACTATATGTATTTGTTTTACAAGGTTAAAATGAGTAAAATCACTGTGTTGAAAACGCTCAGAGGTGCTTATCATGTTTCACTGCCCGAAATGCCATTACGCCGCTCACGCCCGCACGAGTCGCTATTTTTCTGATACCACAAAAGAGCGGTATCATCAGTGCACAAACATCAACTGCAGTTGTACTTTTGTCACGACAGAAACCGTTGAGCGTTTCATCGTTTCGCCGGGGGAAGTCGTACCGGCTCCACCGCACCCGACAGTGTCCGGTCAGCATCAAATGCCCTGGCTGTGAGCAAAAAGAAAAGCCCCGCAATTGCGGGGCTTTCGTATTTTTAACTGTGGTGCTGAGCTTCGCGCTTTGACTTCACTGAAGCATTCAAGGCAAGCATCACAATCATTCACAGAGTCTTAATGCTTGGAGAGCAGAACTAAAAAACTGAATTGTTCATAATTAATTTTAAATTATTAGATTACAGGTATAAAACCCTGATATCAGTCAAGTTGGATACATAGAAAACTAACTAATTAATCCTCTACTTTTAAACAGAGTTTGGATTTCTTCAAATTTTTCTTTAGGCAAATCAGCAATTCTTGAAGAACATGCATTAGCAAACCTAGCCGGTTCGCATTTTTCCATGTGATCGAATTGATTCTGAACATTTCCTCCACGAGAGGCGTATTTAACTTTTCCATCCTCCATTGCTAGAACCACGCGCTCTTGGTTTCCAGGGGTTTTGTATACTCCACCAACAGCAATATCATTTTCACTGATAGACATGTTAATCAATCCTTTTTTAATGGAAGTTTCAAGCCATAGAGTAACCACCATCATAAAAAAATCAAACAAAACATACGTCTAAGATTGACCTTCTGATTGAACAGTAAAGTTTGTGAAGCATTTCTCAGTAAGATGGTTAGTAATCGACTCTGTCGCTGAGGAAAAAATACTCTGAATTGGACTAACTTCACTGTGATTAATACACACCGACCTTTTCTCTCTTTGCTCATAGTGATTTCAGGTGCTGTGCTTAAAAATGTACGCCTGCTTAACCGAGACATAAAAGGGAAAACCCCGCAAATGCGGGGCTTTTTGTATCGATGTGGTCAATGTGTGGACGTTGTAAGAAATAAATCCATTTATTTCAGTAGATTACAGGCAAAAAATAAGCCTGCGTAAGGGAGATTACGCAGGCTAAGGAGGTGGTTCCTGGTACAGCTAGCATTTATGGGTTATGTTTTTCAGCGGAGGGGATAATACCCTTAATGAACGAAACGGTATGTGATCGATTTCTAAGAATCTTCCGAACGCTGAAAAATAACCGTAATTAACTACTTAGCATGCGGGTTTCGTGTGGACTCGCTGGCAAAATTACGCATCAACAATGCATAATTCAGATCGATATCCTCTGGTACAGGCATCCACACGGTGTAACCATCGCCCGGCGCAACTGGCATGGCTTCGCCTTTCGCGTTTTCCATCTGCTCGAGAGTAAAGTTGATGTTGCCCTGTGGGGTCATCAGCTCCAGGCTGTCGCCGACGGTGAATTTGTTTTTTACCTGCACGGCCGCCAGTTCACCTTTACGTTCGCCGGTGAATTCGCCGACAAACTGCTGACGCTCGGAAACAGAGAAGCCGTATTCGTAGTTTTGATAGTCGTCATGTGTATGGCGGCGCAGGAACCCTTCGGTGTAACCACGATGCGCCAGGCCTTCCAGCGTTTCCAGCAGTTGCGGGTCGAACGGTTTACCGGCTGCGGCATCATCAATGGCTTTACGATAGACCTGCGCGGTACGTGCACAGTAATAGTACGACTTGGTGCGGCCTTCGATCTTCAGGGAATGCACGCCCATCTGCGTCAGGCGCTCAACGTGGGCAATGGCACGCAAATCCTTCGAGTTCATGATGTAAGTGCCGTGTTCGTCTTCGAATGCGGTCATGTACTCACCCGGGCGCTGGGCTTCCTCAATCATAAAGACTTTGTCTGTTGGTGCGCCAATACCCAGCGTGGGTTCGACGTTTTGTACCGGGATAGGCTCGTACTTATGCACGATATTGCCCACTACATCTTCTTTCCCTTCCTGCACGTTGTATTCCCAGCGGCAGGCATTGGTACAGGTACCCTGGTTTGGGTCACGCTTGTTGATGTAGCCAGAGAGCAGGCAACGGCCGGAGTAAGCCATGCACAGCGCGCCGTGAACGAAGATCTCAAGCTCCATATCCGGCACCTGGGTGCGGATCTCTTCAATTTCTTCCAGCGACAGCTCACGGGAGAGGATCACGCGGGTTAGCCCCATCTGCTTCCAGAATTTCACCGTCGCCCAGTTTACGGCGTTAGCCTGTACCGAAAGGTGAATGTCCATGTCAGGGAAGTTTTCGCGCACCAGCATAATCAGACCAGGGTCTGACATGATCAGTGCATCCGGCCCCATTTCCACCACCGGTTTCAGATCACGAATGAAGGTCTTCAGCTTGGCATTATGTGGGGCAATGTTAACCACCACATAGAATTTTTTACCCAATTCATGGGCTTCATTAATACCGAGCTGCAGGTTTTCGTGGTTGAATTCGTTGTTGCGTACGCGCAGTGAGTAACGCGGTTGGCCCGCATACACAGCGTCTGCGCCATAGGCGAAAGCGTAACGCATGTTTTTCAGCGTTCCCGCCGGGGAAAGGAGTTCCGGTTTAAACATAATTTTCTCGTTCTGATGACAGGTCAGACTCGCCTCACTCAATGAGGCGGTTAGGGGAGTGCCCCCATATTAAGGGCGGGCATTGTAGCGCTGCAGGGAAGGCAGGTAAAGAAAAACGCCGGGCGACAGCGTTGCGTTACCCGGCTGAGCGAGTAATTATCAGGTCTTATCTTTTATCGTCTGACTGACACCATTGGTCTTAACCGAAGTAATACCGG
The DNA here is from genome assembly GCF_030334285.1 of Citrobacter sp. Cf087. NCBI lineage: Bacteria > Pseudomonadati > Pseudomonadota > Gammaproteobacteria > Enterobacterales > Enterobacteriaceae > Citrobacter > Citrobacter sp. Cf087. The sequence goes on from NZ_JAOWED010000031.1 coordinate 550,591, forward strand.
TCTCGCGTGACTGTTCATTCGCATACAGTTGACTGCTACCAATAATCTGGTGGTTTGCAGCTTTCAGGTTGAAATGTAATTTTCCATTAGCCGCTGTTTTTTTCTCATAACGCTCATCCAGAGGGCTGTTAGCCTGGACAGATGCGATCCCTTTTTCCGCAGCGCCTTTGGTAGTGTAAAGCTCGCTGGTAAGGATTATTTCCCCGTTCCCAGCTTTAAGAACAAAGCGGTACTGATCATCGCTACTTTTACTTAATTCAAACCAACCAGCCATATGAACTCCTTGATTAAAAGTTTTAGATCAAACAGTTATTGACGACAGTGTTGTCAGAAAGAGTATGAGCGATATTTGGAGAGTTGCTAGTCACCAGGGCCCCATGGAGCAGCGGGCCCTGAAGGGCAGAAGTGTTTAAGCAATTCGGCAGGCGTCGGCTTCCCAGCGATACCCCACGCCATAGACCGCGCGGATAAACGACTGCTCAGCATCCAGCGACTCCAGCTTGCGTCGCAGGTTCTTAATATGGCTGTCGATGGTGCGGTCGGTAACGACGCGATAATCGTCATAGAGATGGTTAAGTAATTGTTCTCGGGAGAATACTTTTCCCGGCTCATGTGACAACGTTTTAAGTAAGCGGAATTCGGCGGGCGTTAAATCGAGCATCTTCCCACGCCAGGAGGCCTGAAAACGGCCTTCATCGACGATAAGCGGGCTTTCTGCATCCATTTGTTGTAGTTCGCGCTGCGGTTTGCATCGGCGCAGGATCGTTTTAACACGCGCGACGACTTCGCGCGGGCTGTACGGTTTACAAATATAATCATCTGCACCGATCTCCAGCCCCAGCAGGCGATCAATCTCTTCGATTTTAGCGGTTACCATCATGATGGGGACTTCTGAGAAGCGGCGGATTTCCCGACACAGGGTCAGACCATCGGTACCGGGCAGCATCAGATCCAACAAGATCAGATCGGGCGGTGTTTGGCGCACGTAAGGCAGAACCAGGTCGCCGTGGCTGATGAGCGTAGGAGCGTAGCTCGCTGCCCGCAGGTAGTCGATGAGCAGTTGCCCCAGCTTGGGTTCGTCTTCCACGATCAGAATACGCGGCGTGTTTTCATCAATGGGTAACTCAGTCATACATCTCTCTGTAAATCGCGTTCCAGCGGTAACTCTACTGTAATGCTAACCCCACCAAAAGGCGAATGGGCGGCGCGGATCAGACCATTATGCGCTTGTACGATATTGACGCAAATCGCCAGCCCCAGTCCGGAACCTCCGCTGGCGCGGTTACGCGAGCCTTCGGTGCGATAAAATCGTTCAAACAGCTTCTGTAACTGCTCGTCACTTACGCCGGGAGCGGAATCTGCGAAGGTTAATAACACCATACGTTCGCGTTGTTCGGCGCTGATGTGCAGCCCGCCACCGCTGTCGGTATAACGCAGACTGTTTTCCAGCAGATTGTTGAACAACTGCATCAGACGATCCCTGTCGCCAAATACCGTCATGCTGTCCGGGAGCGAGAGTTGAAGCGTTAGTCCACGACTGGCAAAGCGTTCACGAAATGCGCCGCTTGCCACCTCAAGCAGCGGGATAAGATCCAGCGATGATTTCTGATAGGCCAGCGCACCTTCATCTGACATGGAGAGCTGATGGAGGTCGTCAACCAGTTTGGTGAGCGTACCCACTTCAGCCTGCAAAGAGGCAACGGAGTCGGGCGTGAACTGGCGGACACCATCCTGAATGGCCTCCAGTTCACCGCGCAACACCGCCAACGGCGTGCGCAGTTCGTGAGAAATATCGGCCATAAAGTCACGACGCATCTGCTGGTTTTTTTCCAACGTACTGGCGAGCTGGTTGAAGTCCTGAGCCAGCTTGCCTAGCTCATCCGTACTGGTTGGCGTAACGCGAGTGGTGAAATCGCCCGCCGCCAGTTTGTGCGTGCCTTCTACCAACCGTTTAACCGGGGCCAGCAGGCTGCGCGCCAGCGTAAACGTTGCCAGTGCTGCCAGGATCGTGGAGAGCGCGACAATAAGCCAGCTGGAACGTCTTTGCTGCATGTCGAAATTGATATCGGTATTACGCGTTAAACGCTCCACCGGAGAGGCAATCACAGCACCCACTTCGCTACCGTTGACGCGGATGGGATGGCGCATACCGTCGCGGGGGACAGGAGCCCGCGGGCCGACCAGTACGTGGGCATTTTGATCGACAACCCAAAACTGTGTACGCCAGCCGTGTGGCGGCATGCCTGGACCCGGTTTATCATCGTCGTTGTCGTGTTCAAAAGAGCGCAGGATCTGGAAAACAAAACGATCGTTATTGCGTAAGAATCGCCAGTTGCCGTGCTGCGCGTACTGCTCGCTTAACGCGTCGCTGAGCATTTGCAGCCGCTGTTCGTTACCGTGCTTAATATAGTCGATAAAACCGCGTTCGAAGCTTATGCGTACGGCCCAGTGCATGCTGATCAGCAACACAATGCAGGTGGCGAAAATCGCCAGAAACAGTTTGCCGGTGATACCGGGCCGCCAGAACTTCATCAGGTGCTCCTTTTGCGTCGTGAAATCACCGCATTGGTTTGCGTGTCGTTCGGCACGCGGGCAAAAATAATGGCGGGCAGCGCAATAATGAATGCAATGCACAGCCAGGTATACATAAAGACGCTATGCGTACTACCGCTGTCGATGGCGATATGTTGCTGGCCAAACATGCCTAACAGCAGACCCGCGATGGTCACCCCGATACTCATCGACAGCTGCATGATCATCGACAGCAAGCTGTTGCCGCTGCTGGCGAGATCGTCAGGCAGATCTTTTAACGTCAGGGTATTCATGGATGAAAAGCGCGTTGAGTTGACCATTCCCTGTAAAAACAGCACGAAGGGCAAGGCGTAATACCAGCCCAGCAGTGCCGTGGTCATTAGCAACAGACTGACCAGCGACAGGCCAAGCGTGGTGGTAATCAGTACGCGACGATAACCAAAGCGGTTAACGACCTGCACCACAATGCGCTTCATGCCCATACTGCCCAGCACCATCGGGATCATCATCAGTCCGGCATGAAACGGTGAAAAACCGAGGCCAATCTGTAAAAACACCGGCGTCATAAACGGCAGCATACCGCTGCCGATGCGTCCGGCAAAACTGCCGAACAGACCTAGCGAGAAGGTCGATGTGCGAAACAGATTCAGGCTAAACAGCGCGCGGGGATTTCGATGGGCGTGTTTCAGATACAGCGCAATAGCCAGCACCCCGCAGATGACCAACGCCGCCAGCGTGATACTGGAGAGACCTGTTCCTTTGCTGCCATCGAGCGCCAGCGTCAGAACCGCCATACCGACCGCCAGCATCGCGAATCCGGAGAGGTCGAAGCGTCGGGTTTGCATGGTGTAGTTGGGCATCAACATTAACGTCGCTATCGCGCCGACAATGCCTACCGGAATGTTAATCAAAAAGATCCAGTGCCAGGAGGCGTATTCAACCAGAATTCCGCCTAACGCTGGGCCCAGCAGCGGGCCGATTTGACCGGGTAAAGTGACAAACGTCATCGCCGCCATATATTGCTCACGCGGGACGATTTTCATCACCGTCAGCCTGCCGACTGGCACCATCATCGCACCGCCAACGCCTTGTAAGACGCGCGCCATCACCAGCTCGTTGAGCGTGCTGGACCCGGCGCAAAACAGCGAGCCAAGCGTAAACAGGATAATGGCGGTGAAGAAGATATTACGCACGCCAACTTTGTCCGCCAGCCATCCGCTGGCGGGCAGCATCACGGCAACGGTTAAAACATATGACACTATGACCATATGCATGTGTAACGGGCTTTCCCCGAGGCTTGCCGCCATCGAGGGAAGCGCGGTATTAACGATGGTGGTATCCAGCGACTGCATAAAAAAACCAAATGCCACAATCCAAAGTTGCCAGCGGGTGCTGTCGGGAAGTTCTGTCATAACTCTGCTACCGGTTTGCTGTTTTTACGCGAAAAACGCAGACGCAGACGGTCGAAAAAGAGATAGACCACAGGCGTGGTGTACAGCGTCAGGAGCTGGCTCACGACCAGCCCACCGACAATGGTTATCCCCAACGGCTGGCGCAGCTCAGAGCCATCCCCTGCGGATAACACTAACGGCAGTGCGCCAAATAACGCCGCCAGCGTGGTCATCATGATTGGGCGAAAGCGCAACAGGCAGGCCTGGAAAATAGCTTCTTCCGGTTGCAGCTTACCGTTTCTCTGCGCTTCCAGCGCAAAATCGACCATCATGATGGCGTTTTTCTTCACAATTCCAATTAATAGCATGATCCCTATCAGGGCGATTAGGCTGAACGGGGCATTGAACAGCTCCAGCGCCAGCAAAGCCCCGACCCCTGCCGAAGGTAGCGTGGAGAGAATGGTCAGCGGATGTACATAGCTTTCATACAGCATACCCAGCACGATATAGACGGTGGCGATGGCGGCGATAATCAGGATCACCTGCGAGTTCATAGTGTCCTGAAATACCTGGGCGGTACCGGCAAAGCTGCCACGAACCGTGGAGGGGACGCCGAGCTGGGTCATGGTTCTGTTGATGGCCTCTGTCGCTTCTGACAGTGAAGAACCTGTCGGCAGGTTAAACGACACGGTTGAGGCGGCAGATAATCCCTGATGGTTTACCGACAGTGGGGCATTCGCTGGCTGCCATTTGGCAAAGTACGATAACGGGATCGCTTTACCGTCATTGTTGATGACGAACATTTTGTCCAGTGCGCTGATGTCCTGGGTGTAACGTCGATCGACCTCCATCACCACTTTGTACTGGTTCATCGGCTGATAGATGGTTGAAATTTGTCGCTGACCAAAGGCGTTATTCAGCAGGCTGTTGGCGGCTGCCACGTCGATCCCAAGACGAGACATGGTGTCGCGATCGTAAATCAGATTCATCTCCGCGCCATTGTCCTGCTGATCGGAGTTGACGTCCGCCAGTTGGGGCAGGGCGGCAAGCGCCTTACGGATCTTCGGTTCCCACTCACGCAGCGCCGCCAGATCGTCGGACAGCAATGTGTATTGATAGCTGGCGTTGGCCTGGCGTCCGCCAACGCGGATGTCCTGCACCGCCATCAGAAACAGATTCGCACCTGGTTCTTTTGAAAGCGCAACGCGCAGGCGGTCGATCACCTGCTGAGCGGTTTCACGGCGCTCATCGCGTGGCTTGAGGGTAATAAACATCATCCCGCTGTTAACCCGTGACCCACCGGTAAAGCCGGTGACATTGTTCACCGCCGGATCGTCGCGGATGATCTTCATAAAATCCTGCAGTTTACCGCGCATCGCCTGGAAAGAGATGCTCTGGTCAGCCTGGATCCCTCCCATCAATACGCCCGTATCCTGCTCCGGGAAGAAGGTTTTGGGGATGGAAACATAAAGCCAGATATTCAGCGCAATGGTGCCGAGTAATACCACGCCCACCAGTCGCGTGTGGCGCAGTACCCATTTAAGTGAAGTGCTGTAGCTTTGCTGCAGCGCTACCAGCACGCGACCAAATCCCCGTTTACGCGGCTGTTCACGCGGGGCGCTGGATTTAAGCATCCAGCCGCACATCATTGGCGTTAATGTCAGCGACACCAGCAGCGAGATACCGATGGCAACCGACAGCGTGACGGCAAATTCGCGCAGCAGGCGTCCAGGCAATCCGCCCATTAACAGCAGCGGCAGGAATACCGCCACCAGCGACAGGCTCATGGAAAGCACGGTGAATCCCACTTCGCGCGTACCCTGTAACGCCGCCTGGAGTGGCTTCATTCCTGCTTCCAGGTGGCGGGCAATATTTTCCAGCACCACGATGGCGTCATCTACGACAAATCCCGTGGCAATGGTTAACGCCATCAATGACAGGTTGTTCAGGCTGAATCCGCACAGATACATGGCGGCAAAGGTACCGATCAGCGAGACCGGAACCGCTACCGCGGGGATCAGAGTCGCACGCCCGGATCGCAGGAAAACAAAGACCACCAGGATAACCAGCGCCACGGAGATAATCAGCGTCTGTTCAACTTCCTCTAATGAAGCGCGAATGGTCGGTGAACGGTCCTGGGCGATTTGCAGATCGATGGCGGCCGGGACCAGCGTTTGTAGCTCCGGTAATTTGGCGCGAATGCTATCTACCGTCTGAATAATATTGGCTTCCGGCAGCTTGCGGATCATCAGCAGAATGGCCGGTTTGGCGTTGGTCATCCCCGCGTTACGAACGTCCTGTACAGAATCGGTTATAGACGCAACATCACCCAGTCGCACCGCTGCGCCGTTGTTATAGTGGATGATAATAGGTTGATATTCGGCGGCGGTTTTCAGCTCATCGTTAGTTTGTACCTGCCAGCGATGGGTATCATTCTCGATAGCGCCCTGCGGCTTACGCACGTTGGCATTGTCGATCGCGCTACGCACGTCGTCCAGTGACACGCCCTGGTTAAACAGCGCCTGCGGGTTGAGTCCTACCCGCACGGCAGGCAGAGAACTGCCTCCAACGTCCACGTCGCCCACACCGTCGATTTGCGCGATGGTCTGCGCCAGTTGTGTTGATGCGAAATCGTACAGTTCACCCTGCGAGTAAGTGTCCGACGTCAGCGTCAGGATCATGATTGGCGCATCGGAAGGGTTAGCTTTGCGATACGTTGGTCGGCTCGGCATCCCGCTGGGCAGCAGGCTTTGCGCGGCGTTAATCGCGGCCTGAACGTCCCGCGCCGCGCCATTGATGTCACGGTCGAATTTGAATTCGAGAATAATACGCGTACTGCCAAGCGAACTACTCGAAGTCATTTCGTTTACGCCCGCGATGCGGCCCAGCGAGCGCTCCAGCGGAGTTGCGACCGAAGACGCCATCGTTTCAGGGGAGGCTCCGGGTAATGATGCGCTGACCATTATCACCGGAAAATCCACCTGCGGCAGCGGAGCGACCGGCAGCAGACGAAAGCCCAGAATACCGCATAGGGTGATAGCCACCGAAATGAGAATGGTCGCCACCGGCCGATGAATGAAAAGCGCGAAAAATTTCATTTACGCTTCCTCTTCCTGACGCGGGAAGCGGCTTTTCACATACAGCGACAGACGGTCAAACAGCAGATAAATTACCGGGGTGGTAAACAGGGTTAATACCTGACTCACAAGCAGTCCACCAACCATGCCAATGCCTAACGGACGGCGTAACTCTGCGCCCACGCCGGTACTTAACATCAGCGGCAACGCGCCGAGCAGTGCCGCCAGCGTAGTCATCAGAATTGGGCGGAAACGCAGCAGACAGGCCTGGAAAATAGCATCGCGCGGCGCCATGCCTTGTTCGCGCTCCGCGGCAAGGGCAAAGTCGATCATCATGATGGCGTTTTTCTTGACGATACCGATGAGCAAAATAATGCCAATAATCGCGATGACGTCCAGTTCGCTGCCGGCAATCATTAACGCCAGCAGTGCCCCGACGCCCGCCGTCGGCAGCGTGGAGAGAATAGTAATTGGGTGAATAAAGCTCTCATACAGCACGCCGAGGACGATATACATCGCGACAACCGCAGCCACAATCAACCAGATGGTATTTCCCAGCGCGGCCTGGAAGGCGAGCGTGCTACCCTGGAACTGGGTCGTAATATTTGCGGGCAGGTTAAGCGTTTTTTCGGCGTCCAGAATCGCCTGTACCGCATCACCCAGCGAATGTTCGTCTGGCACGTTGAACGAGATGGTGGTGACCGGGAACTGATCGAGGTGGTTAATCGACAGCGGGGCAAAACGCTGTTCAATACTGGCGATCGCGCTGAGCGGTACTATGCCACCGTCGCTACTGGTCAGACGTATTGTATCCAGTGCCGCAAGCCCCGGCGTATTGTTGGTGTTATGTTCTAACACCACGCGATATTGATTTGCCTGGGTGTAAATAGTCGAAATCAAACGCTGGCCGAAGGCGTTGTACAGGGCGTTGTCGACATCTGACATGCTGATGCCCAAACGGCTGGCGCTGTCGCGATTGACGTTCACATACGCTACCAGCCCTTTGTCCTGCCAGTCGCTGCTGACGTCGGACAGTTGCGGTAGCTGATTTAGTTTTGCTATCAGCTGTGGCACCCAGGTGCTGAGGGCATCAAGGGATGTCGCTTGCAGCGTGAATTGATATTGCGTCCGGCTCACCTGAGTATCAATCGTCAGATCCTGAGTAGGCTGAAGATAAAGGTCAACTCCGGGAACCCTGTCAACCGCGTCCTGTAAGCGCGCAATCACTTTCTGCACCCGATCGTCACGTTCATCCAGTGGTTTAAGGTTGATTTGCAAACGCGCACTGTTCAATGCCGGATTAGTACCATCCACGCCGACAAAAGCGGTCAGGCTCTCTACCGCCGGATCTTTAAGGATGACATCTGAAACCTGACGCTGGCGCTCGGCCATGCTGGCGAATGAGCTGGACTGCGGTGCCTGTAGCGTACCCTGGATAATGCCGTTGTCCTGGATTGGGAAGAAACCTTTGGGGATGAAAACCCATAGCATGACGCTCAATGCCAGCGTGCCGAGCGCTACGCTCAGCGTCAGCCACGGGTGGTTAAGTACTTTTGCCAGCCAATGACCGTACCCGGCGATGACGCGATCAAACATTCGCTCTGAGGCGCGGGAGAAGCGATTTTGCTTACGCAATGAGGCCTGATTCAGCATACGCGCGCACATCATCGGCGTAAGAGTGAGCGAGACAACGGCAGAAATCAGAATCGCCACCGCCAGCGTAACGGCGAATTCACGGAACAAGCGCCCGACGATATCGCCCATGAATAGCAGTGGGATCAATACCGCAATCAATGAAAACGTCAGAGAGATGATGGTAAAACCAATCTCGCCTGCGCCCTTCAGGGCAGCAGTCAGCGGTTTTTCGCCTTTTTCGATATAGCGTGAAATATTCTCGATAACCACGATAGCGTCATCCACAACAAAGCCTGTCGCGATGGTTAGCGCCATTAAGGTCAGGTTGTTGATGGAGAAATCAAGAAATACCATCACCGCGAAGGTGCCGATTAACGACAACGGTACGGCGACTGCAGGAATAATCGTCGCCGGAACATTGCGCAGAAACAGGTAGATAATCATCACCACCAGCGCTATCGCCAGCATCAACTCGAACTGGGTGTCTGCAACAGAGGCACGAATATTGGTGGTGCGATCGGAAAGTACGCTGACCTTAACCGATTTGGGCAGGCTTTCGGTGAGCTGTGGCAGCATCTGGCGGATACTGTCTGCCGTGGCGATGATGTTCGCCCCAGGCTGGCGCTGCACATTCATCACTATAGCTTGTTGCTTATTTGCCCATGCACCCAGCCAGCTGTTTTCTGCTCCTTGTTCGACGGTAGCAACATCGCCCAGACGAACCGGCGCACCGTTTTTATAGGCAATAATGAGCTGACGATATTCATCTGCGGACTGCATCTGGTCGTTAGCTGAAAGGGTAACGGCGCGCGTTGGGCCATCAAGACTCCCTTTTGCTGAATTGACGTTGGCACCGGTAATGGCCGTACGGATGGTTTCGCTGGTAAGACCGAGTGCGGCAATGGCCTGAGCGTTAAGTTTCACGCGGACCGCCGGACGTTGCCCACCGGAAAGTGTTACCAGACCCACGCCGGATACCTGAGAGATTTTCTGCGCGACGCGGGTTTCGACCATATCTTCCACCTGCGTCATCGGCATGGCGCTGGAAGTGACCGCCAGCGTCATGATCGGCGGATCTGCCGGATTTACCTTGCTGTAGACCGGAGGGTTAGGTAGATCGCTGGGTAATAAATTGGTGGCGGCGTTAATCGCGGCCTGAACTTCTTGCTCGGCAACATCCAGCGGGAGCGTCAGTTGAAACTGTAACGTAACGACCGATGCGCCACCGGAGCTTTGTGATGACATCTGTTTTAAGCCAGACATCTGGCCAAACTGACGTTCAAGCGGCGCGGTTACCGCCGAGGTCATGACGTCCGGGCTGGCGCCAGGGTAGAGCGTAACGACCTGAATCGTGGGGTAATCCACTTCAGGTAAGGCGGCGATTGGCAGGAAGCGATAACCGATAATACCGGCAAGCAAAATCGCGACCATCAGCAGCGTAGTGGCGACGGGGCGCAGAATGAACAGGCGCGATGGTCCGCCTGTGTTGTCCGGAGGTAACACCTGCATCAGGAGTTGGCTCCTTTTTTGCCGTATCCGCGTGGCGCTGTTTTCTCATCGGAAACAGAGGCGTCGTGCGCCTCAACGACTTCGACTTTTGCGCCTTCCGTCAGACGGTCAATACCGTCAGTCACGACCCGATCGCCTGCGGACAACCCAGCGGCGATCACCACTTTTTGGCTGTCCTGAATACCCGGTTTAACCAGATGCTTACTCACTTTGTTGTCGCTATTCAGTACCCAGACAAAGTGCCCTTCGTTGCCCATCTGCAGGGCTGCTGTTGGGATCACAACGGCATTTTGCTGTGTGTCGACCAGCATGCGGGCGTTGACGAACTGGTTAGGGAATAACGCATCATCCTGATTGTTAAAACGGGCTTTAACTTTGATGGTTCCTGTAGTGGCATCAATCTGATTGTCGAGACTGAGCAGGACGCCTTCACTCAGTTTTTGTGAATTGGTTCGGTCCCAGGCTTCGACCTTCACCTGGATCCCCGATTTTTGTGCCTGCAACACGGTAGCAATGTCGTTTTCAGGCAAAGTAAATATCAGGTCGATGGGATGAGTTTGCGTAATGACGACGATCCCAGTGGTATCGCCGCTGGAAATTTGGTTACCGACATCGACCTGCTTCAGGCCGACACGACCATCGACAGGTGCGGTTATCCGACTCCAGTCGAGCTGCAACTGAGCGCTGGCGACACTGGCTTCATCCGCTTTGATTGTGCCTAACGTCTCATTGACCAGCGCCTGCTGGGCATCCAGCTCCTGGCGGGAGACCAGATTGGTTTTAACCAACTGTTGATAGCGGGCAAGATCGCGACGGGCATTCGCCAGCGTGGCTTTATCTTTTGCCAGTTGTCCCTGCGCCTGAGCCAGAGCGACTTTGAACTGGCTGGGATCTATCTCTGCCAGCAGGTCGCCGGCTTTTACCTGTTGTCCTTCCTCAAAGTGTAAGGCAATGAGCTGACCGTCCACCCGGCTACGTACCGTGGCGGTATTGGCGGCAGTAATGGTACCCAGCCCTGTCAGGTAACGTGGAACGGCTTCCTCGGTGGCGGTGGCAGCCTGCACGGGAGCCAACGGTCCGGAGCGCATTCCACGGCGTGCCGACCCAGGCGTGTGCTGCGCTGGTTTGGTAGCGCCCGGTGCGGTTTCCTGGGAAGCGCTGCGGCTTTGCCAGAACCAGATGGCGGCGACGGCGGCCACGACGATCACGATTGCTATCACCCAGCGGGATTTATTACTGCCTTTCATTGTTATGAGTTTCTCATCCTGAAACGATTCGCGGAATGATACTAGTTTAGCCAGCGAACAAGGGAGAAAAATGGAGGAATTATGAAACACTGTCGGGATTCGTCTGAATGCTGACGCGGCTTTGCGAGGCGTTACGCAACAATTTGCGGCGAAAATAGCGAATGCGTCATTGCGCGTTAGAGTGCGGTCAAGGCAAAAGGAGGTAAGCCAGAGATTTCAGCGGGACGCTGGAACGGGAAAGCCCCTCCCGAGGAAGGGGCCAAAATAAGGAAAGGGTTATGATGAAGTACGTCATCATACTGGTGATACTCTTAGTCATTAGCTTACCGGCTTACTAAGACACCAGGGGGAGGGGAAACCTTCCCTAACCCTCACTCCTGAAAATAAGCCACAGCAACGGTGATGTCAATACGCACACCTTTCAGCTTGCGAGCCGCTTAGCGGAAAACAACGTCAGCCCAGCGGGCCAGACCGGCGGTGACAGAACCGAAGTCATCGCCACCCGCGATAGGGATCCCAGGAAGCTGCTGGGCGAGGGCTTTTTTAATCAGCGGTGAACGCGCGCTGCCGCCGGTCAGATAAATCACGTCCGGTTTTTCCTGCGCGTTGTCCAGCGCCAGTTGGACCTGCTCCAGAATGCGCGCCAGGGGCTGATTGAGCGCGGCCTCCAATCCATGTTGACTAATATCGGTTGCCAGCGTGTCGCTGATAAACGGTATCGCCGCCGTTACAATGGTCTGGTCGGAAAGCGCGATCTTGCTCTCTTCTGCGCTGCGCACCAGGCGATAGCTCAGACGCTCGCGCCAGACTTTGAGCAGCAAGGCTACTTTATCGGCTTCTTTCGCGTCGCGGACAAGATCGTTCAGTAAACGACCGTTGGCGCTGCTGTAGAAATCACTTTGCGCGGGAACATCGTTGATCGCGACCGCGTTCCACCAGGGGAGAATCGGTAAGGCGATCCCTTTTTCAGTCTCACCGCCCATACCTAGCAGCGGCATCAGGTGTTTAAACGCCAGCGCGATATCCAGATCGTTCCCGCCTACACGGCAGCCACTGTGTCCCAGCAGGCTGTTTTCGCGATCGGCGCGCTGATGCCATTGCGGCCCCATCAGCAGCAGTGAACAGTCGGTCGTACCCCCGCCAATATCTACCACCAGCACGCGTTTCTCATCCTGCAGTGTGGCTTCGTAATCCAGCCCCGCTGCTACCGGCTCGTACTGGAAGACGACATCCTGAAAACCGGCACGTTTGGCCGCACGTTCAAGAATCCCCTGCGCCTGGATGTTGGCGTCATCGCCACCTAATCCCTGGAAGTTGATGGGGCGACCAATTACGGCCTGAGTGATAGCTTCCGGCAATTGGCTTTGCGCCTGGTTGCGAATGTGCAGCATCATTGCACAGACCAGATCTTCAAACAGCGCAACTTGCTGCGGCTTCAGACCGCTGGCACCCAAAAATGATTTTGGCGATTTAACGAAGTACACCTCTTCCGGGTCTTCAATATACTGACCCAGCGATGTCAGACCGAACTGCACGCTGTTGGCGTTAACGTCGATGTCCTCTTCGCGATTGTAGCGCATCGCACGGCGAAGCAGCGCCTGTGTTTCATCGTCCGTGGTTGGAACGTCGTGATGGCGATACAGCCACTCGCTAACCGCTTCGCGCGTTGGTGCGCACAGCATTGAGGGTAGCAGCGTGCTGTTATTTTCCATTTTGAGCAGGTGGGGCTGCCCATCACGCATAACGGCCACTGAACAGTTTGCCGTACCGTAGTCAAAACCAATAAACACCGTAAAAATCCCCATGCCAGTGAAGAAGGGGCGTGACTTTAACGAATAGTTGACGCCCCGACAACTGGAATATGAAAGCAAGGCGTACTGATTGAATACCGTTTATGCTGTAAGTTTGCTTTAAAAGGAAAACCGAATGTTCACGCTGAGCTGGCAACCGCCTTATGACTGGCCCTGGATGCTGGGATTTCTTGCCGCCCGTGCGGTTGAAGGTGTCGAAACCGTAGAAGAACTGAGTTATGTCCGAAGTCTGTCCGTAGGGGAGCATCGTGGTCTGGTGAGCGTTGTCCCGGATCTGCACGCCAACGTGCTACACGTGACGTTGAGCTCAGGGTTACAGCCTGTAGCCTCCGAGTGCCTGGCAAAAATAACGCGCTTGTTCGATCTTTCATGCTGCCCGCAGCAAATTGTCGGCGCGCTGGGTAACCTCGGCGCGGCGCGTCCGGGATTGCGCCTGCCGGGATGTGTCGATGCTTTTGAGCAAGGGGTACGGGCGATTTTAGGGCAGTTAGTCAGCGTGGCGATGGCCGCAAAACTGACAGCGAAAGTAGCGCACGCTTATGGCAATACGCTGGAGGATGCGCCCGAGTATGTGTGTTTTCCCTCTCCAGAAGAGCTTGCCAACGCCGATCCGCTGCACCTGAAAACGTTAGGAATGCCGCTCAAACGCGCTGAAGCGTTGATTCACCTTGCTCATGCAACCCTTGAAGGAACGCTCGCGACAACAGCCCCTGCCGATATCGAACAAGGCGTTAAGCAGCTACAAACATTTCCCGGGATAGGGCGCTGGACCGCCAACTACTTTGCGCTGCGCGGCTGGCAGGCGAAGGACGTTTTTCTGCCGGATGATTATCTGATTAAGCAGCGTTTTCCCGGCATGACACCAGCCCAGATCCGGCGGTATGCAGAGCGCTGGAAACCCTGGCGCTCCTATGCGCTGTTGCATATCTGGTATACGGATGGTTGGCAACCGTCAGTTGATGGCGAAATTGCTGGTATTCAGTAGCAGATCCAGCGGTTGGGCGTCGGCAATAATATCGCCATAAATCATATCAATACCGATGCCAGAAAGCGTATCCATGATGAGTGGCAGTTGCACCGGACCGGCGATGGTTTTTATGTCCAGGCGCTGAGCATGACCCTGGATAATGGACACCCACATTTCGTCGATCAGGTTGCCGGGAGCGCTGGCACTTAGCTCGCTGTCGAGCAACAGGTAATCGACAATGTGATATTTCAGGTTGTCAAAAAGCTCTAAGTCGCGACCAACCTGACTTAACACAATTCGACAACCGTACTGGCGCAGTCGATGCAGTGCGGATACCGCCTGCGTTGGGTTTGTTTTGATGACGCTTGATGGAACGGTCAGATGCAGCAATCGTGGCGGTAGCGGGCTGCGTTGCAAGTGCTCCAGCAGCTCATCTACCAGCTCTGTGTTGAGCAGGCCGGCGGCGGAAAGGGGCAGGGCAATACTGAGGCCCTTGTTGGCGACAGCCGGGGCAGCACTCTGGAAGAACTCGCCGAACACCCGACGATCGAGCGCTTGACTCAACGTGGGATCGACCAACCCGGCATGGAAGGCTTGATCTTCAATGACTTCGCCCTCAGCGGTGCCTAAGCGAAGCGAGATAATCCAGAAGCTAAAAGTCTCCGGTATACGCGGAGAAGCAACGCCTCTGGCGATCATCAGCATAGGGTTGTGTGTAATAGTGTGTCTTTGTTCATCCAATGACAGTTGGCTACGCGCGGCATGGGCCTGGCTTTGCTGAGGCTCATAGACACAGACTCGCCCACGGCCGCTGTTTTTCGCCGCGTAGCAGGCGATATCGGCCTGAGACATAACGTCAGTCGCGACATGGTTTTTCTCATCAATCAGCGTAATTCCCGCACTGGCGCCAATACGGTGCAAACGGCCTTCCCACATAAATTGGTAATTGTTAATAGCACTGATGATGCGTCCTGAGATAAAGCGGGCGCTTTCGATATTACAATCCGGCAGCAACAGACCAAACTCGTCGCCGCCAAGGCGCGCCAGCATATCGCTGGATCGCAACATGCTGAGCATAAGCGCAGAGAGTTCACGCAGCAGGGCATCGCCGGCGGCATGACCCGCGCTGTCGTTCACCGCTTTAAAACGATCCAAATCGATAAAAACCAGTACATGGCACTGGCGCGTGTCGTGTACTGAATGCAGCAATTGTTTTAGATGGTTTTCGAAGCTGACCCGGTTTGCCAACTGCGTCAGGTCATCATGTGAGGCACTGTAGCTAAGCTGGCGGAGCATCTTCCGTGACTCTGTGACGTCCTGAATAACCAACACCGAACCAATGCTGCCGCCGTCAAGGGTGCTGAGGGGCGTGATGCTGTACTGAATGTCATAACTGTTGCCATTACGACAATGCAGGACCACTTCCTGCTCGATTGCCGTACGCGACATGTCAGCACTGTAGATATTTTCCATCAGCGGACCGTTCTCGCCAAAAGTAATATGTAGTACCGTCAATAGCGGAATGCCGATGGCACTGTCCTGCTGCCAGCCGCTCATTTTCTCAGCGACCGGATTCATAAAGGTCACGTTCATATAGACATCAATACAAATTACCGCTTCGCCGATTGAGTCCAGCGTAATGTGCAGGCGCTCTTTTTCCTGATACAGCGCTTCGTTAAGCTGCTTCACTTCGGTCATATCCATATTGATACCAAGTAAGCGTTCAACTTCACCGTCTTTATTCAGCACCCGGTTGGCCAACGAGCGGATATGGCGTATGCCATCTTTTACTGCGATACGAAACTCAAGCTTAAACGGAACCCGCGCGGCCAGCGAATCACGAATCACATTTTCGGCGTACTCGCGATCTTCGGGTACAACGCACTCATACCAGACTTGCCAACTGGGTTTGATATGTGCGGGAACTTCATACAGATCGAACATCCGTTTATCCCAACTGATCACGTCAGGCTGCAGTTCCCATTCCCAAATCCCAATCCCCCCGGCTTCATTGGCGAGGGTAATGCGTTCCATCAACCGTTTGTTAATCCACTCGGTATGCTTCAGGTCGTTAATGTCCTCAACCTGCGCGATAAAGTAGAGTGGAGTGTTGTCGCTATGACGCACCAGCGAAACGGCCAGCAACGCCCAGACGACGTCGCCCGCGCGGGTGTAATAGCGTTTTTCCATGGAATAGCTATTAATCTCTCCGCGTGCCAGCATGTTGAGCTGTTCAAGGTCGTTGTTCAGATCTTCCGGCCAGGTTAACTGCTGGAAGGTCAGCGAACGTAGCTCCTCCTGGCTATAGCCCAGAAACTGGCACAAGGCTTTATTGGCCTGTAGCCATTGCCCCTCGGTGCCAACCAGTGCCATGCCAATCGCGGAATATTCCATGGCGTTGCGAAAGCGTGACTCGCTTTCTGAAATGTTCTTGCGTTCGGCTCGAAACGCGTACATCACCATGGTCATCATGTTGGCGGGCAACAGGATCATCAAAAACGGCAACCAGGGGATGTCCGTCATCATGTTCTGTTTCGGGGTGTAAAGCAGTGAAGGGGCGGCGGCCAGCATCAGCGAAACCATCATCACGGTGCTGAGGAATATTAAAAACGCCTCCATACGCGGCAGACGGACAGCGCTCCACATCAGCAGGACAATAACGCAGGTAAATGGCCATGGAATGTACATCATGGATAGCCAACTGAACGTTAAGGTCACCAGAAGCGTAATCAGGGTCTCAAGCAATAATCGCGGGTCGCGATGGCGCAGCAGGTAATGTGGTTTAAACAGCAAACCTAACGGCACCAACGCCAGTGCGCCAATGGATTCTGACAGTACCCAAATGAGAAAGGTATTTAACGTAGTTTCCTTCGGCAACAACATCCACATCAATACGCCGCCCAGCAGTGGCGGAACAACCGCGCTGCCAAATGCCAGACGCGCCCAGTCGTTAAGATTTTGTAAGGGATTGTACCAGGGCAGCAGTTTACGCAATAACATTGCGGCAACAACAGCCTCAATAATGTTAATGACCGTATAGGAGAAATTAAGCGACTGTCCGGGGAAGAAGAGTAAAGAGGCGCCGATGCTACCGAATGAGCAAGCCAGCGCGATCCCAGGCCACATCTTTCCAGCGTGACGGTAAAAAGCCACCATCATGATAGAGGTTGGAAACCACAGCGGTGCAAGCTGTGCGCCGTAACGTGACAGTTCCAGCGAAAACAACGTAAAGATGAAAGCCACCAGACCTAAACTGGCCAGGCGCAGTAGAGGATGGGGTAAGGTAACTAAAACATGTTGGGATTGTTTACTCATTACCACTCTACCCAAATAGCCGTTGTCGCCCAGCAGAGATGCCGGACGCATCACATTTAATCTGGGATTATGCTAGTACAAACAATTTACAATTTATACGCCAGCTGCTCATAAATTAACACTCCCAAGCTATTAATTCCTAAGGCAGGTGAATAAATATAGCGGCTGTTCTAAATCTGACCATTTTAATTTGCGACAGGGACAGCATTGGTGCAGCCTGGGGTGGCATCGCGCCGCTGAAATCCCTATAATTGCCGCGTTTGGCGTTTCGGCGCCGCCCTTCCTTACATCCAGGTTAATCAGGTCGCTAAATTTATGACTGATCAGTCCCATCAGTGCGTCATTATCGGCATTGCCGGCGCATCGGCTTCCGGCAAGAGCCTTATTGCCAGTACTCTTTATCGCGAATTGCGTGAACAAGTCGGTGACGAACATATTGGCGTTATTCCCGAAGACAGCTATTACAAAGATCAAAGCCATCTGTCGATGGAAGAACGTGTAAAAACCAACTACGACCATCCGAACGCGATGGACCACAGCCTGCTGTTTCAACATCTGCAAACGCTGAAACGCGGCTCTGCCATTGAGCTGCCGGTATATAGCTATGTTGAGCACACGCGTACGCAAGACACTATTCATATCGAACCAAAGAAAGTCATCATTCTGGAAGGCATTTTGCTGCTGACGGATGCGCGTTTGCGTGACGAGATGAACTTCTCTATTTTTGTTGATACGCCGTTAGATATTTGCCTGATGCGCCGTATCAAGCGGGATGTGAACGAACGTGGTCGTTCAATGGATTCGGTGATGGCGCAATACCAGAAAACCGTCCGCCCAATGTTCCTGCAATTTATTGAGCCTTCAAAACAATACGCCGACATCATTGTGCCGCGCGGGGGTAAAAACCGCATCGCCATCGATATTCTGAAGGCTAAAATCAGTCAGTTCTTTGAATAAGTTCAGCGAATTGTGTACCGTTCAGTGATAACCTGGTTCACCCTTAACGCACCTGGCATTAAGGGTTTGAAGCACGAAAGGAGAAAGTGCCATGCGTTTATGTGACCGAGATATTGAAGCCTGGTTGGATGAAGGTCGCCTGTCGATCAATCCACGCCCTCCTGTCGAGCGAATCAATGGCGCCACGGTAGATGTGCGCCTTGGCAACAAATTCCGTACGTTCCGCGGTCATACGGCGGCGTATATCGATTTAAGCGGACCGAAAGATGAAGTCAGCGCCGCGCTGGATCGCGTGATGAGTGATGAAATCGTCCTTAAGGACGGCGAAGCATTTTTCCTGCATCCGGGGGAACTTGCACTGGCGGTAACATTCGAATCCGTGACACTGCCTTCCGATCTCGTCGGTTGGTTAGATGGCCGTTCTTCGCTGGCTCGTCTGGGACTGATGGTACACGTCACCGCTCACCGTATCGATCCGGGCTGGTCTGGCTGTATCGTACTGGAGTTTTACAACTCCGGAAAATTACCGCTGGCTCTGCGTCCGGGGATGCCGATTGGCGCGTTAAGTTTCGAACCGCTTTCCGGTCCGGCAGCGCGACCCTACAACCGTCGTCAGGATGCGAAATATCGCGACCAGCAGGGCGCCGTTGCCAGCCGGATCGATAAAGACTGAGTGTTTATCAGTCTATTGGGGATAGCATGAGACGATTTCTGACGACGCTGATGATTCTTCTGGTCGTGCTGGTGGCCGGTTTTTCTGCGTTAGTACTGTTGGTGAATCCGAATGATTTCCGCGCGTATATGGTCAAGCAGGTTGCCGTACGTAGCGGGTATCAGCTGCAGTTGGATGGCCCCCTGCGTTGGCACGTATGGCCGCAACTGAGTATCCTCTCAGGGCGAGTGATGTTAACGGCTGAAGGCGCCAGCGAACCCCTGGTTCGTGCTGATAATATGCGTCTCGACGTTGCATTGTGGCCGCTGTTGAGCCACCAGCTCAGCGTGAAGCAGGTGATGCTCAAAGGCGCAGTGATTCAATTGACCCCGCAAACTGAGGCGGTACGCGGCAAAGATGCACCCGTTGCCCCAAAAGACAATATGTTGCCCGATCTGGCGGAAGACAAAGGATGGTCGTTTGATATCGCCCGTCTGCGCGTTGCCGACAGTGTTCTGGTGTTCCAACATGAAAACGATGAACAGGTTACCGTTCGCGATATTCGTCTGGAGATGGAACAAGATAGCCTGCACCGCGGCACGTTTGATTTCTCCGGGCGTGTGAACCGCGATCAGCGCGATCTCGCGTTATCCTTTAACGGTACGGTCGATGCCTCCGATTATCCGCACAACTTATCTGCGAATATTGAGCAGTTAAGCTGGCAACTGCAGGGGGCCGATCTGCCGCCGCAGGGGATTAACGGTCAGGGACATCTTCAGGCGCAATGGCTGGAAGAGAAAAAACAGCTTTCATTTAGCCAGATAAATTTGACCGCTAATGACTCTTCTTTCTCCGGGCAAGCGCATGTGGCCTTGTTGGAAAAACCGGAATGGGCCGTTGACCTAAAATTTGGTCAGCTCAATCTGGATAACCTGCTCGTACAACATGACGCAGCGGTGACAGCAAAAGGTGAAGTTCAGCAAGGTCAGAGTCAGTCAACGCTGGCGCGCCCCGTTATTGCTTCCCAGGTTGATGCTGTTTCGTATCAGGGACTCAAGGGTTTTTCGGCAGACATCGCTTTGCAGGCTGACAAAGTGCTGTGGCGGAAAATGGCGTTTGAGAATGTCTCGGCAAAAATAGACAACCGGTTCGGCTTACTGAACATTGCACAGTTGCAGGGAAAAAGTGATGGCGGGCTGATCTCATTGCCCGGCACGCTGGATGCCAGAAAGGGAGAACCGCGAGCGGTCTTTCATCCGCGCCTGGAAGGTGTAGAAATTGGCACTATTCTGAAGGCCTTTGATTACCCCATCGCACTCACCGGCAAGCTGTCGTTGGCGGGAGATTTTTCCGGCTCGGATATTGACGCCCAGGCGTTTCGTCACAGCTGGCAAGGGCAGGCCCATGTCGAAATGAACGATACGCGAATGGAAGGGATGAACTTCCAGCAGATGATACAGCAGGCCGTCGAGCGTAGCGGTGGAGATGCTAAAGCCCAGCAAAATATGGAGAACGTGACCCGTCTGGATCGTTTTGTAACCGATATGACGCTGGATAACGGTGAGGTAACGCTGGATAACATGGTAGGGGAGTCCGCTATGTTGGCACTGACCGGCAAAGGAACGTTAGATCTGGTGAAGCAGAATTGCGACACGCTGTTTAACATTCGCGTTCTGGGCGGTTGGGATGGCGAAAGTAAGTTGATTAATTTCCTGAAGGCCACCCCGGTTCCTCTCAGAGTCTATGGTCAATGGCAGTCACTGAACTACAGTCTGCAAGTTGATCAGCTTTTGCGTAAACATCTGCAGGATGAAGCAAAACGTCGCCTGAATGACTGGGCCGATCGCAATAAAGATTCCCGCAACGGCAAAGATGTTAAAAAGTTGCTGGATAAGCTCTGATTCATATTGCCGGATGGTGGCTAATGCCCCATCCGGCTCGTGACTTACACCTCGTAATCCATCTCTTCTTCACTGTGTAGCGGTATCAGCTGGACTTTTTGCACGCGATGATTTTCCACCTGCAGGGTTTTTAGCCGATAGTCGCCAACCTGGACTTCCTCCCCGGTTTTTGGGATGCGCTGCAAATATTCCATTAAAAGCCCGGCAATGGTGTGATACTCACGTTTTTCATCTAATGGGATAGGGACGTACTGCACAAGGTCTTCCAGCGGCATATGCCCGTTAGCGGTCCATGAACCATCGGCGTTTTTCTGAATATCATGGCGGGCGTCGATTTCCTCTACCTCGTTTGGCAGATTGCCGGCGATGGTTTCCATCACATCACTCAGCGTCACAATCCCTTCGACGGAACCAAATTCATCGGCTACAAACGCGAAGTGCGTCCGGGCGTTTCGGAACTGCTCAAGCGCCGGAAGTAGCGGCAGAGTTTCCGGGAACACCAGCGGCTGGCGAATCAGGACGCGCAGGTCGAGCGGCTCGCCGCGCAGAGACTGTTGCAGCAAATCGATGACATGCACCACGCCAAGCAGTTCTTCCTGCCCGTCTTCGCCAGTGACCACCAGACGCGTATGCTGGTTTTTTTCCAGTAAGGCGCGGATTTCTGCTTCGGGAGCATTGAGGTCGATGTGTTCAATATCGTGACGCGAGGTCATGATACTGCTGACGGTACGCTGATTAAGGTTCAGCACACGTTCAATCATCCTCCGCTCCTGAGGCGCGAAAATCTGACCTTCATGATGGTCTGCCAGCATTGCCGCGGTTTCGGCATCCAGTTCGGCATCTTCTTTTTGCCCGCTCAGCAGCCGCATTACCGCCTCGGCGGTGCGCTGGCGCAGAGTATGGTTGGCTGACAGGAAGCGACGACGGTTAAAGATAGCCAACTGGTTCAATGCTTCGATCATCACCGAGAAGCCGATGGCCGCGTACAGGTAACCTTTCGGGATATGGAAACCAAATCCTTCGGCCACCAGACTGAAACCAATCATCAGCAGGAAGCTCAGGCACAGAATAACGATAGTTGGATGGCTGTTGACAAAGCGTGTCAGCGACTTGCTCGCCAGCACCATCAGGCTGATGGCAATAATCACCGCAGCCATCATCACGGCCAGGTGATCGACCATCCCAACAGCGGTAATGACGGAATCGAGAGAGAATATGGCGTCCAGCACCACGATCTGCGCGACCACACCCCAGAACTTAGCGCCTTTACGCTGGGTGGGATTGTCGCTGTCTTTTCCTTCCAGCCGTTCGTTGAGCTCCATAGTGGCTTTAAACAGCAGGAAGAAACCGCCGAACAGCATGATCAGATCGCGGGCGCTGAAGCTGAGATCGCGAATGCTGAACAGCGGCGTGGTCAGTGTTACCAGCCAGGATATTGATGCCAGCAGCAGCAGGCGCATAACCATCGCCAGCAGTAGCCCGGTAATACGCGCCTTATCCCGCTGGGCAGGAGGTAGTTTCTCCGCGAGGATGGCAATAAAAACAAGATTATCAATGCCAAGAACAAGTTCGATCACGATTAACGTGACCAGTCCGGCCCAGATTGACGGATCGGCAATCCATTCCATAGTAAATGCTATACCCATAGTTGTATGACAATTGTCACAATTCGATCATGGGTAAAACTGGCGAAAAATGCAATGGCGAGAGGGGATTTCTCTGTCGGTTATATCAGAACAGATGCAGGATAATAGCCTCAATGTCACTACAGGAAATTATTTTACTAATCTAAATATATTTAGGAAATATCGCAGGTGGGATGTTTTTATATCAATATTGTCAACATCAATAAAATCCTAAAAATATACAAATCCAACGCTTAATATTAATCTTAAAAGCTTGGTATTGGTGGTTTGTTATCTTGCCTGATATTCGCTTAGCTGCAACAATTCTTGCGGTAATAATCAAAAGATAAATATTTCCTCATTAACCAGTGACGTCATTCCCGATGCGTTGCCGCTGTAAATGTGATGAAAATAAAGGAGAAGATAAAAATTTAAATTAATCAGTGCATTGGTAGCTAGTGAAGCCAGGGGCGGTAGCGTGTCTGGTCGCCTGAAACAAGCCTAAATTATTCTGTCAAGAGACCGCAGATGAATTCATTTTTTTTAGGACTGATGCCAGTTAAATTCCATTTCAATTAACGGCAAGGTAAATACGTACAGGCGAAGTCGCTATTTAGATTGCATGTGATAATTACTCTGCCAAAGTGATAAATAATCAATGATGAAATCCAAACTTAAATTGATACCAGTATTGGTATCGGTAATCTTGATAAACGGTTGTACCGTGCTTCCGGGCAGCAATATGTCTACGATGGGCAAAGATGTGATTAAACAGCAGGACGCTGATTTTGATATCGATCGCATGGTGAATGTTTATCCACTCACCCCACGACTGGTAGAACAATTACGTCCTCGACCAAATGTTGCACAACCTAATATGTCGCTGGACCAGGAGATTGCCGGGTATCAGTACCGAGTCGGTCCGGGGGATGTCCTGAATGTGACCGTCTGGGACCATCCTGAACTCACCACGCCAGCCGGGCAGTACCGTAGCTCAAGCGATACCGGCAACTGGGTACAACCTGATGGCACGATGTTTTACCCCTACATCGGCAAAGTCAGCGTGGTAGGGAAAACGTTGGCAGAGATTCGTAGTGATATTACCGGGCGCTTAGCGAAGTACATTGCTGACCCGCAGGTGGACGTTAATATCGCCGCTTTCCGCTCGCAGAAGGCCTATGTCTCCGGACAGGTGAACAAATCTGGTCAGCAGGCCATCACCAACGTGCCACTTACCGTTCTCGATGCCATTAACGCCGCAGGCGGTCTCACCGAAGCGGCAGACTGGCGCAACGTTGTGCTGACTCATAAAGGGCAGGAGCAACGCATTTCACTGCAAGCACTGATGCAAAATGGCGACCTGAGCCAGAACCGACTGCTCTATCCTGGCGACATTCTGTTTGTCCCGCGTAATGACGATCTGAAAGTCTTTGTAATGGGGGAAGTGAAAAAACAGAGCACCCTCAAAATGGACTTCAGTGGCATGACGCTTACCGAAGCGCTGGGCAATGCCGAAGGTATTGACCTGACCACCTCCAATGCCAGCGGTATTTTCGTTATTCGACCATTGAAAGGCGAAGGCGGGAACAACGGCAAGATCGCCAATATCTATCAGCTTGATATGTCCGATGCGACGTCGCTGGTGATGGCAACATCATTCCGACTCCAGCCATACGATGTGGTGTACGTCACTACTGCGCCGGTTGCTCGCTGGAACCGTTTGATCAATCAGTTGCTGCCGACTATTAGCGGTGTTCGCTATATGACGGACACGGCCAGCGACCTTCACAACTGGTAATCGTCATGTTTAACAAAATCTTAGTTGTCTGTGTGGGGAACATTTGCCGTTCCCCGACGGCAGAGCGCTTGTTAAGGCAATTTCACCCGGCGTTGACGGTCTCTTCTGCCGGTCTTGGGGCGCTGGTGGGGAAAGGCGCGGATCCGTGCGCCATTAGCGTGGCACAGGCGCACAACCTGTCACTGGATAATCATTGTGCCCGGCAGATCTCGGGACGAATGTGCCGGGAGTATGACCTGATCCTGGCCATGGAAAAGCGCCATATCTCTGCCCTGTGTGAAATGGTGCCGGAGATGCGCGGTAAAGTGATGCTTTTTGGTCACTGGGACAGCGAGCGCGAAATTCCCGATCCATATCGTAAAAGCCGTGATGCGTTTGACGCGGTGTACACATTACTTGAACGGTCTGCCCGCCAATGGGCTCAGGCACTGAACGCAGAGCAGGGAAAAAGATGACAGAAAAAGTAAAACAGTCTGCTGCGCCGGTAACGGGCAATGACGAAATCGATATTGGTCGTCTGGTCGCAACGGTGGTGGAAGCCCGCTGGTGGGTACTTGGCATTACCGCGGCTTTTGCATTGTGTGCCGCGGTCTACACACTGTTCGCCACCCCCATCTATAGTGCGGACGCGCTGGTGCAAATTGAGCAAAATACTGGAAATTCATTGGTGCAGGATATTGGCTCGGCGTTGTCGAACAAACCCCCGGCCTCGGAAGCGGAAATTCAGCTCATTCAGTCACGACTGGTATTAGGGAAAACGGTAGACGATCTCAACCTCGATATCGGCGTTACCAAAGATACGTTCCCTATTTTTGGCGCGGGCTGGGACCGGCTGATGGGCCGTCAGAACGAAACGGTTAATGTGACTACCTTCACGCTGCCAAAGGCAATGAATGAACAGACCTTCACGCTCAATGTGCTGAATGACAAAAGTTATCAACTGGTGAGTGACGGGGGTTTTAGCGTTCGGGGGCAAGTCGGCAAGGTGTTGGAACACGATGGCGTGACGATGCTGGTTGAGGCGATTCATGCCAGCCCGGAGAGCCAATTTACCGTCAGCAAATTCTCCACGCTGGGCATGATAAACACCCTGCAAAATAACCTGATGGTGACGGAAACAGGCAAAGATACCGGTGTATTGAGCCTGACTTTTACCGGTGAAGACCGCGAGAAAATCCGCCAGATCCTCGACAGTATTACCCGTAACTATCTGCAACAAAACGTGGAACGTAAATCCGAAGAAGCCGCCAAAAGTCTGGCGTTTCTGGCCAGACAGTTGCCTGAAGTGCGTAACCACCTGGATGTTGCTGAAAACAAGCTGAACGCCTTTCGTCAGGATAAAGACTCCGTGGATTTGCCGCTGGAAGCCAAAGCGGTGCTGGATTCGATGGTGAATATCGATGCGCAACTGAATGAACTGACCTTCAAAGAAGCGGAGATTTCCAAGCTGTTCACCAAAGCGCATCCGGCGTACCGCACGCTGCTGGAAAAACGCCAGGCGCTGGAAGATGAGAAAAGTAAGCTGAACGGGCGTGTAACGGCGATGCCGAAAACACAGCAGGAAATTGTTCGCCTGACGCGTGATGTGGAGTCCGGTCAGCAGGTCTATATGCAGTTGCTGAACAAGCAACAGGAACTGAAGATTACCGAGGCCAGTACGGTCGGTGATGTGCGCATTGTCGATCCCGCGATTGCCCAGCCTGGCGTGCTGAAGCCGAAAACGGCGCTGATTATTCTCGGCAGTATCATTCTCGGTTTAATGCTTTCCGTGGTGGGCGTACTGCTGCGTTCTCTGTTTAATCGCGGTATTGAAAGCCCCCAGGCGCTGGAAGAGCATGGTATCAGCGTGTATGCCAGTATTCCGCTGTCTGAATGGCAAAAAGCGCGTGATAACGTTCAGACCATTAAAGGTGTGAAACGCTACAAGCAAAGCCAACTGCTGGCCGTGGGGAATCCAACGGATCTCGCCATAGAAGCGGTCCGTAGCCTGCGTACCAGCCTGCACTTTGCCATGATGCAGGCGCGTAACAACGTATTGATGCTGACCGGCGTCAGTCCGTCGATTGGGAAAACATTTGTCTGCGCTAACCTGGCGGCAGTTATTAGCCAGACTAACAAACGCGTGCTATTGATCGACTGCGACATGCGCAAAGGCTATACCCACGAACTGCTGGGGACCAATAATGTTAACGGCCTGTCTGAGATCCTCATTGGCAAAGGGGATATTTCATCCAGCGCTAAACCGACATCGATTCCGCATTTTGATCTGATCCCTCGCGGTCAAATTCCTCCCAATCCTTCCGAACTGTTGATGAGCGAGCGCTTCGGCGAACTGATTGCCTGGGCCAGTTCGCACTATGACCTGGTGTTGATTGACACCCCACCAATTCTGGCGGTGACCGATGCGGCTATCGTAGGGCGCCACGTCGGAACCACGCTGATGGTAGCGCGTTATGCGGTCAACACGCTGAAAGAGGTGGAAACCAGCCTGGGCCGCTTCGAGCAAAATGGCATTCAGGTGAAAGGGGTGATCCTCAACTCGATCTTCCGCCGCGCCAGCGGGTATCAGGATTACGGCTACTACGAATACGAATACACGTCGGATTCGAAATAACTAACAGCAACGCATATCGAATGTAGGCCTGATAAGCGTAGTGCCATCAGGCAACTTTTTTTGGAAACGAAAATGACCACAGAAAACCCGCTAATTTCAATTTACATGCCAACCTGGAACCGCCAGCAGTTGGCCATTCGGGCGATTAAATCGGTGTTGCGCCAGGACTATCCTCACTGGGAGATGATCATTGTGGATGATTGCTCTTCCTCATATGAGCAGTTGCAGCAGTTTGTTGAGGAACTCAACGATCCGCGCGTGTCGTATACGCATAATTCCACCAACTCCGGGGCCTGCGCGGTGCGTAATCAGGCCATTATGCAGGCCAACGGACAATACATTACGGGGATTGATGATGATGATGAATGGACGCCGAACCGACTGAGTGTATTTCTCAACTATCGCCATCATTTGGTCACGCGGGCGTTTCTGTATGCCAATGACTATGTCTGTGAGGGCGAAGTGTATTCGCAGCCGACCAGTCTGCCGCTCTATCCTAAGTCCGTTTATTCACGCCGCAGGTTTTATAAGCGCAACATCATTGGTAACCAGGTATTTACCTGGGCATGGCGGTTTAAAGCATGTCTGTTCGATACCACGCTGAAAGCGGCGCAGGATTACGACATCTTCCTGCGCATGGTGGTGGCGTATGGCAAACCGTGGAAGGTCAAAGAGGCGACGCAGATCCTGCATGTAAATCACGGTGAGATGCGCATTACCTCATCGCCGAATAAATTCTCCGGCTACTTTCAGTTTTACCGCAAGCACAAAGGCAAATTTGACCGGGCCAGCAAGAAGTATCAGTTGTTTACCCTCTATCAGATCCGCAACAAACGGATGAACTGGCGCACGCTGCTGACGCTGCTTTCTGTTCGCAACAGTAAGCGTCTGGCCGACGGACTGCGAGGACGCTAATTATGCTGGAAGATTTACGCGTGAACGGCTGGAGTCTGCGCCCCTGCTGCATGGTGGTGGCCTATCGGATTGCCCATTTTTGCTCCGTCTGGCGTAAAAAAAACATCTTAAACAACCTGTGGGCCGCACCGGTACTGGTGATGTACCGCCTTATCACCGAATGCCTGTTTGGCTATGAAATTCAGGCCGCTGCATCAATCGGTCGTCGTTTCACCATCCATCATGGCTATGGGGTGGTTATCAATAAACACGTGGTTGTGGGGGATGATTTTACCCTACGTCACGGCGTCACCATCGGCAATCTTGGCACCAACGATTTGTCCTGCCCGGTAATCGGTAACAGCGTTGAGCTGGGGGCCAATGTCACTCTGCTTGGCGACGTTGCTATTGGCGATAACGTGACGATTGGTGCCGGGAGCGTCGTGGTGGATAGCGTTCCGGACAATGCGCTGGTCGTGGGCGAGAAGGCACGGGTGAAGGTAATAAAATGAAGATATTACAATTTAATGTGCGACTCGCAGAAGGTGGGGCGGCAGGCGTGGCGTTAGATTTGCATCTGAGGTCGCTGGAAAAAGGACTGTCGTCGCGTTTTGTCTATGGCTATGGCAAAGGCGGTAAAAAAAGCGCCAGCCATGCGAAATACCCGCAGGTTATCAAATATACGCCGCGCCTGACGTCGGCGGCGAACATTGCGCTGTTTCGTTTCGCGAACCGCGACATGTTCGGCAATCTCGACAAGCTATATCGTACGGTTACCCGCACTAACGGCCCGCTGGTACTGCATTTTCATGTGCTGCACAGCTACTGGTTGAACCTGGAAGAGGTAGTCTCCTTTTGCCAAAAAGTGAAAGCGCATAAACCGGATATCACCTTCGTCTGGACGCTGCACGATCACTGGAGTGTGACCGGGCGCTGTGCCTTTACCGATGGTTGCGAAGGCTGGAAAACGGGCTGTCTGCAATGCCCAACGCTGAGCAACTATCCGCCGGTAAAAATCGATAAAGCCCATCAGCAGTTGCCCGTTAAGCGGCAGATGTTTCGTGCGATGCTGGCGCTGGGTTGCCAGTTTATCTCGCCCAGTCAGCATGTGGCCGACGCGTTCAACAGCCTGTATGGCGCGGGACGTTGCCGCATTATCAATAATGGCATTGATGTGGCAACTGAAGCCATTCTTGCCGAACTACCCGCGATGCATGAGAAGAGCGGTCGGCCGAAAATTGCCGTGGTGGCTCATGACCTGCGCTATGACGGCAAAACCAGTCAGCAACTGGTGCGAGCGATTACCGCGCTCGGAGACAAAATTGAGTTGCATACCTTCGGCAAATTTTCGCCATTTGCGGGAGATAACGTCATCAATCACGGTTTTGAGAGCGATAAGCGCACGTTGATGAGTGCGCTTAATCAGATGGATGGATTGGTGTTCAGCTCCCGTGTCGATAACTACCCGCTGATTCTGTGCGAAGCGCTGTCCATCGGCGTACCGGTAATAGCCACGCACAGCGATGCCGCGCAGGAAGTGCTGGCTAAATCAGGCGGAAAAACGTTCAGCGAAGCTGAAGTGTTGCAACTGGTGCAGCTGAAAAAATCAGACATTGCGCAGGCGGTTTTTGACACGTCGCTTGCCGCATTTAGCCAGCGCAGCCGGTTGGCATACAGTGGACAACAGATGCTGGAGGAATATGTCTCGTTCTATCAGAATCTGTAGCTATCTGGTGCTACCGCTGCTTTATCTGCTGGTAAACGTCAAACTCGCCCAGCTTGGCGAGAGCTTCCCGATCACTATCGTTACCTTTTTACCCGTTCTGCTGTTGCTGTTTATCGAACGCATCAATATCAAAAAATTAATGATCGCGCTGGGCGTAGGGGGCGGACTGACGGCATTTAACTATCTGTTCGGTCAGTCACTGGATGCCAGCAAGTACGTGACGTCCGCCATGTTGTTTATCTATACCGTGGTGATTATTGGCATGGTATGGAGTATTCGCTTCAAAACCATTTCACCGCATAACTACATTAAAATCTTGCGCTTTTTCTGGCTGGTTGTGGGACTGGTGGTGGGGTTAGCTGCGGTTGAAATGGCACAGATAATTCTCAGCGGCGGCAGCAGTTTAATGGAAGTTATTTCGAAATATCTTATTTACAGTAATAGCTATGTTCTGAACTTTATTAAGTTTGGTGGGAAACGAACCACCTCGCTCTATTTCGAACCGGCATTCTTCGCTCTGGCGTTAATCTCAATTTGGCTCAGTATCAAACAGTTTGGTATCAAAACACCTAAGTCCGATGCTATGATTCTGGTAGGGATAATATTATCGGGTTCGTTTTCAGGAGTAATGACGTTTATTTTGTTTTACCTCCTGGAATGGGCGTTTCAGTACCTAAATAAGGATGCGATAAAAAAGAAACTACCTCTGGCGATAATCTCATTGAGCGTGTTTTTAGTTGGTGTGATATTTGCTTTTCCGTACATCGCAACGCGGCTTGGTGATTTAGGAACTGAAGGTTCGTCATCGTATTATCGTATCGTAGGACCATTAGTGATGGTCGGTTATTCATTACTGAACGTTGATGGCGTAGTGAGATTTGGCTCACTTTATGAATACGTCGCGTCATTCGGAATTTTTAACGGTGCAGATGTCGGTAAAACAATAGACAATGGCTTGTATCTGCTGATTATTTATTTTTCATGGTTCGCGGTGATATTAGCCCTATGGTACATGGGGAAGGTCATGAAAATGATGATCAATGCGTTTGGCGATAATCAGAATTATCGGGTGCAGCTTTATCTTTTTACACCATTGTCACTGTTTTTTACAGGTTCAGTATTTAGTCCGGAATACGCATTTTTAATTGTGTGTCCGTTTATTTTGCGCAAGGCGCTGAATATCGCGAGGTAACTCACATGCTGCTCAGTATCATTACCGTCGCCTTTCGCAATCTGGAAGGGATCGTCAAAACTCACGCGTCGCTGGCACATCTGGCGCAAGCGGGTGATATCAGTTTTGAGTGGATTGTTGTTGATGGCGGCTCCTCGGATGGTACGTCGGCGTTTCTTGAAGGACTCAGTGGAGAACACCGGTTACGGTTTGTCAGCGAGCCGGATAACGGCATCTATGATGCGATGAACAAAGGCATCGCCATGGCGCGCGGGCGGTTTGCATTGTTCCTCAACTCCGGGGATATTCTGCATGTGAATGCGGCTTGTTTTATCCGCCAGCTAAAAATGCAGAGTGACCAAACTATGGTCATTGGCGATGCGTTGCTGGATTTCGGCAATGGCAACAAAATTAAGCGTCGGGCAAAACCGGGTTGGTATATTTATCACAGCCTGCCCGCCAGCCATCAGGCAATATTCTTTCCTCTCTCAGGACTGAATGTCTGGCATTATGATTTGCAATATAAAATATCGTCAGATTACGCGTTGGCAGCCAAATTATACAAATCCGGTTACGCTTTTAAAAAGCTGCGCGGGTTGGTTTCGGAATTTTCTATGGGCGGAGTGTCAACGACGAATAATCTGGAATTGTGCCGGGATGCCAAAAAAGTACAGCGCCAGATATTAAACATGCCAGGTTTTTGGACCGGTTTGTCAGAATATTTACGTCTGCGCACAACCGATAAAGCAAAAACCTTATATGGAAAAACGTAAGAGCACAATATGCAAGACTTAAGCGGATTTAAAGTGCCTGGAGGTTTTCGCGGCGGCGGCGCTATTAAAGTGCAATTATGGTGGGCGGTGCAATCAACATTATTTCGCTGGTCTCCACAGGTCATGTATCGCTGGCGTGCATTTTTATTACGGATGTTTGGCGCAAAAATAGGAAAAAACGTAGTCATTCGGCCTTCAGTAAAAATTACTTATCCGTGGAAACTAACTCTGGGAGATTATGCCTGGGTGGGTGATGACGCGGTTTTATATACGTTAGGTGATATTACGATTGGGGCCCACGCAGTTATTTCGCAAAAAAGTTATTTATGCACCGGGAGTCATGATTATGCCAGCCAACATTTTGATATTAACGCCACACCGATAGTGGTTGGCGATAAATGCTGGCTGGCGACAGATGTCTTTGTCGCGCCTGGCGTAACGATTGGCGATGGCACCGTCGTCGGAGCACGAAGCAGCGTATTTAAATCGCTGCCAGCAAATGTCATTTGTCGGGGAAATCCCGCAGTAGTCACGCGCGAACGCGTCGAGAAAGTTACTCCCTGAGGGGATCACTGAAGAGGTTATAACATGTCAAAAGTCGCTCTCATTACTGGCGTAACCGGGCAGGATGGTTCTTACCTGGCAGAACTCCTGCTGGAAAAAGGGTACGAAGTACACGGTATTAAGCGTCGCGCTTCATCATTCAACACCGAACGTGTGGACCACATCTACCAGGATCCGCATTCAGGCAATCCCAAATTTCATCTGCACTATGGCGATTTGACGGACTCCTCCAATCTGACCCGTATTTTACAGGAAGTCCAACCGGATGAAGTCTATAACCTGGGTGCCATGAGCCACGTTGCGGTGTCGTTTGATTCACCGGAATACACCGCAGACGTTGATGCGATCGGCACCTTGCGCTTGCTGGAGGCGATCCGCTTCCTGGGTCTGGAAAAAAAGACCCGTTTTTATCAGGCGTCCACCTCTGAGCTGTACGGTCTGGTTCAGGAAATCCCGCAGAAAGAGAGCACGCCGTTCTATCCGCGTTCACCGTATGCCGTTGCTAAGCTGTATGCCTACTGGATAACCGTCAACTACCGTGAGTCTTACGGGATGTATGCCTGTAACGGCATTCTGTTTAACCACGAGTCTCCGCGCCGCGGCGAAACCTTTGTCACTCGCAAAATTACCCGGGCGATCGCCAACATCGCTCAGGGGCTGGAGTCTTGCCTGTACCTGGGCAACATGGATTCACTGCGCGACTGGGGGCATGCCAAAGATTACGTCAGGATGCAGTGGATGATGCTGCAGCAGGATAAGCCGGAAGATTTCGTGATTGCCACCGGCGTGCAGTATTCCGTGCGCCAGTTTGTAGAAATGGCGGCAGCACAACTGGGGATTAAATTGCGCTTTGAAGGTGAGGGCGTGAATGAAAAAGGCATCGTGGTTTCCGTGACCGGACATGATGCGCCGGGCGTGAAGCCAGGCGATGTCATGATTGCCGTTGACCCGCGCTACTTCCGTCCGGCTGAGGTGGAAACGCTGCTGGGCGATCCGGCCAAAGCACATGAAAAACTGGGCTGGAAACCGGAAATCACGCTGCGCCAGATGATCTCGGAAATGGTTGCTAACGATCTTGATGCGGCGAAGAAACATTCCCTGCTCAAGTCGCACGGTTACGAGGTTGCCATCGCGCTGGAGTACTGAGGATGAAGACACAACGTATTTTTGTGGCGGGCCATCGCGGGATGGTGGGGTCCGCCATCGTCAGACAATTGTCGCAGCGAAATAATGTGGAGCTGGTGCTGCGTACCCGCGACCAGCTTAATCTGCTGGACGCCAGTGCGGTGCAGGCGTTTTTTGCCGCTGAACGTATTGACCAGGTTTATCTGGCGGCGGCAAAAGTAGGAGGGATTGTGGCAAACAATACTTATCCTGCTGATTTTATTTATGAAAACATGATGATTGAGAGCAACATTATTCATGCTGCACATCTGCATAACGTGAATAAACTGTTGTTTCTCGGGTCATCCTGTATTTATCCCAAGCAAGCTACCCAGCCAATCGCCGAGGGTGAACTGTTGCAGGGGACACTTGAACCGACCAATGAGCCGTATGCGATTGCCAAAATTGCCGGTATCAAGCTGTGTGAATCGTATAACCGACAGTATGGCCGTGATTATCGCTCGGTGATGCCGACCAATCTGTATGGGCCGCATGACAACTTTCATCCGAGTAATTCGCATGTGATCCCGGCGCTGCTGCGCCGCTTTCATGAAGCTCGCGGGCAAAATGCGCCGGATGTGGTGGTATGGGGCAGCGGGACGCCAATGCGTGAATTTCTGCATGTCGACGATATGGCGGCGGCCAGTATCCACGTGATGGAGCTGGCTCAGGAAGTGTTGCAGGAATATACCCAGCCGATGCTGTCGCATATCAACGTGGGGACCGGCGTGGACTGCACCATCCGTGAACTGGCGCAGACTATTGCGGAGGTCGTGGGCTACAAGGGGCGTGTGGTGTTTGACGCCAGCAAACCGGACGGCACGCCGCGCAAATTGCTCGACGTTACGCGTCTGCATCAGTTGGGCTGGTATCACGAGATATCTCTGCAAGCGGGGCTTGCCAGTACATATCAGTGGTTCCTTGAAAACCAGCAGCGTTACCGGGGGTAAGCATGTTTTTACGTCATGAGGATTTTGCCACCGTTGTACGTTCAACTCCGCTGATTTCCATCGATTTGATCGTGGAAAACGCCCACGGTGAATTTCTGCTTGGCAAGCGCCTCAATCGTCCTGCGCAGGGGTACTGGTTTGTGCCCGGCGGTCGGGTGCAAAAAGATGAACCGTTGCACGCGGCCTTTGAGCGGCTTACTGAAGCTGAGCTGGGGTTACGTTTACCGCTGTCCGCTGCGCAGTTTTACGGTGTCTGGCAGCACTTCTATGACGACAACTTTTCCGGGGAAGATTTCTCAACGCATTACATCGTGCTGGGATTTCGTCTGCGGGTGTCGGAAAACGACCTGCAACTGCCTGACGTTCAACATGACGCGTACCGCTGGTTGGCAATTGAAGAGATTCTGGTCAGTGACCACGTGCACGACAACAGCCGGGCTTACTTCTGTGAGAAGAGTCAGGCCGGAGCACCCGGGCTATGAAGATCCTTGTGTATGGCATCAACTATTCGCCGGAGTTGACCGGTATCGGTAAATACACCGGTGAAATGGTGGCGTGGATGGCGCAACAGGGGCATGACGTACGGGTGATCACTGCGCCGCCTTATTATCCGCAGTGGAAAGTCAACGGTCGCTATTCATCCTGGCGCTACCGTCGTGAAGAGGGCGATGCCATCGTCTGGCGTTGCCCGCTGTATGTGCCTGAGCAGCCCTCCACGCTCAAGCGTCTACTGCATTTAGGCAGTTTCGCCCTGAGCAGTTTCTTCCCGCTGCTGGCGCAGCGCCGCTGGAAGCCGGATCGCATCATTGGGGTAGTACCGACGCTGTTTTGTACGCCGGGAATGCGCCTGCTGGCGAAGCTGTCCGGGGCGCGCACGCTGCTGCATATTCAGGATTACGAAGTTGATGCCATGTTGGGACTTGGCATGGCGGGCAAAGGCAAGCGCGGTATGGTGGCAAAACTGGCCAGCGCTTTTGAGCGCAGTGGGCTGTTGAATATGGATCATATTTCGACCATTTCTCGCTCAATGATGAATAAAGCACAGGAAAAGGGCGTTGATGCACAGAAGGTTATTTTCTTTCCGAACTGGTCAGAAGTAGCGCGTTTTCGCGATGTGGACGCCGCCGATGCTCTGGCGTTGCGCCAGCAACTGGGCTTGCCTGATGGAAAAAAAATCATTCTCTACTCTGGCAATATTGGTGAAAAGCAAGGGCTGGAGAGTGTAATCGACGCAGCGGCCCTGTTGAGCGAGCGGCCCTGGCTGTTTGTGATTGTCGGGCAGGGCGGGGGTAAAGCGCGGCTGGAGAATATGACCAGCGAACGCGGCCTGAACAATGTGATGTTCTTTCCGCTGCAATCTTATGACGCGCTGCCTGCACTGCTCAAAATGGCGGACTGTCATCTGGTGGTACAAAAGCGCGGTGCGGCGGATGCCGTACTGCCCTCCAAACTGACCAATATCCTCGCCGTTGGTGGTAACGCTGTGATTACCGCCGAGCCGGAAACCGAGCTGGGGCAGCTCTGTAACATTGTTCCAGGCATCGCTGTATGCGTGGAGCCGGAATCGGTAAATGCGCTGGTTTGCGGTATCCAACAAGCGTTGAGGATGCCAAAAGTCAATACGGTGGCACGTGACTATGCCGAACGCACGCTGGATAAAGATAACGTGCTTAGCCAATTTATTGCTGATATTCGGGGTTAATGATGAGTCAAAGCAAACTCTTTCCGGTAGTGATGGCCGGTGGCTCGGGTAGCCGTTTATGGCCTCTGTCCCGCGTATTGTATCCAAAGCAGTTCCTGTGCCTGAAAGGTGATCTCACCATGCTGCAGACAACGATCTGTCGTCTGAATGGCGTGGAGTGTGAAAGCCCGGTGGTTATCTGTAATGAACAACACCGTTTCATCGTCGCGGAACAGCTACGGCAACTGCACAAGCTGACTGAGAACATTATTCTCGAACCCGCCGGACGTAACACGGCACCGGCGATAGCGCTGGCCGCACTGGCGGCAAAACGTCAAAGCCCGGAGGAAGATCCGCTGCTGCTGGTATTGGCGGCCGATCACATGATTGCCGACGAAGAGGCATTTCGCGAGGCGGTTCGCAATGCTATGCCCTATGCCAGTGCGGGTAAGCTGGTGACGTTTGGTATCGTGCCGGACCAGCCGGAAACGGGCTATGGCTATATCCGCCGTGGCGTGGTTTCGCCAACGAATACCGACGCCGTGGCGTTCGAAGTGGCGCAGTTTGTTGAAAAACCCAATCTGGAAACCGCGCAGGCTTATGTGGCGAACGGCGATTACTACTGGAACAGCGGCATGTTCTTGTTCCGCGCCGGACGTTACCTGGAAGAACTGGAAAAGTACCGCCCCGACATTCTTGAGGCTTGTGCGAATGCCATGAGTACGGTCGACCCCGATCTCGATTTTATCCGCGTTGATGAACAGGCGTTTCTCGCCTGTCCGGAAGAGTCTGTGGACTATGCGGTAATGGAACGTACAGCCGATGCGGTGGTAATGCCCATGAACGCAGGCTGGAGCGATGTTGGCTCCTGGTCATCGCTGTGGGAAATCAGCGCCCATACCGCCGAAGGCAATGTGCATCATGGCGACGTCATTAGCCACAAAACGGAGAACAGCTACGTGTATGCCGAATCTGGCCTGGTGACGACCGTCGGGGTGAAGGATCTGGTGGTGGTGCAGACCAAAGATGCGGTGCTGATCGCCGATCGCAACGCGGTGCAGGACGTCAAAAAAGTGGTGGAGCAAATTAAAGCTGACGGACGACATGAACACCATATTCACCGTGAAGTTTACCGTCCGTGGGGCAAGTACGACTCCATTGATGCCGGAGACCGTTACCAGGTGAAGCGAATTACCGTTAAACCCGGTGAAGGATTGTCCGTGCAGATGCATCATCACCGGGCTGAACACTGGGTAGTGGTGGCCGGTACCGCGAAAGTGACGATCAATGATGACATCAAACTGCTCGCTGAAAACGAGTCTGTCTATATTCCGCTTGGGGCGACCCATTGTCTGGAGAATCCCGGGAAAATCCCGCTCGATCTGATTGAAGTGCGCTCCGGATCTTACCTCGATGAGGATGATGTGGTGCGGTTTGCGGACAGATACGGGCGCGCCTGATGCAGGATGCGCCGCGCTTATCCGGCCTACAACACCGTAGGCCCGGTAAGCGAAGCGCGCCGGGAAATGCATTTAACACTCATTAAAAAGGCTCATTAAGAGTCAGGGCCTCCTGTTGCCTGAAGAAGGGTAAATCATGACGAAATTAACCTGTTTCAAAGCCTACGATATTCGCGGCAGGCTGGGCGAAGAGCTGAATGAAGATATCGCGTGGCGTATTGGCCGAGCTTACGGTGAGTTCCTGAAGCCAAAAACGATTGTCCTCGGCGGCGATGTGCGCCTGACCAGCAAGACGCTAAAGCTGGCGTTGGCGAAAGGACTTCAGGATGCGGGGGTGGATGTGCTGGATATTGGCATGTCGGGTACCGAAGAGATTTACTTCGCCACCTTCCACCTGGGTATTGACGGCGGTATTGAAGTGACCGCCAGCCATAATCCGATGGATTACAACGGCATGAAGCTGGTGCGGGAAGGGGCACGGCCCATCAGCGGTGATACCGGTCTGCGCGACGTACAGCGCCTGGCGGAAGCCAACGACTTCCCGGCGGTTGATGAGACAAAACGTGGCCGCTACCAGCGTATTACTACCCGTGATGCCTACATTGACCACCTGCTGGGTTACATCAATCCCGCCAATCTGAAACCGATGAAGCTGGTGCTCAATTCCGGCAACGGCGCGGCAGGTCCGGTGGTTGACGCCATTGAAGCCCGTTTTAAAACATTGGGCGTGCCGGTCGAGTTCATCAAAATCCACAATACGCCGGATGGCAACTTCCCCAACGGTATTCCCAATCCTCTGCTGCCAGAATGTCGGGCTGACACGCGCAACGCGGTGATTGAACACGGCGCAGATATGGGGATTGCCTTCGACGGTGATTTTGACCGCTGCTTCCTGTTCGATGAAAAAGGTCAGTTCATTGAGGGTTACTACATTGTCGGCCTGCTGGCGGAGGCGTTTCTGGAGAAGAATCCGGGGGCGAAGATTATCCACGACCCGCGTCTGTCCTGGAACACCGTGGACGTGGTGACGGCGGCAGGCGGTAAACCGGTGATGTCAAAAACCGGGCACGCGTTTATCAAAGAGCGGATGCGCTATGAAGATGCCATTTATGGCGGCGAAATGAGCGCGCACCACTATTTCCGTGATTTTGCCTACTGTGACAGCGGCATGATCCCGTGGCTGCTGGTGGCTGAACTGCTGTGTCTGAAAGGACAGTCGCTGGGCGAACTGGTCCGCGACCGGATGGTGGCCTACCCGGCGAGTGGTGAAATAAACAGCACGCTGGCAGAGCCGGCGGCAGCGATTGCGCGCGTGGAGCAGCATTTTTCCCGTGAGGCGCTGACGGTAGACAGAACGGACGGTATCAGCATGTCGTTTGTCGACTGGCGCTTCAATTTACGCTCTTCCAATACCGAACCGGTGGTGCGCCTGAACGTGGAATCGCGCGGAGATATTCCGTTGATGGAAGCGCGAACGCGCACTCTTCTGGCGTTACTGAATCAGTAATGCTGGTGCTTCCTTTGCCCGATTCTGGGCAAAGGGTGACTAACAGGAACCACGATGACACATCTAAAGAAGCGCGAGCGCGCCAAAACCAATGCGTCGTTAATTTCGATGGTGCAACGCTTTTCAGATATCACCATCATGTTTGGCGGGTTGTGGGTAATCTGCGAATTAAGCGGTTTGCCTTTCCTGTACATGCACCTGCTGGTGGCGTTGATCACGCTGGTCGTTTTTCAGATGCTCGGTGGCATAACGGATTTTTATCGCTCCTGGCGTGGTGTCAAAATGACCACTGAGCTGGTGCTGTTGCTGCAAAACTGGACGTTGAGCCTGATTTTTTGCGCAGGTCTGATCGCCTTTAATGATGATTTTGATAACCGTCTCGCCGTCTGGCTGGCGTGGTATCTGCTATCCAGCGTTGGCCTGGTGTTGAGTCGTTCGTTTATTCGCTACGGCGCGGGATGGCTGCGCAATCGCGGGTACAACACTCGCCGGGTGGCGGTGGCAGGGGACCTGCCTGCCGGACAAATGCTGCTGGACAGCTTTCGCCATGAACCGTGGCTGGGGTTTGAAGTTGCAGGTATCTATCACGACCCTATCCCTGGAAAAAACTCCCGCGACTGGGCCGGTAATCTGCAACAACTGGTGGATGACGCCAAAGCCTCACGCATTCATAACGTTTATATCGCCATGTCGATGAGCGATGGTGCCAGCGTCAAAAAATTAGTGCGCGAGCTGGCCGATACCACCTGTTCAGTGATCCTAATTCCTGATGTCTTTACCTTCAACATTCTGCATTCACGGATTGAAGAGATGAACGGCATTCCGGTGGTGCCGCTGTATGACACGCCACTCTCGGGGATTAATCGTCTGTTAAAACGCGCGGAAGATATCGTGCTGGCTTCACTGATCCTGCTACTTATTTCCCCGGTGCTGTGTGGCATAGCGCTACTGGTAAAACTGACCTCCAAAGGACCGGTGATTTTCCGCCAGACTCGCTATGGCATGGATGGGAAGCCGATCAAAGTCTGGAAGTTTCGCTCAATGAAAGTGATGGAAAACGATGCGGTGGTGACGCAGGCCACGCAAAACGATCCGCGCGTTACTCCTGTGGGGAATTTCCTGCGTCGGACGTCGCTTGATGAACTGCCGCAGTTTATTAACGTGCTCACCGGGGGGATGTCTATCGTCGGACCACGTCCGCATGCGGTGGCGCATAACGAACAGTACCGCCAACTGATTGAGGGATACATGTTACGCCATAAGGTGAAACCGGGTATTACCGGCTGGGCGCAAATCAACGGCTGGCGCGGTGAAACCGATACGCTGGAAAAAATGGAGAAACGTGTGGAGTTTGACCTCGAATACATTCGCGAGTGGAGCGTGTGGTTCGATATCAAAATTGTTTTTCTGACGATATTCAAAGGCTTTGTTAACAAAGCGGCGTATTAACATGAGCTTACGAGAAAAAACGCTTAATG
Organism: Citrobacter sp. Cf087; assembly: GCF_030334285.1. Taxonomy (NCBI): domain Bacteria; kingdom Pseudomonadati; phylum Pseudomonadota; class Gammaproteobacteria; order Enterobacterales; family Enterobacteriaceae; genus Citrobacter; species Citrobacter sp. Cf087. The sequence continues at coordinate 590,990 of NZ_JAOWED010000031.1, forward strand.
GCGCAAAGTGGTCGGCGATTGCCACGGTGATCATTATTGGGCTCGGACTTATTCAGATGACCGTCCTGGCGCGAATTATTGATAACCACCAGTTCGGGTTGTTAACCGTGTCGCTGGTGATCATAGCGCTGGCCGATACGCTGTCGGATTTCGGTATCGCCAACTCAATTATTCAACGCAAAGAGATTGGTTATCTGGAGCTGACGACGCTGTACTGGCTAAACGTTGGGCTGGGTATCGTGGTATGCGTGGCGATGTTTTTGCTGAGCGAGACGATTGCCCATGTTCTCAATAATCCAGAACTGGCACCGCTCATCAAAACCTTATCACTGGCGTTTGTGGTTATACCGCACGGGCAGCAGTTTCGCGCGCTGATGCAAAAAGAGCTGGCCTTCAACAAAATTGGCATGATTGAAACCAGTTCGGTGCTGGCTGGATTTACCTTTACCGTGGTCAGCGCCCATTTCTGGCCGCTCGCGCTGACGGCCATTCTTGGGTATCTGGTGAATAGTACGCTACGTACGCTGCTGTTCGGCTATTTTGGCCGCCGGATTTACCGACCCGGGCTGCATTTTTCGCTGGCATCCGTTTCGTCGAACCTGCGTTTTGGCGCATGGCTGACGGCAGACAGCATCATCAATTACATCAATACCAACCTTTCCACGCTGGTTTTAGCCCGCACGTTGGGAGCTGGCGTGGCGGGCGGATTCAATCTTGCGTGGAACGTGGCGGTTGTCCCGCCGATCAAACTGAACCCGATTATCACCCGCGTGCTGTTTCCGGCGTTTGCCAAAATCCAGGACGACAGCGAAAAACTACGGGTGAATTTTTACAAGCTGCTGTCAGTGGTTGGGATTATCAACTTCCCGGCGCTACTGGGACTGATGGTGGTGTCGGACAATGTGGTGCCGCTGGTGTTTGGCGAGAAGTGGAACGGCATTATTCCGGTCCTGCAACTATTGTGCATTGTGGGTTTGCTGCGCTCGGTGGGGAATCCAATAGGATCGCTCTTGATGGCGAAAGCCCGGGTCGATATCAGCTTCAAATTCAATGTGTTCAAAACCATTCTGTTTATTCCTGCCATTTTCATTGGCGGTCATCTGGCGGGGGCGATTGGCGTGACGCTGGGCTTTTTGCTGGTTCAGGTGATTAATACGATCCTCAGCTACTTCGTGATGATCAAACCTGTTCTTGGCTCCAGCTACCGTCAGTACATGCTCAGCCTGTGGCTGCCGTTGTATCTCTCCTTACCAACCCTTGTGGTGAGCTATACGTTGGGCTTAACCCTGCGTAACCAGGTGCCATTAAGCGCGCTGCTGGGGATCCAGATAGCGGCAGGAGCACTGGTGTTTGCGCTAATGATTGTGCTGTCGCGCCATCCGCTGGTGGTGGAATTAAAACGCCAACTCTGTCGCAGTGAAAAAATGAAAACCTTGCTCCGTGCGGGATAAGAACAACGTTTTAAGAGGTCATAATGAAATTACTAATTTTAGGCAACCATACCTGCGGGAACCGAGGGGATAGCGCGATCCTGCGCGGTTTGCTGGATGCCATTAACGCGTTGCGTCCCGAGACCGAAGTGGATGTGATGAGCCGTTACCCGGTGAGCTCTTCGTGGTTGTTAAACCGCCCGGTGATGGGCGACCCGCTGTATTTGCAGATGAAGCAACATAACAACGCAGCGGGTGTTATGGGGCGCGTGAAGAAAGTGCTGCGTCGTCGCTATCAGCATCAGGTACTGCTCTCGCGTGTTACTGATTCCGGTAATCTGCGCAATATCGCTATCGCCCAGGGGTTTACCGATTTTGTCCGTCTGCTATCGCGCTATGACGCCATTATCCAGGTCGGCGGATCGTTCTTTGTCGATCTGTATGGCGTGCCGCAGTTTGAACATGCCCTGTGTTCGTTTATGGCGAAAAAACCGCTGTACATGATTGGTCACAGCGTGGGGCCATTCCAGGATGGGCAGTTTAATCAACTGGCGAACTACGTGTTTGGTCACTGTAATGCGCTGATTTTACGTGAATCCGTCAGTCTGGATCTGATGAAGCGCAGCGCAATTATCACGGATAAAGTCGAAACAGGCGTAGATACGGCCTGGCTGGTCGACAATCATCATGAGGATTTTGAGCCCGGTTATGCGGTACAGCACTGGTTAGACATGGCGGCTAAACAGAAGACCGTTGCCATTACATTGCGTGAGTTGGCGCCTTTTGATAAGCGTCTGGGGACAACGCAGCAGGCCTATGAGCAAGCCTTTGCCGGGGTGGTGAACCGCATCCTTGATGAAGGTTATCAGGTGATTGCACTGTCAACCTGCACCGGTATTGATAGTTACAACAAAGATGATCGCATGGTAGCGTTAAACCTGCGCCAGTATGTTAATGACCCGGCCCGATATCACGTGGTGATGGATGAACTTAACGATCTGGAGATGGGGAAGATTCTGGGCGCATGCGATCTGACGGTGGGGACTCGCTTGCATTCTGCCATCATCTCGATGAATTTTATGACGCCTGCCATCGCCATTAACTACGAGCACAAATCGGCTGGGATCATGCGACAACTGGGGTTACCGGAGATGGCTGTTGATATTCGTCATCTTCTCGATGGCAGTCTGGAAGGGAAGGTTGCCGATACTCTCGGACAGTTACCTGAGCTGCGCATACGTCTCGGCGACGCGGTTATGCGCGAACGCGAACGTGGGGTACGCATGGTGCAGTCGGTTTTAACGCGTATTGAGGGGGATAAATGAAGATTGGTTTTTTCCTGCTTAAATTTCCGCTCTCCTCCGAGACATTTGTACTCAATCAGATAACCGCATTTATCGATATGGGCTACGACGTGGAGATTGTCGCTTTGCAGAAGGGCGATCTTGAAAATACTCATGCCTCCTTTAATACCTACCGTCTGGGTGAAAAAACGCGCTGGTTGCTGAATGAACCGGAAAGCAAACTGGCGAAACTGAAATATAGGGCAGCGGCGGCTCTGCACGGTATTACCCGCGCAGCGACCTGGAAAGCGCTTAATGTTGCACGCTATGGTGAGGAGGCGCGCAATCTGATTTTGGCAGCTATTTGCGGCGGGAATCCGCGAGCGTTTGAGGCGGATGTTTTTATTGCTCATTTTGGGCCCGCAGGCGTAACGGCCGCCAAGCTGCGTGAGCTTGGGATGATCCGCGGAAAAATCGCCACGGTATTTCATGGGATTGATGTTTCGCACCGGGGCGTTTTGGCCCGCTATACCCCTGAGTATCAGCAGCTGTTTCAACGCGGTGATTTAATGTTGCCCATCAGCAATCTCTGGGCCGGACGGTTAAAAAACATGGGATGTCCGCCGCAAAAAATCGCGGTCTCGCGTATGGGAATCGATATGACACGCTTTACGCCACGCCAGTTGAAATCGCCAACTGCACCGCTGGAAATAATCTCTGTTGCCCGGTTAACCGAGAAAAAAGGACTGCACCTCGCCATCGAAGCTTGTCGTCAGTTAAAAGAGCAGGGCGTTTCATTTCGTTATCGAATTCTGGGTATCGGCCCTTGGGAGCGTCGTTTACGTACGCTGATCGAGCAATATCAACTCGATGGCGTTATTGAGATGCCCGGCTTTAAGCCCAGTCATCAGGTAAAGGAGATGCTTGAACAGGCGGATGTATTTTTGCTGCCTTCGATCACCGGAAGAGACGGCGATATGGAAGGGATCCCGGTGGCACTGATGGAGGCAATGGCGGTGGGTATTCCGGTGATTTCCACCGTTCACAGCGGGATCCCGGAGCTGGTCGAGTCGGGTAAATCAGGCTGGCTGGCACCGGAAAACGACGCGCAGGCACTGGCAGAGCGTTTAGCGGCATTTAGCCTGCTCGACAGTGAGCAGGTACAGTCGATTGTTCAGTGTGCGCGTGAAAAAATTGAAAATGAATTTAATCAGTTAGCTATCAATAAACAGTTAGCCAGTCTGCTGCAAACGATGTAAATCGAGGTTGTATGTCAGAGAACAAACTCTCACGCCGTACTTTTCTGACGGCGGGCTCTGCGCTTGTCGTGCTGCATTCTCCCGTTGTTCGCGCGCTTGAATCATCGGGCAGCGTCAACATTCAGGATTACAACCCACAGGATTGGGTGGCCTTTTTCAGGCAGGCGTTCAAAGAAGGGCAAATGGTCGTCGTACCAAAAGGCCTGGAATGTAAGGATCTCAATACTGCTATTGTTATTCCGCCAGGCAAAACGCTCTTCATACAAGGGCGAATAAGTGGCAATGGCCGTGGGCGCTTTATTCTGCAGGATGGATGCAAAGTGGTGGGCGAGCAGGGCGGGAGCCTGAAGAATGTTACCCTGGATGTACGTGGTTCGGACTGTGTAATAAAAGGGATTGCCATGTGCGGTTTCGGTCCGGTGACGCAAATTTATATCGGCGGTAAAACTTCAAGGCTGATGCGTAATCTGATTATTGATGATATTACTGTCACACGCGCTAACTATGGGATTTTACGTCAGGGTTTTCATAACCGAATGGATGGCGTAAAGATTACAAACTGCCGATTTAGCGATCTCCAGGGAGATGCCATTGAGTGGAATGTGGCTATCAACGACAGCAACATCCTCATTTCTGACCATGTCATTGAACGTATTAACTGTACCAATGGCAATGTGAACTGGGGCATCGGTATCGGGCTGGCGGGCAGTACCTATGACAATAGCTATCCCGATGAACTGGCGGTAAAAAACTTCGTGGTGGCGAACATCACCGGTAGCGACTGTCGGCAGTTAGTTCATGTGGAGAACGGCAAGCATTTTATCATTCGTAATATTACCGCGCGAAATATCACACCGGATTTCAGTAAGAAAGCAGGCATTGATAATGCGACGGTTGCTATTTATGGATGTGATAACTTCGTGATTGATAATATCAATATGGAGAACAGCGCAGGTATGCTCATTGGTTATGGCGTCATCAAAGGTCGATATTTATCCATTCCACAAAACTTTAAGCTAAATAATATCCATCTCGATAACACCAAACGTGAATACAAATTACGCGGAATTCAGATCTCCTCTGGTAATGCAACGTCATTCGTGGCCATCACCAACGTGGAGATGAAGCATGCCACGCTTGAGTTGCATAACCAACCGCAACACCTTTTTTTACGTAACGTCAGGGTGATGCAGCAATCGGGCACGGGGCCCGCACTTAAGATGCACTTCGATCTGCGCCAGGACATACGCGGTAAGTTTATGGCCAGGCAGGACACACTACTCTCACTGGCCAACGTACATGCAGTAAACGAAGCTGGGCAAAGTTCAGTTGACATCGACCGTATAAACCATCAGGTAGTGAATGTAGAAGCGGTGAATTTTCGACTACCGGGGCAGGGGAGGTAACTTTGCGACCATTCCTGGCTCAAGTCGCACATACTTGAGCTTAAGATTACTGCATTCTACAGATAAGCGGCGTAACATACGCGGCAACTGTACAATGTAATTCATACTGGCTAAAACAAGCTAAAAAGCTATAATTCAGCAACTAATGAATAGGTGAATGACTTAATGATTAATTTGAAAGCAGTTATTCCGGTAGCGGGTCTGGGGATGCACATGTTGCCAGCCACTAAGGCAATCCCTAAAGAGATGCTGCCGATCGTAGACAAGCCGATGATTCAATACATTGTCGACGAAATTGTAGCTGCAGGTATCAAAGAAATCGTTCTGGTAACTCATGCGTCTAAGAACGCGGTTGAGAACCACTTCGACACCTCTTACGAACTCGAATCGTTGCTTGAGCAGCGTGTTAAGCGCCAGTTATTAGCCGAGGTGCAGTCTATCTGTCCTCCGGGCGTGACTATCATGAACGTCCGTCAGGCTCAGTTACTGGGTCTGGGTCACTCCATTCTTTGTGCTCGTCCTATCATTGGTGATAACCCGTTTGTCGTGGTATTACCTGACGTTATTCTGGATACCGCAAGTGCGGATCCGCTGCGCTATAACCTCGCTGCTATGGTTGCTCGTTTTAATGAAACCGGGCGCAGTCAGGTGCTGGCTAAGCGTATGGAGGGCGATCTGTCTGAATACTCTGTTATTCAAACCAAAGAGGCTTTGGACAACGAAGGTAAAGTCAGCCGTATCGTTGAGTTCATCGAAAAACCGGATCAGCCGCAAACGCTGGATTCCGATCTGATGGCCGTAGGACGCTATGTGCTTTCTGCTGATATTTGGGCAGAGCTGGAAAAAACTGCTCCAGGTGCCTGGGGACGTATTCAGCTGACTGATGCCATTGCAGAGTTGGCTAACAAACAGTCTGTTGATGCCATGCTGATGACGGGTGACAGCTACGACTGCGGTAAAAAGATGGGCTACATGCAGGCATTCGTTAAGTATGGGCTGCGTAACCTGAAAGAAGGTCCGAAGTTCCGTAAGAGCATCGAGAAGCTACTGAGCGAGTAGATATTTACAGGTCTTTGTGACGGTAAGCCAGAAAAAATAGCGGCAGCTAACATCCCAGCTTCTATGCTTTAAGCAATGGAATGTTACTGTCGCTTTTTTATGAAAAATGACCAATAACAACAAGTTAACCTACCAAGTTTAATCATGGCTTTATCAGATTTTTTCTTGTTTCTGGTAGCATTTGGTAAGACAATTAGCGTTTGAATTTAACAGAGCTTTGCGAAAGCTGGCGGGGCTGGTTACATCTTTGGAATTTAGGTAGTGCTCTGGTAGCTGCAAGGCCAGGGGCGGTAGCGTGCATAATGCCCAGATGCGTGCATTATGTGCCAGCATATTAATAGTATTCGTATAAACGATATTCGGAATTAAAACGTGAAAATACTAGTTACTGGTGGGGCGGGTTTCATTGGATCTGCAGTAGTTCGTCATATTATTAATAATACTCAGGATACCGTTGTTAATGTCGATAAACTTACCTACGCCGGTAACCTGGAGTCGCTTGCCGAAGTCAGCGAAAATAATCGCTATTATTTTGAACACGCGGATATCTGTGATAAAGCGGCAATGGCGCGTATTTTTGCCACTCATCAACCGGATGCGGTGATGCATCTGGCTGCTGAGAGTCATGTTGATCGCTCTATTACAGGGCCTGCGGCTTTTATCGAAACGAATGTCGTCGGTACCTATGTACTGCTGGAAGCTGCTCGTAGCTACTGGAACGGGCTGGAGGCAGATAAAAAACAGGCATTTCGTTTCCATCATATCTCCACAGATGAAGTATACGGCGACCTGCCACATCCAGATGAAGTGGCTGCTGGTAGTGTGTTGCCTCTGTTCACCGAAAAGACGGCTTATGCACCGAGTAGCCCATACTCTGCTTCAAAGGCCTCAAGCGATCATCTGGTTCGCGCGTGGCTGCGCACCTATGGCTTCCCAACAATTGTCACCAACTGTTCCAATAACTACGGGCCGTATCACTTCCCTGAAAAACTAATCCCGCTGGTGATTCTGAATGCACTTGAGGGCAAAGCATTACCAATTTATGGCAAAGGCGATCAAATTCGCGATTGGCTGTATGTTGAAGATCATGCCAGAGCATTATACACCGTTGTGACTCAGGGACTTGTAGGTGAAACCTACAATATCGGTGGTCATAACGAGAAGAAAAACCTGGACGTTGTCCATACTATCTGCGATTTGTTGGATGAGATTGTGCCTAAAGAAAGTTCTTACCGCGAGCAAATTACATATGTAGCGGATAGACCTGGGCACGATCGCCGCTATGCGATTGATGCAGCGAAAATCAGCGATGAACTGGGCTGGAAGCCGCTGGAAACCTTCGAGAGCGGGATCCGTAAGACTGTTGAGTGGTATCTGTCGAATACGCAGTGGGTTGAGAATGTGAAAAGCGGCGCCTACAAGACGTGGATCGAACAGAATTATGGAGAACGTCAGTAATGAATATTCTGCTGTTTGGTAAAACGGGCCAGGTGGGTTGGGAATTGCAACGTGCGCTAGCCCCGTTGGGGAACCTGATCGCATTAGATGTACATTCGACTGACTATTGTGGTGACTTTAGTAATCCACAAGGCGTGGCAGACACCGTTCGTCGTATCCGGCCTGACGTTATCGTCAACGCGGCTGCCCATACGGCAGTAGATAAGGCTGAGTCCGAAGTTGAATTTGCCCGGTTGCTTAATACGACCAGTGTGGAGGCAATTGCCAGAGCTGCCGCAGAAATCGGAGCGTGGGTAGTGCATTACTCCACGGACTATGTTTTTCCTGGCACCGGCGAAACACCATGGCGCGAAACGGACGCTACAGCGCCGCTTAATGTCTACGGTGAAACCAAACTGGCGGGAGAAATGGCGCTTCAGACGCACTGCGCCAACCATTTGATTTTCAGAACCAGTTGGGTGTATGCAGGTAAAGGCAATAATTTTGCGAAAACGATGCTGAAACTGGCAAAAGAGCGCGCAGAGCTTTCGGTAATTAACGACCAGTTCGGTGCGCCAACTGGAGCTGAACTTCTTGCTGACTGTACGGCGCATGCTATCCGTGTTGCAATGAACAAACCCGATGTGGCTGGACTCTACCATCTGGTTGCGGGTGGAACCACGACCTGGCATGACTATGCAGCACTGGTGTTCGATGAAGCCCGTAAGGCAGGAATTGAACTGGCATTGACCCAGTTAAATGCGGTGCCGACCAGTGCGTATCCTACTCCCGCACACCGCCCAACAAATTCTCGCTTGAACACCGATAAATTCCAGAATAACTTTGAGCTGGTATTACCGCAGTGGGATGCTGGTGTAAAACGTATGTTGGCTGAGTTGTTCACGACAACGGCGATCTGAATTTATTTTAATGCCCCTTGACGGGCATTTTGCACATAAAGAGATGATGAAATGAAAACGCGTAAAGGGATTATTTTAGCTGGTGGCTCAGGTACTCGTCTTTATCCTGTCACTATGGCTGTAAGCAAACAACTGCTGCCAATCTATGATAAACCTATGATCTATTATCCGCTTTCTACGCTAATGTTGGCAGGGATTCGTGACATCTTGATTATTAGTACTCCTCAGGATACCCCTCGATTTGAGCAGTTATTGGGTGACGGTAGCCAGTGGGGACTTAATTTACAATATAAAGTACAACCGACGCCAGATGGCCTAGCCCAGGCATTTATTATTGGTGAAGAGTTTATCGGTAATGATGATTGTGCTCTTGTTCTGGGTGACAACATTTTTTACGGACATGACTTACCAAAATTAATGGATACTGCCGTAAATAAAGAAAGCGGTGCAACTGTATTTGCCTATCATGTCAACGATCCTGAACGTTACGGTGTGGTTGAGTTCGATAAAAGTGGTACAGCAGTTAGCCTTGAAGAAAAACCACTCGAGCCTAAAAGTAATTATGCAGTAACCGGGTTGTATTTCTATGACAACGATGTTGTTGAAATGGCAAAGCACTTAAAACCTTCTGCACGTGGTGAGCTTGAAATTACCGACATTAACCGAATTTATATGGAACAGGGAAGGTTATCTGTTGCAATGATGGGACGTGGCTATGCGTGGCTTGATACAGGGACGCATCAGAGTCTAATTGAAGCAAGTAACTTCATTGCCACAATTGAAGAACGTCAAGGTTTAAAAGTTTCCTGTCCAGAAGAGATAGCATACCGTAAAGGATTTATTGACGCGGAGCAGGTTAAACAACTAGCTATCCCATTATCAAAAAATGCTTATGGACAGTATTTGATTAAAATGATTAAGGGTTATTAATATGAATGTTATCAAAACTGAAATTCCTGAAGTTATAATCTTCGAACCTAAAGTGTTTGGTGATGAACGTGGTTTTTTTATGGAGAGCTTTAATCAGCGATTATTCGAAGAAGCAACGGGTCGGAAAGTTGAATTTGTACAGGATAATCATTCGAAATCAAGCAAAGGTGTATTACGTGGTCTACATTTTCAACGTGCTCCCTATGCTCAAGGGAAACTAGTTAGGTGTGTTTCTGGCGAAGTATATGATGTCGCTGTTGATATAAGAAAAAATTCCAAAACATTTGGCCGATGGGTAGGTATTACTTTATCTGCAGAAAACAAAAAACAATTGTGGATTCCAGAAGGATTTGCTCATGGCTTTATGACTCTTACAGATAATACAGAGTTTCTTTATAAAACTACAAATTATTACCACCCGGAGAGTGAATGCTCTATATTATGGAGTGATCAATATATTAATATTGAATGGCCAAATGTTGAAAGTATCATTTTATCTCAGAAAGATAGGAATGCCGATAGTCTAAAACTCTTGGTTGAAAATAAAATAATATGAGTTTACTGAAAAATACTGGGTGGAATATTTTTGGTCTGGTTTTACCTTTATTGATGGCAATCCCTGTTATGGGGATTCTTGCAAGATTACTTGGTGTTGAACGTTTTGGGCTATTTACCATAGCCTATGCACTCATGGGTTATGCCAGCGTTTTTGACGGTGGGATTTCACGAGCAGTAATTCGTTTTGTTTCTGCGCATAGAGATAATGATAGCAAAGTTAATGACATTTTAGGGACTTCAATTTACACCGTTACTTTGATTAGTATACTTGTTGCTCTTCTTGCATATTTTTCATCACCTGCTCTGGTTCGATTTCTGAATGTATCATATGAAATTCATAATGAAATCACAGTTGCACTCCAATTACTCGGTTTATGTGTTCCTGCTTTGTTATTAACTCAAGTATGGCGAGCATATCTCGAGGGTGTGGAAAATTTTTCATCCTTAAATATTCAACAGGTTTTGACTAGTCCATTTATTATATTGCTTCCCCTTCTCGCTACTTGGTATTCGCCATCGTTGATCTCTGCGATTGCTGGGTTAGTATTAGGTAGGTGGATTGTCGCATTCATAACATGGAAGCTTTGTTTGCGACATATTAAATATTTTACTCACGTCTTTAGTAAAAATATATTGACTGAATTAGTAACTTTTGGAGGATGGGTTACACTTAGTAACATTATTGGTCCATTGATGGGGTTTGTTGATCGCTTTGCGGTTTCTCATTTTTCCGGAGCAAGTGTTGTGGCTCATTATTCTGGCCCATCAGATATGGTTACTCGATTATCATTGTTTCCAGGTGCTGTTGCCAGAGCACTTTTTCCTAGACTAAGTTTTGTTCAATCAAAAGATGGGCGGCAGGTATATCTGCGAACATTAATTTCAGTATTCTTTTTCTCTATAGTTTTAGCGTTGCCCTTTTTTGTTTTTGCTGGTGATATCCTTGGTATTTGGTTGGGTAATGGATATAGAGGTGATGCAGCTACTGTTTTTAGGATTTTACTTGTTGGTTTTATTTTTAATTCAGTTGCACAAATTTGCTTCGCCAGAATACAATCGGCAGGTCATGCTAAATGGACTGGGCTAGTACATATTTTTGAATTTATCCCGTATATGTTGATACTTTATATACTCACAACAGAGTATTCTATTTTTGGAGCCGCATTTGCATTCACAATAAGGTCGTTCATTGATTTTATTATCTTATTTTTAGTAGAGAGAATCGGCATCTATAATAAAGCGGGAGTCTAATATGGATGTTGTATTAACAATGACGGTGGTGTATTTTTGTAGTTTAGTATTCTGTTTCTATCTTAAGTTAGAATGGACACATCCAGCAGTAGTTCATTCGATAATATGGTTGGCTTGCTGTCTTTTAGTTGGCTATTTTTCTGAGTCAACATACTTGCCAAAGGACTATTATATTCTTGTAGCCAACTTAATGTTCTTTATTTTTGCAATTTTAGGAGCGCAAACATTTAGGAATAAAAATGTTAATTATAAACTATGCTTGAGTGCTCAATCATATGTCAAATTCTTGCCATTTGTATTTATCTTAACATTTTATTTTGTCATTTTTTCCAAATTTAGCATTGGATCTTTATTTAATATATCGGCATTCCGTGAATATTTAGTAGCAGATGATGGGGCAAATTATGGTATGCTCGGGCGCTTGGCTTTATTATCATTATTTTCATCTTGCTTTCTTATCTTAAGATGTAAGTGGACATTTTTTATTAGTTCTATTTTTTGCCTTCCAATGGTAATTATGTTGGGCGCTAAAACGTTAATTTTATTATATCTAGTAGTAATGTTAGTCCTGACACCAAAAAAACTGCGATTTTCGAAAGTGCTGTTTTTTAGTATTTTATTTATTCTGTTCTTTTATATAATCATGAGCGTCAGATACCCTGACTCGTCATTTAGTTTAATTTCATATTACTTATATAATTATATATCTGGTGGTTTTTTGGCTTTCGCACAATTAGATCATGCGGAACAGAAAATATTCGGTTTCAACTCATTAAGAAATATTTATCTGTGGATAAGTTTGTTTTATCCATCTGAAATTGCGAGTATTTTACAAAATTGGGTTTTTGTACCATTTCCTGTAAATGTTTATAGTTATTTAAGGCCCTACTACCTTGATTTTGGTTATGTTTCGATTGTCTTCCCTATGTTATTTGGTTTTATTTCTGGGCGTGTTTATGTATTGAAATTTAAAAACATCCGTTCTTATTATATATTATATCCAATAATATTATATGCTATATTAATGCAGTTGTTTGATGATCAGTATTTGACGTGGATATCAAATTGGATTTTGCTTATTATTGTCGGATACCTTATGACATGGGATAGAAATTGTGCTAAAAATAGCTGTGTTAATAGTAACTTATAATCCTGACATTATCGTGTTAGGAAAACTGATAGATAGACTGAAGAATACTGATTTAGATATACGTATTTTTTTAGTGGATAATGCAAGTACTAATTCTGGTAAATTAAAAACTGAATATCATGATTATAAGGATTTTATTTATCTTTCAGAAAATATAGGCTTGGCAGGGGCTCAAAATTTAGGTTTACAAAAAATAATTGAATCTGATTGTGAGGCCGTCCTTTTTTTTGATCAAGATTCAGAGCCAACAAAAGATTTTATAGTAAACTTAGTTCGTGCTTTGATCAATCTTGCAAATAACGGACATAAGATAGGTGGAGTTGGTCCCGTATTTTATGATCCGCGTACAGAAACAAATTATCCATTTATTGAAATAAATGGAGTGAGAGTTAAAAAGATATATCCTGTAGATCGAATTCCATTGAGAGTTTCATTTTTGATAAATTCAGGAATGCTTGTTTTTGTAGATACACTACAAGATGTAGGAGTCATGCGAAGTGAGTTATTTATTGATTACGTTGATCTTGAATGGTGTTTTAGAGCAGCAAGTAAAAATTATAGTTTCTATGCAATTCCTGACGCAAAGATGAGTCACTCAATTGGTGACGAAAGAAAACTGGTCATGGGAAGAGAGGTTAGTATTCATAGCCCGTTGAGACGTTACTACCTAGCGCGGAATTTTATTTATATGCTGTGGCTTCCTTATGTTCCGTTAGGCTACAAAATAAGGGAAATTTTTTTTACTATATTACGAACACTATTATTTATTTCGACAGTTAAAGAGAAAAAAATCTATATGCAATATATTGCTAAAGGATGGAAGGATGGTCTCTTCAAAAAATATGGCAAATATGACGGTAAAAATTAATACTGTAGACGAATGAAAGTTAGAGGCTATAATTGAACAGCTCAGTTACTGTGACATACAATCCAGATATAGAGTGCTTGAAGAAACAACTACAATCACTGGCTAACCAAGTTGATTTTTGCACTGTCGTCGATAATGGATCATCAAATATTGATGAGATTGAGGCAATGCTTACTTATTTACAATTTGATCTTGTAAAGTTAGATAAGAATTATGGCCTGGCTTATGCTCAAAACTACGGAATAAAGTTAGCGATTGAAAAAGGTGCACTCTATCTGTTGCTTTTAGATCAAGATAGCATTTTAGACAATGGCTTTGTCAATAGCTTGAAAAGCATTTATTTGAAATATAACGTTGGCATTTTAGGCGCATCCTTTTATGATCCACATACAAATAATGTCTATCCTGGTACATCCTATAAAGGGCCTTTCATCAGTAGGGATAAAATTAATGAAATAACGGATGTGACTTTTGTGATTGCATCTGGTTCATTTTTCTCTAAAGAGGCCTTTCAAAAGATTGGATGTTTGAAAAATGAATTATTTGTTGACTATATTGATGTTGAATGGTCACTCAGGGCGAAATATTTAGGATATCGTGTAGCGATGACTAATAAGGCCACAATGTCTCATACCATCGGTGATGCTCGTATTAATATTTTGGGGCGAACAATATCTCAGCATAGTGCATTAAGACGTTATTATCTGGTTAGAAATAGCTTTTATATGCTAAGATTGAAATATGTCCCAGGGGGCTATAAATTAAGAGAGTTATTTTTAAATGTGTTACGTTCTGCAATTGCACTGGTTTTAAATAAAAACAAAAAAGAAACAGCAAAGAAAATCATGCAAGGCATTGCAGATGGTGTCCGTGGTAAATATGGTTCTTACTATGACAGATGATATTTAACTCTGTACGATTGTGAATGAAATATGATGATGGCAAAAAAATTAAAAGTACTGCATGTTCAATTACTTCCTTTACTCAGTGGCGTACAACGCGTGACTTTGAATGAGATTACTGCATTGAGTAACGAATTTAATTATTCATTAGTGTGTTCAACTAATGGCCCTCTAACTCAAGCGTTATCAGACTATAAAGTAAACATATTCTATGTTAATGAACTATGCCGTGAGATTTCCGCAATTAAAGATTTCCGAGCAATTATTAAACTTTATAAATTAATAAAGAAAGAGAAGTATGATGTCGTACATACTCATTCATCTAAAACAGGTGTGTTAGGTCGATTGGCTGCAAAGTTAGCTGGGGTTACGCAGGTAATTCATACTGTCCATGGATTTTCTTTCCCAGCGGCAAGTTCGAAAAAACAGTATGCAGTTTATTTTTCTATGGAATGGATTGCAAAATTTTTCACCGATAATCTAATCGTATTAAATAAAGATGATTATGATATAGCAATTAATAAGCTAAGGTATTCTCCTGCAAAAGTCCATCTCATTGCAAATGGTATTGATGTTACTAAGTTTGTGCCCGTTACGAAAAAACGTATAAGTAATAAGTTAAAAGTGATAATGGTTGGCCGTTTATCGGAACAAAAAGATCCTCATACCTTACTAAAGGCTATGAAGGAAGTAATGAAAGTTAATTCAAATGTAACACTAACATATGTAGGCGATGGTGAACTCCGTGCTCAGTTAGAACAAGAGTCATTTGATTTTAAAGAAAACATTTTTTTCCATGGATGGTCAAATGATATTGCAAAATTACTCTCTGAACATGATTTATTTGTGCTTCCTTCTTTGTGGGAAGGAATGCCTCTGGCTATATTGGAGGCATTAAGCTGTGGTTTGCCATGTATTGTTAGCGACATACCAGGAAATAAAAACCTGGTAGTTAATGGCTATAATGGGAGGCTGTTTGAACCTAAAAATCACATACAATTAGCCGAAATAATTAAATTATATGCTAATGAATATGATGATTATCATCGACAATCAGTAAATGCTCGCGAATTTGTTGTTGATAATTATACATTAGAAAGAAGAAATAAGATGGTCAAGTATTTATATAGTAAAATCTAATTTATATATATCGGATATATTTTATGAGAAAAAACATAATAATAGTTGGAGGGGGCTTCTTTGGCATGTACCTCGCAGAGCAGTTGGCTAATATAGGTCATAAGGTAAAGCTCTTTGAGAAAGAAAGCAAATATATGTCACGAGCGTCATTTAATAATCAAGCTCGTGTGCACAACGGGTATCATTATCCTCGCAGTATGCTCACTGCACTTCGTTCAAGAGTCTCATTTCCTCGTTTTGTTTCTGAGTTTGAAGATTGCATAACATCCGATTTTGAAAAGTATTATTTAATTAGTGAACTGTTGGGTAAGGTAACTGCAACTCAATTTCGAATGTTCTGTGATCGTATTGGTGCTGAATGTGATGATGCTCCCATGCGGATAAAAAGAATGGTTAATCCGCAGTTGATTAACGCCTGTTTTAGTGTGAAGGAATTTGCATTTGATGCTTCCAAACTGTGCAATCTGATGTTACAACGGTTAGATTCAGCAGGTGTCGAATACAAATCTGGTTTTTTAGTAGAAAAAGTTCAAAATAAAGAAAGTAGTCTTGAGGTTCATGTTCGTGAAGTAAATAATGATATTGTTGAACTATATAATGTGGATCATGTTTTCAACTGTACATATTCGAATCTTAATTTTATATTAGACAATTCGAGCATTGAATTAATACCACTTAAACATGAAATGACCGAAATGTGTCTAGTCGAGGTTCCTGATGAAATAAAACAGTATGGTTTCACAGTTATGTGTGGTCCTTTCTTTTCAGTAATGCCGTTTCCTTCCGCAGGGCTGCATTCTTTTAGCCACGTCCGTTATACTCCTCACTACGAATGGCACGATACTAATAATAGTAGATATCGGAACCCTCATGCTAAATTTGAAAATGATCAGAAAACTAGTGCATGGCGGCACATGGTCAAGGATGCTGCTCGTTATATTCCTATTCTGGGAGAATGCCGTTACGAACGTTCACTTTGGGAGGTTAAGACATTGCTTCCTCGTAGCGAAACGGATGATTCTCGACCTATTCTTTTTAGGGCTAATCATGGCATCAAAGGTTTTCATTGTATTATGGGCGGCAAAATAGACAATGTATATGATGCTATTGAAACCATTAATAATATGAATATTATATAAGAAAAGAGATTATTAAGTGAAAAGTGAATCATTTGTTTCGGTTGTGTTAAATACACATGTATTAGAAGTCGGAATCACTGCGAAACTATTGCAAATACAGCATATACTTGAAGATAACTTTACAGATTATGAAATCCTAATTGTTTCAAAAGGTCCTTATAGCAATTTACCAAAGAATTCAGTTCTTGATAATATTCTTGACTCAGTTTCAAGTATACGTTACCTCCAACTCTCAGGATTAACTCATGATGATGTAGCTTGGGCTGCTGGACTAGAAAATGCGATCGGTGATTTTGTGGTTATGTATGATCATTGTAATGATCCCGTTGAAGTAATATTACAAAGCATCGATGAATGTAAGCGAGGTTATGATGTTGTTGTTGGTGTTTCAAATCAGCCGTTGCCATGTGGGTATCGATTGATACGTAATACAGCATCATCAATATTAAAAGCAATAGATTATCATCTACCGTCAAATTCCACGACATTAAGATGTTTAAGTAGGCGGGCTGTTAATGCTGTTACTGCGACCGGTCGTTTTCACCATCAATTTTATCTTCGCATTCAAAAAACTGGATATCCGTCGAGCAATTTAACGTATAAACCTATTAATGAAGGCGCTGTAAAGCGTTCCATTATGGATGGTTTTAGAAATTTAGTAAGGCTGATGGTATTTAATTCATCCAAGCCTTTGCGTTGGATGTCGGTTGTTGGTACGGTAGGTAGTTTGAGCGCATTCCTGTTTGCTATTTACAGTGTATTGATCAATTTCATAAATGGACATGTTGTGGAAGGTTGGACAACTACTATTCTGTTTATGTCTGTATTGTTTATGCTACAGTTTATTATGCTAGCTTTTTTTGGTGAGTATTTAGGTCGGTTATTGGGTGAGCGTAGTGAGCAGGCGGCTTATTCAATAGTTTTCGAGAAAAATAGCTCAGTTATGTTGAACCAAGACCGCGTCAATGTGTTAAACGATGCTACGGCTAATGAGAATAATCTTGTGCAAACCGGGCGTGATCGCTAGACAGGAATATTATATGAAAAATGCGTTGATTGGATATTCTGGATTTGTAGGTAGCACATTGCTAAAGCAAAATAAATTTGATTCTCTCTATCGCTCAACAAATATTGAAGATATTAAGGGAAGTAAGTTTGATCTTGTTGTATGTGCTGGCGCACCAGCTCAGAAGTGGTTGGCAAACAAAGAGCCTGTACGCGATGCTGAAATAATTGGTAATCTCATTTCCTGTCTTAACGAAATAGATTGTGAAATGTTTATTTTGATTAGTACGGTTGATGTCTTCAAAGAGCCGATTAAAGTTGATGAGGATACTCAAATTGAAACTCAAAATCTGCATGCGTATGGTTTGAACAGATATCGATTAGAACAATTTGTTCAAGAAAAATTTAAGCATCATCTAATTATTAGATTGCCTGGGCTCGTAGGCCCAGGGCTTAGGAAAAATATTATTTTTGATTTTCATAATAATAATGAAATAACAAAGATTGAAAGCCGTAATGTTTTTCAGTTTTATCCAATGGTCAATCTGTGGTCCGATATAGAAAAAGCAATTGATAATAATATTAAACTAGTTCATTTGACAGCAGAACCTATATCTGTTGCTCAAATTGCAAAAGATGGATTTGGTTTTACATTTGATAAGCAACATACATCAAAGCTTGTTACATATGATATGCGTAGCAAATATGCTTCATTATTTGGTGGCGCTGGCGTGTATCAATATACCAATAAAGAGACGATACAAGCTATAAGGCATTATGCTCAATCTGAACCAAAAAAATATGGGATTGAAGAATGAAAATTTCAATTTCAAATCTTGCATGGGATGTAAGTGAGGATAAGCAAGTTCTCTCTTTGCTGAAAGAGTTTAAAGTTGATTCGATCGATATTGCTCCGGGGAAATATTTCCCCACTCCCTCTAAAGCGAAAACTACTGATATTCTTGCTGTCAGACAATGGTGGAACGATAAGGGTATCGATATTTTGGGCATGCAATCGTTACTTTTTGGCACACAGGGATTAAATGTGTTTGGTAATAAAAATATCCAAGACCAGCTGTTAAGCCATCTGGCAGAGATATGTCGAATCGGTGCTACCCTAGGTGCCAGACGACTAGTTTTTGGCTCGCCAAAGAATAGAGATCGTTCGGGCTTATCACAAGATAGTGCTATAGATATTGCAAATGAATTCTTCCATAGGCTGGGGAATGTGGCAAGTGATGAAGGTGTTATTATTTGTCTTGAGCCGAATCCAGAAGTGTATGGTTCCAATTTCCTAACTAGCAGCTATGAGACATATGAGATGGTCAAGTTAGTCGCACATCCCGCTATAAAAATGCAGTTAGATACTGGAGCTGTAATACTTAATAATGAGGATTTTCTTTCCGTCGTGAAAAAAACAAAAGATGTCATCGGTCATGTACACATAAGCGAAGCAAATCTTGCGACTGTAGGTGATACATTCAAAGATCACGAGTTACTTGCAGCTGGTTTAAAGTCATTCTTGCCTGATCATCCGATAACTATTGAGATGCTCGCCGCTAAAGACGAAAATCACATTATTGCTATACGTCGAGCATTGAAACATGTAACTATGACGTATCGCTAGGGAAATATTCTTGTGAAATGGTTTATTTTGATTATTGGAATTGCATGCAATGCTTCCGCTAGTGTGTTAATTAAAATGGCTATGATGCCTCCTCGTAAATTACCATCATTAACAGCTCCATTTGAATTATTTTATAACTGGCCTCTTCTTTTAGGTGTTGCGCTTTATGGTGCTGCTTTTATATTATATGCTGCAGCTTTAGCCGTGCTACCACTAAATATTGCTCATCCGATATTGACTACAGGTGCGGTTGCTGTTGTAGCTATACTGTCAGTTGTCGTTTTCAACGAGAGTTTTTATTGGACATCTATTCTGGGTGTTATCTTAGTGATTCTGGGTGTGTTTTTGATTACTCTAAGAGTATCAAATTAAGGAAATGTAATAATGGATAAAACTAAATGGCAGGTCCCAACTTATAACATATTGCTCTGGACTGAAAAAGTAAATGATTCCTGTATTGTCATACCAATAATAAATGAAGGGCCAAGGATATACAGCTTATTAGAGAAAATAGAAAAAGCAGGTATTCACACTATAGCTGATATCGTAATTGTCGATGGTGGAAGCACTGATGGCTCTATAGACATTGGCGCTTTTGTGAAACAGGGCGTGAAGGGCGTTCTTGTCAAAACAGGCTATGGTAAGCTCAGTGCCCAGTTACGTTGTGGTTATTCATTTGTTCTAGACAAGGGTTACAAAAATATCATTACAATTGATGGCAATGATAAAGATGACCCTAGTGCGATCCCTCAATTTATTGATTCCCTTAATAATGGATATGATTTTGTTCAAGCATCTCGCTTCATTAGTGGTGGTCTTGCTGTTAATACTCCGAAGTCAAGGGACTTCGCTATTAAGTGGATTCATGCGCCTTTATTGAGTATTGCATCTGGTTTTCGTTGGACAGACACTACGCAAGGTTTTCGAGCCTATAGCAGTAAATTACTTTTAGATGAGCGTGTTTCGCCATTCAGAGATATTTTTGTTACATATGAGCTTTTGGCTTATCTTTCTTATATTGCGCCAAAACTTGGATTTAGATGTATCGAATTACCAACAGCTCGTATTTACCCACAAGGTGTAGTACCAACGAAAATAAGCGCTTTTAAAGGTAATTTTATTGTTATGAAAATATTGCTTAAAGCTTGCTTGGGAAAGTACAATGCTTAAGAGTTTCAATTGCAAACTAAACCACTCGCTAGTTCTTTTTATATTTGGCGTGCTTTTGCTCGTTCTTAGGTATACAGATCCTTTTTTGAATCCAATTCTTTATGCAGAGGATGGTGTTTGGGTTGGGCAGGGGTTATCGTATGGTTGGATTAATACAGTATTTCATGCAAGAAGTGACTACTTTACGGTTTATAATATTCTTGGTCTTTATATTTCTACTATAATTAGTTCATTTTTTACCGGAAATCCCCTAATTCTTTTACCACAGTCTATTGCTTTAGTATCTTTTTCATTTTATTCATTAATTGCAGTTTTGGTGTTTAATTTTTCAAAACGTTCCTGTAGTCTATTTATTAGCTATTCACTATACGTGCTCGTGCTCTTTCTTCCGCTAGGAAGTAGTCAGTCAGAAATACTTGGTCGATTGTTACAAATAGGGTTTTATATGCCTGTTTTTTCACTTTGTATTTTCGAATATATGCGAACTTCACGTTCGAAATTATATTCATATATGGCTGCAGTAATGATATTTTTAGCTGCGGCTACGAATCCGGTCGTTGTTCCTATAATCTATTTGATGGCCTTTTTTGACATTTTTGGTCGTAAGGGATGGAGACTACGAATAAAATCTTACCTACCATTGCTTGTTTCTTTATTAATTATTTCTTTAATTATTGCTAAAAACATTCATGGGCAAGGTGGGATAAATCTTCCACCAAATTACAATAATTATATTGAGATGGTGTTTGCACGTCAGATATTATATCCATTTGTATTTCCTTGGTATCACGAACTAAGTGATACTATATCATTGATTATTTTCTTTTTTTATTCTTCTTATTGCATTTTATGCTACTCGCTTAGTCGAAATATCTTAGCCAAACATCAGATATTGTTTGTCTTTATCTCTCTGGTGATTTATTGCGCTGCAACTTCTATTGGGCGTTCAGGGCTGTCATCTATTTTGGATGGCTATTCAACCACTTTCCCTGATCGATACTTTATGGGCGTTAATATCTTATCACTAATTCTTTTCGTTTTATGCACAGCACAGTTGTTTTCTTCTATTAAACTTCAATGGGTAGGTTCTTCAGTAGTTGCTTTGTTATTATCGATTTATGCTTTTAACTACAATGATATCATGCAAAGAAATGTAGATAAGCAACGAATAGGTACTATAGTTACTTTTCAAGAACAGTTGTGTTCAAGTACACTTGCTAGTGATGGATATCGTAAAATACAAATCTATCCTCTTCCCACATGGAGTATGTCGGTACCTAATGTGATTTTCGATAACATAACTTGTGTTAAATAAGTAGTGTATTGATTTTATTTAATAAATACCATTTGTTATATATGTGTTATAAAATATTAATTGTGACTGCAATGTGCTTCTTCTTTGTGGTCATATAATTAAGTAATATATGTAAAGTAACTTAAAACCGCGCATACCTTGCGCGGTGACCACACCTGACAGGAGTATGTAATGTCCAAGCAACAGATCGGCGTCGTCGGTATGGCAGTGATGGGGCGCAACCTGGCGCTCAACATCGAAAGCCGTGGTTATACCGTCTCCATCTTCAACCGCTCCCGCGAGAAAACTGAAGAAGTTGTTGCCGAGAACCCGGGTAAGAAACTGGTACCTTATTACACGGTGAAAGAGTTCGTCGAGTCTCTTGAAACCCCACGTCGTATCCTGTTAATGGTGAAAGCGGGTGCTGGCACCGATGCTGCCATCGATTCCCTGAAACCGTATCTGGATAAAGGTGACATCATCATTGATGGTGGTAATACCTTCTTCCAGGATACCATTCGTCGTAACCGCGAACTGTCTGCTGAAGGCTTCAACTTTATCGGTACCGGTGTTTCCGGCGGTGAAGAGGGCGCACTTAAAGGCCCATCCATCATGCCTGGTGGCCAGAAAGAAGCCTACGAACTGGTTGCGCCGATCCTGACTAAGATTGCTGCGGTTGCTGAAGATGGCGAACCGTGCGTGACCTATATCGGTGCGGATGGTGCAGGTCACTATGTGAAGATGGTGCACAACGGGATCGAATACGGCGATATGCAGCTGATTGCTGAAGCCTATTCCCTGCTGAAAGGCGGCCTTAACCTGTCTAACGAAGAGCTGGCAACTACTTTCACCGAGTGGAATGAAGGCGAGCTGAGCAGCTATCTGATCGACATCACCAAAGATATCTTCACCAAGAAAGACGAAGAGGGTAAATACCTTGTTGATGTGATCCTGGACGAAGCGGCGAACAAAGGCACCGGTAAATGGACCAGCCAGAGCTCTCTGGATCTGGGCGAACCACTGTCGCTGATCACCGAATCCGTATTTGCTCGCTACATCTCTTCTCTGAAAGACCAGCGCGTTGCGGCATCTAAAGTGCTGTCTGGCCCGCAGGCTAAACTGGCTGGTGATAAAGCAGAGTTTGTTGAGAAGGTCCGTCGCGCGCTGTATTTGGGCAAAATCGTCTCTTATGCTCAGGGCTTCTCTCAACTGCGTGCCGCATCTGACGAATACAACTGGGATCTGAACTACGGCGAAATCGCGAAGATCTTCCGCGCGGGCTGCATCATTCGTGCGCAGTTTCTGCAGAAAATCACCGACGCCTATGCTGAAAACAAAGGCATCGCGAACCTGCTGTTGGCTCCGTATTTCAAAAATATCGCTGACGAATATCAGCAAGCGCTGCGTGATGTAGTGGCTTACGCTGTGCAGAACGGTATTCCGGTACCGACCTTCTCTGCAGCAGTAGCCTACTATGATAGCTACCGTTCTGCGGTACTGCCGGCTAACCTGATCCAGGCCCAGCGTGACTACTTCGGTGCGCACACGTATAAACGTACTGATAAAGAAGGTGTGTTCCACACCGAATGGCTGGATTAATCTGATTTAGTCAAACTGTGAATCCAGGCCCGGAGCGCTCCTCCGGGCTTTTTTATTGCCAAAAAATGGGATTCAGTCAGGTCCGATATCCGGTGTTGTAGCAAATCACGATATACTGGCGCAATGCAGAGCCGATGCGCCACGTTGTTGGCAGCGTGTTCACCCTCAAATGTTCAACCGGAAGAAGTTACACAGCGAATGAAGATAACTATCTCAGGAACAGGTTATGTAGGTTTGTCGAACGGTATTCTGATTGCCCAGCACCACGAAGTGGTCGCTCTGGATATCGTTCCGACGAAGGTCGAGATGCTGAATCAGAAAAAATCGCCGATCGTTGATAAGGAGATCGAAGAGTATCTGGCGACAAAACAGCTGAATTTCCGTGCAACGACCGATAAGTATGATGCTTACCGCGACGCGGACTACGTTATCATCGCGACACCGACTGATTACGATCCGACAACTAACTACTTTAATACTTCGAGCGTCGAGTCTGTAATCCGCGATGTGGTCGAAATCAACCCAAATGCGGTGATGGTAATTAAATCAACGATTCCGGTTGGCTTTACGAACTCCATTAAAGAACAGTTGGGTATCGACAATATTTTCTTTTCGCCAGAATTCCTGCGTGAAGGTCGTGCGCTATACGACAACCTGCATCCGTCCCGTATCGTTATTGGTGAACGTTCAGAACGAGCCGAGCGTTTTGCGGCGTTGCTGCAGGAAGGTGCGGTTAAAAAAGACATTCCGACGCTGTTTACTGACTCGACTGAAGCCGAAGCCATCAAGTTGTTCGCTAATACTTATCTGGCGTTACGTGTGGCCTACTTTAATGAGCTGGATAGCTATGCAGAAAGTCTTGGCTTGAACTCACGGCAGATTATTGAAGGTGTGTGTCTGGATCCTCGTATCGGTAATCACTACAACAATCCGTCATTCGGCTATGGCGGCTACTGTCTGCCGAAAGATACTAAGCAGTTGCTGGCTAACTACGCGTCTGTACCGAATAACATTATTGGCGCGATCGTTGATGCGAACCGTACGCGTAAGGACTTCATTGCAGATTCTATTCTTGCGCGTAAGCCTAAGGTGGTCGGCGTGTACCGTTTGATCATGAAAAGTGGTTCCGATAATTTCCGGGCATCATCTATTCAGGGAATCATGAAGCGCATTAAAGCCAAGGGTGTGCCCGTTATTATTTATGAACCCGTGATGGAGGAAGATGAGTTTTTCCACTCTCGGGTAGTGCGTGATCTTAATACGTTCAAAAATGAAGCAGATATCATTATTTCTAACCGCATGACGTCAGAATTAGCTGATGTTGCCGATAAAGTTTATACCCGCGATTTGTTTGGTAGTGATTAATCTCGCCTCCATAAAAAAGGCCTTATAAAAGGCCTTTTTACATTAAATAGCTCTGTAATTATACTTTGTAAAAATCACGATACCAGCTAACAAAGCTATTCACTCCATTTTTAACCGTCGTTTCAGGTTTAAAACCAATTACCTCATACAGTGCTTTAGTGTCTGCGCTGGTTTCAAGTACATCACCTGGCTGTAGTGGTAGCATGTTTTTCTTCGCTTCAATACCCAGAGCATCTTCCAAAGCCTGGATATAGTCCATTAGCTCAACCGGTGAACTATTGCCGATATTGTAGACGCGATAGGGCGCAATGCTGGCTGCTGGCGTGCCTGTTTCAACGGTCCATTGTGTGTCTGCGTGTGGAATGACATCCTGCAGGCGAATGATCGCTTCTGCGATATCATCGATATAGGTAAAGTCACGCTTCATTTTGCCGTAGTTATAGACGTCAATACTTTTCCCTTCCAGCATCGCTTTGGTGAACTTGAACAGCGCCATATCCGGTCGACCCCATGGACCGTACACGGTGAAAAAACGCAACCCGGTGGTGGGCAATCCGTACAGGTGGGAATAAGTATGAGCCATCAGCTCGTTGGCTTTTTTGGTTGCTGCATACAGCGACACGGGATGATCGACGGAATCATCCGTAGAGAAAGGCATTTTGCGATTCAGGCCGTAAACTGAACTGGATGAGGCATAGAGTAAATGCTGAATTTTATTATGGCGACACCCTTCCAGTATGTTCAGAAAGCCTGTGAGATTTGAGTCTGCATAGGCATGCGGGTTTTCGAGTGAATAACGTACGCCAGCCTGTGCGGCAAGATGAATGACACGTTCAAAATGCCCGGATGCGAAGAGTTCAGCCATGCCTTCGCGGTCGGCTAAATCAATTTTATGAAAATGGAAACCAGGCTGTGCCAGTAATTCCAGACGAGCTTGTTTAAGACTGACGTCGTAGTAATCGTTCAGATTATCAACACCGACTACTTGATGGCCAGCCTCAAGGAGGCGTTTGCTAACGTGGAAGCCGATGAAACCAGCGGCACCCGTAACCAGGTATTTCATGTTTATTCCTCTTTTTGGCTAAATAATAGCCAGGTACCAACAGGCGCTACTAAAAAGTGGAATGATACCGTTAGATGGTAAAAAAGCTAATTGTTATATTTTTTAGGCTTACCATCTTTACTGGTTAGATGGTAAGTATTCACGACATGAATTCATTAAAATGAATTGTAAAGTGCAACGATTGGCGGGTATGAAATCTGATTATTGCTGTTTTTTTGCTCATGAAAGTGTTCTTTGAGTATTTACACTTTTGTTTAATCGTATTGATTTTCAGTAGTGATTGAAATACCAATCAAAATCCCTCAAACAATTTGATTTTTTTATCATTAATCCTATGGCATTGCCTCAATTTATAGCTAAACTAATCCCAGTTTAAGTCTTTCCTTATCTAGGGTTTCTATGTCTGTAAGTGATAACAACATGTCCGGGCGCAGTCACGATCCGGAACAGATTGATCTGATTGATTTACTGGTACAGTTGTGGCGCGGGAAAGTAACAATCGTTATTGCGATTGTTATTGCCATAGTGCTTGCTGTGGGCTATCTGGCAGTTGCTAAGGAGAAATGGACCTCGACAGCTATCGTTACACAACCCGATGCGGGCCAGCTTGCCAGCTACAATAATGCTATGGATGTACTGTTTGGGGCTAACGCACCCAAAGTGACAGATGTTCAGGCAGGTTTTATCGGGCGTTTTAGTTCGGCATTTTCTGCATTGGCGGAAACTTTGGATAACCGGCAAGAACCGGAAAAACTGTCAATTGATGCTGCTGTTAAAGGTCAGGCTCTGCCGTTAAAGGTTTCTTACACCGGCAAAACGTCTGAAGAGGCACAAAAAACGCTGGCTCAGTATATTCAACAAGTTGATGAAAGTGTTGCTAAAGAGCTCAATGCTGACTTGTCCATGAGTATGGAAACAAGACTGGCTGATTTGCAAAAGTCTCTTGCAGCGCAGGAAGCTGTGGCGAAAGAGCAGAAAGCACTACGTATCGCGCAGATGACTCAAGCACTTAAGGTTGCGCAACAGTCTAATATTAAGCTACCGCAGGTACAGCAGGTTGATCAAGTATCTCAGGATACTATGTTTATGCTGGGTAGTGAGGCCCTTTCCTCAATGGTTGAGAACGAAGCTACACGTCCTTTGACGTTTTCTGATCAGTACTATCAAACGCGTCAGAACCTGCTGGCGGTGCAGGCATTACAAGTGGCGCCTGACAGCGTACACGCCTACCGCTATGTGATGAAACCAACGTTGCCGGTTCGTCGTGACAGTCCGAAAAAAGCGATTACCCTGGTGCTGGCGGTTCTGCTCGGTGGGATGATTGGGGCTGGTGTGGTGCTGGGGCGAAATGCGTTGCGTGGTTACAACGCAAAAGCAGAGTAAGCCTGAACCTGACAACAAAAAACCGGGCAGTGCCCGGTTTTTTCATATCTGCAACTTACTGATGACGCTTACGTAAATTCTCAATCACTGTCGTCAGGTCGAGGTCCTGATCCTGCAGCAGCACCAGCAGGTGATACATCAGATCAGAGGCTTCATTTGTCAGCTCAAAACGGTCGTTCACCGTCGCAGCCAGCGCGGTTTCTACGCCTTCTTCACCCACTTTCTGTGCGATGCGTTTGGTGCCGCTGGCATACAGTTTCGCGGTGTAAGAACTGGCTGGGTCAGCGGTTTTACGTTCGGCCAGCAGTTGCTCAAGCTGATACAAGAACAGCCACTGGTGGCTGGCGTCGCCAAAGCAGCTTGAAGTCCCTTTATGGCAGGTCGGGCCAATCGGGTTAACCAGCACTAGCAGAGTGTCGTTGTCGCAGTCAGGCGCAATGCTCACCACATTCAGGAAGTGACCGGATGTTTCTCCTTTGGTCCACAGGCGCTGCTTAGTCCGCGAGAAAAAGGTCACTTTGCCGCTTTCGAGCGTTTTATCCAACGCCTCCGGATTCATATAACCCAGCATCAATACTTCACCGGAAACCGCATGCTGCACGATGACTGGCATCAGCCCGTCGGTTTTTTCCCAGTCCAGCTCACGGCATTGTTGCTTCGTTAACATATCCTGATCTCCACGCCCTGTGTTGCCAGGTACGCTTTTAATTCGCCAATATTGATGATTTGCTTGTGGAAGACGGAGGCGGCAAGCGCGCCGTCAACGTCGGCATCCCGGAAGGCTTCGAGAAAGTGTTCCATGGTGCCCGCGCCGCCGGAGGCAATCAGCGGGACGTGACAAACGTCACGTACTTTTTTCAACTGTTCCAGGTCATAACCGTTACGTACGCCGTCCTGATTCATCATGTTCAGGACGATTTCGCCCGCGCCGCGTTTTTGGACTTCCTGCACCCAGTCCAGTGTTTCCCATTGCGTGACACGGGTACGGCTTTCATCCCCGGTATACTGATTAACGTGATATTTGCCGGTTTCGACGTCATACCAGGTATCAATGCCCACCACGATGCACTGCACGCCAAAGCGATCCGCCAGACGGGTGATAAGTTCCGGTTCGGCCAGCGCCGGGGAGTTGATGGAGATTTTGTCCGCCCCGAAAGAGAGGATACGTGCCGCATCGTCGATGGATTTAATGCCACCAGCAACACAGAACGGAATATCGATCACTTCCGCCACGCGTGATACCCAGCTTTTATCCACTACGCGGCCATCGCTGGAAGCGGTGATATCGTAGAACACCAGTTCATCTGCGCCTTCATCGGCATAGCGTTTTGCCAGTGGGACAATGTCGCCAATAATCTCGTGATTGCGGAACTGAACGCCTTTTACTACCTGCCCATCGCGGACGTCCAGACAAGGAATTATGCGTTTTGCCAGCATTGTATGGCCTCCTCAACGGTGAACTTTCCTTCCAGCAAGGCTCGTCCGACGATAACACCACGAACACCGGTCCCGCGCAGGGCCGCTACGTCCTCGATTCCACCAATACCACCAGATGACTGAAACGCCACCTGCGGATATTTGGCGCACACTTCTTCATAAAGCGCGACGTTTGAGCCTGCCAGCGTGCCGTCGCGGGAGATATCGGTGCACAGCACGTGCTTCAGGCCGACGGGTAAATAGGTCTCAACCAGTTCTTCCAGTGAAACCCCGGAGTCTTCCTGCCAGCCACTAACCGCTACCTGTTTGTTCCCACGCTCGTCAATACGAACGTCCAGTGCCAGCACCAGCGCGTCGGCACCAAAACGAGCAAACCAGCTCTTGACTTCCTCGGGGGATTTTACCGCCGTCGACCCCACCACCACGCGCGCCACGCCAGCGTCAAGCAACGCCGCCACGTCTGCTTCCGTACGCACGCCGCCGCCAACCTGTACCGGAACATTGACGCCAGCGACCAGCGTTTTAATCAGCGGGATCTGGCGCTGCGCCGGGTCTTTCGCGCCGGTTAAATCAACCAGGTGCAGTACTTCGGCCCCCTGAGCGGCGTAATCTTGCAAACGGGGGAGCGGATCGTTGCCGTAATCACGTTGCGTTGCGTAATCGCCCTGATGAAGACGCACTACCGTGCCGTCGATTAAATCTAATGCCGGAATAATCATTACATCTCCAGAAAGTTTTTCAGCAACTGCGCCCCAGCCGCGCCCGAACGTTCAGGGTGGAACTGCACGCCAAAGAAATTGTCCTTTTGTACTGCCGCGGTAAACGGTTCACCGTAATGACACTGGGCGATGGTCCACGGGTTTACCGGCATAGCATAGCTGTGAACAAAGTAGAAATACGCGCCATCTTCAATGCCCTGGAACAGACGATTTCCCGCCTGCGGATAGACGCGATTCCAGCCCATGTGCGGCAGCGGCAGACCGAAATCGGTCATCTTCGGGACATCCTGCTCAATAATGCCCAGCAGGGATACGCCGTTACTCTCTTCGCTGCGACGGCCCAGCAGTTGCATGCCTAAGCAGATCCCCAGCACTGGTTGCGTACAGGCTTTGATCAGCTCAATCAGTTCACGCTCGTGCAACTGGTCCATCGCCGCCTGGGCGGTACCGACGCCCGGCAGAAACAGTTTATCGGCGCGCAGCACTACATCCGGGTCGCGGCTGACAACAGGATCGTATCCATGGCGTGCGACGGCGGATTTTACCGAGTGCAGGTTGGCGCAGCCGGTGTCCAGAATCACCACGTCCATTACAGCACTCCTTTTGAAGAGGGCAGCGTGTCGCCTTCGACGCGAATCGCCTGACGCAGCGTACGGCCAAAGGCTTTAAACAGGCTCTCCACTCTGTGGTGGTCATTTTTGCCTTTGGTTTTCAGGTGCAGGGTGACGCCCATGGTGTAAGAGAGTGAGCGGAAGAAGTGTTCGATCATCTCTGTGCTCAGATCGCCAACGCGCTGGTAGGTAAACTCCGCGCGGTACTCCAGGTGCGGGCGGCCGGAGATATCCAGTGCGCAACGCGCCAGGCACTCGTCCATCGGCAGCACAAAACCAAAACGATTGATGCCGCGTTTATCACCTAATGCCAGCTTTAAAGCTTCACCCAGCGCCAGACCGGTATCTTCAACGGTGTGGTGATCGTCTATATATAGATCGCCCTTGACGGCTATCTCCATGCGAAAACCGCCGTGGGTGGCGATTTGGTCCAGCATGTGGTCAAAGAAGCCAACGCCTGTGTTGATTTTGCTTTGACCTTCGCGGTCCAGCCAGACTTTGACGTCAATCTGCGTTTCTTTGGTATTACGCTCAACGTGCGCGTAGCGGTCACGTTTGGTCAACTGCTCGCCGATCATCACCCAGTTCAGGGTGTCGCGATGGTAACGCAATCCGCTAATGCCCATGTTTTCAGCGAGCTGAATATCGGTCGCCCGGTCGCCAATGACGTAGCTGTTCGCCATATCCATGGCCTGTTCAACCAGATACTGTTCAACCAGCTTCACTTTTGGCTTACGGCAATCGCACTCGTCCGCTGGCAGGTGCGGGCAAATCAGTACCTCATCAAATGTCACACCCTGAGAGGTGAAAATTTGCATCATCAGGTTATGCGGACCGTCAAAATCAGCCTGTGGGAAACTCTGCGTTCCGAGTCCATCCTGGTTAGTGATCATAACCAGCTTAAAACCTGCTTTTTGCAGTTTCAGCAAAACGGGAACAACTTCCGGCTCGAAGGCGAGTTTGTCAAAGCGATCGACCTGAAAGTCACTCGGCGGTTCGGAAATCAGGGTTCCATCACGGTCAATAAAAAGATACTTCTGGCTCATACTTGCTCCGCACGTAAGGCGTCAATGACGCGCTGGCTCTCTTCACGGGTTCCGACAGTAATTCGCAGGCAGCCGCTTAACGAAGGTTGTTTATTCTGATCTCGTAAGATAATGCCCTGATCCCACAAAGATTTAAATACGCTACTTGATGCGGTGAAGCGCGCCAGAACATAGTTGGTTTCAGAGTCGAAAACCTGTTCTACACAGCGAATCGTTTTCAGGTTATCTACCAGATACTGACGCTCTTCCAGGCTCTGCTCTACGCGTTTACGCATGGCGGAAATCCCTTGCGGCGTCAGGGCTTGGGCGGCGATATCTGCCACCGGCGTAGAGAGTGGGTAAGGGGCAATCACCTTTAACAGCAGATTGATAACCTCTTCATTCGCCAGCGTAAACCCGCAGCGTAAACCGGCGAGAGCAAACGCTTTTGACAACGTGCGTAATATCACCAGATGCGGATACTCTGACAGCCAGCCTGCCAGCGTGGCTTGCGGGCAAAACTCAATATAGGCCTCATCAGCGACCACAATAGCTTTACCCTGCGTCATTTCGAGCAGTGAACGCAGATCCTGCGGGTTAATCAACTGGCCGGTTGGGTTATTAGGGCTGCAAACGTAGACCACCTTCACGCCATCAATCTTGTCCGCGATGCCTTGCAAATCCAGCTGCCAGTTATCAAGGGTTGGAACGGTGCGGCATTCGACGCCAATCGTTTCGGCGCTGACGCTGTACATGCCGTAAGTCGGCGGGCAGTAGAGAATGGCATCTTTACCGGGTTCGCAAAACGCGCGCACCAGCAGCTCGATCCCTTCATCTGCGCCGCGGCTGACCAGCACCTGCTCCGGTTTGACGCCAGCATACTGCGCGTAATTCTCAATCACCGCTTTCGGCTGACACTCCGGGTAGCGGTTCAGCGTTTGTTGACTGAGCTGGAACTCCACGGCGGTGGGATATTCATTCGCGTTGAGCCAGACATCGCCGTTACCGCCGAGACGACGGGCAGACTGATAGGGCGTTAATTCGCGAACATTCTTACGGGCTAAATCAGTGACGCTGAGAAAGTTGTCAGTGCTCATGCTTGCTCCTTCAGGGCGTTAACGCGCAGGGTAACGGCATTTTGGTGGGCAGTCAGTCGTTCAGCAGCGGCCAGTATTTCAATGGTTGAGGCCAGGCCAGAGAAACCTTGCGGGGTTAATTCCTGTACAGTCATCCGTTTCTGGAAGTCAGCCAGCCCAAGGCTTGAGCAGGTCGCGGTATAGCCGTAGGTCGGAAGAACGTGGTTGGTGCCAGAAGCATAGTCGCCTGCGGATTCCGGCGACCAGTCGCCGAGGAACACCGAACCGGCGCTGGTGATCTCATCAACCAGTTCACGTGCGTTGCGGGTCTGAATAATCAGGTGTTCCGGACCGTAGGCGTTAGAAATGGCCACGCACTGTTCAAGATCTTTGGCGATAATCAGTCGGCTGGCGGCAAGCGCCTGGCGGGCGGTGTCGGCGCGGGAAAGCTCAGCGAGCTGGCGTTCAACGGCTTTGGCAACGCCTTCGGCAAGGGTAGCGTCTGGCGTCAGTAGGATTACCTGCGAGTCGGGGCCGTGTTCTGCCTGAGAAAGCAGGTCAGAGGCAACAAAGTCCGGCGTCGCGCCGCTGTCGGCGATAACCAGCACTTCGGACGGACCAGCAGGCATGTCGATGGCCGCGCCGTCAAGACGCTGGCTGACCTGACGTTTGGCTTCGGTCACATACGCATTGCCCGGCCCGAAGATTTTATCGACCTTAGGAATAGATTCGGTGCCCAGCGCCAGCGCGGCAATAGCCTGCGCGCCGCCCACATTAAACACCTCTTTTACACCACACAGTTGCGCGGCGTAGAGAATTTCATCGGCAATCGGCGGCGGTGAGCACAGCACCACTTTTTTGCAGCCGGCGATACGCGCCGGGGTCGCCAGCATTAATACGGTAGAGAACAGCGGCGCTGAACCTCCTGGAATATACAGGCCCACGGAAGCGATAGGGCGGGTAACCTGCTGGCAGCGCACACCTGGCTGAGTTTCAATATCCACCGGCGGCAGGATCTGCGCGGTGTGGAAAGTATCAATATTACGCACCGCTGCCTGCATAGCTTGTTTCAGTTCGTCGCTCAGGCGACTACTGGCTTGCTGGATTTC
Organism: Citrobacter sp. Cf087; assembly: GCF_030334285.1. Lineage (NCBI taxonomy): Bacteria > Pseudomonadati > Pseudomonadota > Gammaproteobacteria > Enterobacterales > Enterobacteriaceae > Citrobacter > Citrobacter sp. Cf087. The sequence continues at coordinate 624,205 of NZ_JAOWED010000031.1, forward strand.
TTCCTCGGTGACGCGCAGCGCGCCGACCTCGGTTTTATCAAACTTCGCGCTGTATTCACGCAGCGCCCGGTCGCCGTTATTTTTGACGTTCTCAAGGATCTCGGCCACCGTACGGCTGATGCTTTCCGAGGCGGAAATAGCCGGGCGCATCAGCAGTTCGCGTTGCTGTTCGGGGCTACAGCTATTCCAGTCAATCAGGGTATTGAAGCTCATGGCTATCACTCCATCATCTTCTCAATTGGCAGCACCAGAATTGAGCTGGCACCGAGCGCTTTCAGTTTTTCCATTGTTTCCCAGAACAGGGTTTCGCTGCTGACCATGTGCATGGCAACACGCTGCTGGTCGCCGGCCAGCGGCAGAATGGTCGGACGCTCAGCGCCAGGCAGCAGGGCGATAACTTCGTCCAGACGCTCGCTCGGCGCGTGCATCATGATGTATTTGGATTCGCGTGCCTGAATCACCCCCTGGATACGGGTCAGCAGTTTGTCGATCAGTTGTTGCTTGGCTTCGGCCATTTCGCCGTCGCGCTGAATCAGGCAGGCTTTAGAGCGGTAAATGACTTCCACTTCACGCAGACCGTTGGCTTCAAGCGTTGCGCCGGTGGACACCAGATCGCAAATCGCATCTGCCAGGCCTGCACGAGGTGCGACTTCTACAGAGCCATTCAACAGACAGGATTTAAACGACACCCCTTTCTGATCGAGATAGCGTTTGAGCAGGTGTGGGTAAGAGGTAGCGATACGCTTACCGTTCAGCGCTGCCGGGCCATCCCAGGCTTCATCAACCGGGGTAGCCAGCGAGAGACGGCAGCCGCCGAAGTCAAGACGGCGCAGGGTAAAATAGCGAGGGTCTTCACCCTGTGCGCGGCGGTTGAGCAGTTCCTCTTCGAGAACGTTTTCCCCGATGATGCCGAGGTCAACAACGCCATCCATCACCAGACCCGGGATATCGTCATCACGTACGCGCAGAATATCGATAGGCATATTCTCTGCCATTGCAATCAGGCGCTGGGTGTGAAGATTAATTTTAATACCGCAACGGGCCAGCAATTCGCGTGAATCATCGCTTAAACGGCCAGATTTCTGCATAGCTATGCGTAAACGGGTGTTGTCTAACATTCTTTATTCCTCGTTATCCTGTCTGAATCAGTTTGGGTCACGCACAAAAAAAAAGCCCCCGGAAGAAATCTTCCGGGGGCTTTCTCATACGCTCATGCACCGCTGGAAGATTTAAATGTCTCCCAGCACACATCGCCTGAAAGACTAGTCAGGATGATGGTGATGATGGTGTTTGAATTGAGCGCGTGTCATAAATTTTCTCGATGAATGTTTATTCATTTGATGTCTTTTAACCTAAACCACTTTAGCTACGGAAAGCAAGGGCTTTTTTTGATCATTAATTCATTTCATATTGATACTATGAATTGTCAGCCACCGTGGGCTGGCGTAGCCTTGCGTTATAGGCCAAAAGTCAGGAGAGAAGGCATGAAAAAGGTCGCAATTGTCGGATTAGGTTGGTTAGGCATGCCGTTAGCCATGTCGCTGGCGGCGAGAGGCTGGCAGGTTACCGGCAGCAAAACCACATTGGATGGGGTGGAAGCGGCCCGCATGAGCGGTATCGAGAGTTACTCGCTGCGCCTGGAACCTGAACTGGTCTGTGAGGCTGACGATCTCGACGCACTGATGGACGCCGATGCGTTGGTTATTACGCTGCCTGCACGCCGTAGCGGTCCTGGGGAAGCATTTTACCTGCAGGCAATGCAGGAACTGGTCGACAGCGCGCTGGCGTATCGGATCCCGCGGATTATTTTTACCAGTTCGACGTCAGTCTATGGTGACGTTCAAGGAACAGTGAAAGAGGGGACGCCGCGTAATCCGGTCACAGCAAGTGGCCGTGTTCTGAAAGAACTTGAAGACTGGTTGCACAATTTACCTGGCACGTCGGTGGATATTTTGCGTCTGGCCGGGTTAGTTGGTCCGGGAAGACATCCTGGTCGCTTTTTTGCCGGCAAGACGGCGCCAGACGGACATCATGGCGTCAATCTGGTGCATCTGGACGATGTGGTTTCTGCTATCACGTTACTGCTGCAAGCGCCTAAAGGGGGACACATCTATAATATATGTGCGCCTATGCATCCGGCGCGTAACGTGTTCTATCCGCAGATGGCCCGCCAGTTGGGGATGGAGCCGCCGGAATTTCGCGACGGTACGGATAACGGTAAAGGTAAAGTCATTGATGGCAACCGTATTTGTAATGAGCTTGGGTTTGAGTACCAGTATCCTGATCCGCTGGTGATGCCGATGGAGTGACAAGCCAGCAGAGTGCCGCTGTATACCGCCAGGGGGCGAGTATGAAACCACTGCTGGACGTTCTTATCATCCTCGATGCCTTAGAAAAAGAGGGCAGTTTCGCGGCGGCGTCGGCAAAATTATTTAAGACGCCGTCTGCGCTTAGCTACACCGTCCATAAGCTGGAAAGCGATCTTAATATTCAGATACTCGATCGCAGCGGGCACCGGGCTAAGTTCACCCGCACCGGACAGATGCTGCTGGAAAAGGGGCGGGAGGTGCTGCATACCGTCCGTGAACTCGAAAAGCAGGCCATTAAACTACACGAAGGCTGGGAGAATGAACTGGTTATTGGCGTAGATGATACCTTTCCCTTTTCATTGCTGGCCCCACTCATCGAGTCTTTCTATCAACATCACAGCGTGACGCGTCTGAAATTTATCAATGGCGTGCTGGGCGGCTCATGGGATGCCCTCATTCAGGGCCGGGCGGATATTATTGTCGGTGCCATGCATGAACCCCCTGCAGCGAGCGAATTTGGCTTTGCACGGCTGGGGGTTCTGGAACAGGTGTTTGTGGTTGCGCCGCATCACCCGCTGGCGCAGGAACAGGAACCGTTAAATCGTCGCACTATTCGCCGTTTTCGCGCCATTGTAGTGGGCGACAATGCGCAGCATGCCAATGTCTCAGGTTCTCAGGTGCTTGACGATCAGGAAGCCATTACCGTTTTTGACTTCAAAACCAAGCTGGAACTACAAATCAGCGGCCTGGGATGTGGCTATATTCCGCGCTATCTGGCGCAGCGATTTCTGGAGAGCGGCGCACTGATTGAGAAAAAAGTGGTCGCGCAAATTGTCCTTGAACCCGTGTGGATAGGCTGGAATGAACAGACCGCCGGGTTGGCCAGTGCCTGGTGGCGAGATGAAATTTTAGCAAATAGTGCTATTGCGGGGGTGTATGTTAAAACGGCTGCTGACAAATCAATCAGTTAAGAAAAAATATTCTTTTGTGGCCACTTCAATCTCTTGTTATTTCTCCCCAATTTAGTGCAAAATACGCCGCTTGCAAAAAATGACATTAACCGACGTTTTAATACGCGTCGGTTATTTTTTTGCATCAAACCAATCATTCATAAAAGAGGCCGGGCTTCGTACCGGATAGATACTTACTTAAAAATCGACAGTTGTTGTCGCTGAGGATTAACAAAAAATGGGGCAATTTTTTGCTTACGCGACGGTTTTCGCCGTAATGGGGGATAACCATGTCGCATAACGCTACTCCAAACACCTCTCGCGTGGAATTACGTAAAACGCTTACGCTGGTTCCGGTTGTCATGATGGGCCTTGCCTATATGCAGCCGATGACGCTGTTCGATACATTCGGTATCGTATCAGGAATGACCGATGGTCACGTCCCGACAGCTTACGCCTTTGCACTGATCGCCATCCTCTTTACCGCACTGAGCTACGGTAAACTGGTACGCCGCTATCCGTCTGCAGGCTCTGCCTACACTTACGCCCAGAAATCCATTAGTCCGACAGTTGGCTTTATGGTGGGTTGGTCATCACTGCTGGACTACCTGTTCGCCCCGATGATCAACATTCTGTTGGCGAAAATTTATTTTGAAGCGCTGGTGCCCTCGATTCCATCGTGGATGTTCGTGGTGGCGCTGGTGGCCTTTATGACCGCCTTCAACCTGCGCAGCCTTAAATCCGTTGCGAATTTCAACACCGTGATCGTGTTGTTGCAGGTGGTGCTGATTGCGGTGATCCTCGGCATGGTCGTTTATGGCGTGTTCGAAGGGGAAGGTGCCGGTACGCTGGTGAGCAGCCGTCCATTCTGGTCCGGTGATGCGCACGTGATCCCGATGATCACCGGTGCGACCATCCTGTGCTTCTCGTTCACCGGTTTTGACGGTATCAGCAACCTGTCAGAAGAAACCAAAGACGCTGAGCGCGTGATCCCGCGTGCGATTTTCCTGACTGCGCTGATTGGTGGCCTGATCTTTATCGTCTCCACCTATCTGTTGCAGTTGTACTTCCCGGATATTTCGCGCTTTAAGGATCCAGATGCTTCGCAGCCGGAAATCATGCTGTATGTTGCCGGTAAGTTCTTCCAGGTCGGCGCGCTGATTTTCTCTACCATTACCGTACTGGCGTCCGGTATGGCGGCGCATGCAGGCGTTGCGCGTCTGATGTACGTGATGGGTCGTGACGGCGTATTCCCGAAAAGCTTCTTCGGTTATGTACACCCGAAATGGCGTACTCCGTCCATGAACATCATTCTGGTTGGGGCGATTGCTCTGTTGGCAATCAACTTCGACCTGGTGATGGCGACGGCGCTGATTAACTTTGGTGCGCTGGTGGCATTTACCTTCGTTAACCTGTCGGTAATCTCCCAGTTCTGGATCCGTGAGAAGCGTAACAAGACGCTGAAAGATCACTTCCAGTACCTGTTCCTGCCAATGTGCGGTGCGCTGACCGTTGGCGCGCTGTGGGTGAACCTGGAAGAAAGCTCAATGGTGCTGGGCCTGATCTGGGCGGGTATCGGTCTGATCTACCTTGCTTGCGTGACCAAAAGCTTCCGCAACCCGGTCCCACAGTACGACGAAGATATCGCGTAATAACTGCATTTAGCTGAAAAAAAACGGAGACATGTTCTCCGTTTTTTTATACGTGGGATTTATACAATCTCTTCGGCATACTGCCAGAGTGATTTCAGCAGCATCAACTTTTCTTTGTTATCCGCATATTGCTGGCTCAATAGCTGCAATTCATTGGCATAATTTTGCAAAAACTCCGGTGTGAATACCTGGCGACGATGGTCCAGCCAGCGCTGCTGTTCAGCTTCGTCCAGCGTTCCCGGGAAGTTACGTGCACGGTAATTAAACAACAGTTTTTCAATGCGCTTATCGACAAAGGAGATATCCAGCGCCGGTAAATTGCGTGGTTCGGTTTCCAGAACGATTTTCATCGCCGCACGGTCAGCATCGCTGAAAAAGCCGTTGTACAGTTGGGCATCCACGTTATCTGATGGAGTAAAGGGTTCCGCATCGGCAAAGATCGCGACCACTTTGTCGCGTATCTGCGGGTTTTCGCGCAGAACTTTAAGATTATCCAGACAATGCTGGCGGTTAATGCCAAGGCGGTCGGCGTCTTCCGGACGCAGGGTATTCGCCTGTGCCAGTACCGGGCATTTGTTGATGTGCACCAATTTAACCGGTACGGCCGGGTTATCACCCAGATCTGCTTTAGACGTGTAGAGCCGCTCGCGCAGGGCGTCGCTGTCGAGTTCGAGCAGCGGCGAAATATCACCAGCTAAGTCGACCATAATAACCGCGTTACGATTCTCCGGATGCCACGCCAATGGCGCCACCCAACTGGTGTTACCGCGCCATGCGCCGAACATACCAGAGACATGGACCAGCGGTTTCATTTGCGGGACATCAACCAGTGCGGCCAGCTTGTGCTTATTACGATGGCTGTAGAGATAATCAAACAGACGCGGCTGGCGCGACTTCACTAATTGCGCCATTGCGATCGTGGCGTATACGTCCGCCATCGCATCGTGAGCATTGGCATGCTCAATACCGTTGGCTTTAGTCAAATGCTCCAGGCGGAAGCTGGGTAAGCCGTCGTCGTTTTCCGGCCAGTTAATGCCTTCAGGGCGCAGGGCATAGCAGGCGCGCATCACATCCAGCAGATCCCAGCGCGAATTATCGTTCTGCCAACTCCAGGCATAGGGATCGTAGAAATTACGATACAGGATGTTGCGCGTCACCTCATCATCGAAGCGCACGTTGTTATAGCCCAGGATACAGGTTTTCGGCACGGTGAACAGGGCGTGGATGCGCGCGGCAAAAGCGGCTTCATTCTCTCCCTTTTCACGTGCTTCCTGCGGTGTGATACCCGTAATCAACACCGCCTCAGGCTGCGGCAGATAATCGTCCGCGGGTTTGCAATAAAAGACTTCTGGTTCACCGATGATGTTGAAATCATTATCTGTGCGGATAGCCGCAAATTGCGCGGGTCTGTCCAGCGCCGGATGGGTGCCAAAGGTCTCGTAATCGTGGAAGAGAAAACCAGGTTGCTGCTTGCCGTCATTCATTGTTCAGTTATGTCCGGGATCAATTTAGCGCTCGTCCAAGAATACCAAAAAATAGTGAGATAATCAGCTATGGTATTATCGAAGCTGGATTGTGTACGCAATAAAGTTGAGATAAACAGGACTTTTATAGAATTAATAAATAAATTCCGCACTGTTAAAATAAATTACGGAAATAAAATATCTTGGAGTTGCGGATTTGTAAACAATCTAATTGATAACCATTATTGTTATTTTCTTCTTCTTTTATTGTGTTCTGGAAACTTTAAAAGTCTTTTATAAACAAAGAGTTTTTATTTGTGTCAATTCGCTGTCATGCATTGTAATGAAATGTGATTGATGTAAAAAATAAATATTCTAAACGCCATATAATCATTGGATATATCTAATAACAGGAGGTTATATGAGCATTAGTCGGCGTAATTTTTTGCGAGGAGTAGGTATAGGTTGCTCTGCCTGCGCGATAGGAAGTTTTCCGCCAGGCGCACTGGCGCGTAATTCTCCAGAGAGCATTAAGGGGAAAACATCCCTGACGCCAAGTTTGTGTGAAATGTGTTCTTATCGTTGCCCGATACAGGCACAGGTAATTAATAATAAAACGGTTTTTATTCAAGGGAACCCTAATGCGCCCCAGCAAGGGACACGTGTCTGCGCTCGTGGCGGCAGCGGCGTTAGCCTGGTCAACGACCCGCACCGTATTGTTAAACCCATGAAACGCACAGGACCTCGCGGGAGCGGAGAATGGCAGGTTATTAGCTGGGAACAAGCGTATAAAGAAATTGCCGAAAAAATGACGGCAATCAAAACGCAGCATGGTCCTCAGGGCGTCGTGTTTTCTTCTAAATCCGGTTCGCTTTCAGGGCATTTATTTCAACTGGCGACGGCTTTCGGATCGCCAAACACCTTTACGCACGCGTCGACATGCCCGGCCGGAAAATCGATTGCCGCCAAAGTGATGATGGGCGGCGATTTGGCCATGGATATCGCCAATACCCGTTATATGGTCTCTTTTGGTCACAACCTTTATGAAGGAATTGAGGTTGCCGAAACGCATGAACTGATGATGGCGCAGGAAAAGGGCGCAAAAATGGTCAGCTTCGACCCTCGTCTGTCCGTCTTCTCCAGCAAGGCGGATGAATGGCATGCGCTCAAACCGGGCGGCGACTTGCCGGTGTTGATGGCCATGTGTCACGTCATGATCAATGAAAAATTGTATGACGCGGACTTCGTTGCGCGCTACACCACAGGGTTTGACCAACTGGCAGAAGCAGTACAAGAGACCACGCCGGAATGGGCGCAAAAGCAAGCTGATGTGCCTGCTGATGTCATTGTTCGGGTCACCCGAGAAATGGCCGCCTGCGCGCCTCATGCTATCGTCAGCCCGGGCCATCGTGCGACGTTCTCGCAAGAAGAAATTGATATGCGGCGCATGATTTTTACCCTCAATGTGCTGCTTGGCAATATTGAGCGTGAAGGCGGTTTATACCAGAAAAAAGCGGCGGCAACTTATAATAAGCTGGCCGGAGAGAAGGTCGCTCCGGTGCTGGCAAAACCCGATGTCAAATTACCCAAGCAAACGGCGCAGCGTATCGATCTGGTAGCCCCGCAGTTTAAGTACATCGCGGCGGGCGGTGGTGTGGTGCAAAGCATCATTGATGCTGTGTTAAACCAGACGCCTTATCCGGTGAAGGGATGGATTATGTCCCGACACAACCCTTTCCAAACCGTTACCTGCCGACCGGATCTGGTCAAAACCGTTGAACAGCTCGACCTTGTGGTCAGTTGTGATGTTTATCTAAGCGAAAGCGCGGCGTATGCCGACTACCTTTTGCCTGAATGTACTTACCTTGAGCGCGATGAAGAAGTTTCAGACATGTCGGGTCTGAATCCAGCCTATGCCCTGCGCCAGCAGGTAGTAGAACCTATTGGTGATGCGCGTCCAAGCTGGCAAATCTGGAAAGAGCTGGCCGTGCAGTTAGGCCTTGGGCAATTCTACCCATGGCAGGATATGCAAACGCGTCAGTTATACCAGCTTAATGGCGATCATGCGCTGTCTGCTGAACTGCGTGAGAAAGGGTATCGGGAGTGGGGTGTTCCGTTACTGCTGCGTGAACCTGAAGCGGTGCGTCAGTTTGTGGAACGCTATCCGGGCGCGGTGTCGGTTGACAGCGACGGTACCTATGGCGAGCAACTGCGCTTTAAATCCCCTTCAGGAAAAATAGAGCTTTATTCTGAAGAGCTGGAGACGCTCCTGCCTGGCTACGGTATTCCGCGCGCGCGCAATTTTGCGCTCAAAGGCGATAGTGAGCTCTATTTTATCCAGGGAAAAGTGGCGGTTCATACCAACGGTGCGACGCAATACGTGCCACTGCTTAGCGAGTTGATGTGGGACAACGCGGTGTGGATCCACCCGCAAACGGCCCGTGAAAAAGGCATCAAAAGCGGCGATGACATCTGGCTGGAAAATGCGACCGGCAAGGAAAAAGGCAAAGCGCTGGTCACCGCCGGAATTCGGCCCGATACGCTGTTTGTTTATATGGGGTTTGGCGCCAAGGCGGGAGCCAAAACCGCGGCGACAACGCACGGTATCCATTGCGGTAATTTGCTTCCGCATGTCACCAGTCCGGTTTCCGGTACGGTGGTCCACACCGCTGGCGTTACGCTTCGTCGGGCATGAGAAAGGAGAACATCATGAATCAATCAACAAACCCTTATGTCATGCTGCATGACGAGAAACGCTGTATCGGCTGTCAGGCATGTACGGTTGCCTGCAAAGTTTTGAATGATGTGCCAGAGGGATTTAGCCGTCTACAGGTGCAGATCCGTTCACCCGAACATGAACCCGAGGTGCTATCCCACTTCCAGTTTGTTCGCGTTTCCTGTCAGCATTGTGAAGATGCGCCGTGTGTCAGCGTTTGTCCGACCGGTGCGTCATTTCGCGACGAAAATGGCATTGTGCAAGTGGATAAGTCTCGCTGTATTGGCTGTGACTATTGCGTTGCCGCTTGTCCGTTCCACGTCCGTTATCTCAATCCGCAAACGGGAATTGCCGACAAATGTAACTTCTGTGCAGATACCCGACTGGAGACTGGACAATCGCCCGCCTGCGTTTCCGTTTGCCCGACGGATGCGCTGAAATTTGGTCGTCGTGACGACCCGGAAATTCAGCACTGGATAAATCAAAAAGAGGTTTATCGCCAGCAGGATACGCGTAGCGGCCCGGTGAGTGTTTATCGGCGTAAAGAGATCCATCAGGAGGGTAAAGCATGAATTCTATCTGGGGAGCAGAGCTTAACTATGCGCCGGACTACTGGCCGCTGTGGCTCATTTATGCAGGCGTTGTTATTGTGCTGATGATTGCGGGCCTGGTTATACACGCGCTGTTACGTCGGATGTTGTCACCCAAAACAGCAACTGGAGAAGAACATCGGGATTACCTCTATTCGCTGGCAGTTCGCCGCTGGCACTGGGGTAATGCGCTGCTTTTTATCCTGCTTCTGCTGAGTGGCCTGTTTGGGCACTTCTCTGTTGGACCGGTGGCATTGATGGTGCAGGTACATACCTGGTGCGGTTTCGCCCTGTTGGCCTTCTGGGTTGGTTTTGTGCTAATCAACGCAACCAGCGGCAACGGTTGTCATTATCGGGTGAAGTTTAACGGGTTGATATCACGCTGCTTGTTGCAAACGCGATTTTATCTGTATGGCATCATGAAAGGTGAGCCGCACCCGTTTGCCGCAACGGCAGAGAGTAAATTTAACCCGCTACAACAGTTGGCTTATCTGGCCATCATGTATGCGCTGGTTCCGCTGTTGATCATTACCGGGTTGTTATGTCTCTACCCGCAGGTGATAGGGGCAGGGCCTGTGATGCTGGTGCTGCATATGGTGTTGGCGATTGTCGGCTTACTGTTCATCTGTGCACATATTTACCTGTGCACGCTGGGTGACACACCGGGGCAAATTTTCCGCAGCATGATAGATGGCTATCATCGTCATCGCAGCCATCACGCAGAGACAGCACCGCGTAAAGGGTAATGCCCGCCGCGGTTGATATCTGAAAACCTTTCCTTACAGCAAGAAAATGTGCCTTATGTCACATTTTCTTGCAATTTATCCATGTTTGTTCGCCAGAACTTCCGTAAAAAGAACGGCTATTTCTCCATTTCCTGAGGACATGCTGTTGAAACGCTGTTTGTTTATTGCCGCTTCACTCTTTGCGATGAGTTTTTCGCCCGCTTACGCGACCGAGGTCGTAAGCTTTTCCCCACAGCCACCCGCGATTAATGCCGGAGCGTGGGTATTAATGGATTACACCACGGGCCAAATCCTGACAGCCGGAAATGAACACCAGCAGCGCAACCCTGCCAGCCTGACCAAGCTGATGACTGGCTATGTTGTCGATCGCGCAATCGACAGCAAGCGTATTAGTCCGACAGATATTGTCACCGTTGGGCGCGACGCCTGGGCGAAAGATAATCCGGTATTCGTCGGTTCATCCTTAATGTTCCTGAAAGAAGGGGATCGCGTTTCTGTGCGCGACCTGAGTCGCGGGTTAATTGTTGATTCCGGTAATGATGCCTGTGTGGCGCTGGCGGATTACATCGCCGGAGGGCAGCCACAGTTTGTCGCGATGATGAATAACTATGTGCAAAAGTTGAACCTGCGGGACACGCATTTTGAAACGGTACATGGTCTGGATGCGCCAGGTCAGCATAGCTCAGCTTACGATCTGGCCGTGCTGTCGCGAGCTATCATCCATGGAGAGCCGGATTTCTACCATATGTACAGTGAAAAAAGCCTTACCTGGAACGGAATCACGCAGCAAAACCGTAACGGTTTGTTGTGGGATAAAACCATGAACGTCGACGGTCTGAAGACTGGGCATACCTCCGGCGCTGGATTCAACCTGATTGCTTCTGCTGTTGATGGGCAGCGCCGCCTGATTGCGGTTGTGATGGGGGCGGAGAGTGCGAAAGGGCGTGAAGACCAGGCGAGAAAACTGCTGCAATGGGGACAACAGAACTTCGATACCGTGCAGGTTTTACGTAGCGGTAAGCAGGTCGGTATTGAACGGATCTGGTATGGCGATAAAGAAAAAATTAGCCTTGGCACAGAGCAGGATTTCTGGATGGCCCTGCCTAAAGCCGAAGTCGCGAATATCAAGGCAAAATATGTTCTTGATAAGAAAGAACTGGTTGCCCCCATTGCTGCCCATCAACGTGTGGGGGAAATTGAACTCTACGATCGGGATAAACTGGTGGCGCACTGGCCTCTGGTTACGCTGGAGTCTGTCAACGAAGGCGGCGTCTTCTCGCGTTTGAGCGATTACTTCCACCATAAGGCGTAGTTTTTCCTGATGTGCCTGACTGGCAAGAGTGCGAATCTGCTCACATAATAATCACTGATTCCTTGTGGCCGTCATATCTAAAAATTACACTGTATATAAATACAGTGTAATAACGGAGGTTATATGGAGTACGAGATAAAGCAGGTCGAGAAACGCATAATTGCCGGTTTCCATATGGTTGGACCATGGGAACAAACGGTAAAGCAAGGTTTCGAACAGTTAATGATGTGGGTCGACGGTAAGCAGATCGTACCGCTGGAATGGATAGCCGTTTATTACGACAATCCTGACGTTGTTCCGGAGGAAAAACTGCGTTGTGATACCGTGGTGTCTGTGCCTGAAGGTTTTGAGATCCCGGAAAACAGTGAAGGGGTGATCCAGACCGAGCTGGCAGGTGGCGACTATGCTATAGCCGTTGCGCGCGTTGAAAATCATGACTTCGCGACGCCGTGGTATCAGTTTTTTGAGCGCCTGATGCAGGATTCGACGTATGCGATAGCCGCTAAACCCTGTTTTGAAGTTTATCTGAACAACGGCATGGAGGACGGTTACTGGGACATTGAAATGTACGTGCCGGTACAGTTGAAGTAACTGTTTTTGGTGTAAATCAGGATGAATGTCCTGGTCATCAGGATGATGTTTTCACCGTAAAAACAGGTACAATTCGCTTCTTTGCTATTCCCTGACGGAGTGCATGAGTGCGTGCAGATAAGTCGCTGAGTCCTTTTGAAATTCGTTTGTATCGTCATTATCGTGTGGTGCATGGCATTCGCATTGCGCTGGCGTTTCTTCTTACTTTTCTGTTGGTACGCCTGTTAAACATTCCCGAAGGTACATGGCCTCTGATCACGCTGGTGGTGATTATGGGGCCAATTTCTTTTTGGGGTAACGTTGTTCCCAGAGCGTTTGAGCGTATAGGCGGAACGATCCTGGGCTCGGTGCTTGGATTGATTGCCCTGCGTCTGGAACTCTTTTCGCTTCCGCTAATGCTGATCTGGTGCGCGGTGGCGATGTTTCTCTGTGGCTGGTTGGCGTTGGGTAAAAGGCCGTATCAGGCGCTGCTGATTGGCATTACGCTTGCCGTGGTAGTGGGGGCGCCTGCCGGAGATATGAATACCGCGTTATGGCGCGGTGGCGACGTTATTTTGGGTTCGTTACTGGCGATGCTGTTTACTGGCATCTGGCCGCAGCGGGCATTTATACACTGGCGTATCCAATTGGCACATTGTGTGACGGGGTACAATCGGGTGTATCAGGCCGCGCTATCCCCTAATTTGCTTGAGCAACCGCGGCTTGAGAAGCATTTACAGCAGCTCTTAAGCGACGTTGTCAAAATGCGCGGACTCATCGTTCCCGCCAGTAAAGAAACCCGTATTCAAAAATCTATTTTTGAGGCTATTCAAACGGTTAACCGCAATCTGGTCTGCATGCTTGAGCTGCAAATTAATGCGCTTTGGGCCAGCCGCACCAGCCACTTTGTCATGCTGAATGCACAAACTTTGCGTGAAACTCAGCTCAGGACGCAGCAGGCGCTACTGACCATAACCCACGCCTTGTACGAAGGAAATCCGCAGCCGGTGCTTGCCAATACGGAAAAGCTCAATGACACCGTGGCGGAGTTGCGTCAGCTCATTGCTGAGCATAAAGGCGATAATGTCGCAGAAACGCCCATTCACGGCTACGTTTGGTTGAACATGGAAATGGCGCGACAGCTGGAGTTGCTCTCACATTTAATCTGTCGCGCGCTGCGCAAATAAAGAGCAGATGAGGCGATAGGTTCTACTGCTGCTTCGATTCAGCAAAGATTAGAGGTATGATACGAAAAAGGCTAAAACCATTGGTAACTGCAATGGCTTTACCCTCGATAATTCAGGTTTCAACCATGCATTGTCGATGCAGATGCAACTTGAAGTATGGCGGGCATGAAAGTAATGTTGACCCACTTTAGCCGTTGTTTTAACGAATCCGAATCTCACATTATCAGGGGTGTAAAAATGGAAACTACCAAGCCTTCTTTCCAGGACGTGCTGGAATTTGTTCGTCTGTTCCGTCGTAAAAACAAACTGCAACGTGAAATTCAGGACGTTGAGAAAAAGATCCGTGACAACCAGAAACGCGTTCTGCTGTTGGACAACCTGAGCGACTACATCAAGCCTGGAATGAGCGTGGAAGCGATTCAGGGCATTATCGCCAGCATGAAAAGCGATTATGAAGATCGTGTTGATGATTACATCATCAAAAACGCTGAGATCTCTAAAGAGCGCCGCGACATCTCTAAAAAGCTGAAAGCGATGGGCGAAGTGAAAAACGCCGATGCGAAAGCTGAGTAACGATTTTATGCTCGTTTGGGTCGCTGCTTAGCGGCGGCCCTTATTGCAGTTCGACCCCGCCAGTTACCATCCGCAACAAATGTTGTTCCGGCCAGTGCACTGTCAATTTTTTCTGCGTCAGCATCCATTTAATGTAGTCCACATCATGACGCCTTCTGTCGAGCATCAGACCGACGACGCTGCCGCTGTGCGCGACGTTGACGCCGTATAAATCACATTCTTCTACCAGTGCTAATAGTGAATCAAAATCTGGTTTAGGTAACAGTAACTGGCTGGCGATCGCGCTCAGCGTGGCGGCTTCGCCCATCCGATAAGGGTTTTGACTGATACAGGCTTCCTGTAACTTTTCCCATGCGCGTTTCAGGGCTGGGGCGCCCGCCAGTAACCCTGACTGACGTGGAGTACGGTGATAATCAGCAGTAAGCAAGGTTTCCGGACTTTCGAGAACCAGCAGATCGAGTTGAGGCTGGGATTCACAGGCAATTTGCGTGGAGGCGTCGTTATGATCGAACAGCGTAAGCTGGCGGAAAACGGTGCTGTCGGTAGGTTCCAGCGAAACGCAAAGCTGAGCCAGAGTGGATTCGTCTAGCTGATGCCCCAGATACTGTGCCGTGGCGATTGCCGTGGCGGCGATATCCGCTGTGCTGCTGGCCATCCCTTTAGCGACAGGAATGGTTGACTGGACATCTATTCGGATATCCTGACTCATGTGTGCCGGGTATTGCCAGTGCAGCAATAACCTCTCAACCATTGCCCGCGAAAGTGGACGTTCATCTGTCAGCGGTGAACCTGAAGTGACCTCAACGGTGCTATACCATTCAACCGGGCAGGAGACCAATTTCTCACTGCCCAGAATCCAGCCCTGGATAAGTTCTCCGCACGATGCGGGACATTGCGCAACAGCCACGTCTTCACCTATGTGATCAGCAATCCTCGGCGCATAGTGTCATGGCGATCGCGCTATTACCATGATTTGCCGCAATTTGCGGTGCGGCAGTATTATGCAGGAATGCCCAATGTCACAGTTTCAGATATCGCTAAACGCATAACGTCTTGCGCAATCATTAGCTCTTCATTGGTATTAATCACTGCTACTTTGACCATCGCATTTTCCGTTTGAATGAAGGTGGCATTACGCTGATTTTTTTCCTCATCAACGGCCAGACCCAGGAAATTCAGGTTACGGCAAATCGCAGCGCGCGCCCGTGCGGAGTTTTCGCCAATACCACCGGTAAACACCAGGGCATCCAGACCGCCCATCTGCATAATATAGCTACCAATGGTGGCACGAATGCGCTCAGCAAAAAGCGTCAACGCCAGCGCAGCCTGGTGATTGCCCGTATCTGCGGCATGTTCAACGTCGCGGTAGTCAGGTGAGATGCCAGAAACACCGAGCAATCCGGACTCATTGTTGAGCAATTGGTTGAGCTGCTGGGGTGTTTTGCCTTCTCGCAGGGCTATCCAGGGCAAAATGGATGGATCAATATCGCCACTTCGCGTGCCCATCATCACGCCAGATTGTGGTGTAAAGCCCATTGACGTATTCACCGATTGTCCGCCTTTGATGGCGCAGATGCTGCTGCCGTTGCCCAGATGACAACAAACAACGCGCAGTGCGCTGAGTGGCACACCCAGTTTTTCAGCAAGCTGTGAGCTAACGTATTTGTGGCTGGTACCATGAAAACCGTAACGACGAATACCCAACTCGACATAGTAACGCCAGGGCAGGGGATAGATGAAAGAAGGCTCATCAAGCGTTTGATGAAACGCGGTGTCGAACACCGCAACGGCTGGCGTTTTGGGCAATAGCTGGCGGAATACCGCGATCCCCAACGCATTTACCGGGTTATGCAGAGGGGCCAGTTCCGCGAGGCGCTCGATTTCTGCCAGCGTTTCTTCAGTTACCAGCGCGGAGTCTTTAAAGGATTCCCCTCCGTGTGCGACGCGGTGGCCCACGCCGTCGATCTCTTCCAGACTGCTGATAATGTGGTGGTTGAGCAGTTTTTCCAGAAGCAACGTTACGGCTTCACGGTGATCGGCTACGGGCAAAGTCTCCTGCCATTTCTGCGCTGGCGTTTTTAGGGTGACCAGTGCATCAGACAAACCGATACGTTCTATCAACCCCTGGCAGATCATTTCACCCTGCGGCATCGCCAGTAGTTGAAACTTAAGCGAGGAACTACCTGCGTTAATGGCCATTATTTTGTGAGACATGAAGGTTCCTTTGCATTCAGAAAAATGAACATCTCATCGACCCCGGTATTCTCCAGCGCGCTGGTGACAAATACTTTTTGCGCACCAGCCTGAGCTAACCAACTCTTCACAAGAGAAATACGCTGCGGGTTGGCTAAATCGGCTTTGGTTACGAGGCCAATAACGGGTCGGTTCATTGGTCCGGTAAAACCGGGAGAAAATGGTGACCACGGCGCGTCAGCATTGAGTACCAGCGCAATAATGTCCGCTTCACAGGCGCTGGCCAGCAGCGCACTGTACAGGCAGCGGTTCTCAAGATATTCACCCGGTGTGTCTATTGTCGTAGGTGACCAGACTATGGCCTGGGTCTTCTGATAGTGAAGCACCTCTCCGCGCATGCACTGCGTGAGCGACGTTTTACCGCACTGGCTGGGGCCAATTAGCATGATACGTTTCATGAGATTACGTCCGGGTGATGGGACACGCGGTAAAACGCATCATTTCGCCCAGCGTTCGGGTTACCTGTTTCAACGCGTACTCAACGGCTGAAACATCGCCCGTCAGTACCACCGCGCCGGTAAACCGGTCGAGAAAACCAATCTCTACCGCCCCTGATTTCGTGGCGATATCACAGGCGATGATTGAGGCTTCGCTAGGGGTAATGGTCAGAATACCGATCGCAGAAACCGAATCAGGTAATCCCAGTTTCTTGAACAAATCCTTACCGGGATTGGCGATAAGGTGCGCCAACGTGACCTGTTTGCCAGGAACATATTCCTGAATCATACGATCCGTGGTGGGTTGTCTTTCCATTATCCTTCCACCATTTGTCGCCACATGCTTTCGTGTGGACGGGGGATGACCGAGCGGTAAACCAGCAGGCCTTTTTCACCCGCACTTTCACTGGCAACCGTCACCGCGTTATTCACATCGGATACATCGCCAGCTACGACCATGTAACACTTGCCGCCAATACCAAATGCCATATGGACGCGTACCAGCGTGACGTTGGAGGCTTTAACCGCCCAGTCGGCGGCGCAGATGCAGGCAGCAACGCTCCATGTTTCGACAATACCAACTGCCTGACGCTTATCTACGCTGTTTAGTCCGCTGATTGCGGGTAGTACGCTGGCATGAATGTTGGGGAGTACCAGACTATCAACGAGCATATCGCCAGCAAGAGATGTTCCAGTGGCAATCGCCTGTTGTACGGCACCTACGTCACCACCGAGCATGAGTAGAAATTTTCCCGGGCAGATGGTCTTGCTGACCAGTAAATTCACATTCGCGCTTTTTAACATGGCATCGCCAGCTTCCATTCCTTTGGCAATGCTGGTGAGTTCTAGAATCCCTATAGCCTGAGACATGATTAACCTCTTATTACCGTGATGGATTGCTCAGTGATTTCGCTGACAATACCGTCAATACTGGCGTGAACAGGCGCGCCTAATGCACCGGACGGCACATCGGCAACGCATTGACCGCGAACAACGCGTTCGCCTTGTTCTACACATGGGATAGCGCTGGCACCTATATGCTGGCGTAACAACAGCGTCGTTTTGTCTGTGGAGTAGTCAGTCTCAGCCAGTGGCGCATCGTGATACCAGTCGCTAAGGCCCAGTTTGGTAATAAGGCGCTTAACCGGGATCAGCCGGTACTTCGCCATTTCATCCTCAGGATTTAGCGGCCCTTCATAACGATGGTTGAGCGCCCGCAGCTCGCGTTTAAACATGCGGTTGATTCGCATCGGCGAAATCCCAACTGGACAGGCAACGCTTTCACACACATTGCATTCTGAGCAGGTCAGGGCCGTGAGCAGCAATTGCGGCGTGGCTGCCTGCTGATAATTAACCGCACGAACCAGCAGATGCGGGGATAATTCATGACCGATCAAATGCCTTGGGCACAAATCCGTACACAAACGGCACTGCTCGCAAACGGTTTTTGCAACGGAAAGCACGGTACGTTCATCCTGCATCCGCCGCTGAATCAACGCATGAGATTTAGGCAAAACCAGCAGGCCCCCGGTGGTCTTGCTGACTGGGGTATCCAGTGAAGTAATCAGGCCGCCCATCATCGGACCACCGTTAATAAAGCCGGGATCGTCAACGGTTGCACCCCCGGCCAGCGCCAGAACGTCACGTAAAGACATTCCGATAGGGACTGTGAGTGTGATGGGACTGGCGACTGCGCCGTTAACGGTCAAGGTACGACGCGTAACCGGGTACTGCTGCTCAACTGCTCTCGCGATGTTGAGCACTGTCTGGACGTTATTGACCACTACGCCGACGCTGACAGGCAGCGCGGCAGGCGGAACTCTCCGGCCTGTTGCCATCCAGATGGTCAGAACCTCGTCACCTGCCGGGTAGACATCGGGCAAAATATGTAAGCGGATCCCGGCAGGCAGAAGGGGCGTTAATGCATTGATAGCCTCTTGGTATTTCTCTTTGAGCGCAATAATTCCGGAACTGGCTCCGGTAGCCGTCATGGCATATTGAACGCCGTGGATAAGTCGCTCAGCCTGGACGGCCATCAACTGCTGGTCAACTTTCAACATTGGCTCACATTCAGCCGCATTGACAAGAAAAGTATCGACCTGCGCCTGTAATTTTACGTGAGCAGGAAAGCCTGCGCCTCCGGCTCCGACAACACCCGCTGCGCGAACGCGTTCGCGAATTGTCTGCGCATCATAGAGCGTGGACTCTGCCGTCATGGCTGTCTTCATAATAATTCCTCAAGCAGTTCCTGCATGGCACTGGCGTCGGCAACACGAGGATTGGTTTGCAGCGTGACATCAGCCAGCGCGGCCTGAACCATCACCGGGATACGTTGCGACCAGGCTTGCTTTCCGTCTTTAAGCGCGTCAACTAAAGAAGGCAACGCACACTGTTTTTTGAGTAGCTCGATATGATGAATGAGCGCATTCAATGCCGCTGTATCGTTCGCGTTATCCGGGCATAAATGGCAGGCTTTAGCGAAACGGGCATAGCGCTTCGCAGCCCGCGGATCGCGAGCATTAAAATGAATGACATGGGTCAGCAGCAGCGCATTGGCAAGTCCGTGTGGCAGATGAAACTGACCGCCCAACTGATGGGCAATCGCATGATTGATCCCCAGTCCAGCCTGACTAAATGCCATTCCCGCGAGCGTTGACGCATTGTGCATTTTCCCTCTGGTTGCCAGGCATTCGCCTTTGCTGACGGCGACAGGCAGATACTGGAAGACGATTTGAGCCGCTTTTTCAGCTAGTGCATCGGTGAAGTCGCTGGCCTTCGTGGACACGTATGCCTCCAACGCATGCGTTAACACGTCCATGCCGGTATTCGCGGTTATGGCTGGCGGTACGCTGACGACCAGCGTTGGATCAAGGATGGCCATGTCTGGATAAAGCGCATTATTAAACAATGGATATTTAATGCCTTTATCCGGATCGCTAATCACGCAGGCGCTGGTTACCTCGGAGCCCGTACCGCTGGTAGTGGGAATTGCGACACAGGTTTCAATTTCAATACCGAACTGTCGGCTGAACCAGACGATGGCTTTTGCGGCGTCCAATGCTGAGCCGCCACCAAAACCCATCACGACGTCCGGCCGCAGGGACTGCATTTGTGCAATCCCTTGAACTACAGTGCTGATGGTGGGATCGGGGGTGATATCGCTGAAAATGCTGATGCGGTTATCCGCTGGCAGAGCGTTGCGCAGCTTTTCAATCAGGTGAGAACGCGCGAGAAAACCATCGCAAATAATCCAGATATGCTTATTCGTGAAGCGCTTGAGCACATCCAGACTTCCCTGGCCGCTGTACAATCGAGTTTGCAGTGAAAAGCTATTCATAACGGCCCCATTAACGAATAGAAAAACCGTTTGTCAGCACGCAACGACGAGAGCGTGCGAAAGTGCGCGCAGATGTTGTTCCTTCACCGGTTGGCGTCGCAATAGTGAAGGTTGTAAAGCCTTCACCACCAACGCCGATCCCGGCGTAAGAGGGGCCATTTTTCACAAAGATGGAGGTCTGAAGCGTGCGCGCGGCAAGGTTCAAACGTGACACATTTTGCGAATGCATAATGGCCGTGTGATGCAATCCCTCTTCAACCTTCAGGGCCAACGTTAATGCACTATCAAAATCGCTCACCGTTACGACGGGGAGCATTGGCATCAGTTGCTCGCTGGTAACCCACGGGTCGTCTGCCTGGACGATGCCTATCAGTAATCGAGGTGCTTTTGCCGGAACTGGTATTCCTGCTGCTTCCAGTAAGGTTGCCGGGCTTTTACCTACCAGTTTTTTATTGGCTATGCCTTCTGGTAGACAGACGGCTCGCAGTTTGTCTACCTCTTCTCTATTGAGAAGCATCGCACCAAAAGACTGCATCTGTTGAACCAGTCGTTCGGCAACGGCATCAACAACAATCAGGCTCTTCTCAGCAATGCAGGGGAGGTTGTAATCAAAGGATGCGCCATTGATGATATCTTCCGCCGCCTTAACCAGGTCGGCCGTTTCATCAACAATGCAGGGGGGATTTCCTGCACCTGCGCCGATGACTTTTTTCCCGCTTTTCATGCCCATAGCAACAATGCCTGGGCCACCGGTAATCGCCAGAACTGCGATTTTAGGGTGCGCCATCATCTGCTGGGTAGCCTCAAAAGTGGGTTCTGTGACCGTGACGACAAGATTACGAATTCCGCAGCAACGGAAAGCGATATCTTCAATCATGGCAATCAACTTGAGTGAAACCTTTTTAGCACCCGGATGCGGACTGAAGTAAACGCTATTCCCTGCCGCCAGCATGCTGATGCTGTTGTTAATAATGGTCTCTGTCGGATTAGTACTGGGGGCGACAGAACCAATCACGCCAAACGGTGAATACTCGAATAACACCATGCCGCCATCGCCGGTTAGCGCCGTGGTGGTGAGATCTTCGATACCTGGAGTGTTGTCCAGCGCGGCTTTATTTTTAAGGAACTTATCCTCTTTGTTGCCCATACCCGTTTCGGCAGCGCTCTCAGCGGCCAGTGAAGCAAGATGAGGCGTCAGTTCTTCGCGTAGGGCGTTTATGATGGCGCTGCGGGTTTTCAATGGACATTGCTGGTAACGCAGAAAAGCCTGATGAGCGGCATCGATCGCTTCGCCAACGGACGGAAAAATACCGTTACCCTTAACTTCTGCTTTTGCCGGGGCGAGTTGCTCACTCAAAATGTTACGAATAAGGGTTTCAAGTTCTGAAGTATTCATTGATGTGTTCTCACGTTAATCGCCGCAATGGCCGTTTCTGCAATGTCCATATCCTGTTCAACGCTTCCTCCGCTGATGCCAAGACCCCCGAGGAGTAAACCCTCACGCCATAATGCGTACCCGCCACCGAAGGTGACGACTTTTCCCTGCATATGGCTTTCCAGACCGTAAAGCGCGGCGCCTGGTTGTACTACTGATGTCAGCTCATGAGTGGCGGTTTTCATCGCCACGGCAGTCCAGGCTTTTTTCGGTGCCAGTTCGCTACTCACGAGTAATGCGTCAGGCATGCGCCAGGCCACCGTTTGGGTCCCGTTCGCATCAACAATGCTAATGACGACCGGAACCTGAAGTTCTTCTGCTCTCGTCACCGCAGCGCGAGTGAGTTGGTGGAGCTCCTGAAAAGACAGAAACATAGTCGGCTCCTTTGTGGCTGGTGGTTGAACGGCAGCGAGATAGCGCTCAGCCACTTTCTCAATGATTTCGTTTTGATGGGCGTCATGATCTTCTGCTCGTGCAAGCGCATATAAGCAGTCGGACAGGCGGTTGATATAACGCATCAGCACGTGTCTGACGGAGATCTCGGTGGACAGCTCGACCAGTCGTCTCTCTGCGCGGCGTGCCAGAGTTCGGGCAAAGTGCAGTCGGCTGGCGGCTTCGCTGCGGCCTGGTAAAATAAAGCTGCGCAGGGGCGGTACTCTTCCCATTGCGATATCGATGGCACCTTCCAGTGCCGCAATTTCTTCTGAGCTGATGTAGCGCTGCTCTGGCGTCGGTTCTTCGCTTTCGCTTGCCAGTTCGGCGCTGAACCAAAAAAGCTGCAGCTGGATATTTTCAAGTAACTGCCGGTGCTGAGGGTTTTTCGCCACGCAAACGCACAGGCTAAGCGCCGCATTCAGTTCGTCCAGCGTACCGTAGGCTTCCACGCGCGGATGCGTTTTGCTCACGCGCTGTCCGGTAAATAGGGCTGTTGTTCCGGCATCACCTGTGCGGGTATAAATCGCCATAGTTCCTCCTAACGAGAAAGCGTGTCGACAATGCCGACGATAGCCAGATCAATGGCCTCATTCGGGCCGGAAAAAACGTGTCTGGCGCTGGACCCGCTGCTGAGTAATACCAGTTCGCCGGTCCCCGCGCCGACAGAATCAACAGCGACTTCATCTCCACTCACTGGAGACGCAGGAAGCTCTCCGTCAGCACTTACCCGACGTACCAGCAACAGTTTTTTTCCCACCAGTGATGGAGATTTTTGCGTGGAAACCACAACGCCTGTAACCCGTGCCAGATGCATAGCTCACTCCTGCTTAATTAGTTGGACATTTCGCAGACTGACAGCTTCCTGAGCCAGAGCCGTCACGACACATCGACGGCGTAGCACCAGTACCCCATCCCTCAATTGGGCGACGTCGGCATAGCTGAGAAGCTTCTCAGGATGCAAAAAGATGATTCGCCCCAGTTCGTCACTGAACTCCAGCGGCAGACGCGCGAGTTTTTTCACGGGGATTGCGGGTAACAATCGGTGTTGTAGTGAAATCTTCACGCGGACTCCGCATGCCAGCGCGTCGTGAATCATTACCACCGACATGTTGACTGGGCAGCCTTCGGCAATTTGCTCCAGAAATGGCAGGTCCACTTGCTGGAGATGGAGCGACGAGTACTGGCAGCATACTGTCCGTGAATCGATTTCCCGTAACTGCGCGACGCTAAGAGTGAGCGTGCTTTCCGCGCGTTTTTTTAATCGGGAAACAACCTCCTCGATAATGCGTTGCAGCAGTTCGTTGTTCATCGTGAGGTCACCAGTGTGGCGAATGCCTGGGGATTATCAGCGCCTGCAGCATTGGCTTCGTCTGTATCGATATGCATTTCGAGGCGCATATCCGGCGAAACGCGTACGGCGACGTTATCGAAAATCAGTCGACGTTCATCGCCATTAATGGCGACCGAGACTTTATCACCATGGGAAACTCGCAGAATCAGAGCATCGAGCGGCGACATATGGATATGCCGTTGGGCAACGATCACCCCGGATGCTAAGTCCAGTTCAGCAAATGGGCTGACAAGACGAACACCGGGTGTGCCCTGAATATTGCCCGACATCCGCAGCGGAGCAGCAATTCCCAACGTGCGGGCGTCAGTACGGGAAATTTCGACCTGGCTGGTATTGCGCAGCGGACCGAGTAAACGCACATTTTTTAACTGACCTTTTGGCCCCACCAGCGTGACAGTCTGCTCTGCTGCATATTGCCCTGGCTGCAGCAGCTCTTTTTTCTCACTAATTGGGTGATTGGGAAACAAGCGACCGTAATCTTCAGCGCACAGATGAATATGCCGATTAGAGATCCCCAGCGGAATCGGGCGCTCGCGCATTTCATCCAGAACCTTAGCGACAGTGGTTTCCAGTTGCTGTTTATCCATCACGCTTCACCTCGTTTGCCGGAGTGAAGACAAAGTGTGCGCGGCTCACCTTTTTGGCGAGGGCAGGCAGGATCAAGACACAAATTGCAGCTAATCAATTCTGCATCTTGAGGCGCTTCGGGTGCCGCATGGTCTACAATTATCTCTTCATGCGGTATGGCTGGTATGGGTTCGGGCGTTGGTTCAGGCTCCAGGACAACGCTATGCGACAGGATCCCGTCCCCGGGTCTGGAAATGACTTTGTGAGCCACCAGTCCATCTCGCTGGTCAGCGAAACTGACACCGGTGGAAATGGCCGCCTGGACGGAGGCCACATCCCCGATTATCTTGATCACCGTCCAGCCTGAGCCGTTGGTTTTTTCGAGGCCCACCAGCGTGATGGAGGCGGCTTTCGCCATGACGTCCGCGCAACTGATGGCTAATGCCAGACCACTAACTTCAAGTAATCCCAGTGATTGCTTCACGCTGTGCTCCTTGGTTGCAACGACTTATGCGGATTTAGGTAAAATGGCTTCAACGTCGCTGTGCGGACGCGGGATAACGTGGCAGGATTTCACCTCGCCAACGGCGCTTGCGGCTGCGCTTCCAGCATCTACGGCTGCTTTCACCGCGCCGACATCACCGCGAACCATAACGGTGATCAGGCCAGAGCCGATTTTTTCGTAACCAACCAACTGCACGTTTGCGGATTTCACCATGGCATCAGCGGCTTCAATAGCGCCGACAAGCCCTTTTGTTTCAACCAGTCCCAGTGCGTTATTCATACTGCTTTTCTCCTGTGGGTTATGAGTGGCATTCCCGGAACGGAATGCCTTTAACCAGCCGCGCAGCGTTGTTACCAATGCTGCGGCGATCGTGGCTATTTTGTTGATACGTCAGCGTAAAAAGCGGTGCTGATGAGGGTAAGTTTTTGTAGTGCACGACCAGTTTTTCACGGCTACAGCCAATACCAACCAGCAATGGTGATTGGCAGGCGGCCAACCATGCGTTGTGGATAACGTCAGTTGAGTCATTCTCCTGAATCACAAAGGGGATCCCTTCTTCTTCAATACCCAGCAGTACGTCATTCCAGACGTCAGCGCAGTCAGCACTGGTGAAGATAACGATGGCTGGCGTGGTGAGATTACTTTCCATGAGCGAATGCCTTATGCCAGGAGAGAATCAGCCCTGTCGCAACCGCATTGCGCGGACCTTCGGTACCACGAATATTGCCGCGCCCGGCAACCAGTCGATAATGCGCCAGAGCATCGGTGACCAGCTGCGGAACTTCAAAATCCAGGGATGAGCCGCCAACCAGTACCACAAAGGGAATATCCCGAATGTTCCCGGTCGGACTCACCTGACGTAGCGCTCTGAGTGCGTTAGTAACGAAAACGCGTTCCTTAGCACTTCGACGAATGGCCCGTACTTTCTCCAGCGCCAGTTCACCCGGCAGTGGCACCAGTTCATCGGGCTTCACTACGCACACGCGCGCAAAAACCGTTGGCGGGAGAGGCGTAGGGAAGAACTGAACGCTGCCGTCTTCGTGGCGAAGATGGAACAAGCTCTCAACTTTCGCCAACGGATACTTTTTAATCTCTTCCGCGAGATAACGGTCATCCAGACCCAGTTCACGGGCAATGATCATCGTGACCATATCGCCTGCACCCGCCAGGTGCGTGGCAATAATTTCGCCCTTAGGATTGATGATAGAAGCGTCGGTTGAACCCGCGCCGAGGTCCAGAATAGCCAGTGGTCGCGTGGTGCCCGGAGTAGTTAAGGCCCCCAGAATGGCAGCTTCGGCTTCGGCCCCGCCAACCTGGACGTCAATGTTGAGCTTTTGCGTGATCTCCTGGGCAATCATCGCCATTTGCAGGCGGTCTGATTTCACCATGGAGGCTATGCCGACAGCCTGTTCCAGCGAGAACTCACCGGCAAGTCCACCCGTCACGCTGACAGGAACCGAGGTATCGACCGCCAGCAGATCCTGAATAAAAATTTCATGACTGGGTTTATTGGTTAATTCAGCCATCGTCTGGCGCACATGCTCCAGCATGCCGCCAATATTGGTGCCAGCTTCTCCAGTAACGTTATCCAGTTTCGGGCATTCACCAACCGCTTTCATAATCGCTTCGGCGCCCGCTGCAACGTCGACCCGTACTGTACGACCCTGAGACTGTAGCTCCAGATTTCCGGCAGGAATCGCTCGCGCTTTCACATCACCTGACGGCGTTTTCACCACCACGGCTGAACGGTTGCCGATCAGCGCCCGTGCCATCGGAACAATGTTTTTAGTCTCATCGGCATTGAGGCCAAAGACAGTTGCAATACCGTAGGGGTTAGAAAGCGTTTCAATAACCTTTCCTGGTACGGCGACCTCAATGGCAGCCAGCATCCCCAACGGGATACGATCAATATGAAGGACTTCATCGACTATGGGCAGGGGATGAGTCAGACGATTACTGACCAACACACCATCGTCCTGCTGCAAAATAACACCAGTCAACTGGTATCCGGCACGGACGGAGGCATTAATCATCGTAGCAACATCGGCGAAATCAAATGCCGATGACACCACCAGAATATAGGGCGTATCCGCCGGGCGACTGAGAAGGTCTTCCGGCGTAATAGTGACGCCCACGCCTAACCCGACGCCGCCCGGTGTTTTAGGGTTATGGCCGATCATGGTGGATTCAGTGATGATGGTTTCGGTTATTGTTTCCATCGCCACGTCGCCAATGACCGGGGTGGCTTCGTTAATACGGATGAGCGAAATATCGCTGACATTGATACCGGCGTTTTTTGCCGCCAGCGTAAGGGCCTCCTGAATGCCAAACACATTACGTAATGTGCCCTTAATTCCGGTGGTTTCTGCCAGCGCGCTGCCGGTGATGCTCAGCACGCCAGACTCATCCAGAGTAGCCAGAGCGACTTCCGTTGATGAGTTGCCTATGTCAATGCCAGCTATATATCGCATGATCCTGTCCCTGAGTTAGTCGTCGCCTTTGAGTTTTTTACGCTCAACGTACAGCGCTGCCGCTTCACGAACGAAAGCTGCACAGATTTTTGCCTGATAACGATTTTCGAGATCGTCGGCGATAGCCATCAGCTCATCTTTTGTTGAGCGGTACGGGCGCAGCGCGTTGTAGATCTCAAGAATGCGATCGTCAGGAACAGCGGTTAGCTCGGCAGCGCGCTCAAAGTTCATCGCCAGCCTGTCACGTCCGGCATCTTTGGCGATTTCCGCCTGGAGGCGCAGTGTTTCAGGAGTGATGCGCATGTCCTGCGCGGTCACTTTGTTGCTCAGAACATTTTCAAGCGTGAAGTCGTCCAGCGTTTTGTTGGTCGCAGTTTTTACCCACTCAGGATGTTTATTCGCGAGAGGGTAATCCGTGACTTTCGCGGTATGTGCTGATGAACTCGCCGCGGGCGGAGTCGCGGACTCGCCTTGCAGGCTGTTCATCCGGCTCAACACATCCCGAACCATCGATTCAATTGCGTCGGTATTCATGGAGGTATCCTTTATCAAAGCGCCACGCGCAGTTCCTGCGGGTTTTTGCCTGTCACAACGTATTTGGTCTCTTTAATGTGCAGAATGGCTGATTTCGCCTGGTACTTAGGACGAGCCATCTGGTCATTCAGAGTCGGGACCGGTTGTGGAGATTCACGCTTGGCATAACGCGCGGCGTTTTTACCGATCTGACGATAGGTTTCCAGCGTCAGAAGCGGTGCCTGAGGGAACAGCTCCAGATTTGAAAGCGGCGGTAACCCCTGCTGGTGGATAACCGTCGTGCCTTTTGACTGGATACCGATAGAGATCCCGGAACCGCTCAGACGGTTACCCTCAACGGCAACAAACGCCACATCGGAGGATTTAAAGCAGCGGATAACGCGCGCTTTAATGCCTTCTTCTTCAATACCGGCAATCACTTCGCGCAAGATATTCTTATGCGGGATCCCAACAATATTGACGGTTTGTGACAGGCCAAACGCCGGCCCTACGGCAATAATCACTTCGTCCTGTTGCTGGCCTTGTTTGGCTTCACCAATCTCGGTCAGAAAGCTGTCGCCCTGTGCCGCAGCAGCCTGAGGTGCGCTTGCCGCTGTAGATGCGCGGAAAGAGACGGGTTTGTCGCTGGTCTGCATTTCAGACAACACATCTTCAATTATCTGGCGCAGCAGTTTTTCATTAATTTCCATTTTTCACCCCTTAGCCAAGCTCGTTGGGATCAAGTGCGCCAGGGATGTTTTTGATCTCTTCCCAGCGTTCGCCTTGCAGGCGATAACCTGTTGCCGGACCGGCATAGTCGTTAACATCATTGACAGCGGATAGCACCTGTCCGTCGCCAACGATAATGGCGGAGGTATGCAGGTAATCCCCGGTTAACTTGGCTTTCTGGATGTTGAGCATGTCCTGAGCGACATCGGTAAATCCGCCCTGAGCAAGGGCTTTCACCACTTCCAGACCGTTACGGTTTTTGTTGATGATCTCTTGTGCAAACTTGATATCTTCAACGATGTTACGTTCCGGCATATCTTTCGAACCGTGGGCGTAGGTCGCCGCTTCCACTTCTTCATCAGTGATTGGCGGTAATCCCATCCCGGCAAAGACGGCCTGCAGCGCACGCGCCGCTTTGTTACGAATGGCGATAACGTCTTCTTCACGAACCGGGCGCAGACCACCGTCTACTTTCAGGTCACGCTGGAGAACGTTGTAGTCGTCAAAATCTTCAGCATCCTCGTTCGAACCCGCAAACATGTTGTCGTAGTTCGGCACTGCGGAATAACCAGAGGAAATGAAGTCAGTACCCGGCAGGAACTGCATCAGCAGACGCGCAGTACGACGCATATCCGAATGGGTAAAGGTTTGGTCGTTGCTGGAGGCGCATTCCAGATCCAGAGAGGAGCAGATCAGGTTTTCAGCCAGCACTGCACGAATTCCTGACGGCACGGCGGAAGGGACTCCGATGCAGCTTACGGAACCGTTTTGCAGACCCTGTACGCCAGCAGCTTTGGTGATGTAAATACAGCGGGCTTCCAGATAAAGCATCGATTTGCCTTCGGCGTAACCCATCTGAACTTCTGAGCCAGAGCCGGAGGTAAAGCGCATTTTCAGACCACGGGATGCGTAGGATGAGGCGAGGAAGCCTTTAGACCATGGCGTGTCATCGCCGTCGGTAAAGACGGGTTCAGTACCATAGACGGAGATGGTTTCAGCGTAGCAGGTGTGGCCTAGCATCCCGAGTTTGAGTTCGGTTGCTTCTTCCAGAGAACACTGAGTTAACACGCCCGGGCGTCCAACCTGTGAGCCGACTAACAGCGCAATGGCGTTAAATGGCGCATAACGCGCAACGGCAACGGTCGTTTCCTGTTCGTCAAATCCACGCCATGCGCCTTCAGCGGCATCAGCGGCAATTTGCACGGGGTTATCTTTGACATTAGTGACGTGCGCTTGTTGAGATGGTGTACGACGAGCACGCATTTTCTGCATGGCCATCATCATCTCAACGACGTTCATATGGGACACGACTTCGACAATTTTTGCCGGCGTCATTGCGGTGGTCAGCGGCACAATGTCTTTGCGCTTCACGTTAGGATCGCAAAGCATATTGGCCAGTTTGACCGAATCCATCGCCATGACTTCTTCAGCGCGCGCCAGGTTAATGCCATAGCGGGCAATAAAATGGTCGATTAAGTCAAATTCACTAGCGGATTTACCGTCCAGTTCAGTGACTGTACCGTTGACGATTTTAATCGACGGTTTGGGGTCGTTCGGGCTTTCCATCGCAATGAAGCCTTCTTCGATCCACTCCTTAACGAAGCCATCCTGATTCACAGGGCGCTTCGCCAGTGCTTCAAATCTTTTCGATCTCATGAATCAGCCTCACTGATATCAGATGTAGGACGGACGATCGTTTTTCGGCTCTGAGCCGAGGGTCCCGAGTACGGTTTTACCGATTTCACGGGCGGAGATAACAGCCTGACGAACAGCGCCAGAGTCACCCGAAATAACCAGAATGGCTTCGTTACTGAAGCTGGTGCCATGAGCAGGGGAGCTGTAAGCCACAACTTCCACGTTGGCGGATTTCAGGGCAGTATCAGCCATCAGGACACCAACGGATGCTGGTGCGCCGACGATGACGCCACAGGCACGACCAATCGGTGCGCCAAAGGCTTTTTCCAGCGCGTAGCTGGCGCGTGCGGTGTACTGCATTTCGATGTGACCGGCTTCGTTGGCATAAACGTCGCCAAAGGTGCGATCCAGTTCTTTCAGTGCAACTTCAATGCCGCGTTTCACGTCGGAAACATCGTTGCCGCCAAGAATAATCAGCGAGCCATGACCTGCGCCGCCTTTGGTATCACGTGGTAACTCAATACTGACGACTTCAGTATTGGTGGCTTTCACCGCTTCATCAGCGGCCATGATGTGTGGACCCGCACCAGTACGGGCGCCAAGGATGCCAATGGAGCGATAGCGTTTTTCAAGTTTCATTGCGTCCAAGAGGGCACTGTCTACGTTGGCGATTACCAGACCGACGGTGTCGCCAATCGCGGTACCGACAAACTCCGTTAAACTGCAGCTTTTCTCTGCCATAGCCGTTTCTCGTGTTGGGTGATTATTTTCTGGGATAGCCTGCTGTTCCGGCGTTGCCACGCGAGCAATCACCTGCGCCATGATCTGTTCAACCAGTTCATTGCTGCTCATTAGCTAATTCCCTTCGGTAAGATTTTTTCTACATCGGTATGCGGGCGTGGGATAACGTGTACGGCTTTCACTTCTCCCACATTACGGGCTGCGGCGGCACCGGCATCTGTTGCTGCTTTGACTGCGCCGACATCGCCGCGGACAATAACTGTTACCAGCCCCGAACCAATTTTTTCGTAGCCGACCAGCATTACATTGGCTGACTTCACCATTGCATCTGCGGCCTCTATGGCTGCAGTTAAGCCTTTGGTTTCTACCATTCCTAACGCTTCTTGTTGCATAAAGACCTCGCCTGGGTTGTCCCGATTTTCATGACTATAAAAAGAAGCGAGGAAAAAGAATGGCTGAGTTGAAAGTAAGAGTGAAAAAATAGTGGGGTTACAGTGAGATAAAATTGCTGTTAGTTATTGTAATATACTGTTTTTGTTAGTTATTTTAATCTTTATCGATATGACTATTTGGTTATGTTAATTCCATATTTACACTTTTCTGAGTGACAGTTTAAATATCATTTGCTATGCGAGAAAAATGAAATTGTGATGATCGTTTGAAAATGGAATTCTGCTTTTCGCAATATTTTATTATTTTGAAAATGTACTTTTAATAGGGTGAATCCTCGTTTTGTCACCTGTTTTAATAAAGGTGATAGCAAAATTTTGCTATCACAACACGATTTTTAAGGGTATGTCGCTTGCAGATTGCCAACAATTTGCCGATACAGATTTTTATAGTAAGTCTTGAAGTAATCTTCCTGCCAGCAAGGAGTCCGCTGGTAAAGACACGAACTCTGCTTAGAAGGTGTCACAATGAACGATTCACTAAGAGCGCAATGTATTGCTGAGTTTTTGGGTACCGGGCTATTTTTGTTTTTTGGTATTGGGTGCCTGAGCGCCCTTAAAGTCGCGGGTGCCAGTTTGGGATTGTGGGAGATCTGCATCATATGGGGCTTGGGGATCTCGCTTGCAGTTTACCTGACAGCCGGGATTTCTGGGGCCCATCTCAATCCCGCTATTACCATCGCACTTTGGTTGTTTGCCTGTTTTCCTGGCCGTAAAGTACTGCCTTATTCTGTCGCTCAGATAGCGGGTGCCTTTGGTGGCGCTATGCTGGCCTATTTGTTGTACGGCAGTTTATTTATTGAGTATGAATCAGCCCACCAAATGGTACGCGGCAGTCTGGAAAGCCTGCAACTTGCCAGTATTTTTAGCACGTATCCTGCCGCCGCACTGAGTGTCTGGCAGGCCGCACTGGTCGAAGTGGTGATTACCTCCATTCTGATGGGGATGATTATGGCGCTAACGGACGACGGTAACGGCGTTCCCAAAGGCCCTCTGGCACCACTGTTGATTGGTATTCTGGTTGCTGTTATCGGCGCATCAACCGGCCCACTTACCGGCTTTGCGATGAACCCGGCACGTGATTTTGGTCCTAAATTGTTTGCCTGGATGGCCGGGTGGGGTGATGTTGCGATGACCGGCGGGCGCGATATCCCTTATTTCATCGTGCCGATTGTGGCTCCCATCATCGGCGCCTGTGCGGGCGCAGCAATTTATCGTTATTTTATTGGCAAAAATTTACCGTGTAATTCGTGTAAGTTGGAGGAAAACGAGAGCTAGCTTCATGAAAGATGTTTATTATTGAAAGGTAAAAACTGTTTTCGTGATCCGGTTTCCTGAACGGCTTAAAAAGTCTCCCAAGAATGGGAGACTTTTGTTATGTTCAATGCTGACTTTCATCAGAGCGCTGGATCGCGAGATGAAAATGAATGTGTGAATAATATGTTTTATTTATAACAATAAATTAACTGAGAGGTTTTATCATGATTTCTGCGAGTGCCCTGAACTCAGAACTCATTAATAAAATCGCACAGGATTTTGCACAGGCCACCAGTCTGGCTGTTGTGGTTGTCAATATTCACGGTGATGAAATTTCTGAGCTTTTTAATTTCACTCCTTTTTGCCAGTTGATGCGCCAGCATCCTCAGCATAGTACGCGTTGTCGTATGAGCGACCGCTGTGGAGGGTTGGAAGCCTCTAAGTCCGATCAACCCTGCATTTATCGCTGCCATGCCGGGCTTACCGATTTCTCAATTCCGCTGGTCATCGCGGGACACCTGGTAGGGTTTGTGCTTTGTGGACAAGTACGCTTAAGTAACGATGTAGGCCTCGTTGATATTCTCAACGTCGATGACCGCTGGCAAGCCGATCCAGAGCTGGTCAACGAGTTCCGTAATGTTCCTGAGATGGACTATTCTCGAGTCATTGCCTCAGCGGATTTACTCAAGCTCATCGTCGAAAATTGCCTTAAGAAACAACTCAATTTTGTTGTTATCAAAGATAACCCGCAGCAGTCAGAGCCGGTACGCGCTAACCGCAGTACCAACCCCCATGACAGTAAAATGAAAAAAGCCCTGCGCTACATTGATGCACATTTATCAGACGAGTTGCGTCTGGAAGATGTTGCCTCTCATGTTTTCCTTAGCCCGTACTATTTCAGCAAATTGTTCAAAAAATACCAGGGTATCGGTTTTAACGCATGGGTAAACCAACAGAGAATGGCAAGTGCCAAAGAGTTGCTTTGCCACAGTGACTGGAGCATAGCCAGCATTGCGCGTAATTTAGGCTTTTCGCAAACCAGCTATTTTTGCAAAGTGTTCCGTCAAACGTATCAGGTTACGCCGCAGGCATTTCGCCAGCAAATTAATGTCATTTCACGCGGAGAGTCCGCTTAAATAGCAATATTTTGCTATTGCCGATTTTTGATATGTGGTGCTATGCCCGTCATTATAAAATGAAAAATAATGACAGCTGCCAATAAATTGTCATAGCGCAACAAAATAATGGTATTAGAGGGATAAACTGCACCAGTTTTTATTTTTGTGATGAGATACAGTGTCTGTGTGAATGACTTTCTTTATTCTTAGCTGATACTTTCATTCAAAAA
Source organism: Citrobacter sp. Cf087 (assembly GCF_030334285.1). Classification (NCBI taxonomy): domain Bacteria; kingdom Pseudomonadati; phylum Pseudomonadota; class Gammaproteobacteria; order Enterobacterales; family Enterobacteriaceae; genus Citrobacter; species Citrobacter sp. Cf087. The sequence continues at coordinate 657,736 of NZ_JAOWED010000031.1, forward strand.
GTGAACGTATGAATATGTGGGAAAAGGCCAGGAAATTGGCTGAATGAATTCGGAAAGATATTAAACTGAATTATTGTCATGAGGTCGTGAATTTACCTCATAACAGAGAGCTTAATTAACCAGGCTCTTGAACTGACAGGTTTGCCACATTTGTGGTAGGGAAGGGGGTGAGAATCCCCCGCAGCCCCCGCTGCTGTGATGCTGACGACCCCGTATGGACCACTGATCGCAAGATTGGGAAGGACGGGTGAGGATGACGCTAAGCCAGAAGACCTGCCTGTCAGTGACTACCAACAACTTCGGTGGGAAGTGGGTGGTTCAGATGCATACAGTCGAGAGACTGGGTATCTCTACACCCCTACCACCCTGAACAGGATCAGGGTATGGCGGCCAATTTTCACGCATTTGTTCTTGCAGGTACCGGAAGCGGCTGTGGTAAAACCACGGTGACGCTGGGCTTGCTGAGCTTGTTGAAAAAACGCGGTTTGCGCGTCCAGCCTTGCAAAGTGGGTCCTGATTACCTTGATACCGGCTGGCATACAGCGGTATGCGGTACCGCTTCCCGCAATCTTGATAGCTTTATGCTTCCCGTCCCCACGCTAAACGCTCTATTCAATGAACAGATGCGACATGCGGATATCGCCGTTATTGAAGGTGTGATGGGGTTGTATGACGGCTATGGTACCGACCCAAACTACTGCAGCACCGCCGCGATGGCTAAACAGTTAGGCTGTCCGGTCATCTTACTGGTTGATGGCAAAGCCGTTTCCACCTCAATCGCCGCAACGGTAATGGGTTTTCAGCATTTTGATCCCACCCTGAACATCGCTGGCGTTATTGTTAATCGGGTTAACAGCGAAACGCATTACCAGTTACTGAAAGTCGCAATCGAACGTTACTGCGATGTCCCCGTCTTAGGTTACGTACCCCGTATGGATGGGGTTGCCCTTCCCGAACGACATTTGGGTTTAGTCACCGCACGTGAGTCGGTTATCAATCAGCAACCGTGGCAGGAGTTTGCTGCCACGCTGGAGCAAACCCTTGATATTGACGCACTGCTGACATTAAGCCAGTCAACCAATCTTCCTGCTGGCGAATGGCCCGCGCTGCCTGCCGCAGATGCTGGAGCAGGGCTAACGCTTGCAATTGCCGATGACGAAGCCTTCAACTTCTACTACCCGGACAACATTACGCTGCTGGAACGTACGGGGCTTAATATTGTTCGTTTTAGCCCGTTGCACGACACCTGCTTACCCGACTGTCAGATGATCTGGTTAGGTGGTGGATATCCTGAGCTACACGCTGCGGCGCTGGCTCGCAATGTCTCGATGCTGAAGCAACTGCGAGCGGCGCATCAACGTGGCGTCGCGATTTACGCAGAGTGTGGGGGGCTGATGTATCTCGGCAGTTCGCTTGAGGACAGTAACGGCGATACCTGGCTGATGGCTGATATCATTCCCGGCCACAGCAAAATGGGAAAACGTCTGACCCGATTTGGCTACTGCGAAGCGCAGGCCGCACAACAAACATTGTTAGCAGCAGAAGGCGAAGTGCTGCGCGGACATGAATTCCACTATTCCGATTTTACCCCTGAAACACCAGCGGTGATGAACTGTCGCAAAGTGCGCGATGGTAAAACGCTGCAAGCCTGGTCTGGCGGCTGGCAGGTCGGAAACACCTTCGCCAGCTATCTACACGTTCATTTTGCTCAACGTCCGCAGATGCTTAACCACTGGCTGACAGCCGCGAGGAGCGCGCTATGACGATCCTTGCGTGGTGTGTTGCCTGGCTGCTTGATTTTATCATCGGCGATCCGCAGAACTGGCCGCATCCGGTGCGCTGGATTGGCAATCTGATTTCTGCAGTGCAGCGAATTATTCGGCGTTATTGTCATAGCGACCGTGCGCTGCGCATTGGTGGCGCGGTGATGTGGATTGTGGTGGTTGGTTTGACCTGGGCTGCGTCCTGGGGCGTGCTGGTACTGGCAAAATCTGTTCATCCCTGGTTGGGTTGGGTGGTAGAGGTATGGATGATCTTTACCGTGCTGGCCGGGCGATGCCTGGCGAATGCCGCACAGGATGTCGAACGTCCTCTACGGGCCGGTGACCTTGCCGCGAGTCGGGAAAAACTGTCGTGGATAGTGGGGCGTGATACCTCGCAACTGCAACCGCAACAGATCAATCGCGCGGTGGTGGAAACCGTGGCTGAAAACACCGTCGACGGCATTATCGCGCCGCTGTTCTTTCTCCTTCTCGGCGGTGCGCCCCTGGCGATGGCCTACAAAGCGGTAAACACCCTTGACTCCATGGTGGGCTACAAACATGAAAAATACCGCGCTATCGGTATGGTCAGCGCGCGTCTGGACGATGTCGCGAACTTTATTCCTGCAAGACTGAGCTGGCTGCTGCTGGGCGTGGCGGCATTTTTATGCCGTAAAGACGGCTCGCGAGCTTTACAGATTGGCTGGCGCGATCGCTACAACCACAGCAGCCCAAACTGCGCGTGGTCAGAGGCATCCGTAGCCGGGGCATTAGGCATTCGTCTGGGTGGTCCTAATGACTACTTTGGCGAGCGCGTTGAGAAACCGTGGATCGGTGATGCACAACGCGACATTTCGGTAGACGACATTTCCCATACGATTCGACTGATGTGGGTGGCATCGACGCTGGCACTGGCGCTGTTTATTGCGCTGCGGTGGCTGTGGGCCGGTGTAGCCTGAGGACAACATAATGCAATATATCCAGCAACCCCAGGCGATTGAAGCCAAAAGTTTCGACATTATTGGCGAGATCATCCGTGAAACCCGTCCGGACTATCAGTTTGCCAGTCCGTTACATGAAGCCATTATCAAGCGGGTCATTCACACGACGGCAGATTTCGACTGGCTGGACATTCTGTGGTTTTCCAGTGATGTGCTGGAGCAGTTTTGTGCGGCGCTTAGCCGTTCGAGCGTGATTTATACCGACACCACGATGGCGCTTTCCGGGATCAATAAAACGCTGCTGGCAAAATTCGGCGGTGAATGCCGCTGTTACATCAGTGACCCGCGGGTTGTGCGTACGGCAAAAGAGCAGGGGATTACCCGGTCCATGGCTGCTGTCGACATTGCGGTGAAGGAAGAGGGGGAAAAGCTGTTTGTCTTTGGCAATGCGCCAACAGCGCTGTTTCGCCTGCTTGAGCATGATGTCGCTGTCAGCGGTGTGGTTGGCGTACCGGTCGGGTTCGTTGGTGCAGAAGAGTCGAAAGATGCATTGACCCAAAGCAAGTTGCCCGCCATTGCCGCGTTAGGCCGTAAAGGGGGGAGTAATGTCGCTGCCGCTATCGTCAACGCCATGCTTTATCACATGCAGGGGGCGCGATGAGCGAGGCCTTCGATACGCCGGTGTGGCACAACGGTAAAGCGCTGCGTAAAGGATATACCACGGGATCGTGCGCCACGGCGGCGGCAAAAGTGGCAGCGTTGATGGTATTGCGCCAACACCTCATCCATCAGGTTTCCATCGTCACGCCTTCCGGGGTGACGTTGTGCCTGAACGTTGAGTCGCCACATATCGAAGGGCAGCAGGCGATAGCCGCCATCCGCAAAGACGGTGGTGATGATGTGGACGCCACACATGGGATGCTGATTTTTGCGCGCGTGACGTTAGACGATAGTGGCGTGATTGCCTTACAGGGCGGTGAAGGGGTTGGTACGGTAACCCGCAAAGGGATTGGCCTACCGGTCGGTAGTTCGGCGATTAACCGTACACCTCGCCAGACCATTGAATCTGCCGTCCGCGAAGCGATTGGCCCAAATCGTGGGGCGCAGATTGAAATCTTCGCGCCAGAAGGTGAAGAACGGGCGCAAAAAACCTACAACTCCCGCCTTGGCATTCTGGGCGGCATTTCGATTATCGGCACCACGGGTATTGTCACGCCGATGTCGGAAGAGAGCTGGAAACGTTCGCTGTCGCTGGAGCTGGAAATTAAGCGGGCGGCTGGGCTGGAGCGTGTCGTACTGGTGCCGGGAAACCACGGCGAGCGTTTTGTGCGCGAGCAGATGGGTATCGACACCCAGGTTGTAGTCACCATGAGCAACTTTGTCGGCTACATGATTGAAGAAGCCGTACGTCTTGGATTCCGGCAAATTGTGCTGGTGGGACATCCCGGTAAGCTCGTCAAAATCGCGGCGGGGATCTTCCATACCCATAGCCATATTGCCGATGCCCGCATGGAAACGCTGGTGGCCCACCTCGCATTACTTGGCGCACCGCTGGAACTGCTGACGCTGGTCAGCGAGTGCGATACCACCGAAGCGGCGATGGAGCATATCGACGCATACGGTTTCCAGCACATTTATGACCATCTGGCTCAGCGCATTTGTATGCGTGTTCTGCAAACATTGCGCTTTACCAAAAATCCGCCGATCTGCGATGCCATCATGTTTTCCTTTGATAATCAGGTTCTTGGCAGTAATCGCCCGGTCGCAGAGATTGCTGAGGAGATGCAATGTTAACCGTTGTAGGGATGGGCCCCGCCGGTTTGCATTTGATGACGCCTGCGGCACGTGAAGCGGTCGCGGTGGCGGATGTTCTGGTCGGTGGAAAGCGGCATTTGCAGCAATTCCCGGATTTTGCCGGTGAACAGTTTGCTCTTGGCGCCAATATCCCGGAACTCCTGAGTTGGATTAGCGCGCACCAGGAGAAGCATGTTGTGGTACTGGCATCTGGCGATCCGCTGTTTTACGGCATCGGGACGCGCATGGTGGTGCATTTTGGTATTGAGAATGTGCGGATTATTCCCGGCATTAGTGCGGTGCAGTACCTGTGCGCGCAGTCCGGTATTGATATGAACGATATGTGGCTGACCAGTAGCCATGGCCGCAGCGTCTGTTTTGATGAGCTGGCGCGACATAACAAGGTAGCGATGGTGACTGATGCGCTGTGTGGCCCGCGTGAAATCGCGCAGCAGCTCATTGCCCGAGGCAAGGGGCATCGCTGGATGGTGATTGGCGAAAACCTGGCGATGGAAAACGAAAAGATCCATTTCCTGCCTGTGCGTGAAGTTAACGCCGACTATGACATGAATGCAGTGGTGATCCTCGATGAAAGATGAGCTGTTTCTGCGTGGAGAGAAAGTGCCGATGACCAAAGAAGCGGTACGCGCACTTGCCCTCTCAAAACTTGAATTACACCGCGCCAGTCACCTGATTGATATAGGCGCCGGAACCGGCAGCGTGTCGATAGAGGCGGCGTTGCAATATCCCGGATTACGTGTAACGGCCATCGAACGTAACCCGGCGGCGCTCAGGTTGTTGGATGAAAACCGCCAGCATTTTGCCTGCGCAAATATCGATATTTTTCCCGGCGTTGCTCCCATGACCATCGCGGAAAAAGCCGATGCCATTTTTATGGGCGGCAGCGGTGGTCATCTGACCGACCTGATTGACTGGTCGATGCGTCAATTGCATCCCGCAGGGCGTTTGGTGATGACATTTATCCTCCAGGAAAACCTCAACACCGCCCTAACACATCTGGACCATCTTGGCGTACAGGGAGTGGATTGCCTGCAGCTACAGGTTTCCTCGCTTACCGCGCTTGGCAGTGGTCACTATTTTAAACCGAATAACCCCGTATTTGTTATCGCCTGTCAGAAGGAAGGAAACCATGTCTGAGATTTTTGATCCCCGTAGCGTGTGGTTTGTTGGCGCAGGTCCTGGCGATCGCGAGCTGATTACCCTCAAAGGTTACCGGTTGCTGCAACAGGCGCAGGTTGTTATCTACGCCGGATCGCTGATTAACACCGAACTGCTGGAGTATTGCCCTGCTGGTGCTGAATGTCACGACAGTGCCGAACTGCATCTGGAGCAGATCCTTGATCTGATGGAAGCCGGAGTGAAAGCGGGTAAGACCGTTGTGCGTCTGCAAACCGGCGATGTCTCGTTGTATGGTTCCGTGCGCGAGCAGGGCGAGGAGCTGACCAAACGCGGGATTGACTGGCAGGTGGTGCCCGGCGTCAGCGCGTTCCTCGGCGCGGCGGCGGAGCTGGGTGTTGAGTATACCGTGCCCGAAGTGTCACAGAGCCTGATCATTACGCGCCTGGAAGGCCGCACCCCGGTACCAGAGCGTGAACAGCTGGAGTCTTTTGCCAGCCACCAGACATCAATGGCGATATATCTTTCCGTCCAGCGTATTCATCGGGTGGCTGAGCGTCTGATTGAAGGCGGCTATCCGGCGACCACGCCCGTAGCGGTGATCTATAAAGCGACCTGGCCGGAAAGCCAGACCGTGCGCGGGACCCTGGCGGATATTGGCGACAAGGTTCGCGATGCTGGCATCCGTAAAACGGCCCTTATTCTGGTCGGTAATTTCCTGGGCTCGGAGTATCACTACTCCAAACTCTATGCGGCGGACTTTAGCCATGAATACCGTAAAGCCTGAGTCAATTGCGCTTTTTTGCCTGACTCCTGGCGGCGTTGTGCTGGCGAAACGTCTGGCAGCTATGCTGCCGGTTACCTGTTTTACCAGTGAAAAGCTGCTGGAGGAGGGGTTTATTCCCTTCGAAAACGGCTTTGCGAATACCGCTCGCGAAGCGTTTACGAATTATTCGGCGCTGATTTTTATCGGGGCGACTGGCATTGCGGTGCGCGTACTGGCCCCGCTGGTCAACGACAAGTTTTGCGATCCGGCGGTGGTGGTCATTGATGAACGTGCCCAGCATGTCATCAGCCTGCTCTCCGGTCACGCGGGCGGTGCTAATGCGTTGGCACGTTATCTGGCGGGCATGTTGGGTGCCGACCCGGTTATCACCACCGCGACGGATGTGAACGATATGGCGGCACTGGATACGCTGGCATTTCAACTGAATGCCCGAATGAGTGATTTCCGTTCGGCGGTGAAGATCGTCAATCAGATGTTGGTCAGCAATAAGCGGGTTGGGCTGTGGTGGGATGACGAACTGACGCAGGATGTCAGCCATTGCGACCGGCGCGGATTTATTACGGTCACCGATCTCAACCAGCTCCCTGAACTGGATGCTTTGGTGTGCATCACCTTACGCACCAATTTACCTGAGCTGCCTGTTCCGCACTGGAAGCTGGTGCCGCAGCGGGTTGTGGCCGGAATTGGTTGTCGCCGTGATACGCCGTTCCCGCTGCTGGCTGCGCTGCTTGCCCGCCAACTCGAAGCCCAACAGCTCGATCCGCTGGCGCTAAAAGCGATTGGCAGCATCACGCTGAAAAAAGATGAACAGGGACTTATCCAACTGGCTTCATGCTGCCGCGTTCCTTTCGAAACCTTTACTGCTGACGCGCTGCGTGAGCATGAGCACCGTTTTCCGGCCTCATCGTTTGTTCGCAAAACGGTGGGTACAGGAAGCGTTTCTGGTCCTGCAGCCTGGCTGTTGAGCCACGGACAACTGTTAGGCGAGACCCTGCGAGAACAGGGCGTCACTATCACTTTGGGAGTTTCACACTGATGTTAAGCGTAATTGGAATTGGCCCTGGCTCGCAGGCAATGATGACCATGGAAGCCGTTGAAGCACTGCAGGCAGCGGAAATCATCGTGGGCTATAAAACCTACACCCATCTGGTAAAAGCGTTCACTGGCGACAAGCAGGTGATCAAAACCGGGATGTGCAAAGAGATTGAACGCTGTCAGGCGGCGATCGAACTGGCGCAGGCGGGGCACAACGTGGCGCTGATCAGCAGCGGTGATGCGGGGATTTACGGTATGGCCGGGCTGGTGCTCGAGCTGGTCAGTAAGCAAAAGCTGGACGTTGAGGTCAGGCTAATCCCAGGGATGACCGCCAGCATTGCCGCCGCCTCTTTGCTGGGTGCGCCGTTGATGCACGATTTCTGCCACATCAGCTTAAGCGATCTGTTAACGCCGTGGCCGGTTATCGAAAAACGCATCGTTGCCGCCGGTGAGGCCGATTTTGTTATCTGTTTCTACAACCCACGCAGTCGGGGTCGCGAAGGACATCTGGCGCGCGCATTTGAGCTGTTATCTGCCAGCAAGAGCGCACAAACGCCGGTTGGTATTGTGAAGTCAGCCGGACGTAAAAAGCAGGAAAAATGGCTGACCACGCTGGGTGAAATGGACTTTGAGCCGGTTGATATGACCAGTCTTGTGATCGTGGGCAATAAAACAACCTATGTTCAGGACGGCCTGATGATCACGCCACGAGGTTATGTGCTGTGAATTATGGTGATGTGCTGGTCATGGGCGGCACCAGCGACGCGCGCATGCTGTGCCAGCAACTGGATGCGGCAAACGTGGCCTACACCCTGTCCGTTGCGACCCCGACGGGAAAGCAGCTGGCGGGAGACATCAAAGGCCAGGTGCGCTGCGGGCGTCTGGAACGTGAACAAATGATTGCCTGGCTACAGGAAAATCAGACGCGCTGGGTGATCGATGCCTCGCATCCGTACGCCGAGGTGGTGAGTCGCAACATCATGAATGCCTGCGAAGCGGCGGGCGTACTGCTGAGCCGCTACCAGCGCCCTGAGCAGTTGAGCGGATTAACTCACCCGCAGCTTTATACCGTACAAAGTATTCCGCAAGCCTGTGAGGTGGCGCGACGCTTCGGCGATCGCGTGCTGTTGACGACTGGCAGTAAAGATCTGTCCATCTGGCGCGAAGGGTTGCCTGAAAAAACGCTGCTGGCGCGCGTTCTGCCTGTACCTGAGGTCATTCAGCAATGCGCGGATCTGGGATTTGGCGTCGGTGAAATCTTCGCACTGTGTGGGCCGTTTAGCGCCGAGTTCAACGCCGCGTTTTATCGCCAGTGTCAGGCTGATGTGGTGATCACTAAGGCTTCAGGCGCTGAAGGTGGTTATCAGGAAAAAGTTCAACCCTGTCTGGATGCCGGTATCCCCTGCATCGTGATTACACGTCCGGCACCGTTGGTGACGGGAGACGAGTTACTGGAAAGTCAGGCCGCCTTTGCGGCGCGTTTAACGCGCTGGCTGGCCGCGGCTTAAGGAGTTAGAGATGAAAAAGGCGCTTCTGGTGGTCAGCTTTGGCACCAGCTATCACGACACCTGTGAGAAAAATATTGTGGCTTGTGAACGCGATCTTGCAGCCAGTTGCCCTGACCGCGACCTGTTCCGGGCGTTTACCTCCGGGATGATTATCCGCAAGCTCAAGCAGCGTGACGGCATTGAAATCGACACACCGCTGCAGGCGCTGCAAAAACTGGCGGAGCAGGGGTATCAGGATGTGGCTATTCAGTCGCTGCACATTATCAATGGCGACGAATACGAAAAAATTGTCCGCGAAGTGCAAAGTATGCGTCCGCTGTTTTCACGCCTGACGCTGGGTGTACCGCTACTGAGCAGCCATGAAGATTACGCCCAGCTGATGCTGGCGCTGCAACAGCAAATGCCGACGCTTAGAGAAAATGAAAAAGTGGTGTTTATGGGACACGGCGCCAGCCATCATGCCTTTGCCGCCTATGCCTGTCTCGACCATATGATGACGGCGCAGCGCTTTCCGGCGCGGGTTGGGGCGGTGGAAAGCTATCCGGAAGTGGATGTGCTGATTGAAAGTTTATCTCAGGAAGGGGTGGCGGCGGTGCATCTGATGCCGCTGATGTTAGTTGCTGGTGACCATGCCATCAATGATATGGCCTCTGACGAAGATGATTCGTGGAAAACATTGTTCAATGCGGCCGGGATAAAGGCTACGCCATGGCTCAGTGGACTGGGTGAGAATCCGGCGGTTCGCGCCATGTTCGTGGCACATTTACAGCAGGCGCTTAATGTGGCGCTGGAGGAAGCAGCATGAGCGGGAAACTGTACGCATTAAGCACCGGACCTGGCGCTTCCGATCTGATCACCGTACGTGCTGCACGTACGCTGGGCATGCTGGATATTCTCTATGCGCCTGCCGGGCGTAAAGGCGGCGATAGCCTGGCGCTGTCGATTGTACGGGAGTATATCGGCGAGCAGACCGAGGTCCGCTGCTGCCATTTTCCCATGAGTGCCGACAGCGCGGAAAAAGAGGCCGTCTGGGATGAGGTTGCAACCGCGCTGGTTCAGGAAGTCGAAGCTGGAAAAAAAGTAGGTTTTATTACGCTCGGCGACGCCATGCTGTTCAGTACCTGGGTCTTTTTACTGCAGCGCATTGGTTCGCCTGACTGGTTAGAAATCGTCCCGGGCGTGACTTCTTTCGCTGCGATTGCCGCGCGTTCGAAAACCCCGCTCGCCATGGAGCAACAATCGCTGGCAGTGGTCTCCTGTACCGCGCCGGAAGCTGAAATTCAGCAGGCGTTAAAGCAGCATGACAGTCTGGTGTTGATGAAAGTGTACGGTCGTTTTGCGCGTATCAAAGCGCTGCTGCAACAAGAAGGTTTGTTGGGCTGCGCATTAATGATGTCTGAAGCCACGCTGCCAGGTGAACAGCGCTGGCGTCATCTCGATGAGGTGAGCGACGATCAGCCGCTGCCTTATTTCTCGACCATTCTGGTCAACAAACAGTGGGAGTATGCACAATGAAGCTTGAACAACAGCTAAAACAGCTGTCTTTCAGCGGGTTGGCTGCGGCGCTATTACTGATGATTGTTCCTGAGCAAGCGTTCGCCATGCACATTATGGAAGGCTTCTTGCCGCCGATGTGGGCGCTGGCATGGTGGCTGCTGTTTTTACCCTGCCTGTGGTACGGGCTGGTGCGCTTGCGCCAAATCGTGCAGGAAGATAACCACCAGAAAGTTTTACTGGCACTGTGCGGCGCCTTTATTTTTGTGCTGTCGGCGCTGAAAATTCCTTCCGTTACCGGAAGTTGTTCACACCCTACCGGCGTAGGCCTGGCAGTTATCCTGTTTGGACCTGGCGTAGTGGCCATCCTCGGGGCGATCGTTCTGCTGTTCCAGGCACTGCTGCTGGCACACGGTGGTTTAACGACGCTTGGCGCGAACGGCATGTCGATGGCGGTAATTGGCCCGGTAGTGGGTTACATGGTGTGGAAAATGGCCTGCCGTGCAGGGCTGCGTCGTGATGTTTGCGTCTTCTTGTGCGCGATGCTGGCGGATCTCGTCACCTATTTCGTGACGTCGGTACAGCTGGGCGTGGCGTTCCCGGATCCCTCTGCTGGCGCTACCGGTTCAATCATTAAGTTCATGGGGATTTTCTGTCTGACGCAGATCCCAATCGCGATTGCGGAAGGGTTACTCACCGTGCTGATTTACGATCAGCTAACCAAACGCCAGTTAATAACCGCACAAGGACATTAACGATGAAAAAGACGCTGATTATATTGGGCATGGTAGTGGCGCTGGTGATCCTGCCGTTCTTTATCAACCACGGTGGAGAGTACGGCGGTTCAGACGGTGAGGCGGAGAGTCAGATTCAGGCTATTGCCCCGCATTATGAACCCTGGTTCCAGCCGCTGTATGAACCGGCAAGCGGTGAAATTGAAAGTCTGCTGTTTACACTTCAGGGATCGCTGGGCGCAGCCGTGATTTTCTATATTCTGGGTTATACCAAGGGCAGGCAACGCCGTGATGACCGGGCTTGACAGGCTTAGCTATCAAAGCCGTTGGGTTCATGTCTCGCCAGTGCGGAAATTTCTGCTCTGGCTGGTGATGATGATTCTGGCGTTTACTCTGCCCCCGTTGGGGCAGGGTATTGAGCTGTTATTGATTGCCGCGCTGAGCTGCTGGCTGCTGCGTATTTCCTTCTGGCGCTGGTGCCGTTGGATGGCATTACCGTTTGGTTTTCTGGCGGTTGGCGTAGTGACCATCCTGTTTAGCATCAGCCGCGATCCACAGACGCTGTTGGCCAGCATACCTGTGGGAAGTTACTGGTTGGGGATCAGCGCACCAGGTCTGGTGACAGCGAATGAAACATTCTGGCGCAGCCTTGCTGCGCTGGCGGCAACCTTCTGGCTGGTACTGAATCTGCCGTTTCCGCAATTAATTATCCTACTCAAACGCGCGCACGTTCCTCGCCTGCTAACTGAGCAGATCCTGCTGACCTGGCGGTTTATTTTTATTCTGTTAGACGAGGCGCTGGCTATTCACCGCGCACAAACGCTGCGTTTTGGTTATCGTAGCTTGCCGTTGGGCTACCGCTCTCTGGCAATGCTGGTGGGATTGCTGTTCACTCGCGTGTTGATCCGCTACCAGCAAATGACCACCACACTGGATATCAAACTTTATCAGGGTGATTTTCACCTGTAAGGAAAAGTATGCTTGCCACCTCAGCGCTTTGGTTTCGCTATCAGGATGACCCGATCCTCAAAGGGCTAACGCTGGATTTTTCTACGCATGCCGTCACCGGGTTGGTAGGCGCTAATGGTTGCGGGAAATCCACGCTGTTTATGAACCTGAGTGGCTTATTGCGCCCACAGCAAGGCGCGGTGATGTGGCAGGGCAAACCGCTGGATTACAGTAAACGCGGCCTGCTGGCGCTGCGTCAACAGGTGGCAACGGTATTTCAGGACCCCGATCAGCAAATTTTTTATACCGATATCGACAGCGATATCGCCTTTAGCCTGCGCAATCTCGGGGTGGATGAGGCTGAAATCGCCCGACGCGTGGAAGATGCGCTTACGCTGGTCGACGCCCAGCATTTTCGCCATCAGCCCATTCAGTGTTTAAGCCATGGGCAAAAAAAACGCGTAGCGATAGCCGGGGCGTTGGTGTTGCAGGCGCAGTATCTGCTGCTGGATGAACCTACTGCGGGCCTCGACCCGTCAGGCCGCACGCAGATGATTGAGATTATCAAACGCATCGTAGCGCAAGGAAACCATGTCGTAATTTCAAGCCATGATATCGATCTTATCTATGAAGTCAGCGATGCGGTGTACGTTTTACGCCGGGGCGAAGTACTCACGCACGGCACGCCAGGTGACGTTTTCGCCCGTACGGATCTTATTGAACAAGCGGGATTAACTCAGCCCTGGCTGGTGAAGCTGCATACCGAGTTGGGCTTCCCGCTGTGTAAAACAGAGGCTGAATTTTTTAGCTGTATGCGAGAGAACGCACTGAAGGAGGCGTCATGACGCAGGCAATAATGTTGCAGGGAACGGCATCTGATGTGGGTAAAAGCGTATTGGTCGCCGGGCTGTGTCGTATTTTTTATCAGGATGGACTGCATACCGCACCGTTCAAATCGCAGAACATGGCGCTGAACTCTGGCATTACGCCAGAGGGAAAAGAAATGGGCCGCGCGCAAATTTTTCAGGCTGAAGCCGCAGGTATTACGCCAGATGTGCGTATGAACCCGGTTCTGCTTAAACCGACCAGCGATCGCAAAGCGCAGGTAGTGCTGATGGGCAAAGTAGCGACTGATATGGACGCGGTGAGTTACCACGAGTACAAACCACGTCTGCGGGAACAGATCCTGTCAGTTTATAACAGCCTGGCGCAGGAGTTCGATGTGCTGGTGCTGGAAGGTGCGGGGAGCCCGGCAGAGATTAACCTGCGCGATCGCGATATCGTCAATATGGGCATGGCAGAAATGGCGCAGTGCCCTGTCGTTTTAGTGGCGGATATCGATCGTGGTGGGGTATTCGCCTCCATTTACGGCACGCTGGCGCTGTTGCACGATCACGAACGCGCACGCGTAAAAGGGGTGATCATCAATAAGTTTCGCGGCGATGTGACGCTGCTGCACTCCGGTATCGAGCAAATTGAAGCGCTGACCGGTGTTCCGGTGCTGGGCGTGATGCCATGGCTGGATGTTGATCTGGAAGATGAAGATGGCGTTGCGCTGCAAAAGGGCAAGTATTTGCGCACTGATAAACGCGACATCGACATCGCTGTTGTGCAAATACCGCACATTTCTAACTTTACGGATTTCAATGCGCTTGCTGCGCAGCCGGATGTGCGTGTGCGCTATGTTCGCCAGCCTGAAGAGCTGGCGGGGGCCGATCTGGTGATTTTGCCCGGCAGCAAAAATACCCTTGGCGATCTGGTGTGGCTGCGTGAAAGCGGCATGGCGCATGGCGTCGTGCAATTGCATCGTAATAACGTACCGGTGGTGGGGATTTGCGGCGGTTATCAAATGCTCGGCGATACCATCATTGATGAAGTGGAGTCAGGACTCGGTACGCTGCCGGGGCTGGGCTTGCTCAATACCGTAACCCATTTTGCCCAGCACAAAACCACGACCCTGGTTGAGGGGCAAATGTCCTCATCGCTGCCTGACTGGCTGGCGGGCACGGCGGGGTTATCCGTTCGCGGTTATGAAATTCATATGGGCGAAACAGCATTAACCGATGAATGTCAGTCGGTGATGACGTTGCACAAAGACGGCTGCAACGTTGTTGACGGCGCGGTCACTGCGGATGGTCTGGCGTTCGGCACCTATCTTCACGGTCTTTTCGACAGCGATGATTTCACCCGTGCGTTGGTCAATGGCCTGCGAGAACGTAAAGGGTTAGCTCCGCTGGATTCCACCTTCCATTACGCGCAATATAAATCGCAGCAGTTTGATCTGCTGGCGGATGCGATGCGGCAACACATCGATATTGAGAAAATTTATACCATCATGCAGCAACACCGGGAGCCAGTATGATGATTCTGGTTACTGGCGGCGCGCGAAGCGGTAAGAGTCGGCATGCGGAAGCGCTGATCGCTGATTCCCCAAACGTTTTGTATATTGCGACTTCGCAGATTTTTGATGAGGAGATGGCTGCGCGAATTCAGCATCATCGCGATGGACGTCCTGCGCACTGGCGTACAGCCGAACGTTGGCAACATCTTGATGAACTGATCACGGCAGCGAACGATCCTCAGGAAGCCATTCTGCTTGAATGCATCACTACGATGGTGACCAACCTGCTGTTTGCTCTGGGCGGTGACAGCGATCCGGACAGCTGGGATTACGCGGCGATGGAGCAGTCTATCGAAGGTGAAATCCGTTCGCTGATTGCAGCCTGTCAGCGCTGCCCGGCAAAGATCGTGTTGGTCACTAACGAAGTGGGAATGGGGATTGTGCCGGAGAACCGTCTGGCGCGGCATTTTCGTGATATTGCAGGACGCGTGAACCAGCGACTGGCGGCGGCGGCTGATGAGGTCTGGCTGGTGGTATCAGGAATTGGAGTCAAAATTAAATGAGTAAGTTGTTCTGGGCAATGCTCTCTTTTATCAGTCGCTTGCCCGTTCCTGCTCGCTGGTCGCAAGGACTGGATTTCGAGCACTATTCCCGCGGTATTGTGATGTTCCCCCTGATTGGCGTCGTGTTGGGTGGGTTGACGGGGCTGGTCTTCATGGCGCTCCAGACCTGGTGCGGTATACCGTTGGCCGCCCTTTTTGCGGTGCTGACGCTGGCGTTATTGACCGGGGGATTTCATCTGGATGGTCTGGCGGATACCTGTGACGGCATTTTTTCGGCGCGTCGACGCGAGCGGATGCTGGAAATCATGCGCGACAGTCGTCTGGGAACCCACGGTGGACTGGCGCTAATTTTCGTTTTACTGGCGAAGGTGCTGGTGGTGAGCGAACTGGCTTTGCGTGGCACGCCGATGCTGGCTGCGCTGGCGGCGGCATGTGTCGCCGGGCGAGGAACGGCGGTGTTGCTGATGTATCGGCATCGCTATGCCCGCGAAGAAGGGCTGGGTAACGTTTTTATTGGTAAAGTCACCGGGCGTCAAACCTGCGTTACGTTGGGATTGGCGGCGATCCTTGCTGCCGTGCTGCTTCCCGGCATGCGCGGCGTGGCAGCGCTGGTTGTCACAATGGTGGCGATTTTTATTCTTGGGCAGTTATTAAAACGCACGTTGGGTGGGCAAACCGGCGATACGCTGGGCGCTGCCATTGAACTTGGCGAGTTGATTTTCTTGCTGGCTCTGCTCTGAGCCAGCCCACATACTGGAACCCTTATGCAGACTTTAACCTCTTTACTCCGCGCGATCCCATTACCTGACAGTGCCGCGATGCTGCGCGCGCAGCAGCATATCGACGGCTTGCTTAAGCCGCCGGGAAGCTTGGGGCGACTCGAATCTCTCGCCGTGCAATTGGCCGGGATGCCTGGCCTGAAGGGTGTGCCGCATGTGAATGGCAAAGCGATGCTGGTGATGTGCGCCGATCACGGCGTGTGGGATGAAGGGGTTGCCGTTTCACCTAAAGTTGTCACGGCTATACAGGCTGCCAATATGACGCGTGGAACGACCGGCGTCTGCGTCCTCGCCGCTCAGGCGGGGGCGAAGGTCCATGTGATAGATGTGGGGATTGATGCTGAACCTATTCCCGGCGTGGTGAATATGCGCGTGGCACGCGGCTGCGGCAATATAGCCGAAGGCCCGGCAATGAGCCATTCGCAGGCCGAGGAGCTGTTGCTGGAAGTCATTCGCTATACCCATGAACTGGCCAAAGACGGCGTAACGCTGTTTGGTGTCGGTGAGCTTGGTATGGCAAATACTACACCTGCGGCGGCCATTGTTAGCGTGCTTACCGGCAGTGATGCTGAGGAAGTCGTGGGTATTGGCGCTAACCTTCCTCTTTCTCGGGTGGGGAATAAGGTAGAAGTTGTGCGTCGGGCAATTGCCGTCAATCAGCCAGATCGCCATGACGGTGTCGATGTGCTGGCTAAAGTTGGTGGGTTCGATCTTGTCGGCATGGCAGGGGTAATGTTGGGGGCGGCCTCCTGCGGCCTGCCGGTCGTGCTGGATGGTTTTCTTTCTTATTCCGCTGCGCTGGCGGCCTGCCAGATTGCACCACAAATTAAACCCTACCTAATCCCGTCACATTTCTCCGCTGAGAAGGGCGCCCGTACCGCGCTGGCGCATCTTGAATTGGATCCATATCTGAATATGGGGATGCGTTTGGGCGAAGGCAGTGGGGCCGCGTTGGCGATGCCTATTGTTGAGGCTGCTTGTGCGATGTACAACAATATGGGGCAGTTAGCCGCCAGTAACATCGAGCTTCCGGATGGTAAGGAAGCGTAGTTACCGCTCAACCTGAACCTCGCCTGTTGGCGAGGTTTTTTTATGCGCAAATATGTCGTAACCCACTAAAACAGATAATAAAAGCTATAATTAACGGATATCTGCTGCGACGAAGGAAAGGAAAAAGATGCGTCGTGTAAAACTGCTTTGTTCACTCATTATGCTGCTTGCGAGTCAGGGCGCGCAGGCGGTGAGTTATCCACTGCCGCCAGAGGGCAGTCGCCTGGTGGGTAGCCCTTTGACTATTACGATTCCACCAGGTAATACCAAGCCGCTGGAGGCATTTGCCGCTCAGTACGGGCAGGGGTTGAGCAATATGCTTGAAGCCAATCCGGGCGTCGATGTTTTTCTGCCTAAATCGGGTTCAACGCTGGTTGTGCCGCAGCAACTGATATTACCGGATACCGTACGCGAGGGGATTGTCATCAACGTCGCCGAGATGCGGCTTTACTATTATCCTGCTGGCAGCAATACGGTTGAGGTTTTACCCATTGGCATTGGTCAGGCGGGTAGAGAAACGCCGCGCAACTGGGTGACGGCGGTAGAGCGTAAGCAGGAAGCACCAAGCTGGACACCGACGCCAAATACCCGACGCGAATACGCCGCTCGCGGGGAAAGCTTGCCAGCATTTGTTCCTGCCGGGCCAGAAAATCCGATGGGCCTGTATGCAATTTATATCGGCAGGCTTTATGCCATTCACGGGACAAATGCCAATTTCGGTATTGGTCTGCGGGTAAGCCAGGGGTGTATCCGTTTGCGGAATGACGACATCAAGTACCTGTTTGATACGGTGCCTGTAGGGACCCGTGTACAATTAATTGACCGACCGGTGAAATACAGCGAAGAGCCGGACGGTAGTCGTTGGGTGGAAGTGCATGAGCCGCTGTCGCGAAATCGTTCGGAATACGAGTCTGACAGAAAGGTACCTTTGCCAGTCACTCCCGCTCTGCGTACCTTTATCAGCGGGAATGACGTGGATGTGAGCCGTGGGAACCAGGCACTGGAAAGACGTTCCGGTATGCCGGTGAACATCAGCCTGGTACAGAAACATTATTAATTTTCAGGGCGACTCTGGTGACCTTCAGGTCGGATGGGGCGCTTTTTTTATTTGATACTGCCCCATTTTTACCACGCCAATATGGTCTGCCATTAGTTGAGCTTCGTGTTCGCTGTGGGTAACCAACAGCGCCGTTTGCCCGGCGGCGCGCAAAATATCCCGTACCTCGTTGCCAAGACGTTCACGCGTGCGCTTATCAAGGCTGGAGAAGGGTTCATCGAGCAACAGGATTTCCGGATGTGGCGCCAACGCGCGCGCAAGGGCGATACGCTGTTGTTGCCCGCCGGAAAGCTCATGCGGATAGCGGTTGGCATGGCTGTGTAACTCCACCATTTTCAGCAGCTCAGTCACTCTGGCCTGTTGTTCCTCACACGGCATGCGACGCAATCCAAAGGCCACATTTTGCTGCGCGGTCAGATGGGGGAATAACGCATATTCCTGGAAGACCATGCCAACATGACGTTTTTCCGGTGGCAGATGAATGCCGGGACCGGCAACACGGCGCTGTGACACATAGATCTCTCCGTTTTGCAGGCGTTCAAATCCGGCAACTGCGCGTAGCACCGTGGTTTTCCCGCAGCCTGAAGCGCCCAGCAGACAGGCGATTTCACCTTTATGTACGGACATTGAAAATCCGCTCAGTACCGATTGCTGGCTGTTGCCATAAGTAACGTGTACATCCTGGAGTCGTAATGCAATTTCTGACATTGTTGCTCTCTTAACCACGGCGAGTCATTTGATGACGCACCAACAAAATAACCGGTAGCGTGCCAGCTAAAACAATCATTAGCGCGGCGATAGCACCTTCTTCATAGGTTCCACGGGCTGCTTCCGCATACAACAATGTTGCCAGCGTTTCGAAATTGACCGGGCGCAAAAGCAACGTTGTTGGCAGTTCTTTCATGGCATCGGCAAAAACCAGCAGGGCACTGCTGACTAACGCTGGGCGCAGCAGGGGAAAATGGACCCGTGCAAACGTCCCCGCGCCATTCTCACCCAACAGACGAGACGCCTGTTCCAGCGAGGGGGGGATACGGCCCAGACCAGAATCCAGTGCGCCAATGGCAATCGCCTGGAATCGCATGGCACAACAAATTACCAGCAGGATCCCGGCGGACATCAGCGGCAGACCACGAACATCCAGTAAATCGGCCAGCCAGCGGTCTACCGCCATGGCGGGGGTCAAAAAACCAATTGCCAGAATTGTGCCGGGAACCGCATAGCCTAAAGAAGCCAGACGCATCACGCCGCGACGAAATCCTGGCATGGCGTTGTCGGCGGCGCTATGACGCGCGCTCCAGGCCACTAACATACTGACGCAAACCACCACCAGCGTGGTTCCCGCCGCCAGCGATAGCGTATTTTGTAATGCTGATAGTAACGAAGAGGAAAGCGGATTCTCATCACCTATGCGTTTGGCGCTTTCCCACATTAAAAACAGAACCGGAGCCAGAAAACCCAGCAGGACAGGCAGTGAAATAACGCCACCAAGCAGCCAGCCACGCCAGCCCTGCACGCGCGTAGGTTGAATTTCCCGTAGGCTGCGACTGCTGAATCCTTGTTTTCTGCGACCATAAAATTCCAGCGTCAGAATAAGGAATATAAACATCAGCATCATGCAGGCAATTTGTGCCGCGGCAGATAAATCAGAACGCGAGATCCATGTGGTGTACACGGTAACGGTTAACGTCTGTACCCCGAGAAACTCCGATGCGCCAATATCGTTGAGCGTTTCCAGCAGTGCAAGGCTGATCCCAACGGCCAGTGCCGGACGGGCCATGGGCAATGCAACACGAAAGAAGGTTCCGGTTGCGCTGCATCCCAGCGTGCGTGCGGCTTCCAGTAAATGGGCCGGTTGGCTAATAAACATGGCACGGGTTGTCAGATACACGTATGGGTAAAGCACCAATCCGAGTAGGATGATTGCGCCGGAAAGTGAGCGTAAATCTGGCAGACGGAACTGTCTTGGGCTGTCAAAACCCAGTAAAAAACGGATAAAGGTTTGCAGGGGGCCAATCGGATGCAGCAGATCAAGCCACGCAAAGGCCACAATGTAGGTCGGCATCGCCAGCGGCAACAGTAACGCCCAGCTAAGTATTTTACGTCCGGGGAAATCCCATGCCGTTACCGCCCATGCGCTGCCTACGCCAATCACGCCGACCATCACCGCGACACCGGCTAATAACAGCACGGTATTTTTTAGTGCGGCAGGTAGTACATACGTCAGGAGATTATCCCAGTGAGATAAATCGGCCTGGGTAGCCTGCCAAATCAGCGCAATGATCGGTGTCAGAACGCCAAGCGCTACGCACAGTGCGCCAAGATGTAGCGGCGTTAATAATGACTGCGGCCCGGAAACCAGGCCGCGTAACGTCGGAAACTGCAGAGGTTTATTGATCGAATCCAACTTTATCTACCAGCAGACTAGCTTGTTTACGATATTTAACGATTTCGGTTAATGGTGTTTTATCGACGTCGATTTCGCCAATAGTTGCGTTGATAACCGGGTCAAGCGTCACGCCTTTCAGTACCGGGTATTCGAAGTTCGCTTTCGCATACTGCTGCTGGGCAGGTGCTGAAACCAGATATTCCATCAGCTTAACGGCATCGGCTTTATTTGGCGCATAGCGGGCTACAGCTGCACCACTGATGTTGACGTGTGTACCGCCATTTTCAAAGGTAGGTTTAACGACTTTAATCGCATCGCCCCATTGACGCGCATCGCTGCCTTCTTTGGCATTTTTCATATGGCCGACGTAATAGGAGTTGGCGAGACCAATATCGCAAATGCCGCCGAGGATATCGCGAGCAACATCGCGATCGCCACCAGTAGCTTTACGCGCCAGGTTAGCTTTCACACCGCGCAGCCATTCTTCGGTCTTTGCTTCGCCGTGATGAGCAATCATTGCGGCGATCAGCGCCGTGTTATACGGGTGCTGTCCGGAACGAATACAGACTTTACCTTTGTACTCAGGGCTGGCGAGTTTTTCGTAATGCCAGTTATCGATTGGCAGTGACTTCTCGGCATACAGCACGCGGGCACGCATCGATAGCGCAAACCACTGATTATCTGCACCGCGCAGATTAGCCGGAATAGCGGTTTTCAGTGCTTCTGACTCTACTGGCTGAGTTACACCCGCTTCCACTAAATCAATGAGATTACCGGCATCGACGGTCATCAGCAGGTCGGCAGGTGAATTTTTACCTTCAGCTTTAACGCGCTCAAGCATACCGTCCTTGATATAGACCGTACTGACTTTGATGCCGCTGGTTTTGGTCCAGCTATCAAGCAAAGGCTGGATCAGACCCGGTTCACGGGTTGTATAGAGCGTTAACGTTTCCTGAGCGAAAGCCGGTAGGCTAACTGAGAAGACCAGGGAAGAGGCAAGAGTGATACGGCGCAGTCCGGCGCGAGGCAGAGAATTCATCGTTTATATCCCAGAGTAATTGGAACGTACAGTGAACCGAGCGAGGGCTCGTTCCTTTGGCTCGCGTACAATAAATGATAATCACTAGCACTTACAATAATTGCAAAGTTTAAACGATTTACATTTACATAACTTTAATCAACGTTGTGATGCGGCATGTAACGGGGTGCGGAGCAGGCAGGGTGCTTATCAGAGGGGATTTTATAGCGACCGAAAAAGCAAAAAGCCTGCTTAGTTTCCTAAGCAGGCTTCTTAAATTTGGCTCCTCTGACTGGACTCGAACCAGTGACATACGGATTAACAGTCCGCCGTTCTACCGACTGAACTACAGAGGAATCGTGTGAACGAGGCGCATATTACTGACCTCGCCATGAGGTGTCAACAGTAAAATTAGCGCGTCATTTCAATTGCTTAATTAATCTTCAAATTCAGCGTTAATGCACATTTGGTGAGCGATAATGACCATCTTAGCGGGTATCGCGTAACCGCTCCATGGGGTTCTGGCGGTAAAACTGAATAAAACGCTGCCATAAGGCCGGAAAACGTGGCGCAAATAATTCAGGAGCACTGAAGAAATACTCCGAAAGAACGGCAAAGCATTCGGCCGGGTCGGTTGCTGCGTAAGCATCTATACTGCACGCGGTTTCACCGACCAGATCAATTTCATCCTGAATGTTATTCATTGCGGCATACAGGTCGTGCTCCCAACCGGCAATATCTCGCAGAGGGATCGCCGGAATACCGCTGGCGCGGTCGCCATTACGCATATCAAGCTTATGTGCCACTTCATGGATGATCAGATTAAAGCCGGAGGCATCAAAAGAATCCTGAATGTCGAGCCAGTTAAGGATTATCGGACCTTGCTGCCAGCTCTGCCCGGACTGTACAACCCGTTGATTATGCACCAGCCCAATATCGTCTTCCCATTCATCGTCAACGACAAACGGGGCAGGGTAGATGAGAACTTCATGAAACCCGTCGAGCCACTCGATCCCTAATTCCAGGACAGGCAAACAGAAAAGCAGCGCAATGCGCGCACTTTTCAGTGGGTCAAGTTCAAACCCCTGAAGCGCTACCAATCTTTTTTGCTGTAAAAAGCGCTCGGCCAGGGCGATAAGTCTGGCTTGTTCTTGCTCGGTGAGATTCACCAGAAGAGGAATAGCCTGGGCGTCGTCCCACGGCCAGTCGTCACTCCGGGTTGTTTCTTGCTCTTTCCAGGGCCACTTAATCATCGTTTTGCTCGCAAACTCGTCACTTGAACGAAATTGACGGAACGGGGTCTGTTAAAATGCCAAATTACCTGGCATCATGGCAACCGCCAAAACGGAGAGATGCCAGAGCGGCTGAATGGACCGGTCTCGAAAACCGGAGTAGGGGCAACTCTACCGGGGGTTCAAATCCCCCTCTCTCCGCCACTATTCAAACACTTAGCTCAATTCCTTTCAACGACTCATGTCACACTTGGTATAGTGTCGGTATATTCGCTTAGTATAAAGCTCGCCATCATCATGTTCTGATTTGCCCAATACTGGAAGATCCAGTGTGGGGGAAATTTTCACTTTTCTGTCATAAACCGCAACCTGGCGTTCAGTTTTGTGATCTGAGAATAGTTGTTTGTCCTTTCTCGTTTCTATCAAGTTTTTTTCCTGCGGCTCAAAGTTAAACCAGGGGCAGGGTAGCTAACGTTATTTTGGCTTTTATGCTAGAAGAAGATAGCCCCAGAAACCAGGCCGTTAGAGAAATTAGCAACAAGCCTCGAGAATAAATCTGACAGTTATCTTTGAGCGATGAGCGGGCGCACAAGACGGTGACAAGATTGCAATATTTGTTGGGGTTATGCCCACGACTTGTTTTGGATAAACTCACTTAACCCTTTGTGATACGATAATTATCTTAGATTGTCACATGGGGCCAGATTTTGAATTCATACATTTTCCTTGCCGGGGCCATTGTAGCTGAAGTAATAGGTACAACCCTGATGAAGTTCTCTGACGGGTTTACACGTCTATGGCCATCTGTCGCAACCATTGTGTGCTACTGCACTGCTTTTTATCTTCTCGCTCAGACGCTTTCGACGATTCCAACGGGTATTGCGTACGCAATTTGGTCAGGTGCTGGAATCGTATTAATCAGCCTTTTGGGCTGGTTGGTAAGTGGGCAAAAGCTGGATTTCCCGGCGATCGCAGGCATGTTCCTGATTTGCGCTGGGGTTCTGGTTATCAATATTTTTTCAAAATCTTCCCCGCATTAATTCTAAAAGAGTGTCGGATATCTGGCGCTGTTAGCAGAGCTTATCCCTGTGCGGTGAAAAAGCCCGCTTGGTATGAAGCGGGCTTGCGTATTTTTGTCGTAATTAGAACTGGTAGACTAAACCAACGGCAACGATGTCGTCAGTTGCGATACCATTGCTTTCATAGAAGCTGTCGTCTTCGTCCAGCAGGTTGATTTTATAGTCAACGTAGGTGGACATGTTTTTGTTGAAGTAGTAAGTCATACCCACTTCAACATATTTGACCAGATCTTTGTCGGTGTAGCGTGGGGTGCCATTGCTATGGTGATCCCAGCCACCTAAGTCGACACCTTTAGATTGCAGGAATGCAACGGACGGGCGCAAACCAAAGTCAAACTGGTATTGTGCAACAACTTCGAAGTTCTGCGTTTTGTTGGCGATACCGCCTTTGTCATCACCATAAGCGGTCATATTGCGGGTTTCGGCATACATTGCAGCCAGGTATACGTTGTTAGCGTCATATTTCGCGCCAACAGTCCATGCATCTGCTGTTTCACCACCAGCATATTTACTGGTGTAGCTACGATCATTGCGACCTTCAGCAACTTGATTGTTAGAACGGTCAGAACTGGAGTATGCAGCGCCAAGACTTAAACCGAAGTCGAAGTCATAAGAGGTGGACATACCGAAACCGTCGCCGTTCTCACGTGTCAGGTCCCGACCTTTACCATTACCGGTACCTTCGCCTGAACCACCATCTTCATTATTGCCTTGATACTGCAAAGCAAAGTTCAGGCCATCAACCTGACCAAAGAAACCATTATTACGGTAAGTGGCCACGCCATTGGTACGACCGGTCATATACACGTCGGTCTGGGTGTAGGTGTCACCGCCAAATTCCGGCAGCATATCTGTCCAGGCTTCTACATCGTAGACGACGCCGTAGTTACGACCGTAGTCGAAGGTACCGTTCTGGCCAAAACCTAAACCGGCAAAGGCCAGACGAGTTGCAGCATTTGCGCCTTCACCTTCAGCAGTATTGGCCTTAATGTTGTATTCCCACTGACCATAACCGGTCAGCATGTCGTTGATCTGTGTTTCGCCCTTAAAACCCAGACGGGCATAGGTCTGATCGCCATCGTCGCCAGGGTTATCAGAGAAATAACGCAGACCATCGACTTTTCCATACAGATCCAGTTTATTGCCGTTTTTATTATAGATTTCAGCCGCATTTGCTGCGCCTGCAGCTAATAAAGCAGGGAGAAGCAGTGCCAATACTTTTCTTTTCATTATGTATTCCCTTTGCATGATAATTAAAATGAATATGTAGTACTATCCAAGCAACTACATTTGGATACTATCTATGAAGTTCATTTAATTTAAAACATAACATGTAACAAATGTATTTAAAATATTTCTAAATGTTTCATTGATGTGTTTTTATAACTAAAAATATATGTTTGATAAATTGTTATTTGTCACATAAATCATTTTTAATCAATATTTTATGTATATCTAGTTATTTATTTGAAACTTGAATTTTATTTGTGCGGAGTATTTGTTTTTGTTATTCATATAATATGGTTGTTGATATTGATATTATGGTTTCTATAAATTCATGTGGATTTTGTTTTTGGTGCGATAATAAAAGTTAATTATGTAATGGGGCAGGCAGTGGTTTGCAATGAAAATTGTTGCTAAGGTGATTTTCTTTCTACAAAGGGAGATAGCATGAAACTGCACGACTGGCAGTCGCAATTTGAAGCTTGGTTAGCTGATAACCATTCCGGACAAGATGCTGCGCATGACATCTTTCACTTTCGTCGTGTGTGGATGACGGCGCAAAAGCTGAGTACAGATGCTACTGTAGACTGGCTAGTGGTGTTGACCGCGTGCTACTTCCATGATCTCGTCAGCCTGCCAAAGAACCATCCTGAGCGTCATCGTTCGTCGGTACTGGCAGCTCTGGAAACGCGTCGCATTTTGATACGCGATTTTCCGGATTTTCCACAACAAAGAATACCTGCCGTGTGCCATGCCATTGAGGCGCACAGTTTTAGCGCCAAAATTGCACCAGAAACCCTTGAAGCGAAAATCGTGCAGGATGCGGACCGGCTTGAGGCGCTGGGGGCTATCGGTCTAGCGCGCGTATTTGCTGTGTCTGGTGCGTTAGGCGTGGCGCTATTTGATGCGGAAGATCCGTTTGCCCGCCAGCGTGGCCTTGATGACAAACAGTACGCGCTCGATCACTTCCAGACCAAGTTATTGACGTTGCCGTCGACGATGCAAACTGAACAAGGACGACATTTAGCGCAGCATAATGCTGACTTCTTACTGACGTATATGGCGAAGCTGAGTGCGGAGTTAAAAGGAGAGTATGAAATGCTGGATCTTGACGCGATTCAACCCTTTAAAGCACGTTAGTCGCCAGTACAGCCGCAACGTCAACCACACTATTTTATGTTAATCTGTCGGTTATCCATTTCGGCCGGTTAAATGTATGCAGGATAATTTTTCAGTAGCAGGCTCCATGAACCCGATGACAGATGATAACAAGGCCGCCGCGCAGGTGATTTTGGCTAAGTTGCTTGAAATATATGACGTGAAAACCCTGGTTGCTTATCTGAACGGTGTTGGCGAGAACCGCTGGAGTCCGGCCATCTTTAAGCGAGTGGTGGCGAACGAAACATGGCATCGCCTCAGCGACAATGAGTTTACTTATCTGAATTCCTTGCTGCCGACGCCACCTGCGCATCATCCGCATTATGCCTTTCGATTTATCGATCTGTTTGCCGGCATTGGCGGGATTCGTCGCGGCTTTGAGGCAATTGGTGGGCAGTGCGTGTTTACCAGCGAGTGGAACAAGCATGCGGTGCGTACCTACAAAGCGAACAACTATTGCGATCCCTTCCAGCATCACTTTAATGAAGATATTCGTGATGTCACGCTGAGCCATCAGGATGGGGTGAGCGACCAGCAGGCGGCAGAACATATTCGCCAGCACATTCCAGAACATGATGTACTGCTGGCGGGATTTCCTTGTCAGCCCTTCTCCCTGGCCGGGGTGTCAAAGAAAAATGCGTTAGGGCGGGCCCACGGTTTTGCCTGTGATACACAAGGCACACTCTTTTTTGACGTGGTGCGCATTATCGACGCTCGTCGACCTGCAATATTTGTGCTCGAAAACGTCAAAAACCTGAAGAGTCACGATCAAGGCAAAACGTTTCGCATCATTATGCAGACGCTGGACGAGCTGGGGTATGACGTGGCAGATGCGGCAGATAACGGTCCGGACGATCCGAAAATTATCGATGGGCAACATTTTTTGCCTCAACATCGCGAACGTATCGTGCTTGTCGGCTTCCGACGCGATCTGAATTTGAAATCAGACTTCACGCTGCGGGATATTGTCACGCGTTATCCGCAGCGGCGTACTACGCTGGCGGAACTGCTTGAGCCGACCGTCGATGCGAAATATGTGCTGACGCCGGTGCTGTGGAAATACCTCTACCGCTATGCGAAAAAGCATCAGGCGCGGGGAAATGGATTTGGCTATGGCATGGTGTATCCCGGTAACCCTGATAGCGTAACGCGCACATTATCTGCGCGTTATTATAAGGATGGGGCGGAGATTCTGATTGACCGTGGCTGGGATATGGCGCTGGGTGAAAAAGATTTTGACGATCCTCAGAATCAGAGACACCGCCCTCGCAGACTTACGCCCAGAGAGTGCGCGCGCCTGATGGGGTTTGAATCTCCGCAAGGCTATCAGTTCAGGATCCCCGTGTCAGATACTCAGGCTTATCGCCAGTTTGGTAATTCGGTGGTCGTTCCGGCATTTGCGGCGGTGGCCAGGCTGCTGGAGCCAAAAATCAGGCAGGCAGTTGCTATTCGCGAGAAAGAGAACCTGCATGGCAGACGTTCACGATAAAGCAACACGCAGTAAAAATATGCGGGCGATAGCCACCCGCGATACCGCAATTGAAAAACGCCTTGCCAGCGTGCTGACAGAGCAGGGGGTAACGTTTCGCGTGCAGGATGCGACGTTACCCGGTCGCCCCGATTTTGTGGTGGATGATTATCATTGTGTGATTTTTACTCACGGTTGTTTCTGGCACCACCACAATTGCTATTTGTTTAAAGTCCCCGCGACACGAACGGAATTCTGGCTGGAAAAAATAGGCAAAAATGTCCAACGCGATGCGCGGGATTGTGAAAAATTGCAGGCTCTTGGCTGGCGCGTACTGATTGTCTGGGAGTGCGCCCTGCGTGGTCGCGAAAAGCTGGATGATGAAGCGTTATCTGAACGTGTCAGCGAGTGGATCTGCGGCGGTGGCGACACCGCGCAGATCGACACTCTCGGTATTCATTTACTGTAATGTTTTTTCCGACGAACTCGCGACGGCATCCGCTTTAACAGGGAACAGGTATTTCCCCAATGTTACCAGCACCACAGCAAACACGATCACGCCGAGCGCCAGCCATTCGATAGGGGCCAGTCTTTCTCCCCCCAGACCGGTACCTAACAGCACCGCAACAACCGGATTGACGTAGGCGTAGCTGGTGGCTAGCGCCGGGCTGACATTGCGGATCAAGAACATATACGCATTAATGGCAATAATGGAGCCAAACAGGGCCAGGTAAGCCACCGCCATAAAGCCGGAAAATGTTGGCATGGTGGTCAGTTTTTCCCCGGAGAGTAACGATGCGCACATCAGCACAATACCGGCTGCTAACATTTCAATGGCTCCGGCCATCATGCCAACGGGCAGCGTAATGCGTGAACCGTACACCGAGCCAAACGCCCAGCTTATCGAACCGATCAGGATTAAAATAGCGCCCCACGGATTGCCACTTAAATTGCCTCCGCTGTTCAGCATGATGATCCCTGCGAGCCCAATCGCTATTCCCAACCATTCCAGTTTGCGCGTTTTGATGCCAAAAAAGTGGCTAAAACACAGCGTAAATAGCGGGACGGTGGCGACCACCACGGCGGCAATACCGGAAGGGACATTTTGATGTTCTGCGACGGTGACCAGTCCATTACCCACAGCCAGCAGCAGGATACCAATTAACGCGGCGTTCAGGATTAAGCGTAAGGGGGGGAGCTTATGCCCGCGAATAAGTAAAAAACTTGTTAATAAAATTCCCGCAGAGAGAAAACGTACGGCTGCCATCATTAACGGCGGCCAGCTTTCAACACCAATGCGAATAACGAAGTACGTGGAACCCCAAATGATGTACAGCGCGAATAGCGCACTGAAAAGCGGTAACAATTGCCTGAAACGCATAATCCCTCACGGTAGAAATAAAAAGGTGCAACATAGTAAACGTCAAAACTATCTTACTGGCGAGATTTATAATTACGTGTCGATGTTAAAAACTTGTTGACCAGAAAGGTCAGTTTCAGCATGGCGTGTTTTACTTCATACTTATGACTGCAAAAAAATAATATTGAGGGTCAAAATTTTGGCAGGAAGTAGCTTACTAACCTTACTCGATGATATCGCCACGCTGCTGGATGATATATCAGTGATGGGAAAATTGGCCGCGAAAAAAACCGCGGGCGTGCTGGGAGATGACTTGTCGCTTAATGCGCAGCAGGTATCGGGCGTGCGGGCGAACCGTGAACTCCCGGTGGTCTGGAGCGTGGCGAAGGGGTCGTTTGTAAACAAAGTTATCCTTGTACCGTTGGCGCTATTGATAAGCGCATTTATTCCCTGGGCGATCACCCCATTATTAATGGTAGGTGGGGCGTTTCTCTGTTTTGAAGGGGTAGAAAAGGTTCTGCATACCCTGGAGGCGCGTAAGCACAAAGAAAGCCCGGAAGAGCGTCAGCAGCGTCTGGCTGCTCTGGCCGCACAGGATCCACTCACCTTTGAGAAAGATAAAATCAAAGGGGCAATACGTACTGACTTCATTTTGTCTGCCGAGATTGTTGCGATTACGCTGGGTATTGTAGCGGATGCACCTTTGCTGAATCAGGTGTTGGTGTTATCGGGTATCGCGTTAGTGGTGACTGTGGGCGTGTATGGCCTGGTCGGGATTATCGTTAAGCTTGACGACATCGGGTACTGGCTGGCAGAAAAACGTAGCCAACTTGCCCAGTCGCTGGGGAAAGGGTTGTTGGTGGTTGCTCCCTGGCTGATGAAAACACTTTCTGTGGTCGGTACATTGGCGATGTTTTTGGTGGGGGGCGGTATTGTGGTACACGGAATATCACCGCTGCATCATGCGATTGAACATTTTGCTCAACAGCAAAGTACATTGATTTCGCTAATGCTTCCGACCCTGCTTAACCTGGTGCTCGGCTTTATCATCGGTGGGATTGTCGTTCTGCTGGTGAAAGCTGTCGCCAGACTGCGCGGAGTTTCGCACTAATTGTTACAGGACTGATTATGCAAAACGCCTCTTTGTCATCTAAGGTGTAAAGGTTTCTCTTGATACAGGAGGCAGGTATGGTCTTTTCTGTCAGTGAGGAAGTCACCTCCAAAGAGGGTGGCCCACGTATGATCGTTACCGGGTATGCCAGCGGAATGGTGGAGTGTCGCTGGTACGACGGCTTTGGCGTTAAACGGGAAGCATTCCGTGAAGATGAACTGGTGGTGCCGGGCGAGCGAAGACAGCTCTGTCAGGATGCCTGAACATTTGACTCGACCGTAACCTGGTGATCTCTCACCCATTAGTTATATTTATCATTTTTGTGAGAATTATTTACTTGTCAGGCAAAAAAATTGCAGATAAGGTTTGGTTCACATCAGATTTTCTGGTGTAACGAATTTACAAGTGCTTCTTGCATAAGCAAGCTTGATCCCGACCCGATAAGGGCCGGGATTTTTTTCGCCCTCAGTCAGCGATTGATCTCCGATACGCTAAAGTCATGGATATCAAGCTCGAACGCGTCGGCCAGTTCATGCCATGTATGGTAATCTCGGCCGTCGACGCTAACGCGCTCCGGGTCATCCTGGCTGCGATGAATTTCACTCTCGCAGATTTCGTTGATTGCCTTTAGCAGCGCGTCGACATCGACGCTGACTTCACGTTTGGCCGTATCGCTGTACTCTTTCGCGGTTTTCATCCTCATACCTCTCAACCGTTAAGGATACCGGGGGAGCGTACCCAAACATCAGATACGCACAACTTAAGTATAGACCGTCGATAAAACCCGCAATCGCGCGTGCAGAGCGCTGCCAGAAAAAGGAATTTGTTCTACACTGGCACAAAGCCACAGGAGGAAAACTATGAAGGTGAATGATCGGGTCACAGTCAAAACGGACGGCGGTCCTCGTCGACCGGGCGTGGTACTGGCAATCGAAGAGTTTAGTGAAGGCACCATGTACCTGGTTTCGCTGGAAGACTACCCGCTCGGTATCTGGTTCTTTAATGAATCAGGTCATCAGGATGGTATCTTTGTGGAAAAAGTGGAGTGAGATGAGTTCCGCTGTTTGATTCTGACTGGTGGAGTCGCCACCAGTCAGAACGTCTTAGCGCATATTCACAAAGATACCATTGGTGACGTTATCCGTAAGCCTCACAACGTGATAGATAACTTGCTTATTATGCGTCTTAATCTTTCGTTTTATATTCCCCTTATGGGATGACACCGTCTTGGCTTTGATATTCATTTGATCCGATATCTGTATTGTTCCCTGACCCTCCATCCACATACGCAGCATGCTGGATTCGGTTCGACTTAATGATAATGTCGGCAGATTCACATCAATAGCAATATCTACTTCTTTTTTCAGAATATCGCCAAGTAGTTTATCCAGTGAGTCAGGTTTAATCGATTTAGAACTAATCAATAAGTTTTTTCTGACGAGTAGATATTCATCAAAATGCACGTTGGCAATTGCCATAAACACAATAAATAATGTGCTGGGATGCTGATTAATGATTTGCTTTATTTGCTGGCTATTAGCAGGATCGTGGATAAAGCAGTCCTCATTAATAAACACCACAGCGGGTTGTTGAGAGACACAGGCGAGACTGAGTTCATCAACGTTGGAAATGTTGTTGATTTCCCTTTTTTTCACTCCCCGACTTACCAGATACCCGGTTAACCCTAGTCGGGTGTAACTGCATAAATCCATAATAATCGTTGACATGGCATACCCTCACTCAATGCGTAACGATAATTCCCCTTACCTGATTATTTCATCACAACTAAACGGAATAATAACGACCCAAGATGACGCTTTCGCTGTTTTTCAGGCGAATTTACTATCCCGTAAAGTTGCGTATAATTTGCCAGGAAACATCTTAAAGTAAAGTGAATGTTGCGTTATGTGAGTGAGGCAAAAACAAATAAGCCGCGACAGAGATATCCTGGTGGATGTTGTCACTTTTTAAAATTAGGACAATCCTTAGTAAAACAGGATAAAAATTAAGGGTTATTATTTTCCAGGCATTTCGCTAACGATATCGGCCAGTAAATTAAAAATCTCACTGAATAATCGTTCGCAGAATGGCGCAATTAATGGCATTAGCGCCGCCATTAGTGAAATACCTACGGTCAGAGTGAGAGGAAAGCCGATGACGAAAACCGACAGCTGTGGCGCCATGCGATTTAACAAACCAAGTGCGAGGTTCAGCGTGAGTAGCAGCGTCATTACCGGCAGGGCCAGCATTAGCCCGTTGAGGAAAATCAGGCTGCCCGCCCGTGCCAGCGCGAGAAACGCATTGCTGTTCACCGGATTGCCACCGATGGGCAGAGTATGAAAAGTATCTACCAGCAGCGAAATCAGCCATAAATGACCGTTAAAGGTCAGGAACAGCAGCATGGCGAGCATGTCGATCAGTCGTGCCAGAACCGGCATATTCAGACGGCTACCGGGATCGAAGAACGTCGCGAAGGAAAGGCCCATTTGCAGGCCAATTAATTCCCCGGCGGTACGTACCGCGGCAAACGCAAACTGCATGGTGAAGCCTAAAGCGATACCGATCAGGATTTGTTGCATTGCCTGCCATAGTGCGCCGATCGAAAAGATGGGGACGTCAACGGCGGGAATTGACGGGGCGATAACGACGGTTATCATCAACCCCAGCCCCAGCTTTACCCGTTTGGGGATGGCTCGTTCACTGAGGATGGGGGCCGTTGAGATGAGCGCCAGTATGCGCAGCAAAGGCCAGAAGTATAAATTCAGCCAGTGGAGCCACTCAACGCTGGTCACCTGCAACATAACGTTGTCTACCCGATGATATAGGGGATATTGCTGAACAGCGTACGCACGTAGTCGAGCAGCAGGTTAAGCATCCACGGGCCAGCAACAATGATGGCAATAAACACCGCGACAATTTTGGGAATGAAGGACAGCGTCATTTCGTTAATCTGGGTCGCCGCCTGCAGAATACTGATGATAAGACCTGTGACGAGAGCGACCAACAGCAAAGGCGCAGCAAGGGCCAGGGCGACTTTCATCGCCTCTGTGCCCATCATCATGACCGATTCAGGAGTCATTTCGCGCCTCTAACTGTAAAAGCTTTGTGCCAGCGAGCCGACAAGTAGCTGCCAACCGTCTACCAACACAAACAGCATCAGCTTAAACGGCAACGCGATTGTGGCTGGCGGTACCATCATCATCCCGAGCGCCATCAGTACGCTGGCGATCACCAGGTCGATAATCAGAAACGGAATAAAAATGGTAAAACCTATCTGGAATGCTGTTTTCAACTCACTGGTGACATAAGCGGGTAGCAAAATTCGCATCGGCACGGCTTCTGGTCCCTGTAATGGACCGCTGTTTGCTAAGCGCGCGAAGAGGGCCAGATCGGCTTCACGGGTCTGGCGCAACATAAACTCACGCAGCGGCTGGGCGCCTTTCTCCATAGCTTCCTGCATGGAGATCTTCTCTTCGCTGAACGGTTGATATGCGTCGACGTAGATTTTATCGATCACTGGCGACATGATGAAAAAGGTCAAAAAGAGCGCCAGGCCCAGTAGCACCTGGTTAGGTGGTGCAGAGGGGGTACCCAGCGCATTTCGCAGGAGACCGAAAACAATGATGATGCGGGTGAAGCTGGTCATCATCAGCAAAATTGCAGGCAGGAACGTCAGCGAGGTGATGAACACCAGTGTCTGCACGGGCAAAGACCAGCTTTGTCCGCCGCCCGGCAACGGCTGACTAACCAGACCCGGGAGTTGGGCGAGGGCAACGGGACTGAAAAGCCACAAGCCTGCCAGCGTGAGGGATAACAAACGGCGCATCAGGATCTCCCAGGACGCTTAAGCAAACTCTTCATCATGGCCTGGAAATCCGCAGGGGAGGCCGTTTTTTCTTCTGCATCGGCAGGTGCCGGGGGCAGGGTGTGCAGGACGTTAATCTGCGAGGCTGTGACACCCAGTACCAGACGGGCATCTTCGACCTCGACAATCACCACGCGCTCACGTGGACCCAATGAGGTGCTGGCTGCGACTTTCAGCCCGCGAGTACCGGCACTTTTGGGGGCAAATCCCAGACGTTTAATGACCCAGGCCACCGCCAGGATCAAGACGATGATCCCGAGCAGCGCGCCGCTTACCTGCACCAGCGGTGAACCGGGAACGGCGGCGGGTTGAGAAACGGTAGCCTGGGTATTCATGATTAACGGCTCAGACGGCGCATACGTTCAGACGGGGTGATAATGTCAGTGATACGCACACCGTATTTATCCGCGACCACGACGACTTCGCCCTGGGCAATCAGATAACCGTTGATCAGGATATCCAGCGGTTCGCCTGCCAGACCATCCAGTGCGACAACCGACCCCTGCGTCAGGCGCAGCAGCTCTTTGATGGTCATGCGGGTACGGCCCAGTTCGACGGTCAGTTTGACCGGAATGTCCATGATCAGGTCGATGTCCTGCAAAGCACCGCTGACGTCGCCGCCACCTAACTGCTGGAATACCGCATCGGCCGCACTTTTGGTGGGCGTGGTTTTTTGCTCGTTTAACGCGTCAGCCCACAGATCGTCCAATGCGCCAGTGTTCTCATCGGACGGATTATTCATATCACTCATTTGGGCTGTTCCTCATTCAGCGAATTCAAAATCGGGTTTATCAGATGTTCTACGCGTAACGCATACTGACCGTTTACAGTGCCATACTGGCTGGTCAGCACAGGCACGCCGTCCACATGAGCAATAATGCGGTCGGGTTTTTCAATCGGCAGTACATCGCCGGGTTTCAGTTTTAAAATCTGGGATAGCCGCAGCGGAATGTCGGCAAAGTTTGCCACCAGCTCCAGCTCAGAATGCTGAACCTGACGCACCAGATTATTGCGCCAGTTCTGATCTTCATTACGCGAGTTTTCCAGCGGCGGATTCACCAGCAGCTCACGCAACGGCTCAATCATGCTGAATGGCAGACAGATGTTAAATTCACCGGTCAGGTTGCCAATTTCAACGTGGAACGGGGTGTTCACCACAATGTCGTTCGGGGAGGTGGTGATATTGGTAAATTTCACCTGCATCTCGGAACGGACGTATTCCACTTCCAGCGGGTTGATGGCCTTCCACGCGTCGCTGTAGCTTTCCAGCGCCAGCTTCAGCATGCGGTTGATAACGCGCTGTTCCGTGTGCGTAAATTCGCGGCCTTCCACTTTCGTCGGGAAACGACCGTCACCACCGAACAGGTTGTCTACGGCGATAAATACCAGACTTGGTGAGAACACCACCAGACCCGTACCGCGCAGCGGCTTCAGGTGGATTAAGTTCAGGTTGGTCGGAACCGGCAAGTTGCGCGCAAATTCGTGGTAAGGCTGGATACGGATCGCCCCCACGGTAATATCTGGGCTACGGCGCAACAGGTTAAATAACCCCATACGGAACTGGCGCGCGAAGCGTTCGTTAATGATCTCCAACGCCTGTAAACGCTCACGTACCACGCGACGCTGAGTGTTGGGATCATAAGGACGAATATCGCTTTCTTTTGCGATACCTGAAATGGGTTCGTCTTTGGTTTCGCTATCGCCGTTCAGCAATGCGTCGATTTCTGCCTGAGAAAGAATACTGTCGCCCATGTCTTTACCGCAGAATAAAAGCTGTATAAAGAACGTCGGTGACAACCTGTTTCGGTTGCCCAACAACAAGCGGAGTCGCCAGCGTCTCTTTGATGGCGGTAATCAGCTGTTGCTTACCTTCCTCGGTGGCGAGTGTGGCCGCATTCTGACGAGAAAATAGCAGCAGCAAGCGGCTGCGCACTTCCGGCAGATATTCGTTAAGACGTGAACGTGTCGCCTCATCTTTCATGCGCAGTGTGATACCGATATACAGCACACGGTCTGCATCACCCAGATTGACGGTAAAGGTATCCAGCGCAAAGAACACCGGGGCTGGCGGTGGAGCCGGTTCCGCTTTGACGCTGGCGGAAGGCTGCTGCTGCATGCGCCAGTAGCTATAACCTGCAGTTGCGCAGGCGGCGAGGGTAATTAATACCAGCAGAGGGATCCAAATAGCGCGTTTACTTTTTTTGTTAATCGCGGAGTCAGTCATCAGATACGGGCTTCCTGTTTCGGTACAGCTTATGGGCTGATTATCCCGTGTCCTGTCCACGACAAAGCGTGGAAAAGACGCGGATAATCATGCTACCTCTGGCGTTAGGCGAAGATGTCTACTGCGCCATCGCCGCGGGCAGCGGCTTGCAGCGAGGCTGGGGTTGCCAGTATTGCGTCATCTTCAGCGGCAAAAATGTCTTGTCCTTGAGCGCGACCAGACTGCTGTTGCTGTCCGGAAGACTGCTGATGGCCAGCGAAGCTTTCACTGCTGATGTTGCTTTGCCCCAGTTGGATCCCGCTTTCAGCCAACTGTGTACGCAGCATCGGTAATGCGGCTTCCAGTGCGGCGCGCACGTGACTGTGCGGTGAAACCATTTGTAACTGTGCGAGGTTATCGTCCAGCTTGAGCGAAATATGTACCTGACCCAGGTCCTGCGGATGCAGACGCAGCTCTGCGCTTTGCTGGCCCTGGCGCGTGAACAAGGTGACGTGCTGGCTCAGCGATTGCTGCCATTCATGGCTACCTAACGGAGCGCTTAACACCGGCGCGGCCGTCGGTAACGGTTGTGCGTGTGTTTGTGGACCACTTAGCGGGGCCGCAGTCATGCCAATGCTGGTCGGTGACGGGGTGCTGTCGATTTCAGCTCTGGCGTTCACTGCTGCCGTCAGCGGGGTTAATGTTGGATTGTTTGCCTGATTAGCACCACCGCCAGCAATCGTGACATCCGCTTTGCCTTTTTTGGCATCGCCCGGCAGTAATTCGTCTGCATTATCAGTCGCCGCGCCGTGTACCGCGCCTCGTGACAATGCGGAAAGCGCCGCATCAACAGGGGCTGGTGCGCTGTCGACGGCAGGCGTAGCCAGTGGTTGTCCTGGCAGCATGGCGAACAACGCGCTCAGGTTGGCGAGATCGTCATCACTCAGCGTAGTGTTTTTTTCGTCCTGCTGAGCGACTTTGCCCAGTGTCGTCAGGGCATTCGCTTTCAGTGAAGGCGTGAGAGCGGACAACAGTTGCTGAGCGTCAGTCATGTCGGCAAGAGAAGTCTCGGTTTGCAGCTCCTGTTGCGCCAGCAGATCGGTTAATTTGACCGACGGTGTGGCATCGCCATTTTTTTGCAGCAACCCTTTTTGCAGCTTGCTGCCAGCCGCTTTTAAATCGGCAAGCGACAGCGGGGCATCTTTACCTTGTGCGTCGCCCGCACCTAATGCGCCAGCCAGCAGCGCTAAAAAATCCTCGGGTGAATCTACCGCTTTGCCTGACTGAAGACCTGCGGCTACATCGGTGTCGGTGGTAATCAGTTGGGGTAAAGTAATCATTCGGGTTTCCTCATAGCTGCGCGCTGAGCAAATTCATCCATTTTTTTCTGATCCAGACGGTTTTCGGCCAGTAACGCCGCCGAGGTTTGTCTGTCCTGCAACGTCTGCCACGCCTGTAATCGTTGTTTTTTGTCGCGCCAACTGTTCAATGCCTGGTCTACTTTCTGTGTCCATTGATTGAGCTGTTGGCGATGTTGCTCAATCGCTTTTTCCAGCGTCTGAATAAATTGTTGGTAATTGATCCAGCGATTGCTGGTAATACCCTGGCCCATGTCGTTGTTCAGATTGTTGCGATACTCATGCTGATAATCGATCAGCATTTTCAACTGCTCTTCCGCCTGCTGACAGCCACGACGCATCTCTCCCAATAAGACAGCAGCGTCATCTACCTCTTTTTCAGCCAGGTCTTTCAATGTTGCTAATGCACCATGTTGTGCCATGACCTATGCTCTCCTGCTTAATCACACACCAGGGAAAATCAGTTCCAAAGCTTGTAGAGAATCTTCCCAGTCAGCCCGTTCAAAAATACCTTGCTGTAAGAATGCTTCCAGCTGCGGCCATAAGGCGATGGCTTTATCCAGCATCGGATCGCTGCCTTTGGCATACGCCCCCACGCTGACCAGATCACGGTTACGCTGGAAGCTGGACAGCAACTGTTTAAAGTTACGCACCCGTGCATAGTGTTTTTCACTAATGAGCGCGGTCATGGCGCGGCTGATCGAGGCTTCAATATCGATGGCCGGATAGTGACCCGCCTCGGCCAGATGACGAGACAGCACAATGTGACCGTCCAGAATCGCGCGCGCGGAATCGGCAATCGGGTCCTGTTGGTCGTCACCCTCGGTCAGTACCGTATAAAACGCGGTGACTGAACCGCCGCCGTGGATACCGTTACCGGCCCGTTCGACCAGCGCCGGTAACTTAGCGAATACTGAGGGTGGATAACCTTTGGTTGCCGGTGGCTCGCCGATCGCCAGGGCTATCTCACGTTGTGCCATCGCGTAGCGGGTGAGGGAGTCCATAATCAGCAATACATGCTGTCCGCGATCGCGAAAATCTTCGGCGATGCGCGTGGCGTAGGCCGCGCCTTGCATACGTAACAGCGGCGAGACGTCCGCCGGAGCGGCAATCACTACCGAGCGTGCGCGACCGTCAGCGCCGAGAATATTTTCAATAAAATCTTTAACTTCGCGACCACGCTCGCCAATCAGACCCACGACGATAACATCGGCCTGGGTATAGCGCGCCATCATGCCGAGCAGGACGCTTTTACCGACGCCGGAACCTGCGAAAAGCCCCATACGCTGGCCGCGGCCAACGGT
Organism: Citrobacter sp. Cf087; assembly: GCF_030334285.1. NCBI lineage: Bacteria > Pseudomonadati > Pseudomonadota > Gammaproteobacteria > Enterobacterales > Enterobacteriaceae > Citrobacter > Citrobacter sp. Cf087. Next base: position 696,433 of record NZ_JAOWED010000031.1, read on the forward strand.
TAACAATGCGTTGATGGGGCGTACGCCGGTATCCAGGACGTGTTCAATTGCGGTCCGTTGCAGCGGGTTAAACGGCGGTGTAATCAATGCGCCGGTTTCGGTGGTATCCGGGGCGGGCAGTCCGTCGAGCGGTTTGCCGCTACCGTCCAGCACACGACCCAGCAGAGCAGGGCCAAGCGGTAATTGCTTCCCGCTTTGCAGACCTTCTCCGGCAATGTTCTTCGCGTATACGCGCGCGCCGGGCAGAACGCCTTCGACCTCTTCGAGCGGCATCAGAAACAGACGTTGACCGTTAAAGCCCACGACTTCGCTTTCGACCTCCTGGGTTTCGTTGCCGTCCTGGCGTTCAATGACGCAGGTGGCACCGAGCGGCAGCTGTAACCCCGTGGCCTCCAGCACCAGCCCGGTTGCGCGGGTCAGGCGACCATAACGACGCACCGCAGGCAGCAGTGACATTTTCTCTTCGAAGTTGTCCAGGGTATTGAGCCAGCGAGTCAGGCGAGTGGTCATTACACGACTCCTGGCGCTGCCAGACGGCAGAGTTCTTGCCAGCGTGTGGCGACGCTGGCATCCAGATCGCCTTCGTCGGCGGAGACTTTACAGCCGCCGTGATGCAGAGTCGGGTCGCCGCGCAGCCTCCAGCCGTGCAGGCTGAGAGTGGCACCGAGCATCTCCTCTACACGCTGGAGATCGTCCGGATGTACGCGCAGCTGAGGCTTACCGCTAAACAGCGGTTCCTGTTGCAATAACTGTTGGATTTGCTTAATCAGCGCCGCGTTATCCACGATTGGCGTCTGACCAATCACCTGACGCGCAGCTTCCAGCGCCATTTGCATCAGTCGCGAGGCAATGACGCTATCCAGCGCGTCCAGCGTATTCTGAAACTCACTCACCAGCTGCTGCATGCGGGCATGGATCGGCGCATGCTGTGCTCGCGCCTGGTTCTGGCCTTGCTCCAGCCCCTGGCTCAGACCTTCCTGATAGCCTTGTTCGTGACCTTTCTGTCGACCTTCCGCCAGCCCCGCGTTATACCCTTGCTCATGGGCCTGCATTTGCAGCTGTGCGAGCTGCTGTTCAAGCTGTTGCTCTGCGGAAAGCTGTGGCTCTTCAGCTTCTTCTGACAGCGGCGTTTCGCTGTGGTCGGCCAGTACAAACTCCGCCATCGGTGGGGCGAGGTCGTCCGGAGTCCAGACTTTCCACGGCAGTTCGTTAGACATAGGTATCCTCGCCGCTGCCTATCACCATCTCGCCGGTTTCCGCCAGACGACGCACAATAAGCAGAATGGCTTTCTGTTCGTTTTCCACCTGCGACAAACGCACCGGGCCGCGGTTGGCAAGGTCGTCGCGCAGAATATCGGCAGCACGTTGCGACATGTTGCGCAGGAACTTCTCGCGTAGCGGCTGTTCGGCACCTTTCAGGGCAATCAGCAGTGATTCGGAATCCACTTCCTGCAACAGGCGCTGGATACTGCGATCGTCGACGTCCACCAGGTTTTCGAACAGGAACATCTCGTCGATAATTTTCTGTGCCAGCTCGCCGTCGAATTCGCGTACGGCGGTAATAACCGCTTCTTCCTGCTGAGTTTTCATCAGGTTGATAATTTCTGCTGCCGTTCTCACGCCGCCCATTTTGCTGCGCTTGAGGTTCTGACCATCGAGCAGACCGTTCAGTACCTCGGTCAGTTCTGCCAGCGCGGCAGGCTGCACGCCGCCGAAGGTGGCGATACGCAGCATCACGTCGTGACGTAAACGCTCGTCGAACAGCGCCAGAATATCGGCGGCCTGGCCCCGTTTGAGGTGCACCAGAATGGTGGCGATAATCTGTGGATGCTCGTCGCGGATAAGGTCGGCGGCGCTTTGTGGCTCCATAAAGTTGAGCGTTTCAATGCCGCTGGTGGTATCGCGGGTTTCCAGAATATCTTCCAGCAGGCTGGAGGCGCGTTCCTCGCCCAGCGCTTTCACCAGCACGGAGCGCAGATATTCGTTGGCGTTGATATTCAGCGCGGCAAATTGTTCTGCTTCTTGCTCAAACTCGGCCAGCACTTCCGTCAACTGTTTGTTGGAGATCTGGCGTACGTTCGCCATCGCTGTACTGAGCGCCTGAACTTCGCGCGTGGAAAGGTGTTTAAATACCTCAGCCGCGCGATCTTCGCCAATGGTCATCAGCAGGATGACGCTTTTATCGGTACCGGTAAGGGCATTACTCATGATCGTTACTCATCCACTGGCGAATGACCAGCGCCACGACGCGCGGATCGTTATCTGACATTTCACGAATACGCTGGCTCATCACTTCTGCACCCAGACGTTGATTCGTACGACGCTGCTGGGTTTGTTCGTCTTTGCTGAGGCGAACTTCTACCGCTTCTTCGGTTTCCTGACGGATACGCGTTTGTTCTTGTACCGCTTTGGCTTCTTCGCTGCGGCGAACCAACTGCGGGCGAACAGCCTTACGCCACAGGATCCAGGCAACAAGCAGCACCAGCAACCAACGGCCAGCGGTCATCAACTGTTCAATAAAGACCTGCTGTTTCCAGAACGGCAGTTCGCCAATGGAATCGTCGGTCGCCGTGAAGGGTGAATTCACCACGTTCAGGGTATCGCCACGCTTGTCGGAGAAGCCCATCGCTTCGCGGGTCAGGTCCTCAATCTGTTTCATCTGATCGGCGGTTAACGGCAGCGGTTTACCGTCCGGCAACGTTTTATAGTTGACCACCACTGCAACCGAGAGACGCTGTACATCGCCGACGTTCATTTTGGTGTGGCGAATGGTACGGTCGACTTCATAGTTGCTGGTTTCATTACGCTGCGTACTGCGTGGACCAGCATTATTGTTGTTATTTGCCGTTTGCGTGGTTTGCGCATTTTGCTGATTAGCCGGAGGGGTGGCGATTGGCGCGGTATTAGCCGGTGCTGGTTGATTAGACAATGCGCCCGGTACGCCGCCTGGCGCTCCGCTCCCGATCTGCTCGCTGACGTTTAACTGGCGTGAACGCAGCACGGCCTGGGAATCATCACTGTTTGGACGGTACTGTTCTTCGGTTTGCTCTTTATTAGCAAAATCCAGTTGCGCGGTGACCTGCGCATGTACGTTACCGTTGCCGACAATCGGCGACAGGATCGATTCGATACGACGTTGAACGCGCCCTTCGACATCGCTCGCGTATTTCAACTGCGCATCGTTAAGATCGCGGCTGCTGGTGTTCGACTGAGTTAACAGATGACCCGCCTGGTCGACCAGCGTAACGTTGCCCGGCGGCAAGCCTGCAACAGCGCTGGAAACCAGATGCGTGACCGCACTGATTTGACCTTCATCCAGTGCGCGGCCAGGTTCAAGGTTAACGGTCACGGAGGCTGAAGGTGCTTTTTGCTCACGCACAAACAGCGACGGTTTTGGCATTGCCAGATGCACGCGGGCACGTTTTACCGGTCCCAGCGTTTCAATGGTACGGGCTAATTCACCTTCCAGCGCCCGCTGGTAGTTGACCTGCTCGCTAAACTGGCTAATACCAAACTTTTCCTGATCCAGCAGCTCAAAGCCAACGGCGCCGCCCTTCGGCAGACCTTGTTGTGCCAGACGTAACCGCAATTCGTGAACTTTATCGGCAGGAACTTCTATAGCACCGCTTCCCTCAGTAAAACGATAGGGAACGTTCATCTGCGTCAGTTGGGTGACAATCGCGCCACCATCCTGATCGGATAGGTTGCTGAACAGTGTGCGGTAGTCAGGTGTTTTGGCCCACAGGACCATCGCCACGATGATAGCGACGGCAGCGGCTCCCGCCACAATCAGAGGAATTCTGGGATTCGCGCGCAGGCGGTTTAACCACTCGAGAGGTTTAAGCTGGGTTGCAGTCGATGCTGTCGCACTCATCTCGCACCTCGTGGCTTATCGTGGACGGCGTTTTTTGCAAAGTGGAACAAGACTCACTCCCGGGTCAGCAAACTCGAAAAATTGACGGTCTCATTATTTGCGGTTTCGAATTTTTCTATGCGTTAAAAACCGTGGTTTTTTATCGTTATTTAACGCCTTTATCTTATTGACTAACTGGTAATCTCAGCTAAGTAAAAAATCATCCAGGGGATCAGAATGTCGGCAATACAGGGGATTGAAGGGGTCATCAGCCAGTTACAGGCCACGGCGATGTCAGCAAAAATGCAGGATATGCAGCCACAACCGACCGTGAGTTTTGCCGGACAATTGCATGCGGCGTTAGACCGAATCAGCGATGTGCAAACCGCGTCCCGTACCCAGGCTGAGAAATTTACCTTGGGTGAGCCGGGTATTGCGTTAAATGATGTGATGACCGATATGCAAAAAGCGTCGGTATCAATGCAGATGGGGATTCAGGTGCGTAACAAACTGGTGTCGGCCTACCAGGAAGTGATGTCCATGCAGGTGTAGGTTTAACGTGCAGAGATTGTTTGCCGGATAAGCGCAGCGGCCATCCGGCAACCAGTTACTTCTGAATCAAATAGCGGATCGTTGGACCATCCTGCTGAATATCCAGCACCGTATAGCCGTGATTACGCGCATCCAGTGGAATATTGTTGATTGACTGCGGGCAATCGCTCACCACTTCCAGAATTTCACCTTTCTTCAATTGCGGCATCGCTTCCAGCGTGGCGACAGCCGGGTATGGACACGGTTCGCCGACCATATCGAGGCGATAATCAGGCACGATATTTTTCATACAGACTCCTTGGCAGGCGTCAGTCCTGCGCGACGGAAGAAGCGTTTTTCCCAGCCGATAATGAGCATCAGCGCGGCAAACAACAGCAGATAGGTTACCAGCAGACCACCGAGCGGACCGAAGGTGTTGAGCAAATTCACTTTGTCCCAGTTGGTGGCAAGCGCGGGAGCAAAATCATCCCAGTAGTAGGCCAGAATGGTCGAGCCAATAACGTTGCCCAGACCAACCCACCAGTAATGCACCTGGCCTTCAACGGCGCGATACATCCAGCCGGTTTCGCATCCGCCCGCTAAAACGATGCCAAAGCCGAACAGCAAGCCGCCGATCACCGCATTTGGACCCGCCCACATGATTTTAGGCTCGACGCCCAGTTGCACGTAGCTAAAGATACCGATGGCGCTGACCGCCATCCCGAAGATGATTGCTTTTGCCATATGGGTGCGACCAGAAATCCACAGGTCGCGGAAGGCGGAGGTGAAGCAGATTTGCGCCCGTTCAATCAGCAGACCGAACCCAACGCCAAACAGCATCGCCAGACCGAGCTTGGGTTTATCCATCGCGGTGAGCAGCGCCCAGCCGATCATGCCGATAAACACCAGCATGCCAAGGCGGAAACGGCGACGGGCCTGATCTGGCTTTTGCGTCAACGGCGAAGCGGCGGAGACTTTCTGCATTTTGACCGGAATACGAAACATCGGCAGCAGGGTAAAGCGTGCGCCAAACCATGAGCCGATTGCCGTTGCCAGCGCGAAAAACCAGGCATGTAGCGAGAACTGTGGAATGCCTGTGAAGAATGCGGCCAGGTTGCAGCCCATCGCGAGCCGGGCGCCGAATCCGGCGATCATCCCGCCGACTATCGCCTGCATAATACGCACCCGACTGCGCGGCATGCGTAACTTGACGTTGTTAGCCCACAGCGCGGCAGCAAAACAGCCACCGAACATACCGAGGATCATCATGCCGTCAATGCGGGTCAGGGGCGAGCCTTCGAGATGGATCAGTTTGTAGTATCCCCACTCTTCGGCGTGCACGCCAAACAGTTGCAGGATTTGCCCACCCCAACGGGTGAATTCACCGGTAACGGCCCAGAAGGTTCCCGTAATGCCGAAATAATAAGTGGAGAGAATACCCGCTGCGATGACCGCAGGGGCGGGGGCCCAAAATTTAATTAACCAGGCCTGTTTGAAGTGTTGCCATGACATGCGTTGCGCCTCTGAACTCAGAAGGTATGTAACAAGAAGTGTGGATACTACACCGTTCAGAATTTTTGACTATGAGTAATAAGAGGTAATACCGTCTGGATCAATCTTTCTCAATGCCGCTGAAAGGCTGGCGACATCAGGCCTTTAATGCCACAATCCCATTTTCTTCGCATGCAGGATGAATGATGAAAAAATTAGCAATCGTTGGTGTATTTCTGGCGCTTACCGGATGCGCCGAAGTAGAAAATTATAACGACGTGGTGAAAACGCCAGCGCCAGCCGGTCTGGAAGGATACTGGCAGTCAAAAGGTCCGCAACGCAGTCTGGTAAGCCCGGAAGCGATTGCCAGCCTGGTGATAACGAAAGAGGGCGATACGCTGGATTGTCGCCAGTGGCAGCGGGTGATCGCGCTGCCGGGGAAACTGACGATGCTCTCTGGCGATCTCACCAACGTGACGGTGAAACGCGAGCTGTATGAGATCGAGCGCGAAGGCAATACGCTGGAATATGACGGTATGACGCTGCAGCGGGTGGATCGCCCGACGCAGGAGTGCGCTGACGCGTTAAAGAAAACGCCGCTGGCCACACCGCTGCCATAAACCGTACGCCCCGGTAGCCCATGGCCACCGGGGTTGAATTTTATATCACTTCTTCAATGACCCACACGCTGACGCTCCCGCCGTTACAGTAAAACGTTGCTTCACCGTTTTCATCGGTGACCACGCTTTCCTCGCGATTTCCCAGATAGTCACGCCAGGTTTTATTGCCGTAATTCGCGCCGAGATTGATGGTCTTTTCCCCGTCATCGCCGTTTGACAGTACCACCACACAGCCGGGATCGTCGTCCGTTCCGCTGCGGCTAAAAGCGATACAGTTAGGATGATCGAAAAAGAGTGTCTGTACCCCGTGTGCGAAGCGCTGGCGCGCGAGGATCAGTTCATCAAGCTGTTCAATGATCGGCATGTCGATAGGATAGGTTTCGCCATCGCCGCCGGTGTCTTCGTAATGCGCTCCGTAGAGGTCAGGGTAAAACACCGACGGTACGCCATTTTCACGCAGCAAGATCAGCGCATAGGCCAGCGGCTTAAACCACGGCTCGACGGGGGCTTCGAGTGCCTGTAAAGGTTGGGTGTCGTGATTGGCCACCAGCGTGACGGCATGAAACGGATCTGCTTCTACCAGGGTATCGGTGAAAATCTGGCTCATGTCATAATCGCGGCCCTGACGGGACGCTTCGTGGAATTTCATCTGCAAAGGGGCGTCGAACAGCATGGTTTTCCCCTCTACCTGGTTGATGTAGGTTTGTAGCTTATCGACTTCGTGGGACCAGTATTCCGCGACGATAAACAGCGGTTTTGGCGCGACTTCCTGCACGTGCTCAATCCACTCTTTATAAAACCAGGCCGGAATGTGCTTGACGGCATCCAGGCGAAAGCCGTCGCAATGGGTTTGATCCATCACCCAGCGCGCCCAGTATTTGATTTCCTCGGTGACGGCGTGATTACGAAAATCGATATTTTCTCCCATCAGATAATCAAAATTACCCAACTCATCATCAACCTGATCGTTCCAGCCTTCGCCGGTGTAATCGTTAACGATTTTGAAAATGCCGTCTTCGGTGGGATTCTCTATATGGTCAATGCCGCTGAAGCATTTGAAATCCCAAATGAATTGCGAGTACTGGCCTGCGCGGGCAGGGAAGGTGTAGCGCGTCCAGCCTTCGCATTCGATAATCTCATCGTCTATTTGCGTGCGATCCTCGGCGTTAACCCGTTGGACGCGGATCTTTTCTTTCTCATCCGCGCCCATTTTGTGGTTAACCACCACGTCCAGCAGTACGGCAATATCATTGTGTTTCAGCGCGTCAATCGCCGCCAGCAGCTGGTTTTTATCGCCGTATTTGGTGGCGACGGTTCCCTTTTGGTCGAATTCGCCCAGATCAAACAGATCGTAGGAGTCGTAGCCAACGGAATAGCCGCCGGACGCGCCTTTATAGGCGGGAGGCAGCCATACCATATTGATGCCGATATCATTGAGTCCGCCTGCGCGTTCGGCAAGTTCGGGCCAGAGTTGACCGCCATCAGGGTAATACCAGTGGAAGTACTGCAATAACGTGGGATTTTTCATCTTCCGTGCTCCAGAAGTCGTTTGGCCGACCTCTGGAGTATGGAAGATAATTCAGACGAGACGGGAAATTATTGTGGGGCAGTGGGGGCGTCGGGTACCAGCAGCATGCCGGAAAGACGGCCATAGGCGTTATTCAACGTCTTTTGGCGCGTCGACTGACCGATAAGATTGCTGAGTTCATCGAGGCGTTGCTGCAATAATGTTTTGAGCAGTTGCTCGTTATCCAGCGTCTGTTTAATGTACCCGGCGACTAAGTCCTGAATACTTCGCGTAATGCCCGGTGGAGTTTGCTCTTCCATGACCACTTCAATACTTTGCAGATAGGTAACTTCCTGTTCCAGTAAAAGGTCCCATTCACCGCGCTGCGCCAGTTCCAGCAACGAGTGACTGAGTAGCGCGATGCGCTGCCAACGGTTGATAAACTCCACGGCTGAGGTCATTAACGAGACTCCTGGGACGACGCGTTCGGTGAGATCTGTTTCCAGGCATCCGCAATGTTGCCGAGTAACCCTTCGACTTCTTCAATGGCTTGACAATCATTATTCAGATTAGCGTGCAGTAAACGGCGAACCATATAGTCATACAATGAAGAGAGATTGGTGGCGAGTTCTCCCCCTTTTTCGTGGTCCAGGCCGGCTTTCAGGCCATTATCAATAATATTGATGGCTTTACTTAACGCTTCACCTTTGGCGACGATATCACCCTGCTGCATAAACAGGCGAGCGCGCACCAGGGCGCTGTTCGCGCCATCAAACAACATTTCGATCAACTGATGTGGGTTGGCGCTCATTACGGCGCTTTCCACACTGATCTGTGCATAGGCTTTGGTACCGCTCGCGGTGTACATGCTTACCTCGTGTTATCAGGAATTACTCATCGCAGCAAATTGTTGACCCAAATACGTACTGGTGCTGTTCAGCTTACTCATCATGGAATCCAGTTGGGTAAACTGGGCTTTATAACGTGCCACGACTTCATCAATACTGTTGCTTACGGTCAGATACTGCTTAGTCAGCAGTTTCAGGTTGGCGTTAATATTGTCTTGCGCATTATCGATAATGCCGTCATCGGCCAGATAGCTTTTTACTTCGGTGGCAATCTTAGTGGTAATACCGGTCTCTTTGCCGTCGCCAACCAACAGTTCGCGAGTGGCAGCGGTATTATCTTTCAGAGCTTTAGCCAGCTTTTCTTCATCGATTTTTAGCTTGCCGGTACCACCGTCCTGCGTAATGCCGATCTCAGACATGGTTTTAAACGGGGATTCGCTGCCGCTGTTAGCAAATGGCGCGCGAATACCGTTTTGAATGGTACGGAGAACGCTATCACCCAGTAACGCGCCGTTATCTGCGCTGGCCGCTTCACCCGGTTCTACTTCTTTATATTTAGTCAGCGTGCCAAAGGTATCCACCAGCGAGTTATAGGCTTCTACCCAGGCCTTAATTGCTGTTGTGGCCTTTTCATCACTTTTTGTTACAGTGATCGACGCATCTTTTACTTCTTTGGTCAGTTGGAGCGTGATGCCCTGCGGTGCGTCAGTTACGGTATTGCTTTGACGTTCAATATCAATGCCGTTGACGGTCAATTGCGCATTTTGCGCCCCGACCAGTTGCTTCATTTTCCCACTGCCCGCTTTGCTGTCATAGGACAGTAAATCGCTCAGTTTCGAATCATTTGATACTGAGATGGTCATTTCGCTTTCAGTGCCGCTTTCTGCGGTTAACACCAATTGGTAGTCGCCTTCTTTAACCTTCACCAGGCTGGCGGAAATACCGCTGTCCGCATCATTTATGGCATCACGAATATCCTCCAGAGAGGTTTCGCCTTTGCCTAATTTGATTTCCAGTGGTTCTTTACGGCCGGGCTGCGAAATCGTAATCGTACGTTCATCAACGCTGGTATCGCCCAACTGCTCTTTAGTCGAGGTAATTTTCGCCGTAGTCGATAATGACTGTGCCTGCGCCAGTTGAGTGACGCTGACGGTGTATTTGCCCGGAGCTGCGCCTGCGGTGGTACTGACTTTTAAATCTTCTGTGCTGCTGGTGGCTGTGGTGCTTTTAAACAGATCGGCACTGTTCAGTGCGGTGTTCGCCGTCTGAAATTTTTCTAATGCACTTTTCAGCGTGCCATACGCGGTCAGACGCGAGGTGTTAGCGCTCTGCTGCTGGGTAATCGGCGTTAAACGCTTTTTCTCAGCAGTGGTTAAGTTTGTCAGCAATGTATCCAGCGGTAAGTTCGAACCAACGCCCAGTGATGTAAATGAAGGCATGCCTAATTCCTTGTGATTGCAAACAGTAGTTAACCGCTTTATCGGCAATCTGCGCGCAAAGTTTAATAATAGTTTTGCAAAAATAATGCGCGGAATAGTGGTGCATATAGAGGGTATTTCAGCGGCTAAGAAAAAAAACGACGGAAAGTAAAAATTTTCTAAAGTTCGAAATTAAGGTGCCGATACAAGGGTTACGGTGAGAAACCGTGGGCAACAGCCCAATAACATCAAGTTGTAATTGATAAGGAAAAGATCATGGCACAAGTCATCAATACAAACAGCCTGTCGCTGTTGACCCAGAATAACCTGAACAAATCTCAGTCTTCTCTGAGCTCCGCTATCGAGCGTCTGTCCTCTGGTCTGCGTATCAACAGCGCGAAAGATGATGCTGCTGGTCAGGCGATTGCTAACCGCTTCACCTCTAACATCAAAGGTCTGACTCAGGCGTCCCGTAACGCCAACGATGGTATCTCCATCGCGCAGACCACTGAAGGTTCTCTGTCTGAAATCAACAACAACCTGCAGCGTGTTCGTGAGCTGGCGGTTCAGTCCTCTACTGGTACCAACTCCCAGTCTGACCTCGACTCTATCCAGGCTGAAATCACTCAGCGTCTGAACGAAATCGACCGCGTATCCGGTCAGACCCAGTTCAACGGCGTGAAAGTGCTGGCAAAAGACAACACCCTGACCATCCAGGTCGGTGCCAACGATGGCGAAACCATCGATATCAACCTGCAGGAAATCAACTCCAAAACCCTGGGTCTGGATTCACTGAACGTGCAGAAAAAATATGATGTTTCTGACGTTACACCAGATTTTGGGTACAAAGATTCAACTACACCAGCAACGTCTGCATTCAAGAACACTAATTTCCAGACTAGCGTAACAACCAAGCTTGGTGCAGGGGCAACAGGTGCGACCTTTAGCAATGTCAAATTTGATGCAACTGACGGTAAATACTATGCAGATGTAAAATCCACCGGTGATAGCTCTAAAGATGGTACTTATGAAATAACAGTTGGAGCTTCTGATGGTGAAGTTACATTAGCCGGCACTGCGCCTGTTTCTGTTCCGGCTGGGGCCAAGGCAGTAGCGAAGCCACAAGAGAAAGTAACGCCTGACCTCACTGATGCAAAAGCGGCATTGATTAAAGGTGGGGTTAATAGCACTGATGCAGGTACCGCTAAACTGGTCAAAGTATCCTTTACTGATAAAAATGATAAAGCAATTGATGGTGGGTACGCGCTGAAAACTGACAGTGGAAAATATTATGCTGCCACTGTCGATGAATCCACTAAAGAAGTATCAATTAAAGAAGTAGCATATACCGATGCAAGTGGTAAGCCCGCAACTGCTGCAGTTCAGCTCGGTGGTGTCAATGGTAAAACCGAAATTGCTAACGTCGGTGGTAAGGACTATCTTGCAGAGAAAGTAAAAAATCACAATTTCAAAACTGAACCTAAAGTGAATGAAATTGCGACTGCAACTACCGACAGCCCGCTGGCTAAAATCGACGCGGCGCTGGCGAAAGTTGCTGACCTGCGTTCCGACCTGGGTGCGGTACAGAACCGTTTCAACTCTACCATCACCAACCTGGGTAACACCGTAAACAACCTGTCTGAAGCCCGTAGCCGTATCGAAGATGCTGACTACGCGACCGAAGTGTCCAACATGTCTCGTGCAAACATTCTGCAACAGGCAGGTACTTCTGTACTGGCACAGGCTAACCAGACCACGCAGAACGTTCTGTCTCTGCTGCGTTAATTTACGCTTACTGCGCAAACCCCGCTCCGGCGGGGTTTTTTACATTTAGCTTTACCCGTAACCCCTAAATAACCCCCCATTTCACCCACTATTCACCCGATTAAAACCCCTGCAGAAACGGATAATCATGCCGATAACTCATTTAACGCAGGGCTGTTTATCGTGAATTCACTGTATACCGCTGAAGGTGTAATGGATAAACACTCGCTGTGGCAGCGTTATGTACCGTTGGTGCGTCACGAAGCATTGCGCCTTCAGGTGCGTTTGCCGGCGAGCGTAGAACTGGATGACCTGCTACAAGCGGGCGGCATCGGGTTATTGAATGCCGTTGACCGATATGACGCTTTGCAAGGAACGGCATTTACCACTTACGCAGTGCAGCGTATTCGTGGAGCAATGCTGGACGAACTACGTAGCCGGGATTGGGTGCCGCGTAGCGTTCGGCGCAATGCTCGCGAAGTGGCACAGGCGATGGGACAACTGGAGCAGGAATTAGGACGCAACGCAACGGAAACCGAAGTGGCGGCGCGTCTGGCTATTCCTGTGCAAGAGTATCGTCAGATGTTGCTCGATACCAATAACAGCCAACTCTTCTCTTATGACGAGTGGCGGGAAGAGCATGGCGATAGTATTGAGCTGGTGACGGAAGAACATCAGCAGGAAAACCCGTTACAACAGCTTCTTGAGGGTAACCTCCGCCAGCGCGTGATGGACGCGATCGAGGCGTTGCCTGAGCGCGAAAAGCTGGTGTTAACGCTGTACTACCAGGAAGAGCTGAATCTGAAAGAGATTGGCGCGGTACTGGAAGTCGGGGAATCACGGGTCAGCCAGTTGCACAGTCAGGCCATCAAACGTCTACGCACCAAGCTGGGTAAGCTATAGGGGTACATTATTACCCCTGAACAATGCCGCATTACGAATTGACTACCAGGAGTTCTCATGACGGTGCAGCAATCAAAAAGACGGCCTCTAAGCCGCTACCTCAAAGATTTCAAACACAGCCAGACGCATTGCGCCCATTGCTTTAAGTTGCTCGACAGGATCACGCTGGTTCGTCGCGGGCAAATTGTGAATAAAATCGCCATCGCCCGCCTGGACACTTTGTTGGATGAAGCCGAGTGGGAGCAGGAGAAAAAAGAGTGGGTGGCACTGTGTCGTTTTTGCGGTGATTTGCATTGCAAAGAGCAGAGCGACTTTTTCGATATTATCGGTTTTAAACAGTTTTTATTTGAGCAGACCGAAATGAGTCACGGCACGGTACGTGAATACGTTGTCCGCCTGCGTCGCCTCGGGAATCACCTGACCGAACAAAATATCTCTCACGATCTGCTGCAGGAAGGGTTCCTCGACGAAAACCTTGCCCCGTGGCTGCCGGAAACCAGCACCAACAATTACCGCATCGCCTTACGTAAGTATGAGCAGTTTAAAGCCCATACGCATATAGGGCATATGCAGAAATCCTCCTGGACAGCCAGTTCTGATATATATTAAAAACGAATAAGGTGTAACAGAGTCGTGTTTGTGGATCGCGACAAACGCTCTACACTATGCTCATAAATAGCAGTCACTAATGACAATATTCGGGGTAACTATGAAATTAGCACTTCTGGGACGTCAGGCTCTGATGGGTGTAATGGCTGTTGCACTTGTCGCCGGAATGAGCGTAAAGACTTATGCAGATGAAGGTCTGTTAAATAAAGTTAAAGAGCGCGGCACGCTGCTGGTGGGCCTGGAAGGGACCTATCCCCCGTTTAGTTTTCAGGGCGATGACGGCAAGCTGACCGGTTTCGAAGTGGAGTTTGCCGAAGAACTGGCCAAGCACCTTGGGGTGAAAGCTAACCTGAAGCCGACCAAGTGGGACGGTATGCTGGCCTCTCTTGATTCCAAGCGCATTGATGTGGTCATCAACCAGGTGACCATCTCTGACGAACGTAAGAAAAAATACGATTTCTCTATCCCGTATACGGTCTCTGGTATTCAGGCGCTGGTGAAAAAAGGCAATGAAGGTGTTATTAAGACCGCTGCCGATCTGAAAGGTAAAAAAGTCGGCGTTGGTCTGGGCACCAACTATGAAGAGTGGCTGCGCCAGAACGTGCAGGGCGTGGATATTCGTACCTATGATGACGACCCGACTAAATACCAGGATCTGCGTGTAGGCCGTATCGACGCCATTCTGGTTGACCGTCTGGCGGCGCTGGATCTGGTGAAGAAAACCAAAGACACGCTGGCTGTGACAGGTGAAGCGTTCTCCCGCCAGGAGTCTGGCGTGGCGCTGCGTAAAGGCAATGAAGATCTGCTGAAAGCGGTTGATGCGGCCATTGCTGAAATGCAAAAAGACGGTACGCTGAAAGCCCTGTCTGAAAAATGGTTTGGAGCGGATGTGACGAAATAATCGTCATCCGCTGAAAAAAAGGCGCCTTTAACAGCGCCTTTTTTTATTTCATTGCGCCTGAACGTGCATAATAAAAAGAACATCACAACAACGAATACCGGAGGCTGTATGCCGCTGCATAACTTAACGCGCTTTCCACGTCTGGAATTTATTGGCGCGCCAACGCCGCTCGAATATCTTCCACGTTTCTCCGACTACCTCGGGCGCGATATTTTCATTAAACGCGATGACGTCACGCCGATGGCCATGGGCGGCAATAAGCTGCGTAAGCTGGAGTTTCTGGCCGCAGACGCGCTGCGTGAAGGCGCTGATACGCTGATAACCGCGGGTGCCATCCAATCTAACCACGTTCGTCAGACTGCGGCGGTAGCGGCTAAGCTTGGCCTGCACTGCGTGGCGCTGTTGGAAAATCCGATTGGCACCACGGCGGAAAACTATCTCACCAATGGCAACCGTCTGCTGTTGGATCTGTTTAATACGCAGATCGAAATGTGTGACGCGCTAACCGATCCGAATGCGCAGTTGCAGGAGCTGGCGACGCGCATTGAAGCGCAAGGGTTCCGCCCGTATGTGATCCCTGTTGGGGGCTCTAATGCTCTGGGGGCGATGGGTTATGTGGAAAGCGCGCTGGAAATTGCCCAGCAGTGTGAAGGGGCCGTTTCGCTCTCTTCCGTGGTGGTCGCGTCGGGCAGTGCGGGAACGCATGCCGGGCTGGCGGTGGGGCTGGAGCAACTGATGCCAGACGTCGAGCTTATCGGCGTGACCGTTTCGCGCAGCGTCGCCGATCAAAAACCAAAAGTTGTCACGTTGCAGCAGGATATTGCCCGTGAACTGGAGCTGACGGCCTCAGCGGATATCCTGTTATGGGATGATTATTATGCGCCGGGCTACGGTACGCCAAACGAAGAGGGCATGGAGGCGGTAAAACTGCTGGCGCGCCTGGAAGGCATTTTGTTGGATCCGGTGTATACCGGTAAGGCGATGGCGGGTTTGATTGACGGCATCAGCCAGAAGCGCTTCAAAGATGAAGGGCCAATCCTCTTTATTCATACCGGTGGGGCGCCTGCACTGTTTGCCTACCATCCTCACGTGTAACAACCAGGTCGAAAAACGCTAATGCATGAAAGTATCCAACTGGTAATTGATTCCCTGCCGTATCTGCTCAAAGGCGCGGTTTTTACGCTGCAACTGAGTATCGGCGGGATGTTTTTTGGCCTCGTGCTGGGGTTTATCCTGGCGTTGATGCGTCTGTCGTCACTGTTGCCTGTGCGCTGGCTGGCGCGTTTTTATATCTCTATCTTTCGCGGAACGCCGTTGATTGCCCAGCTGTTTATGATTTATTACGGTCTGCCGCAGTTTGGAATTGAGCTTGATCCCATCCCGGCGGCGATGATTGGCTTGTCGCTTAATACAGCCGCCTACGCTGCGGAAACCCTGCGTGCGGCAATCTCTTCCATCGACAAAGGACAGTGGGAGGCGGGTGCCAGTATTGGTATGACGCGCTGGCAGACCATGCGCCGGGCAATCCTGCCACAGGCTGCGCGCGTTGCGCTGCCGCCGCTGAGCAACAGCTTTATCAGTCTGGTGAAAGATACCTCTTTGGCCGCCACTATTCAGGTACCGGAACTGTTCCGTCAGGCGCAGCTGATTACCTCGCGTACGCTGGAAGTCTTTACGATGTATCTGGCGGCCTCGTTGATTTACTGGGTGATGGCGACGGTGCTTTCTGCGCTGCAAAACTATTTTGAAGAACAACTGAACCGCCAGGAGAGAGAGCCGAAATGAGTGCTATCGAAGTCAGAAACCTGGTCAAAAAATTTCATGGGCAAACGGTGCTGCATGGGATCGATCTTGACGTCAAACCTGGTGAAGTAGTAGCGATTATCGGGCCGAGCGGATCGGGCAAAACCACGCTGCTGCGTAGCATTAATTTGCTGGAGCAACCGGAGGCGGGCACCATTAAAGTAGGTGAGATTACCATTGATACCGCGCGTTCGTTGACCCAGCAGAAAGGGCTGATTCGTCAGTTACGCCAGCACGTCGGTTTTGTGTTCCAGAACTTTAATTTGTTTCCCCATCGGACAGTGCTGGAAAACATTATTGAAGGGCCGGTGATAGTCAAAGGTGAACCAAAAGCTGAAGCGACAGCTCGTGCGCGTGAATTGCTGGCGAAAGTCGGGCTGGCAGGTAAAGAAACCAGCTATCCGCGGCGTTTATCGGGTGGACAGCAGCAGCGCGTAGCGATTGCCCGAGCGCTGGCGATGCGACCTGAGGTTATCCTTTTTGATGAACCGACCTCCGCGCTTGATCCTGAATTGGTTGGCGAGGTACTTAATACCATCCGCCAACTGGCGCAGGAAAAACGCACCATGGTAATTGTGACGCATGAAATGAGCTTTGCTCGCGATGTCGCCGATAGAGCGATATTTATGGATCAAGGACGGATAGTAGAGCAGGGACCAGCAAAATCCTTATTCACACATCCGCAGCAGCCGCGTACCCGTCAGTTTCTTGAAAAGTTTTTGATGCAATAAATAGTGTATATGGCACTCGCCGGGATTGTTTCTGGCGAGTGCTCTTCGCATAACTATTTATAATTATTGCTTTATTATTAACATTTGATTCTGTTACTTACTTCCGCTGTTGAGTAATACTCAAGTAATTGTTCATTTGTCCGATAATTTGCATATATAAAATACATTTATGTGTTAGCTTGTTTCATATGTTTGGATGATTATCAATCTCAGGGGCATTACCACTTAGTATGCAGGATCTTGATTTCTTCACCTGGCGACGGAGCATGCTGTTACGCTTTCAGGAAATGGCGACGGCAGAGGATGTCTATACGGAATTGCAACAACAGACGCAGCACTTAGAGTTTGATTTCTACGCGCTCTGTGTTCGTCATCCGGTACCTTTTACCCGACCTAAAACGTCACTTCATACGACCTATCCCAAAGCATGGGTGGCGCATTATCAGTCCGAAAATTATTTTGCTATTGATCCGGTGCTGAAACCTGAAAACTTCAGTCAGGGGCATTTACCCTGGAACGATACTCTGTTTCGCGATGCGCAACCTTTGTGGGACGCCGCGCGCAATCACGGTTTACGCAAAGGGATGACGCAATGCTTAATGTTGCCTAACCGGGCGTTGGGTTTTTTATCTGTATCGCGTGCAAGTATCCGTAACAGTCGCCTTGCGAGCGATGAAGTAGAGCTCAGGATGCAGCTTCTGGTACGGGAAAGTCTGTCTGTACTGACGAGGCTGGAAGATGACATGGTTATGGCGCCAGAGATGCGTTTTAGCAAGCGGGAAAAGGAAATATTGAAATGGACGGCAGAGGGGAAGACCTCTTCAGAGATAGCCATCATTCTGTCGATTTCTGAAAATACCGTGAACTTCCACCAGAAGAATATGCAAAAGAAATTCAATGCGCCAAACAAAACGCAGATAGCCTGTTATGCCGCGGCAACCGGGCTTATCTGAGTAAATTATCGTTCTGAGTGTCAGACGCAAAACCGGCTGAGAGCATTGCTATCAGCCGGTTTCTTATTACTGGCGGTAAGCTTGTTTAATTTGCTTAACCGTGTTGGAAAATACCGCAGCCTGTGATTGATCTTCAATCAGCGCGAGCTGTTTTTCCATTTTAAGAATCACGCGGCCTGCATCGGCTTGACCCATTGCCTGCAGCATCAGCGTTAACATGGCTTTCAGGCAGGTGACTTCATTGGCCAGTTCCTGGTTATTCTCAGCAGTGGAAAAGTCAGGCGTACTCATTTATTTTCCTCGTTATGTTTCAATGAAAAAGTGCGATGTCAAATCTTAAGGCGGCGGAGTATACCATAAGCGAGGCTAAAAATATCTGTGGTTGTTTTTTGCGCGGACCAATGTTGTGGACATTAAAATAAACAACATGTTGCAGTGCATATATTTTCTCCACATGTTGTTTATTTCGAGTATTTTCCTCGTTAATTATTGTTACAACTTTGACTGCCTGGTTTGCATTCAGCGAAGGAATATGATCTTTTTGTCACCATTATGAAACAGCTACACAGATATAACCGTGGCAAAAGGTTACCAGTACTGAAAGTTTCCACTCGTCGTACAATCTAATTTCCAAAAACGAGAGCAAAATCGAAAGTCGGGCGTTTTTTACATTTCAAAGTTGAGATAAAACCCGTTAACATAGGACCGATTAACTATCGGTAGCGTTATCCCTATTCTGGAGATATTCCTTTGATCAACGTTTTTCTTGTTGATGACCACGAACTGGTGCGCGCAGGGATACGACGCATTCTGGAAGATATAAAAGGCATAAAAGTTGTCGGCGAAGCGTGCTGCGGTGAAGATGCGGTAAAATGGTGCCGCTCAAATTCCGTTGACGTTGTGCTGATGGATATGAATATGCCCGGTATTGGCGGTCTGGAAGCAACCCGCAAAATTGCGCGTTCCACGGCAGACATTAAAGTGATCATGCTGACGGTACACACCGAAAACCCATTACCTGCAAAAGTTATGCAGGCAGGGGCTGCAGGGTATCTCAGCAAAGGCGCTGCCCCCCAGGAAGTAGTGAGTGCGATTCGTTCGGTTTTTTCCGGGCAACGGTATATTGCCTCCGATATCGCTCAGCAAATGGCGCTCAGCCAGATTGAGCCTGAGAAAACGGAAACCCCGTTTGCCAGTTTGTCTGAACGCGAGTTGCAGATTATGCTGATGATCACCAAAGGTCAGAAGGTTAATGAGATCTCAGAGCAACTGAATCTTAGTCCTAAAACGGTGAACAGCTATCGCTATCGAATGTTCAGTAAATTAAACATTCATGGCGATGTAGAGCTGACTCACCTGGCAATTCGCCATGGCCTGTGTAATGCGGAGACATTAGCAAGCCAGTGACAGATCAGTTTGATGCCAAAGCGTTCCTGAAAACCGTGACCAATCAGCCCGGCGTCTATCGTATGTATGATACCGCCGGAACGGTTATCTATGTCGGGAAAGCGAAAGACCTGAAAAAAAGGCTTTCCAGCTACTTCCGTAGTAATCTTGCGTCACGCAAGACCGAAGCGCTGGTCGCGCAAATCCAGCAGATTGATGTCACGGTAACGCACACTGAAACCGAAGCGTTATTGCTTGAGCACAACTACATCAAGCTATATCAGCCGCGTTATAACGTATTGCTGCGTGATGATAAATCCTACCCCTTTATATTCCTTAGCGGCGATACCCACCCGCGTCTGGCGATGCATCGTGGGGCAAAGCATGCCAAAGGCGAGTACTTTGGACCGTTCCCTAACGGTTATGCGGTGCGTGAAACGCTGGCGCTGTTGCAGAAAATATTCCCTATCCGCCAGTGCGAAAACAGCGTTTATCGCAACCGTTCTCGACCTTGTCTGCAATATCAGATTGGCCGCTGTCTCGGCCCGTGTGTCGCGGGTCTGGTGAGCGAGGAAGAGTATGCTCAGCAGGTCGAGTATGTTCGTCTGTTCCTGTCCGGAAAAGACGATCAGGTGTTAACACAGCTGATTACCCGCATGGAAAAGGCCAGCCAAAATCTCGAATTTGAAGAGGCTGCGCGAATTCGTGACCAAATCCAGGCCGTACGCCGTGTGACCGAAAAACAGTTTGTCTCTAACACCGGAGACGATCTGGATGTCATTGGCGTGGCGTTTGACGCCGGCATGGCCTGTGTGCACGTTCTGTTTATTCGCCAGGGTAAAGTGCTGGGCAGCCGCAGCTATTTCCCTAAAGTACCAGGTGGTACGGAACTGGGCGAGGTCGTCGAAACCTTTGTCGGGCAGTTTTATCTGCAGGGGAGCCAGATGCGTACCTTACCCGGGGAGATCCTGCTCGATTTCAATCTTAGCGATAAAACCCTGCTGGCAGACTCTCTGTCTGAACTGGCCGGACGGAAGATTAACGTGCAGACGAAACCGCGAGGGGATCGCGCGCGTTATCTGAAGCTGGCGCGGACCAACGCGGCAGTGGCGCTCACTACGAAACTTTCTCAGCAGTCGACGATTACGCAACGTCTGACGGCGCTGGCCTCCGTATTGAAGTTACCTGCGGTGAAGCGTATGGAGTGCTTCGACATTAGCCATACGATGGGGGAGCAGACAGTAGCCTCCTGTGTGGTTTTTGATGCCAATGGCCCGCTGCGTGCAGAATATCGGCGTTACAATATTACCGGCATTACGCCGGGTGATGATTATGCAGCGATGAATCAGGTCTTACGTCGGCGTTATGGTAAGGCGATTGAAGAAAGTAAGATTCCGGACGTCATATTGATCGATGGCGGTAAAGGTCAGTTAGGGCAGGCGAAAGCCGTTTTTGCTGAACTGGACGTTCCCTGGGACAAACAGCACCCACTTTTGCTGGGGGTGGCAAAAGGGGCCGATCGTAAAGCTGGTCTGGAAACACTGTTCTTTGAGCCGGAAGGTGAGGGCTTTAGTCTGCCGCCGGATTCGCCTGCATTGCACGTTATCCAGCATATCCGCGATGAATCTCACGATCATGCGATTAGCGGGCATCGTAAAAAGCGGGCAAAAGTGAAAAGTACCAGCACGCTTGAGACCATCGAAGGTGTCGGGCCAAAGCGTCGCCAGATGTTGTTGAAATATATGGGAGGTTTGCAAGGTCTTCGTAATGCAAGTATCGAAGAAATTGCAAAAGTGCCGGGTATTTCGCAAGCTCTGGCAGAAAAGATCTTCTACTCGTTGAAACATTAGGCCCTCTGTAGCAACATAGGGGTAATTTCACTGACAACAGATAGTTATCCGTCATATGCAATTTAATATCCCTACGTTGCTCACGCTGTTTCGCGTCATCCTGATCCCATTCTTTGTATTGGCTTTTTACCTGCCATTCACCTGGGCTCCTTTTGTTTGTGCGCTGATCTTCTGTATCGCAGCGGTCACAGACTGGTTTGACGGTTTTCTGGCTCGCCGCTGGAACCAAAGCACGCGTTTTGGCGCGTTCCTCGATCCGGTCGCTGATAAAGTGCTGGTAGCTATTGCGATGGTACTGGTGACAGAGCATTACCACAGCTGGTGGGTGACGCTCCCCGCTGCAACAATGATTGCGCGTGAAATCATCATCTCTGCACTACGTGAATGGATGGCCGAACTGGGTAAACGCAGCAGCGTAGCCGTATCCTGGATTGGTAAAGTGAAAACCACTTCGCAAATGGCTGCACTGGCCTGGCTGCTGTGGCGTCCAAATATCTGGGTTGAGTATGCTGGGATCGCACTTTTCTTCGTCGCCGCGATACTGACTTTGTGGTCAATGTTCCAGTATTTGAGCGCTGCACGTGGAGATTTGCTTGATCAGTGATCGTTTCGACGCAAATTTCAGCAAACGATCGTTAGTGGTGAAAAATATCGTTGACTCATTGCGTCAGGTAAGTAGAATGCAACGCATCGAACGGCAGCACTGATTGCCAGACGATAACAAAATCAAGTGATTAACAAAGTTACTTGGTGATGCGGGAATAGCTCAGTTGGTAGAGCACGACCTTGCCAAGGTCGGGGTCGCGAGTTCGAGTCTCGTTTCCCGCTCCAAATTAGAGACATCGGCAATAGCGGATGTCGGCTGAAAAGCCAGAAGATTTCGGCGCGTTAGCAAAGCGGTTATGTAGCGGATTGCAAATCCGTCTAGTCCGGTTCGACTCCGGAACGCGCCTCCAATTTTTTCCCGAGCCCGGATGGTGGAATCGGTAGACACAAGGGATTTAAAATCCCTCGGCGTTCGCGCTGTGTGGGTTCAAGTCCCACTCCGGGTACCATGGGAAAGAACAGAATAATCAAAGCAATAAGCAGTGTCGTGAAACCACCTACGGGTGGTTTTTTTGTGCCTGTTTTTTACAAGCATAGAACTCACTATTGCACATCAATCTATCGCCGAATCGGCGCGTTAAACAAAAAGCCCCCTCGGGCAGGGTTGTTGATAAAACCATCGCGGGCGGGATTATAGTTGTGGTCCTGGAAACCATTCATCAGGATGGGATCGCCAAAGCCATCCTGTATCGCCAGGTGTCTGTGGATTTGGTTTCGTGCCCTGAACGTGAAAACGAAATCATCCGTCCCGCCAATGATGATCACGCCATTACCGGCTTGAAGTGCCGCGCTTAACTCTTGCTCTCTGACGGCCTGGTTTTGTAACGTGCTGGATGTGGCAGAAGATGACAACAGCAGCAGTAATATGAGAACGGCGCATGAAAATACCGATGGCAGTTTCATGATTAATACCTATTAAAAGTATGGCTATTAAAGTATAGCTTTATGTTGTTATCTCAACTGAAAAGAAAACTAATAATTTAAACCTGCTGTCCATACTGAGTCTGAGGGGCCGGAGGAGTAGTGCCGCGCAGTTAAGAACTATAATAAAAACAGCCGGCAGGTGATAACTCCTGTTTGCCAATCGCGCTGGTTCAGGGGGCAGCTATGAACATTTCATCTTCTCCGATAGTCATGTTCGCAGCATTGCTCACCTTTAGTTGTGCAGCATATTCGGTGGAAAAAGGGAATATCTTTTCGCAGAATGCCAGGTCTATGGATCCCATCGCATTTTCTCAACAGTCATTTAATAACCTGACGTCTTATCAGGTCATGATGCGCTCTTCGTCGCCATCCGATGAAAGCAAAATTATTCGCTATAGCTTTCAAAAGCCTGGGTATGTGCGGATGGATTTTACCCAACCGCATTCAGGAGCGGTGCTTATCTTTAATCCTGTCAGCGGTAAAGTGACGTTATGGCCATTTGGTGTGGGTTCTTTGCCCATTTTGCACCTGTCGCCTACTAATTCATTGATCCAGGATGAGCGTGGTCATCGGGTGGATCGCTCTGATATCGGCGTGTTGTTGGGCAATATTCGTCATCTGCAACGCGAAGGGACAATGACCACTGTTGGTAAGGAAAACCTTGCAGGACGGGCGACGACGCACGTATCTGTGGTTGGGCCTGGAACAATGGTGGTTGATGGTGTTCACCGCTATGACGTCTGGCTGGATAATTATCACGGACTCCCTGCCAAAGTGATCAGCTATGCGCCAGATGGGCAGCGATTAGAAACCGTGCTTCTGGATGCTATGGTCATTAACATCCGTTTTCCCGCCAATTTCTTCTCACCTTGAAGGAGGCTGTATTATGGCTGACTATCAGTTTTCCACCGTCTGGCGGGTTGAGGCTTCTATTCAGGAGGTATGGGATGTTTTTTCTCATCCCGATCAGTGGCCTGAATGGTGGGGAAGTCTGGAACGCATTGTTGAGATTAAAAAAGGTGATGTACAGGGCATTGGGGCGCTGCATCGTTATACCTGGAAAGGAGCGCTTCCCTATCGCTTAACCTTTGACATCAACGTGTTAAATATTCTGCCTTGCTCGCTGCTTGAGGGACAAGCCAGTGGGGCGGTAGAAGGGCGAGGTGTGTGGTATTTTTCTGCCAGTGGCGCTGAGACCATCGTCAGATATGACTGGAATGTTCGCACCACGATTCGTTGGATGAATTACCTGGCCCCGCTGGCGGCACCCGTTTTTCGCTGGAATCACGATACGGTCATGCGCGAAGGGGCCAGAGGGTTAGCCCGTAAGCTGGCAACGAATGTACATATATTTTGAGTTCAGTCAGCGTTGAGGATTAATTAGCGTCCTGATATTTAAAATTGCCTCCACTACTGATTAATAACTTAGCGATCTCAGTCAATTTCTTATCATACACGGCGGCATTTTGTAGGCCTGCCTTGCGCAGAAGTTCTAAGTTTTCACGCGATGCGTTATCCAGCGTTGGATCGGCGCCGTATAGTTCAGGCTGAATTCTGTAGTATTTAGAGTTTTTTACCGTTGAGGCAATTTGTTGCAGATAATACGCGGTCATCTGTGGCCCCCCCTCTAGCGCGATATCAATAGCCGGTTTTGCCCAGCCAAAGGGGCCCCAGTCCTTAACTTCGGAATAAGAATACCCCTGCAATTTCTTGCCAGTGCCCAGTGAGACAATAATCATATCCTTAATGCCAGCGACATTACTGAATTTAATCGCTTCGGAATAGGCGCAGAGTGCCGGGTCGTTTGCCACCACACCGCCATCAACCAGGACAAATTTTTCGGGTACCGGGGGTAATGAATAAATACGCGCTGCCTCGAAATAAGTGGGAGCTGCTGAGGTACCCCGTAAAGCATCCCTGACCAGGAAGTCCCGATTCTTGGCGAGGGCGGAGTGTTGTTTGAAAATAACAGGAAGACGACTGCTCACGTCATAAGAAACAAAGCAGGTTGGTCTTAATAATTCACTGATTTTTGTTTCACCAAATGCTGTTTTTAATACCCTCTCCAGCTCCTTTGCAGAATATTTTTCATCGCTAGCACCACCCAGTGAACTGATTGTTTTCCAGACGCCGACATCAAAAATTTCATCCCCATCCTGAAGATAGAAATTGACGGCTTCCTGAGCGGAGAACTTGGGCTTTCCTTTCGCATCAGGGCAAACGTAAGCAGAACACAGAATGGCCCCGGTACTGGTACCGGCAACGAGATCGAAGTAATCCGCAATTCTGGCGGTAGGATTTTGTGATATATCCTGCAATTTCTTCTCCAGTGCCACAAGTAGCATACCCGGAAGGATGCCTCTGATCCCGCCACCATCGATAGACAGTATTCTCATTGCCATTTTTATGTCCTCCAAAGATAAGAAACGGGATTTAGGGGTAGGGTTGTTTCCGCTATGGCTGCAGTTAAATATAGACAGGATTTACGCTGAGTTTGTTTCATAAGAAGGGGGCTGGCAGATTGATATCCGCTCACTGCTGTACTTTTTTGCCTGTAAATGGCTTAATAGCGACCTTGTAGTATCTTATTTCATTCACAGTTAACAGGTCTGTTATTGATGAATAACCTCCATCGGCTCACCTTTTTATGTCAGCGTCTGTCTGCTGTGATGATCGTATACGGTTTTTACCTTCTTAGCCGTAGTTCAACTCTTATAACATGGACAGACAGCAATGCAACGTCGACAATTTCTCAAAAATAGCGTTCTCCTTTCGGCCGCCGGTTTAGTCGGTCCTGCGGTTATTAGTCAGACGGTTCACGCCGCTGAGCCATCCGTTGCACCAGTCGCGCGTCGGCGCTTTGTGTTATCCCAGACCTATAAACTTAACCCTCCTAAGGGCTCGAACGGTGTAGTGAAACTGTGGATCCCGCTTCCTGTAGATACCGCTTTTCAACAAATGACGGCGCTTGCCTTTAGCGGAAACTATAAGCAAGCGTATGTCACCACTAATAATACTTATGGCGCGAAAACGCTGTTTGCCACCTGGCCTGACTCGCAGGGCGAACTGTTGATTAACGTTGATATCGACATTGAAACCGCCGACTGGGAACCGCTGAAGCAGGACGCGTTGAAAACCTGGCAAGCGCCGGAGCAGATTATTTACCCGCTGGATGTAAAACCGTACCTTTTGCCGACGGCACATACCCCAGTTGATGGGCTGGTTCTGGAAACCGCACGTAAAATCACCGGTAATGAGCAGGATCCGCTGAAAAAAGCACGCCTGATTTACGAGTGGGTGAGTAGCCATATGGAGCGCGATAACGACGTTATCGGCTGCGGCACGGGGGATGTAGCGGAGATCTTAAAAAGCGGTAAGCTCAAAGGAAAATGCACCGACATGAGCTCCGTTTTTGTGGCTCTGGCGCGGGCCAGCGGCATTCCCGCGCGCGAACTGTTTGGTATCCGTCTGGGTAAAGCCAATAAGCTCGAACGTTACTCGAAAAGTGCTTTTGGCAAAGCAGACAGCGCAGGCGTTGCTGATGTGAGCGGTGGGCAACATTGTCGTGCCGAGTTCTATCTGGCCGGTTACGGTTGGTTACCTTGCGATCCTGCTGATGTGACCAAAATGCGTCTGGCAGAGAAAAAATCGCATCAGGACGCCGATGTCCAGGCGGTAAACACTTACCTGTTTGGCAACTGGGAAATGAACTGGGTTGGATTCAACTACGGGCGTGATTTCGAGCTGTATCCGGCAACGGAGCAGGGCGCGGTGAACAACTTTGGTTATCCTTATGCTGAAGTTGATGGCGACCCGATCAATTTCTACGATCCTAAAGCGTTCTCCTACAGCTATGTCGCCACAGAACAACGCTAAAGGGGCGGGACTCACCCTGTTGACGGCTGCGGTAGCTGCCGTCACCGCGGGCTTATGCTGCGTTGGACCGCTGCTCTACCTGCTGTTTGGTATTTCGGCGGCGAGCTTTGCTGTTTTCACCCAGTTTGAGTTTTTGCGAATTCCCTTGATGCTGCTGTCATTGGGCTTATTACTGCATGTTTTCTGGCGGCTCTATTTCTCCAGGCGGCTGTGGTGCTCCGGGTGGCTAACTCTGAAGCAAGCGCGCGTTCTCTACTGGTGCGCACTGGCATTGATTTTGCCAGTGTTATTTTACCCAACGCTTGTTGCCTGGTTTTATGAGGTATTTGAATGAAAATCTTCACATTAGTTGCATGCTTGTTGCTGCCGCTGTGGGCTCAGGCGACCAATCAAAAAGTGGTGCTGGATATACAAAATATGACCTGCTCGCTATGCGTTATTTCGGTCAATCAGGCGCTACGTGAAACCGACGGCGTGATTAAAGCAAAGTCCTCCCTAAAAACCCGACAAGCAGAAGCGATTGTGCCAGAAGGTTTCCCAACCGATACTTTACTTAACGCGGTAGCGAAAACGGGCTATACCGCAACGCTCAACCGCATTGAACAACAGTAAATCACCTGCGGGTGGTTTTATTGTGTTTTCCCGGTATGATGCCCGGCGGCTTCGTGTTCTCTTTTGTGCGTTAACTTCCGGAATTCCCCTCGTTTCCTGTTAACCTGAACAGGCGGCAGCTGTATGCCGCATATGCCCATTTGTATCTGTTATCCCTCCAGCCATGTAGGATGATCACAGGCAAGATTTTTTGACTAAGGAAAAGCGTTATGAAAACGGGACCATTAAACGAGAGCGAACTGGAATGGCTGGATGATGTACTGACTAAGTACAATACAGACAAGGCTATTCTGGATGTGTCAGAACTAGATGGTTTGCTGACGGCGGTGCTGAGTTCACCGTATGAAATTGAACCAGAGCAGTGGCTGGTCGCGATTTGGGGGGGCGCGCAGTATGTCCCTCGCTGGTCCTCCGAAAAAGAAATGACGCGTTTCATGAACCTGGCGTTTCAACATATGGCGGATACGGCCGATCGTCTGGATGAATATCCTGAGCAGTTTGAGCCGTTGTTTGGTTTGCGTGAAATTGACGATCATGAACTGACCATCGTTGAAGAGTGGTGCTTTGGTTATATGCGCGGCGTTGCACTGTCAGACTGGTCTGCGTTACCGGACACGTTAAAACCAGCACTTGAGGCTATTGCGCTGCACGGTACGGAAGAGAACTTTGCGGTGGTTGAGAAATTGACACCTGAGGCGTTTGAAGAGAGCGTCGATGCCATCCGCCTGGCTGCGCTGGACCTGCATGCTTACTGGATGGCGCATCCTCAGGAAACGCCGGTCAAAGTACCGGTGAAAGTGGATGCCAAAGTAGGGCGCAATGACCCTTGCCCCTGTGGCAGCGGCAAGAAATATAAGCAGTGCTGTTTGCATTAACAGAAAGGGGCGAAAGCCCCTTTGTTTTAACCCACTTCTGGTAGTAATCCTGCTGCAATAGAAAACTGTACTGCGATCACCACAATGCCGCACAAAAATACCAGTGCCAGCGCCGGAGCACCGCCGGCTACGCGGTAGTTGGCCTGCGGATTATGTTTTCTGCTCTGCCAGGCCAGCATCGAGGGAATGAGCAGCGCCAGCACCGCCAGGGCAACGCCCGCATACCCTAATGCCATGACAAAACCACGCGGATAGAACAGCGCGAATGCCAGCGGCGGCAGGAAGGTCACCACGCCGGTTTGCATTCTTCCCGCTACGGTATTGCGGCGCTGGAAGAGGTCGGCCAGGTAGTCAAATAATCCCAATGCAACGCCGAGGAAAGAGGTTGCCAGCGCGAGGTCGGCAAACAGATGTACCGCCAGTTCGACGTGCGGCGAAGCCACGACTTCACGCAATGCCTGCAATAAGCCGTTTAAGCCTGCGTGGTTGGCTAAAAGCCCCATGAACGTTGTCGAGTTAATGCTGCCAAGCGTCGCCAGTTGCCAGAAGATATAGGCGACCAGTGGAATAGCGCTACCCGTAATAAACACCCAACGCAGTTTACGGATGTTACCGTTCATATAGCTGACGATACTGGGGACACTGCCGTGAAAACCGAACGAGGTGAAGATGACCGGGATTGCGGAGAGCGCCAGCCCCTGTTGCAGCGGCAGCGTAAGCAGGTTCACTTTATGGATATGCGGCATTAACAGAGCCAGCATCGCCACCAGGAAGATTATCTTGGCGCTGAATAGCAGACGGTTGAACAGATCGACCAGCGAGGTCCCAACACAAACCACGCCACCGGCAACAAAGGTGAACAGCAGTACGCCTGTTGTCGGAGATATATTTGCTCCGGTCCAGTCGCTGATGCTGGAGGCCAGCAGTTCACCTGCACCACTGATGTACGCCGCCGTCAGGGCATACATTAAAAACATCATGCTAAAGCCCGTTACCCATTGTCCGTAACGACCAAGATACCGTTTTGCCAGCGTACCCAGCCCGGTGTCTGCCGGGACATGTTGATATACTTCAAGCAGCAGCAGCGCGGTGTAGCACATCAACGCCCAAAGACTGACTAACAATACCAACGTGACGCTAAACCCCACGCCTGCCGCAGCCAACGGCATTGCCAACATACCAGCACCAATCGTGGTTCCCGCCACGATAAAAATACTACCCAGGGTTCTGTTTTTCACGCTTTCCTCTGTCCCAGAGATAATCAACGGTTATATCTGCGGCGCAGGTTAAGGCAAAACGCTATTTTCGTCAAATCGTCGTTACAATGGTTGTACATTAATGTTTACGATTTTTTGACCATTAAGATGTATAACAAATAACATTTATCTGCGGATAAACCTGCGTTAGCGCAAAGCAGCGCCGTGCGGTTCACATTAGGCTACGGTCTTTATTGAGGAGGTAGTATGGAATCTATTCACGGTCACGAAGTGCTCAACATGATGATTGAATCTGGCGAGCAGTATTCAAATGCCAGCCTTGAAGCGGCGATTACGGCACGTTTCGGCGAGCAGGCACGTTTCCACACTTGTTCTGCGGCAGATATGACGGCAGGCGAGCTGGTGGCGTTTTTAGCGGCGAAGGGAAAGTTTATTGCAAAAGAAGACGGCTTCTCTACGCACGAAAGCAAGATCTGCCGTCACTGATTTTAATGGGTAATGATGGCGGGTTGCCTTCATTACCCCAAAATATTAATTCTGCGTATCAAGCGTAGCCAGTTCTTTATCGATGAAATAAAGACCTTCGCCGCTTTTCCCTGCCAGCGACAGCTTATCAATAACAGATTTAAATAATTTCTCTTCTTCATGCTGCTCGGCAACATACCATTGCAGGAAATTAAAGGTTGGATAATCCTGGTGGGTCATTGCCGCGTGTGCCAGCTCATTAATTTTCTGGGTGATCAGCTGCTCGTGTTCGTAAGTGACACGGAACAGTTCATCCAGAGACGCATATTCAGCAAAAGGGGAAGAAACGGTATTAATACGCGGCAAGCTGCCGGTATCGGTCAGGTAATCGAACAGACGCTGCATGTGCGTCATCTCTTCCTGAGCGTGACGGCGCAAAAACGCGGCGGCACCTTCGAAGCTGTGATAGCTGCACCACGCGCTCATCTGTTGGTAGAGCAGAGATGAATATAATTCAAGATTCATTTGCTCATTCAGTTGGTCGATCATTTCTGTTTTCAGCATGGTTCTGCTCCACAAACATTATTATATATTGACGTGTCGTCACTATAATTTGTTATTTAATTATTTGCAAAAGGTAAAATAATAAATTTATTTATTAAAAATGCGAATGGGAATAAAACGCATTAACGATATTAAGCGGAGGATATAAATAATAAAGTGGTAAAAGACCAGCAAAAATGTGCTGGTCGGAAATATTAATAATTGAATGAGGGGGATTGCGATACTGCGACACCATGACACTGCCAGGCGAGTGTAATTTTGGTATTTAAGCACAGAGAGCCTGCATATACGCTGCAGGTTGACACCGGCTGACCAAACGCTTCAGCGCTGGCATAGCCCAGGCGCTGACACTCTTTGGTGGCTGTCCCTTGGGTAACGTAGTCATCGGTACGTGCTGTTTGTAACATGGCCTGATTATAAGTCAGGCGAACCACACCAGTGATGGCGCTGGCTTCGCTGACCTGCGCCTGTTTTGTAATTGTGCATCCTGTCAGCACGAGCGGCAAAAGCGCTAGGATAAAGGTCTTCATGAGATCGCTCTGAAAGTTCGAAGATACACTATCATGGCATACAGAGGCCCTCATCAATGGCTTGAATAGCCCGAAGATCACCTGTGATTAATCACAACGAGGTCATTCGTTTGAGGCAATTCTGAACTGTTCAGACAAGAATGTGAGCGCAACTTTGTTTTTTAAAACTAAATTTCATTAAATTTGAAAGTGTGATTGCAAAATAGTAATGTGGCTGAATGTTATGACTTTCAGCGGGCTACCGCAGTGCATTCAGGAGAGTACAGAATGAAAATTGCATTGATGATGGAAAACAGCCAGGCAAGCAAAAACGCCATCATCCATAACGAGCTTAAAGCCGTTGCGGATGAGAAAGGTTTTCCGGTCTATAACGTTGGGATGAGCGATGAAAATGATCATCATCTGACCTACATCCATTTAGGAATTATGGCCAGCATCCTGCTTAATTCCAAAGCGGTTGATTTCGTGGTCACCGGTTGCGGCACGGGCCAGGGGGCAATGATGTCACTGAATATCCATCCGGGTGTGGTGTGTGGTTATTGCCTCGATCCTGCAGATGCGTTCTTGTTCTCTCAGATCAACAACGGCAACGCGCTTTCTCTGGCATTCGCCAAAGGTTTTGGCTGGGGTGCTGAGCTGAATGTGCGCTATATGTTTGAAAAAGCGTTCACCGGGCGTAACGGGGAAGGCTACCCACCGGAGCGTAAAGAGCCGCAGGTACGTAACGCCGGTATTCTGAATCAGGTGAAAGCGGCTGTGGTAAAAGAAAATTATCTGGACACGCTGCGCGCTATCGATCCTGAACTGGTGAAAACCGCTGTATCAGGCCCGCGCTTCCAGCAGTGCTTCTTTGAAAACTGCCAGGACAAAGCAATCGAAGCGTTTGTACGCGAGGTAATTGGCTAAATCCTGTTGGCCCGGCAGCGTTCACCCTCCGGGCTACCTGTTCTTGTTCGATACTGCACTTCCTGCATCACGGGTGAGCCGCAGCGTATCCACCATACCTACCAGGCAAATAATGGCAATAGCGACAAAGGCCAGCCGGAAACTGATCCCTGGAATATTGCCCAATGCCAGCCTTTCACTGACCACATCGCCAATGCGGATCCCAATAGCGGCTAAAGAAATGCCCAATCCTACCGCTAATTGTGTCGCTGTACTGAACAGCGTATTAGCGTAGCTCATTTGTGCCGCGGGGACGTCCGCGAAGGCAAGCGTGCTGACGCCGGTAAACTGAATTGAGCGGAACACACCGCCCAGATACAACACCAGCAAAATAACCCACACGGGGGTCTGTGGCGTAATTAATGCACAGGCCAGCAGCGCCAGAACGTTAAGCGCACCGTTAATCAACAGCAGTTTCTTAAAGCCCAGCCAACGTATCAACGGTGTGGTGGCCGGTTTAATCGTCAGATTGCCCACAAATACCGCCAGCACCAGCGAACCCGCGTGGAAAGCGTTCATGCCAAAACCTACCTGAAACATTAACGGCAGCAGAAACGGCACGGCGCTGATAGAGGCACGAAACAGCGATCCGCCATACATGGTGACGCGAAAAGTAGGGACGTTCATGGCATCAAGGCGAATCATTGGCCATGCGGCGCGACGAAAATGATGCAGGGCAAACAGAAATGTCACTGTTCCTAGCGCCAAAAGTCCGGCGGTCAGCCAGCCCTGAGGCTGTTGGGTTCCCAGTAACTCCATGGCATACACCAGGCTTACCATCGCAACAGAGGTTGCGATAAATCCCGTTATATCAAATGGGCGGCGCTCGTCGTCATGAATATCCGGGATAAAACGTAGCGCCAGCGCAATCGCCAGTATCCCGAGCGGTACATTGATGAAGAAGATCCAACGCCAGTTGGCATAGCTGGTAATGAATCCGCCAAGGGGAGGGCCAATGATGGGGGCGACTAACGCGGGCCAGGTCAGGGTCGCAATAGCGGTGATCAACTGATGTTTAGGCGTGGTACGCAATACCGCAAGTCGGCCAACCGGAACCATTAGCGCGCCACCTACACCCTGTAAGATTCGCATGGCGACAAAGCTCTCAAGGCTTTCGGACAAACCGCATAAAACCGAGGCGAGAGTAAATATCGCCAGCGCCAGGGTAAACACCTTGCGGGCGCCGAAGCGATCCGCAATCCAGCCGCTGGCGGGAATCAGCACCGCGAGGGTGATCAGATAGGCGCTGATACCTATGTTCAGGTCTACCGCTTGCACGGCAAAACTCTTCGCCATGTCGGGCAGTACGGTGGCAATCACCGTGCCGTCAATAAACTCCATAAAGAAAGCCCCGGCAACAAGTAATGCAGCCGGGGATAGACCGCGTTTGTTCTCAACCGCTAAATGTTCACTCATGTTGTGCTTGCCATCTCAAAAGAAACTGACTGGATCTATTTTTATTTTCCAGCGCATTCGTAATGCATGCGCGGCTATCGTTTCGTTCGTTGAATAGGTACTATGACGACCTTTCTATAAGGAGCTCACTATGTCCCAAACACTGAATGCCGATCAGGAACTGCTCTCGGACGTTGTTGCCTGTCAGCTGGTTATCAAGCAGATTCTGGATGTTCTTGATGTTATTGCCCCAGTAGAAGTGCGGGAGAAAATGTCCAGCCAACTGAAAAGCATCGATTTCTCCAGCCATCCTGCGGGCGCCGATCCGGTTACTATGCGCGCAATACAAAAAGCAGTTGCCTTGATCGAGTTGAAATTCACGCCGCAGAATGAATCTCACTAAAATAAACCGTTGTTTCAGGTTTTAGAAAGGTTTTTTTGCGCCTCGCAGAATGAGAGGCGTGAGCGTAGAGAAAATTAAGCACCAGCCGGATAAGGTGCGTCGCATCGTTATCCGGCATTAACATGATGAAAATTGAAGATTAGTGATGTTGATAGTTCACGACGTTCAGCAGATGCTTATCGGTTTGCGCCATGCACAGTCCCGCACGTTTAGCGCTGCGGACTTCATCAAGAATCGTCTGTAACAGCACGCCATCCTGCTGCTGCTCTTTTTCCAGATCGTGAAGAAAATCAATGGTTGTTGCATCATTCAAGGCTTCTGCTTCATTGGTCAAGCGTGATAGCTTGCTGTAACGCTGTTGGTATTCATCCAGCGTTTTCTGAAACAGTTCTTCAAGAGAAGTTAGTTCATCACCCGGAACATCAATTGCCTTGACGATGGGGTTAGCCCCGGCACTTTTCATAAAATTGAACATACGCATCATTTGAGTCACGTTACATTGTGCCTGAGTGCGTAGAAAGGTTGCGGTGCCAGTCAGGCTGTGTTCGTAACACCATTCACTGAGATGCAGGTAAAGATTCGATGCGTAGAACTCGAGGTTCATTTGTGTGTTGAGTTTATGAACAATTCCAACTGCAGCCATATCAATATCCTTATTTCCAGAAAGGGGGATGTACGTTACTTACGTCAGTGCAACGGGCTGCCGCTACACATCACCTCTACGTACAATTAAAACTGTTAGCAGAATAAATCCGTTCCGCCGGTCCTTTAGTGATCACGAATTATATTCGCTCCCGATCGAAATTCAGCATAACTCCTGTTCCGACTTAAGAAAATCCTTAAATCTGCGTATTTATGATTTTTTACATATTGTCATAGCAATATTAGTGATTTTTCTGCTTGTGTATATAAGTGGTGTGAATATAACAGATTGATATTTATGGTATTAAAGTCAAGCGTTAATATTGAAATGATGTTTCATATCACGAAATGGAATTTCACAATCAGGTATTGTCTGTCACCGGATGATTATCCGGCCTTGGGATGAAGAAATTTCATCATCGCGACGTGTCGGTGAACGAAATCTGCGGCTAATTATTTGCGCCAGATCAGTTTTGTTGAAATTAATAAAGTTAAGCGCCTGAATGATTCGGCATTTATTGTTTGGTGTATTTGGAAAAATCGAGGAGTGTGTATGAAAAAGGTTGCCGTGCTACTGGCACCAGGTTTTGAAGAGGCGGAAGCCATTGTTACCATTGATATTCTGCGCCGCCTGCAGATCGAAGTTGAAACACTGGCCTGCGCCGAGTCCCGTGCGGTGGTGAGCTACCATGACGTGCCGATGGTGACGGACAGCACGCTGGCCGCGCGTCAGACGGATCTTTACGATGCCGTTGTGTTACCGGGCGGGCCGCAGGGCAGCGTTAATCTTGCCGCCAGTAAGGCTGTCATCCAGTTTATCGCTCGCCATGACGAGGCAGGAAAACTCATTTGCCCGGTGTGTTCCGCGGCTGCGCGCGTGCTGGGTGGCAACGGCCTGCTGAAGGGGCGTCGCTACGTGTGTTCAGGGGATCTGTGGCAAAACGTAACGGATGGGGAATATATCGATGCGCCGATTGTGGAAGATGGCAACCTGATTTGCGGTAAAGGGTTAGGGCATATTTTCGATTTTGCATTGACGCTTGCGGCGCGTCTATTGGGAGATGATATTCCGGTTCGCGATCACGCTGACCACATTTATTACCGATGGTAATCATTTTCCCGAATGCTCCGGTATTCGGGAACAAGGATTCGTTGGCTGATGTTATGGACTAATCTGCTATTCCTCTTTTTTCCCGTCGACAAAACCGCGTTTTTTTATGTCATTTCCCGCTGAATTTATGTACGCAATTACTGTAATTCTGTGGTGTGATGCCGCTCTCTTATGGAGAATCAATTTCCCGCTACAAATACTCTCAGCACTGGCATTGATCTTATCAATAAAAGGTAATGCCTTGTTTTACGTCCGAATTACAAAAAATCGTCTGATTCTACCCTACATAAAAGAACGTTAAAGCTGGAGTTAACCATGCACAAATTCACTAAAGCGCTGGCTGCCATCGGTCTGGCGGCCATTATGTCACAATCCGCTATCGCTGAATCCATGAAGCTCGGTTTCCTGGTCAAACAGCCGGAAGAACCGTGGTTCCAGACTGAATGGAAATTTGCCGATAAAGCCGGTAAAGACCTTGGTTTTGAGGTGATTAAAATTGCCGTCCCGGATGGTGAGAAAACCCTTAACGCCATCGACAGCCTGGCTGCAAGTGGAGCAAAAGGGTTTGTTATTTGTACGCCAGACCCAAAACTGGGGCCAGCCATTATGGCTAAGGCGCGTGGCTACGATATGAAAGTCATTGCCGTCGATGACCAGTTTGCCAACGCCAAAGGTAAACCGATGGATACCGTACCGCTGGTGATGATGGCGGCAACCAAAATTGGTGAGCGCCAGGGCCAGGAGTTGTACAAGGAGATGCAAAAACGCGGTTGGGATGTGAAATCCACCGCCGTAATGGCCATTACCGCCAACGAACTGGATACCGCACGTCGTCGTACTTCTGGTTCAATGGAAGCGCTTAAAGCCGCAGGCTTCCCGGAAAAACAGATTTACCAGGTCCCAACAAAATCGAATGACATCCCCGGCGCATTCGACGCCGCTAACTCTATGCTGGTTCAGCATCCTGAAGTCAAACACTGGCTGATTGTCGGTATGAACGACAATACCGTGCTGGGCGGCGTACGTGCGACCGAAGGGCAGGGCTTCAAAGCACCAAACGTAATTGGTATTGGTATCAACGGCGTTGACGCAGTAAGCGAACTGTCTAAAGGCGAAGCGACCGGGTTCTACGGTTCACTGCTGCCAAGCCCGGACGTTCACGGCTACAAGTCCAGTGAAATGCTCTACAACTGGGTAACGAAAGGTGCAGAGCCACCGGCATTCACTGAAGTGACGGATGTGGTGCTGATTACCCGCGATAACTTCAAAGAAGAGCTGGCGAAGAAAGGCTTAGGCGGTAAGTAACACAAATGCCGGATGCGACGTCAACGCGTCTTATCCGGCCTACGAATTGCGTCCTCAGAAGACCGGATGAGGCAAAGCCCCCCTCCGGCATAAAGATCTGACTCACGGAGACGTTATGCAACAGTC
Organism: Citrobacter sp. Cf087; assembly: GCF_030334285.1. Classification (NCBI taxonomy): domain Bacteria; kingdom Pseudomonadati; phylum Pseudomonadota; class Gammaproteobacteria; order Enterobacterales; family Enterobacteriaceae; genus Citrobacter; species Citrobacter sp. Cf087. The sequence continues at coordinate 733,197 of NZ_JAOWED010000031.1, forward strand.
TACCCCGTATCTCTCATTTCGCGGCATTGGCAAAACGTTCCCCGGCGTTAAGGCGCTGACGGATATCAGTTTCGACTGCTATGCCGGACAGGTGCATGCGCTGATGGGCGAAAATGGCGCCGGGAAATCAACACTCTTAAAAATTCTCAGCGGTAACTATGCGCCAACGACGGGATCATTGACGATCCGCGGACAGGAAGTTTCCTTCGCGGATACCACTGCCGCGCTCAACGCCGGCGTCGCCATTATTTATCAGGAACTGCATCTCGTCCCGGAAATGACCGTTGCCGAGAATATTTATTTAGGGCAGTTACCGCACAAAGGCGGGATTGTGAACCGCTCGCTGCTGAACTATGAAGCAGCAATCCAGCTGAAGCATCTGGGAATGGATATCGATCCCGATACCCCATTGAAATACCTCTCCATTGGTCAGTGGCAGATGGTGGAGATTGCAAAAGCGCTGGCGCGAAATGCCAAAATTATCGCCTTTGATGAACCAACCAGCTCCCTGTCGGCTCGTGAGATTGAGAATCTGTTTCGTGTCATCCGTGAGCTGCGCAACGAAGGACGCATCATTCTGTACGTTTCGCACCGTATGGAGGAGATTTTTGCCCTCAGCGATGCCATCACTGTGTTTAAAGATGGTCATTACGTCAAAACGTTCACGGATATGCAGCAGGTCGATCACGACGCGCTGGTGCAGGCGATGGTCGGGCGCGACCTCGGGGATATCTATGGCTGGAAATCCAGACCGTATGGCGCAGAGCGTCTGCGGTTGCATGAGGTAAAAGCCCCGGGCGTGCGTACGCCAATCAGTTTATCCGTGCGAAGCGGTGAAATTGTCGGGCTGTTTGGCCTGGTGGGGGCCGGACGTAGCGAATTAATGAAAGGACTGTTCGGTGGTACGCGTATCACGGCGGGCCAGGTATTTATTGATGAACAGCCTATCGATATCCGTAAACCAAGCCATGCCATTGAAGCAGGGATGATGCTGTGCCCGGAGGATCGCAAAGCCGAAGGGATCATTCCGGTCCATTCAGTGCGCAACAACATCAACATTAGTGCACGACGTAAGCATGTTCTGGGGGGATGCGTGATCAACAACGGCTGGGAAGAGACCAATGCCGATCACCATATTCGTTCACTCAACATCAAAACTCCGGGTGCAGAGCAACTGATCATGAATCTCTCCGGCGGCAATCAACAGAAGGCTATCCTCGGTCGTTGGTTATCGGAAGAGATGAAGGTGATTTTGTTGGATGAGCCTACACGCGGCATTGATGTAGGCGCCAAGCATGAAATTTACAACGTGATTTATGCCCTCGCAGCGCGCGGTGTGGCCGTATTGTTTGCTTCCAGTGACCTGCCAGAAGTGCTCGGTGTCGCCGACCGTATTGTGGTGATGAGAGAAGGCGAAATTGCCGGTGAGTTACTTCATGAACAGGCGGATGAGCGCCAGGCGTTGAGCCTTGCTATGCCTAAAGTCAGCCAGGCTGTAGCCTGAATAAGGAGAGTATGATGTCTTCCGTTTCTACATCGGGTTCTGGCGCAGCGAAGTCGGCGCTAAATCTGGGCCGCATTTGGGATCAATACGGTATGCTGGTGGTGTTCGCCGTGCTGTTCCTCGTTTGTTCCCTGTTTGTGCCAAACTTTGCCACCTTCATCAATATGAAGGGACTGGGGCTGGCAGTATCGATGTCGGGTATGGTCGCGTGTGGGATGCTGTTTTGTCTGGCATCCGGTGATTTCGACCTGTCTGTCGCATCTGTGATTGCTTGTGCTGGTGTTACCACTGCCGTAGTCATTAACATGACTGAAAGTTTGTGGATTGGCGTGGCTGCCGGACTGCTGCTCGGTATTCTGTGTGGCCTGGTGAATGGGTTCGTGATTGCGCGGTTAAAAATTAACGCCCTGATCACTACTCTTGCGACGATGCAGATTGTACGTGGTCTGGCTTATATTATCTCCGACGGTAAGGCAGTCGGGATTGAAGACGAGCGTTTCTTTACACTCGGTTATGCTAACTGGTTTGGTCTGCCTGCGCCTATCTGGATCACTGTCGTTTGTTTCATTGTCTTTGGTTTACTGCTGAACAAAACCACGTTTGGTCGTAATACGCTGGCCATTGGGGGCAATGAAGAGGCGGCGCGCCTGGCAGGGGTTCCGGTTGTTCGTACCAAGATTATTATCTTTATTCTTTCCGGTCTGGTATCCGCCATTGCCGGGATTATCCTCGCATCGCGTATGACCAGCGGCCAACCAATGACCTCAATCGGTTATGAGTTGATCGTGATTTCAGCCTGCGTGTTAGGGGGCGTTTCGCTTAAAGGTGGCATCGGAAAAATCTCATATGTGGTGGCCGGGGTGTTGATCCTGGGTACGGTTGAGAATGCGATGAATCTGCTGAATATCTCTCCGTTCGCGCAGTATGTGGTACGTGGCCTCATCCTGCTGGCGGCGGTGATCTTCGACCGTTACAAGCAAAAAGCGAAGCGTACCGTTTGATGATTTAAACCCTAACTTTTTAGTCTAGCTTCTGCCCATCGCCAGCCGCTACCCGGCTGGCGATTGTTTTTCCAAATGGCGAGCATGGTCACACTGTCTATACTTATATCCGTCATACATCATCTATACGCCGCGATCCGCGTGGCGTTCTGACCATGATGAGGAGGATAACCGGGTGACAGCATCACTGATCTTACCCCCTGAACAATCTGTAAACTGTGCTTACTTTTTTGATCTCGATGGGACACTTGCTGAGATTAAACCCTTTCCCGACCAGGTCGTTGTCCCTAAGGCAATCCTGCAATGTTTACAACAGTTAGCGACGCATAATGCGGATGCGCTGGCATTGATTTCAGGGCGCTCAATGGTTGAGCTTGACGCACTCACTACTCCGTTTCGTTTTCCGCTTGCCGGAGTGCATGGGGCAGAACGCCGTGACATCAATGGTCAAACGCACATAGTACACCTGCCTGAAGGTATCGAGCGTGAAGCTGGGGCTTTATTACACGCAGCGTTAGTGACGTTACCGGGGACAACGCTGGAAACTAAAGGCATGGCTTTCGCGTTGCACTATCGCCAGGCACCCGAACACGAAGCTGCGCTGATTACCCTGGCTGAACGCATCACGCGCAGATGGCCGCAGCTTGCTCTGCAGCACGGAAAATGTGTCGTGGAAATAAAGCCTAAGGGCAGCAATAAAGGCGACGCGATAGCTGCATTTATGCAGGAAGCGCCTTTTGCTGGCCGGATCCCTGTGTTTTTCGGTGATGATCTGACAGATGAAACAGGATTTGCTGTGGTTAACCGCGCTGGCGGTATTTCCGTGAAGGTGGGGATCGGGCCGACGCAGGCGACATGGCGTCTGGATGGCGTCAGGGATGTCTGGCGCTGGTTGGAGCAAATTAACTCTTCGCAGCAAGAATCGAAAGCAACGAATAACAGAAGAGGTGGCTATGAGTCGTTTAGTCGTAGTATCTAATCGTATCGCCTCACCAGATGACAAAGGGAGCGCGGGTGGGCTCGCGGTCGGTGTACTGGGTGCGTTAAAAGCTGCTGGTGGTCTGTGGTTTGGCTGGAGTGGTGATACAGATAATGAGGATAAACCGTTAAAAAAAGTCACGCGTGGCAATATCACCTGGGCCTCGTTTAATTTGAGTGAGCAAGATTACGAAGAGTATTACTGCCAGTTTTCAAATGCGGTTTTATGGCCCGCATTTCACTATCGACTGGATTTAGTTCAGTTTCAGCGCTCTGCCTGGGAAGGCTACCAACGGGTTAATGCCTTACTGGTAGATAAACTTCTGCCGCTGCTTGGCGATGACGACATCATCTGGGTTCATGATTACCATCTGTTGCCGTTTGCCTGCGAGTTACGTAAGCGCGGTGTGAATAACCGCATCGGTTTTTTCCTGCATATTCCTTTTCCGACGCCGGAAATTTTTAATGCGCTCCCTCCACATCTGGCGCTACTTGAGCAAATGTGTGATTTTGATTTGCTTGGTTTCCAGACTGAAAACGATCGCCAGGCTTTTCTGGACTGTCTCGCAGCCCAGACTCGGGTGTCCACGCATAAAGATAAGCAGCATCTGGCATGGGGAAAAGCGTTTCGCACTCAGGTCTATCCCATCGGTATCGAACCTGATGAGATTGCACGACAGGCGTCCGGACCGCTGCCGCCAAAACTGGCGCAGCTAAAAGCGGAGCTTAAAAATGTGCAGAATATTTTCTCCGTGGAGCGTCTGGATTACTCCAAAGGCTTGCCGGAGCGCTTTCAGGCCTACGAGGCCTTACTGGAACATTATCCGCAGCACCACGGTAAAATTCGCTATACGCAGATAGCGCCGACCTCGCGTGAAGAGGTGCAGGCCTATCAGGATATTCGCCACCAACTGGAAACAGAAGCAGGGCGAATCAACGGCAAATATGGGCAACTGGGCTGGACGCCGCTTTACTATCTGAACCAGTATTTTGATCGTAAATTGCTGATGAAGATCTTCCGCTACTCTGACGTAGGATTGGTGACCCCGTTGCGCGATGGTATGAACCTGGTGGCGAAAGAGTTTGTGGCCGCACAGGATCCTGCTAACCCTGGCGTGCTGGTTTTATCGCAATTTGCCGGGGCGGCGAATGAGCTAACCTCTGCGCTTATTGTTAATCCTTATGACCGGGATGAAGTGGCAAGCGCATTAAACCAGGCGCTGACGATGCCACTTACCGAACGCATTTCGCGCCACGCTGAAATGCTTGAGACTATCGTTAAAAACGATATCGACAACTGGCAGGCGACGTTCATTAGTGATCTTAAAGCAGTCACGCCGCGTCGGAGTCAATGCCAACTGCCAGACAATATTTCATCCTGTTCTAAACTCGCATGAAGTCCTGGCGCTGTGTATTAATCTCCGGCTAGCGGAACCAGAAGAACGTCCACCTGGCTGGTATGAATCACGCTTTTCGCGGAACAGGAAGCGCGTGAAAAAAAACTGTGGTTATGGTTGCCGTAAATGACCAGATCAATGGCGTATTTGCGGCATACATCCAGGATATGTTCATTCAGAGCCCCATAGGTAATAAAGGTATGCTCAATGGGGTATTCTGCTTCTTTGCTAAGTTTGTCGATAAAATCCTGAGTTTCTTCCTGCATGACTTCACGCAGGTCTTCCAGCATGGGGGCAGCAAACTGGTTATAAAGTTCGGGGTCTGAGACCAGTGTAATCAGGCTAATTCGGGCGTTGACAGGGCGAGCGATAGAAACCGCCTTGTCTAACAACTGCTGACTTTCAGGGGTGGCGGCAACAGCAACAAGAATGTGCGAATAGCTCATAACTCGCTCCTTTTTTTCAAGAATTATGAGAGGGCTTTTCAGCTTTACTCAGCTTACTCCATACTGCAACGTTTCCTTCCTTCATAGTGTGAATGTCATCATGATTATTCATTAATTATTCTTATAAATAGAATAATCGATTCATATTGGTTGCAGATATGTTCAGGTAACTTAAGTAAAACCCACGGCTAATGAAAACAATGTGTTAATAAAAAATAAACATACATTAACATTTGCAAGGTCGTCACATCGCGGTATTAATTAATCGCTCTAAATATTTAAGTCATTGTTTATAAAGTATTTAATTAAAAAAGTTTTTTGAGTTAAATATGTGATCCAGCTCGCTATTTCATGGCGTGATATTAACGGTCGTGAACATAATGCTATTCGCTTTTATTGCAAGAATATTCGTACATCAGGAATCGAAATGGATAATGGAAGGTTAAGAAATAAACAAAGTAAAAGCCACGCTGATGGATTTATGTTAAGTGTTTGGCTGGTTTATGTGATCTTGATCACATATTCTTTAAATTCGCAGCATAGCTCCGTTGTATGTGTAACTGACGGCGGGTAGAGTTGCGTCGAATTAGGAAAAATCTTAGACATTTGTAAGAATTGATGTGAGCTTGTAAGGGACGCTGCCTTCTTAAAAGGGAATGTTTAGACGACGCGTAAGTGTCGTTACGTTGCTATGTATTTGACCTTTTGCTTTTTTTTACCGGGCCTTCCCGGCGACATCACGGGGTGCGGTTTTACCGCATGAAAACAATGTTGGTTATTATGGATGCAAATAATGCATACATCCGAGTTGCTGAAACACATTTATGACATCAATTTGTCATATTTATTGCTTGCACAGCGTTTGATCGTTCAGGACAAAGCATCTGCGATGTTTCGCCTTGGTATCAGCGAGGAAATGGCGGACACGTTGGCAACATTAACACTTCCTCAAATGGTCAAACTGGCCGAAACAAACCAACTGGTATGTCATTTCCGTTTCGACGATCACCAGACTGTTACTCGCCTGACGCAAGACTCCCGCGTTGACGATCTTCAGCAAATTCATACTGGTATCATGCTTTCAACACGCCTGTTAAGCGACATCGATGATGCAGCACGTAAGAAAAGGGCTTGATGATGAGCGAAAAAAGCATTGTTCAGGAAGCGCGTGATATCCAGTTGGCAATGGAATTAATCACATTGGGCGCCCGTTTGCAAATGCTGGAAAGCGAAACGCAATTAAGCCGTGGTCGATTAATCAAGCTGTACAAAGAATTACGCGGTAGTCCTCCGCCAAAAGGGATGCTCCCGTTTTCCACCGACTGGTTTATGACGTGGGAACAAAATATTCATGCGTCGATGTTTTGCAATGCATGGCAATTCCTGCTCAAAACGGGTCTCTGTAGCGGCGTGGATGCCGTGATTAAGGCGTATCGGTTATATCTTGAGCAGTGTCCGCAGCCTGAAGAAGGGCCATTGCTGGCGTTAACTCGCGCGTGGACGCTGGTGCGATTTGTCGACAGCGGATTGCTGGAGTTGTCCCAATGCAATTGTTGCGGTGGGAATTTTATCACCCATGCACACCAACCCGCAGGCAGCTTTGCCTGTAGTTTATGCCAGCCGCCATCAAGGGCCGTAAAAAGACGTAAACTTTCCCAGAATGCTGCCGATATTATTCCACAACTGCTGGATGAACAGATCGAACAGGCTGTTTAACTGATACGGTGTGGATGAACACTCCAGCAGCGGTAAGCGATTACCGCTGCTTTTTTTTGTCCTGACCTTACGTTAATTGCCCGACTGCGCATCCTGTCATAGTCAATTGCGAAAGGATGATGTCGTGCTTATCTTATTAGGTTACCTGGTTGTTATTGGTACAGTTTTCGGCGGTTACATGATGACCGGCGGACACCTTGGGGCACTCTATCAACCGGCTGAGCTGGTGATTATCGGTGGCGCGGGTATTGGGGCATTCATCGTCGGCAATAATGGGAAAGCCATCAAAGGGACGATGAAAGCGATCCCGTTGCTTTTCCGTCGTTCGAAATACACCAAAGCGATGTATATGGATCTGCTGGCGCTCCTGTATCGTCTGATGGCCAAGTCACGTCAACAGGGCATGTTCTCGCTTGAGCGCGACATCGAAAACCCAAAAGAAAGTGAAATCTTCGCCAGCTATCCGCGCATTCTTGCCGATGCCGTAATGCTTGATTTTATTGTCGATTATCTGCGCCTGATTATCAGCGGCAATATGAATACGTTCGAAATTGAAGCGCTGATGGACGAAGAAATTGAGACTCATGAGAGTGAGGCCGAAGTTCCGGCGAATAGTCTGGCGATGGTCGGCGACTCACTGCCGGCATTCGGGATCGTCGCGGCCGTTATGGGGGTTGTGCATGCACTGGCTTCTGCCGATCGCCCGGCAGCAGAGCTGGGGGCGTTGATTGCGCATGCGATGGTGGGAACATTCCTCGGTATTTTGCTGGCCTATGGATTTATTTCTCCGCTTGCCAGCGTTCTGCGCCAGAAAAGCGCTGAAACAACCAAAATGATGCAGTGCGTGAAGATAACGCTGCTCTCCAATCTGAATGGCTACGCGCCGCCGATTGCCGTTGAATTCGGTCGTAAGACTCTGTACTCCAGCGAACGTCCTTCGTTTATCGAACTGGAAGAACATGTTCGTGCGGTGAGAAATCCAACTGCGCAACAGACGACCGAGGACGCATGAAAAATCAGGCCCATCCCATTATCGTTGTAAAGCGACGCAAACATAAGAATCACGGTGGTGGGGCGCATGGCTCGTGGAAAATCGCCTACGCCGATTTTATGACCGCGATGATGGCCTTCTTTCTGGTGATGTGGCTCATTTCTATTTCCAGCCCTAAAGAATTGATCCAGATTGCCGAATATTTCCGTACACCGCTGGCCACCGCGGTGACCGGGGGAAATCGTATTTCGAATAGCCAAAGCCCGATTCCAGGCGGCGGGGATGATTACACCCAGCAGCAGGGTGAGGTGAACAAGCAGCCGAATATTGATGACCTGAGAAAACGTATGGAACAGAGCCGCTTGAGCAAACTTCGTGGCGATCTCGATCAACTGATTGAATCCGATCCCAAACTGCGAGCGCTGCGTCCGCATTTAAAGATTGATTTAGTTCAGGAAGGGCTGCGGATACAGATTATCGACAGTCAGAATCGCCCAATGTTTAAGACCGGTAGTGCTGAAGTTGAGCCGTACATGCGCGATATCCTGCGCGCGATTGCACCAGTGCTCAACGGGATCCCTAACCGGATCAGCCTTTCCGGTCACACGGATGATTACCCTTACGCGAATGGTGAGAAAGGGTACAGCAACTGGGAATTGTCTGCCGATCGCGCAAATGCATCGCGTCGCGAGCTGGTTAGCGGCGGTCTGGATGATGGAAAAGTATTACGTGTGGTAGGTATGGCCGCCACGATGCGTCTGAGCGATCGCGGTCCTGAAGACGCTATCAACCGCCGTATTAGCCTGCTGGTTCTCAATAAGCAGGCAGAAGAGGCCATTTTGCATGAAAACGCTGAAAGCCAGAATGAGCCGGTAAGTGTCTTACAACGGCCAGCGGAACTCCCGCCGGTAAGCGTTCCCACATCGCCACCAGCCAATCCGAGGTGATAGCGTGAGCATGGATATTAGCGATTTTTATCAGACATTTTTTGATGAAGCTGACGAACTGTTGGCAGATATGGAGCAACACCTTCTTGATTTGGTTCCTGAAGCCCCGGACTCCGAACAGCTGAATGCCATTTTTCGTGCAGCGCACTCAATTAAAGGCGGGGCGGGCACCTTTGGCTTTACCATTTTGCAGGAAACGACCCATCTGATGGAAAACCTGCTGGATGAAGCGCGGCGTGGCGAGATGCAGCTCAATGCCGACATTATCAACCTGTTTTTGGAAACGAAAGATATTATGCAGGAACAGCTCGACGCCTATAAAAGCTCAGTGGAGCCTGATGCCGACAGTTTTGAGTACATTTGCCAGGCGTTACGGCAGTTAGCGCTCGAAGCGAAAGGTGAAACCGCACCGTCAGTTGTCAACTCAGCAAAACTGAGCGTTGTTGATAGCACCGCGATGCAGGAAGAGGCGGTTGCAAAGCCTGAACTCGCCAGTGAAGAGAGCAAAAAACGCATTACTCTCTCGCGTCTGAAAGCCAGCGAAGTGGATTTGCTGGAAGAGGAACTGGGGAATCTGGCGACCTTAACCGATGTGGTAAAAGGAAGCGACACGCTGTCAGCTACGCTTGATGGCAACCTCGCAGAAGATGACATCATTGCAGTACTCTGCTTTGTCATTGAAGCTGACCAAATTGAATTCGAAACCGTCAGCGCAGCGCCCGCGACTGTTGAAACTGAAGAGGTAGCCGTTGTCGCGAAGCCGCAGCCGGTTGCCGTTGCGCCAGCGGTGAAAGCCGCCGCCAGTGAAGCGCCACATGGGCGCGCGGAGCGTGAAAAACCAGCCCGCGCCAGCGAGTCGACCAGCATCCGCGTAGCGGTTGAGAAGGTCGATCAGCTCATTAACCTGGTCGGTGAGTTGGTCATCACCCAGTCGATGCTGGCTCAGCGATCTAACGAACTGGATCCCGTCAATCATGGCGATCTCATCACCAGCATGGGTCAGTTACAACGTAACGCCCGCGATTTGCAAGAGTCGGTGATGTCGATTCGTATGATGCCAATGGAGTATGTGTTCAGTCGTTTCCCTCGTTTGGTGCGCGATCTGGCCGGTAAGCTGGGTAAACAGGTCGAGCTGACGCAGGTAGGTAGCTCAACCGAACTCGATAAGAGCCTGATTGAACGCATCATCGATCCGTTGACGCACCTGGTGCGTAACAGCCTCGACCATGGTATAGAACTGCCGGAAAAACGCCTTGAATCCGGCAAAAGCCCAATCGGCAATCTGACGCTTTCCGCGGAGCACCAGGGTGGGAATATTTGTATTGAAGTGACCGACGATGGCGCTGGCCTGAACCGCGAACGTATCCTGGCCAAAGCTATCTCCCAGGGCATGCCGATCCACGAAAATATGAGCGATGACGAAGTGGGTATGTTGATCTTCGCTCCAGGCTTTTCGACCGCCGAACAGGTGACGGATGTCTCTGGACGCGGCGTGGGTATGGATGTGGTGAAGCGAAATATCCAGGAGATGGGCGGCCATGTTGAGATCCAGTCCAAACAGGGACAGGGGACCACTATTCGCATTCTGCTGCCGCTGACGCTGGCGATCCTCGATGGGATGTCCGTGCGTGTGGCGGATGAGGTCTTCATTCTGCCACTAAATGCCGTTATGGAATCGCTGCAACCGCGCGAAGAAGATCTCCATCCGTTGGCCGGAGGCGAACGCGTTCTGGAAGTGCGTGGCGAATATTTACCGCTGGTTGAGTTGTGGAAGGTCTTTGAGGTTGAAGGCGCTAAAACTGAAGCGACTCAGGGCATTGTGGTTATTTTACAAAGTGCAGGGCGTCGCTATGCGCTGCTGGTCGATCAGTTAATTGGCCAACACCAGGTAGTGGTCAAAAACCTGGAAAGCAACTACCGCAAAGTGCCAGGTATTTCTGCAGCAACGATCCTCGGCGACGGCAGCGTCGCGCTGATTGTCGATGTCTCTGCATTGCAGGGATTAAACCGCGAACAACGTGTGGCGATCACAGCCGCCTGATTGAGTGAGAAGGGAATAATATGACCGGTATGAGTAATGTAACTAAACTGGCCGGCGAACCGTCAGGTCAGGAATTCCTCGTGTTTACGCTGGGGGATGAAGAGTACGGTATCGATATCCTGAAAGTGCAGGAAATCCGTGGTTATGATCAGGTGACGCGAATCGCTAACACGCCTGCGTTTATCAAAGGCGTCACGAACCTGCGTGGTGTGATTGTGCCTATCGTCGACCTGCGCGTGAAATTTAGCCAGAGCGATGTGGATTACAACGAAAACACCGTGGTGATTGTGCTGAACCTGGGTCAGCGGGTGGTTGGGATTGTGGTGGATGGCGTTTCGGATGTGTTGTCGCTGACAACGGATCAAATCCGTCCGGCACCGGAGTTTGCGGTCACGCTGTCGACGGAATATTTGACGGGATTGGGTGCGCTGGGTGACCGGATGCTGATTCTGGTCAACATTGAGAAGCTGCTGAACAGCGAAGAAATGGCGCTGCTGGATATTGCCGCATCGCATATGGCATAAAGGTAGTCAATATTATCATTCTCTGTAATATTTAGCTGGCAGTTATTAAACGCCCTCCACAATATGGAGGGCGTTTTGCTTTTAATTTTGTGTGTAGGGAAGCCAAGTAATAATGGTTGTTTTATTTTAATTTTTGAATGTTTATTGTTATTTCATTTACTTGGTTTATTTGTATTTTTTTTCTTTAATTAAAACTGACGAGTCCTTATAGTATCTATTGTTTGCTGACGCATGTAATATAATCTACAAGTGCAATATATAAATTATTAATTGGTTGAAATAATTTATATTGTTCATGAATATATAATGAATTTGTGCCTCCTGATTTTTCTATTGGCGTAGAGGGAACTAAATATGAATGCTATATATAATATAGTCTGGAGTACGGCGCGTAATATGTTTGTGGTTGCTGGTGAGTTTTCCCGCGGTAATAATGGACTGCGTAATAGCATCAAAATAACAGGCCTGGCAACATTAATAAGTACTGCTGCTGTTAATGCTGCAGAGTTAGGCCCACAAAACGGTGCATCAATTATTTTGAGTGATAATGAAGTCGTTACGGCTAGTGGACAAACAAATACCACGGGTGTTGAGAGCATCACGACAGGCGGTGATGGCTTACAGATTGAAGGAAAAGCAACTATCAACGTATCTGGTGAAACTCTGTCTACCGGGGTTTCACTGGATAATGGCACCAAAAATGATTTAGGCACGAATACCGAAGTTCATGTCGCCGATACGGATGGCACACAAAATTCAAGTAAAAATACTACCGGAATTTTGATCTCAGCTAATAACCCGGGTACAGAGGTAACAGCATCTGGTATTAATATCGACGTTTCGGGTAAAAATAATGTTTATGGATTTAAAAATATAGGAAAAGACAGTAACGTCGATCTTGGTAGTGGAAGTTCTATTACAGCCATAACGGAAACTGATTATAGTATTGGTGGGATAGGTGATGCCCGTGGTGTTTATTTATTAGGCGGGAGTGGTACTTTCACCATGGATAATGGTTTTATCCATGCTACGAGTAAAGACAACACCGCGTGGGGGATTCAAAGCACGGGTAATGCTAAAATTGATTTAGGTAAAAATAGTCAGGTGGTTGTAGAGGGCAATAATATTGTAACCGGTATTGAGATAGGTACTGATGGTGTATTAGATGCCGATCAACTCACTATCACTGCAACAGGACTGGCAACAGATTATGGTTCTGTGACAGGTTTAAAGTTGGGTAAAAATAATCATCTTGATTTGGGAAATAACAGCAGAGTAACTATCAATGGCACCTCCGATCTTGCTGAAGGTATCTCGGTTATGGGTCCTGATGCTACGTTAATCGCCAATAATATGGATATTAATATCAGTACGACTCTGGACTGCCGCACAGGAGGGTGTACCACGCGTGGTATCGCTATTAATGAGGCCGGATCACGCATTGATTTGGGCAGCGGATCGACCATCTCAATCACCGGCTTCTATGATGGGGCTGGAGTAACGATAAACCCCGCGGCAAAAGGTTCTGAATTTATTGCTGATAATCTAACGATTGATGTAACAGGGTCTCAGGTAAATGCAATATCAATGAACACAGGTTTTATGGATTTAGGCCAAAACAGCATCATAAGCGCAGCCGGAGAGGCGACGACTCTCTGGGTGACGGGGGGCGAATTCCACGCGGATGCACTTATCGTCAATACCGCCCAGTCTGTGGGCATCATTGCGCAGGGGGGCGATGTGATGATTGGTGCAGGCAGCGTTGTTGACGGCAGAAGTTCAGCCAGGTTGGGCTCTGTGACCAGCGGTATCGCTGCGGCCTCCGGGAGTACTCTTGATTTTAAAGGGGATGCCGACAATCGAAATGTTATTTACGCGATCGATGGTTACGGCGTGTCATCCCAGTTCTACGGCGCAACGGTTAATATCGCGAATACCGATATTATCATGAGTGGGCAAAATAACCCTTACGGGCTTTGGGCGATAGGAAGTAATAATTTAAACCGTCCGGGAATAATTAATGGTGAAAACCTGACCATTGATGTGACAGCGAGTGGGGAAAATGGTTATGGCGCGGTGGTTCAGCAGGGCGGGGCAATATCGCTGATCGGTAACACCACCATTAAAACCCAGGATGGTGTCGCTATTTTTGTTCCGGTTGTTACCGACAGTGCGGGAAATCTCTTACCCGGCGGGACCGTGACTGGTTCAGGTGTAATGGATATTACGGGCAATATCATTAGCGCGGGTGAAGGCAGCATTTCACTGGATATGGCGTCTGGTTCGCGGTTTGTGGGGGAGACGTTTGTTAACACCGAGCCAACGGTAGACTCTTCGCTGAATCTCTCACTGGCTGAACAGACGCAATGGACAATTACCGGTGATTCTTCTTTAACTCAATTAAATAATGCCGGAGATATTGTATTTGATACTCCTTCACATAACGGACAGTTCAAGACGCTGACGATTAATGGAAATTATCATGGTGATAACAGTAATCTTTATCTGAACACGCAGTTAGGGGATGACAATTCACCGACGGATAAAGTGATTATCACAGGTGATACTTCCGGTAGCACGACGCTCTATGTCAATAATATCGGGGGAGAAGGGGCGTTAACAACGAAAGGTATTGAAGTGATTGATGTCGGCGGTCAGTCTGATGGCGTTTTTACTCAGGGTAATCAGGTGCAGACAGGTTTGTATGAATACCGATTGTATGAAGATGGCGGTGACTGGTATTTGCGTTCGCAGGCTGTCCCGCCGATAGACCCGGATGATGGCGACGATGTTACACCGGTAGACCCGGATGATGGCGATGATGTTACGCCGGTAGACCCGGATGATGGCGATGATGTTACGCCGGTAGACCCGGATGATGGCGATGATGTTACGCCGGTATACCCGGACGATGGCGGTGATGTCACGCCGGTATACCCGGACGATGGTGGTGATATTAAACCGGTAGAACCGCAATATCGGGCTGATATTGGCGCTTATCTGGGCAACCAGTGGATGGCGCGTAATCTGCAAATGCAGACCCTTTATGATCGCGAAGGGAGTCAATTACGTACCGGTGACGGCGGTATGTGGCTGCGCTTTAAAGCGGGTGAAGCGTCGTCAACAGCTGCAGACGGTCATGTGGATATTGACAACACTTATTCGCAACTGCAAATCGGTGGTGATGTGCTTAGCTGGGATAATGGCGAGCAGAGCCTGAAGGCGGGGCTGATGGTGAGTTATATTCACGCCGACACGGACAGTACGGGTAACCGTGGTGCAGATGGGAGCCGGTTCTCTGCCAGTGGTAACGTAGCCGGTTATAATCTTGGCGCTTATGCCACCTGGTTTGCGGATGCGAAAAATCACAGCGGCCTGTACGTGGACAGTTGGTACCAGTACGGGCTCTACGATAACAGCGTCGAAAACGGCGATGTCGGGTCAACAGATTATGATTCGGCGGCGAGCGCGGTCTCTCTGGAAACGGGCTATCGGTACGACATCATACTTGCCAACTATAATGTCGTCAGCCTGACGCCGCAGGCTCAGGCGACATGGCAGCAATTTAAAGCGGACGCTGTCGCACAGAATGGAACGCGTATTGATGGACAAAACGGGGACAGCTGGACCACGCGCCTCGGACTGCGGGTAGATGGCAAGCTGCACAAGAATACGACGTCGGTGATCCAGCCGTTTGCAGAGGTGAACTGGTTACACACCAGTGATGATGTTGGCGTAGCATTTGATGGTGCTGAGGTGAAGCAGGATCTTCCGGCAGATCGCGCCGAGGTGAAAGTGGGTATCCAGGCGAATTTGAATAGCCAGTGGAGTATCACTGGACAAGTGGCGGGTCAAAAAGGACGTAATGACTATGGCGATCTCAACGGTAGTTTGCTCGTACGTTACAGCTGGTAATTGATGTAAATTATCATCCAGGTGTTGTTGAAATACCCCAGTCTATGGCTGGGGTAATCTTTGTTGATTTGCTGCTCTTGTTTACTTAGCTTGCTCTTGTCTTAAAAAAGCTAAGCCTTAATTTGTTCTGTGATGTTTTCTGAAGACTCGCTTTCTTCCAGTAAACCTTCATCCTGCGCCAGCATCGCCGTTGCAATCCCGTTACCTAATACGTTGATTGCTGAACGTCCCATATCCAGGAAGTGATCAATTCCCATCAGTAGCAGAATTCCGGCAACCGGAATATTGAAGCTCGGGATGGTTGCCGCCAGCACCACCAGTGCTGAACGTGGCACACCGGCAATCCCTTTGGACGCCAGCATCAGCGTCAGCATCAGGACGGTGATTTCTGCGAAAGAGAGGTGAATATTATAGGCCTGCGCGATAAACATGGAGGCAAATGAACAATAGACCATGGAACCGACCAGGTTGAACGAATAACCGATAGGCAGCACGAATGACACGATGTTGGGTGAGCAGCCAAATTTAGTTAATTGCTCCAGCGTTTTCGGATAAGCGGCCTCAGAGCTGCTGGTGGTGAATGCGACCAGAACCGGGTCTTTCAGCATGCTCACCAGGCGAAATACCTCTTTTTTCAGCATGACATAACCCACCGCCAACAGAACCAGGCAGGTCAGCAAAATCGCCACATAGTAGCCGCCGATAAACGATGCATAGTTAAGCAGGATCCCCAGACCCTGGGTAGAGATTACGGAAGAGATTGCGGCAAAAATTGCCAGCGGCGCAACGTACATCACGTAGCCGGTCACCTTCAGCATAATGTGGGAAACCACATCCAGCGCGGCAACCAGCGGCGCGTTGAATTTCTCACCGAGCGATGCTCCACCAATACCGAAGAACATTGAGAACACCACGATTTGCAGGATCTCATTGTTAGCCATGGCCTCGGCTATGCTGGTTGGAATGGTATGTGTCAGAAAACCTTTCAGGCTCATGCCGCCTACGGCCAGACCGGTGTCAGTGGCTTCCAGCGGGATCGCAAGGTTTAACCCGCTCCCGGGTTGCTCAAGGGAAACCACAAACAGACCGACCAGAATAGACAATACAGAAGAGCTGATAAACCAGATCATCGCTTTGCCGCCCACGCGACCGATGGTGGATGTTTCCCCCAGGCGCATAATACCAACGGTCAGGGTGCTGAATACTAAAGGCGCAATCACCATCTTAATCAGACGTAAAAAAATGTCGGTGAGAAGCGTAATATTATCGGCCCAGGCGGTCACAACGCCGGGGGAGGCATAAGAGTGGATCACCGCACCCGACAGGATCCCCGCCAGCATGAAGATCACGATAAACAACGTGAGTTTGTTTGCATTTGCCACTAAAAAGCCCTCAGTAAGGATTTAACATTTATTGATCGGTTACTCATTTTTTATACTTATTAAGTGGTAACGAAGTATTCATCATATAAATTGGATTAAAGCGTAAACGGATACAACTTTTTTTAATTTTTTATCCATTTTGTTGTGGTATTTACGATGCGTATGTGTGATCTCAATCACACAAAAAAGTGTATTTCAGCCAATCTGGCCGTGCTCACCGATGAGTATGAATGTTATTTGCATGATAATTATGGTGTTTTTATGTGAATAATTTGTAGTTGCTGCACACCAGTTTTACCTTCCCCTCGCCAGGCTTCACATCCCTTCAGGATTTCCTTTTTGCAAACGTAAAGTTATCTCAGCCACTGCCGATAACGTTGATAACTCGTTTTCAGGAAGGTGCCTTATGTTTAACCGTATCCGCGTTGTCACAATGCTGATGATGGTGCTGGGGGTTTTCGCACTGCTACAGCTTGTTTCCGGTGGTCTGTTGTTTTCTTCATTGCAGCAGAATCAGCAAAGTTTTGTTATTTCTAACGATCTTCGACAGCAGCAAAGTGAACTCACCTCAACATGGGATCTGATGCTGCAAACACGAATCAATTTAAGCCGTTCTTCTGCGCGCATGATGATGGATGCGTCTAACCAGCAAAGCAGCGCCAAAAACGATCTGCTGAAGAATGCGAAAGCATCGCTGGCGCAGGCTGAAACGCATTACGCAAAATTTAAAAACATCACACCGTTGCCGGAAATGGCAGAAGCCAGCGGCAACATTGAGGAAAAATATCAGCAGTACCATGCGGCCTTGGCAGAACTGGTTCAGTTTCTGGAAAGCGGCAATATGGACGCCTACTTTGCGCAGCCTACGCAGGGAATGCAAAACGCGCTCGGCGAGGCGCTGGGCAAGTACGCCAGCGTTAGCGAAAAGCTTTACGTTCAGGCATTTGATCAAAGCGCGCGGGATTACCATTTCGCCCAATGGCAGCTTGGCGTGCTGGCCGTGGTGCTGGTGCTGATTCTGGTGGTGGTCTGGTACGGCATCCGTCATACCCTGCTTAATCCTCTGTCCCGTGTTATTGCCCATATTCGGGAAATCGCCAGCGGTAACCTGACCGCAACTCTCGCCGTTAGTGGTCGTAACGAAATCGGCGAGCTGGCCAGTACGGTTGATCATATGCAGCGCTCGCTGACGGAAACCGTCACTCTGGTGCGTGAAGGCTCTGATGCGATTTATTCTGGTACCAGCGAAATTGCCAGCGGAAACACGGATCTCTCATCTCGTACGGAACAGCAGGCGTCAGCGCTGGAGGAAACCGCAGCCAGCATGGAACAGCTGACCGCAACCGTGAAGCAAAACGCGGACAACGCGCGTCAGGCCTCGCAACTGGCGAAAAGCGCCTCGGATACCGCGCAGCATGGCGGCAAAGTGGTCGATAGCGTGGTGAACACCATGCACGAAATTGCCGATAGCTCGAAGAAAATTGCCGACATTATTAGCGTCATCGATGGCATTGCCTTTCAGACCAACATTCTCGCACTGAACGCGGCGGTTGAAGCTGCACGCGCCGGTGAGCAAGGCCGCGGCTTTGCCGTGGTGGCGGGCGAAGTGCGTAATCTGGCAAGCCGCAGTGCGCAGGCGGCGAAAGAGATTAAAGCATTGATTGAAGATTCCGTTTCCCGGGTTGATACCGGTTCTGTACTGGTAGAAAGCGCTGGGGAAACGATGAACGACATCGTCAATGCCGTGACGCGGGTGACCGATATCATGGGTGAGATTGCCTCGGCCTCCGACGAGCAAAGCCGGGGGATTGATCAGGTTGCGCTCGCGGTCTCTGAAATGGATCGCGTTACGCAGCAGAACGCCTCTTTGGTACAGGAGTCGGCTGCCGCAGCGGCCGCTCTTGAAGAACAGGCCAGTCGCCTGACGCAGTCGGTATCGACTTTCCGTCTTGCATCACGTCCGGCCTCGACAAAACCACGCGATACACGATTACCTGCAGCGCCGAGCGCCTCCTATCCGCGCCAGAGCATTGAACAAGATACGAATTGGGAAACATTTTGACTGACAGTTAAACCGCGGCCAGTGCCGCCTGATGGGAGCGTTGATGTTTAATCGTATTCGAATTTCGACCACGCTGTTTTTGATTTTAATCCTCTGCGGTGTTTTGCAGATTGGCAGTAATGGCTTGTCCTTCTGGGCATTTCGGGACGGTTTTCAGAACCTGAATCAGGTCGAACGGAGTAATCAGCAACGCGCTGCGCTGGCCCAAACCCGCGCTGTGTTATTACAGGCCAGTACGGCCCTTAATAAGGCAGGGACGCTGACCGCCCTGAGCTATCCGCCAGAGGACATCAAAACCCTGATGACCCTTGCGCGCGACAGCCTGGCGCAGTCTGAATTGATGTTTAAACGCTTTATGGCGACGTCGGATTCGACGGAACAAGGCAAGGCGCTGTTTAGCGCGACGGAGAAAAGTTTCAACCAGTGGCACAGCGATCTCGCGCATCAGGCCACCTGGCTTGAAAACAATCAGCTGTCAGATTTTCTGACCGCGCCGGTGCAGGCGGCTCAAGATGCTTTTGATGCGAATGTGAATGCGTGGCAGAGCAACATCGACCGCGTGTTGCAAACGGCAGGAGAGCAGAGTCAGCGCAATTACCATATGTCGGGGGTGATTTTCGCCACCATGGTGGTCCTGGCAGCACTGCTCACCAGCGGTGCGCTGTTCTGGTCACGCAAGATGATTGTTCAGCCGCTGGCGATTATTGGCAGCCATTTCGACAGTATTGCCGCTGGGAATCTGGCACGGCCAGTAGCGGTTTATGGGCGCAATGAGATCTCGGCCATTTTTGCCAGCCTGCAGAAGATGCAAAAGGCATTACGCGAAACAGTAAATGACGTTCGTCAGGGCAGCTCAGCCATGCATAGCGGTATTTCAGAAATCGCGATGGGCAATAACGATTTATCTTCGCGAACCGAACAGCAGGCGGCCGCGCTGGCGCAAACGGCAGCCAGCATGGAACAACTTACCGCCACTGTCGGCCAGAACGCTGATAACGCACGCCAGGCGTCAGGGATCGCCAAAAGTGCGGCAGACACAGCGCATAAAGGTGGCGAGCAGACGTCCCGGGTTGCCAGCACCATGCATGAGATTTCTGCCAGTTCGCAGAAAATCGGCGACATCATCGGCGTGATTGACAGCATTGCCTTCCAGACCAATATCCTGGCGTTGAATGCCGCGGTCGAGGCCGCCAGGGCAGGGGAACAAGGGCGTGGTTTTGCCGTCGTCGCTGGTGAAGTGCGTAATCTGGCAAGCCGTAGCGCGCAGGCGGCGAAAGAAATTAAGGGGCTCATTGAGGAGTCAGTCACCCGGGTGCATCAGGGCTCGCAACTGGTGGATATGGCGTCGCGCACGATGACGGAAATTGTCAGTTCGGTGACCAGGGTTAACGACATAATGGGCGAGATTGCCTCGGCATCCGATGAACAGCGCAGAGGCATTGAGCAGGTGGCGCAGGCCGTCAGCCAGATGGACTCAGTGACGCAGCAAAACGCCGGGCTGGTGGAAGAAGCCGCATCCGCCACCGGACAACTCGCCACACAGGCCGATAATCTTTCCGCCTGTGTCGCATTTTTCAAGCTTGAAGAGCAAACCGTAGCAAAACAAGAGTTGGCGCAGCCGCAGGTTGCGCCCGTTGTATTCTGAATGTGATTGAGAAGGCGCTATGACATCATCTCTGCCCACCGGGCAAACGTCATTATTGTTACAGATGACACAGCGCCTCGCGCTGTCTGACGCGCATTTTCGTCGGATATGTCAATTAATCTACCAGCGTGCGGGGATCGTACTGGCCGACCATAAGCGGGACATGGTTTATAACCGCCTGGTCCGCCGTTTGCGTACCCTGGGGCTGGATGACTTTGGTCGCTATCTCAGCATGCTGGAAGCTAACCAGAACAGTGCTGAGTGGCAAGCTTTTATTAACTCCCTGACTACCAACCTGACCGCATTTTTTCGCGAAGGGCATCATTTTCCGGTGCTGTCAGATCATGCTCGTCGGCGCAGCGGTGAGTACCGCGTCTGGAGCGCGGCGGCATCAACCGGAGAAGAGCCCTACAGCATTGCGATTACGCTTGCCGATACCTTAGGTATGGCACCGGGCCGCTGGCGCGTTTTTGCCAGCGACATTGATACCGAAGTGCTGGAAAAGGCCAGAAACGGCATTTACCGCCTCGATGAGCTAAAGACGCTGTCACCCCAGCAGTTGCAGCGTTATTTCATGCGCGGTACCGGTCCGCATGAAGGGCTGGTACGCGTTCGGCAGGAACTGGCAGGTCATGTTGAATTTTCCAGCGTCAATTTACTGGATAAGCAGTACAACGTGCCAGGCCCTTTTGATGCCATATTTTGCCGTAACGTGATGATCTATTTCGATAAAACGACGCAGCAGGACATTTTGCACCGTTTTGTTCCACTTCTTAAACCTGACGGACTGCTGTTTGCAGGTCATTCAGAAAACTTTAGCAACCTTGTGCGCGAGTTTAGCCTGCGTGGACAGACCGTGTATGCGCATGCGCCAGGTAAGGATAAAGCATGAGTAAAATCAGGGTGTTGTCGGTAGATGATTCTGCATTGATGCGTCAAATCATGACCGAAATTATTAACAGCCACAGTGATATGGAAATGGTGGCGACGGCGCCGGATCCGTTGGTCGCCCGGGATTTAATCAAAAAATACAATCCCGACGTCCTGACGCTGGACGTGGAAATGCCGCGCATGGACGGCCTCGATTTCCTTGAGAAGTTGATGCGCCTGCGTCCGATGCCGGTGGTTATGGTTTCTTCACTGACCGGTAAAGGTTCTGAGGTCACGCTGCGGGCCCTGGAACTGGGGGCGATTGACTTTGTCACCAAGCCTCAGTTGGGGATCCGCGAAGGCATGCTGGCGTATAGCGAGATGATTGCGGAGAAAATCCGCACCGCATCGCGGGCAAAACTGGCCGCCCACAAACCCTTGGCGGCACCGACGACCTTGAAAACGGGGCCATTACTCAGTTCAGAAAAACTGCTGGTCATCGGCGCCTCAACCGGAGGAACAGAGGCAATTCGCCATGTACTCCAGCCATTGCCGCTTTCAAGTCCCGGTATTCTTATTACCCAGCATATGCCGCCAGGATTTACCCGTTCGTTCGCCGAACGTCTGAACAAACTGTGTCAGATTACCGTGAAAGAGGCAGAGGACGGAGAGCGCGTTCTCCCTGGGCATGCGTATATCGCGCCTGGCGACAAGCATATGGAGCTGGCGCGCAGCGGCGCGAACTATCAAATCAAAATTCATGACGGTCCGCCGGTTAACCGGCACCGGCCCTCAGTGGATGTGCTGTTTCATTCGGTGGCGAAACATGCGGGGCGTAATGCCGTTGGGGTGATCCTGACCGGTATGGGCAACGATGGTGCAGCCGGAATGTTAGCGATGAACCAGGCGGGTGCCTGGACCATTGCGCAAAACGAAGCAAGTTGTGTGGTGTTCGGCATGCCGCGCGAGGCCATCAATATGGGTGGCGTAAGCGAAGTGGTCGATCTTAGCCAGGTGAGCCAGCAAATGCTGGTGAAAATTAGTGCCGGACAGGCAATACGTATTTGAATCAGGAGTTTATTTTTATGGCGGATAAAGAGCTTAAGTTTTTGGTTGTGGATGACTTTTCCACCATGCGTCGCATCGTGCGTAACCTGCTTAAAGAGCTGGGATTCAACAATGTTGAAGAGGCTGAAGATGGCGTGGATGCGCTGAATAAGCTGCAGGCAGGGGGATTCGGTTTTGTTATTTCTGACTGGAACATGCCGAACATGGATGGACTGGAACTGCTGAAAACCATCCGTGCAGATGGTGGGATGGCTTCTCTGCCGGTGCTGATGGTCACGGCAGAAGCGAAAAAAGAGAACATCATTGCGGCGGCACAGGCAGGCGCCAGTGGCTATGTCGTGAAACCGTTCACGGCGGCGACGCTGGAAGAAAAACTGAATAAAATCTTTGAGAAACTGGGCATGTGAGGGTGTGATGATGATGCAACCACAAATTAAACCTGCTGACGAACACTCTGCAGGGGACATCATCGCGCGCATCGGCAGTTTGACCCGAATGCTGCGCGACAGCCTGCGTGAACTGGGGCTGGATCAGGCTATTGCCGAAGCGGCAGAAGCAATTCCCGATGCCCGCGATCGTCTCGATTACGTTGTACAGATGACCGCTCAGGCGGCAGAGCGCGCGCTGAACAGCGTCGAAGCTTCGCAGCCGCACCAGGACGCGATGGAAAAAGGGGCCAAAGACCTGACCAAACGCTGGGATGAATGGTTCGAAAATCCGATCGAACTGTCAGACGCTCGTGAACTGGTCACCGATACCCGTCAGTTCCTTGGTGATGTGCCCGGACATACCAGCTTTACCAATGCCCAGTTGCTGGACATCATGATGGCGCAGGATTTCCAGGATCTCACCGGACAGGTCATCAAGCGCATGATGGATGTTATCCAGGAAATTGAACGTCAGCTGTTGATGGTTCTGTTGGAAAACATACCGGAACAGGGCGCTCGTCCTAAACGTGAAAACGAAAGCTTGCTGAACGGCCCGCAGGTTGACGCCTCGAAAGCTGGCGTAGTGGCAAGCCAGGATCAGGTTGACGACCTGCTGGATAGCCTCGGGTTCTGATGAGTATTTGCCGGATGTGAGGCGTGGGCCTCTCATCCGGCTTACGCGCAATTCTGCTTAAAGCCATAAATCCCGTCTTTTTTACCGCTTACTCTTCCCATTGCTGGATAGCTGTTCTGGCATCATTCTCGCCTATATCTCTATCCAGGGTCTGATGCGTGGCAGAAGAAAGCGACGACGACAAAACAGAAGCCCCCACACCCCACCGACTTGAAAAAGCGCGGGAAGAAGGGCAGATCCCCCGATCCAAAGAGCTAACCTCACTACTTATTTTGCTGGTGGGCGTGTGTATTATCTGGATTGGCGGGGAGTCGCTTGCCCGCCGGCTGGCCGGTATGCTGTCGGCCGGATTACGTTTTGACCACAGTATGGTCAACGATCCAAACCTGATCCTCAGCCAAATCATCCTGCTGATTAAAGACGCGATGATTGCGCTGTTGCCGTTGATTACCGGCGTCGTTCTGGTGGCATTAATCTCCCCGGTGATGCTTGGCGGCTTGATTTTCAGCGGTAAATCCCTGCAACCCAAATTCTCTAAGCTGAATCCGTTGCCGGGCATTAAGCGCATGTTTTCCGCGCAAACCGGCGCAGAACTGCTCAAAGCGATACTGAAGTCGACGTTAGTGGGCAGCGTGGCCGGGTTTTATCTCTGGCACAAGTGGCCAGAGATGATGCGGCTGATGGCGGAATCTCCGATTACGGCGATGGGCAACGCCCTGGATTTAGTCGGCATGTGCGCGTTGTTGGTGGTGCTTGGCGTCATTCCGATGGTGGGATTCGACGTTTTTTTCCAGATCTACAGCCATCTGAAAAAGCTGCGCATGTCGCGCCAGGATATCCGTGACGAATTTAAGCAAAGCGAAGGTGACCCGCACGTTAAGGGCAAAATTCGCCAAATGCAGCGCGCGGCCGCTCAGCGTCGCATGATGGCGGATGTACCAAAAGCAGACGTTATTGTCACTAACCCTACGCACTACTCAGTGGCGTTGAAGTATGACGAGAACAAAATGAGTGCGCCGAAAGTTGTCGCTAAGGGGGCCGGGCTGGTTGCGCTGCGCATTCGTGAAATTGGCGCAGAGCACCGTGTCCCTACGTTAGAAGCGCCGCCACTGGCGCGTGCGCTCTATCGCCATGCTGAAATTGGTCAGCAAATACCGGGTCAATTATATGCCGCCGTTGCCGAAGTGCTGGCATGGGTATGGCAGCTAAAACGCTGGCGTCTGGCTGGCGGCAAACGTCCACCACAACCTGAAAACCTTCCGGTGCCTGAAGCACTGGATTTCATGAACGAGAAGAATACTGATGGCTAATCTGGTCGCGATGCTGCGCCTGCCCAGCAACCTGAAATCCACGCAATGGCAAATCCTTGCCGGACCGATCCTCATCCTGCTGATCCTGTCGATGATGGTGCTGCCGCTGCCGGCTTTCGTCCTCGATTTGCTGTTCACATTTAACATTGCGCTGTCGATCATGGTGCTGCTGGTGGCGATGTTCACCCAGCGTACGCTGGAATTTGCCGCATTCCCGACGATTTTGCTGTTTACCACATTATTACGCCTGGCGCTGAACGTTGCGTCGACCCGTATCATTTTGATGGAAGGACACACCGGCGCGGCGGCGGCGGGGAAGGTGGTTGAAGCTTTTGGTCACTTCCTGGTGGGCGGTAACTTTGCGATCGGCATCGTGGTCTTCGTGATTCTCGTCATCATTAACTTTATGGTAATCACCAAAGGTGCAGGGCGTATCGCCGAGGTTGGCGCGCGCTTCGTGCTGGATGGTATGCCCGGCAAGCAGATGGCGATTGATGCGGATTTGAATGCCGGTCTGATTGGCGAAGATGAAGCTAAAAAACGACGCTCGGAAGTGACCCAGGAAGCGGATTTTTACGGCTCAATGGACGGTGCGAGTAAATTCGTCCGTGGAGACGCCATTGCCGGTATTTTGATCATGGTGATCAACGTAGTCGGCGGTCTGTTAGTTGGGGTGTTGCAGCATGGTATGAGCATGGGCAGCGCTGCGGAAAGTTATACCCTGCTGACCATCGGTGACGGGCTGGTGGCACAAATTCCTGCGCTGGTTATCTCTACCGCGGCGGGCGTTATCGTGACCCGCGTGAGTACCGACCAGGACGTAGGCGAACAGATGGTGACCCAACTGTTCAGCAATCCTAGTGTCATGTTGCTCAGTGCGGCGGTACTTGGACTTTTGGGCCTGGTTCCGGGCATGCCGAACCTGGTGTTTCTGATGTTTACTGCCGCATTGCTGGGCCTGGCCTGGTGGATGCGCGGTCGTGAGCAAAAAGCGCCAGATGAACCGCAGCCGGTGAAAATGCCGGAAAACAACTCCGTGGTGGAAGCCACGTGGAACGACGTGCAGTTGGAAGATTCGCTGGGAATGGAGGTAGGTTATCGCCTGATCCCAATGGTGGACTTTCAGCAGGATGGCGAGTTACTGGGGCGAATTCGCAGTATTCGTAAGAAATTTGCTCAGGATATGGGCTTCCTGCCGCCGGTGGTACACATCCGTGACAATATGGATCTGCAGCCGGCCCGCTATCGAATTTTGATGAAAGGGGTAGAAATTGGCAGCGGTGACGCCTATCCGGGACGCTGGCTGGCCATTAACCCGGGTACTGCTGCCGGGTCGCTGCCGGGCGAGAAAACGGTCGATCCGGCTTTCGGACTGGACGCTATCTGGATTGAAAGCGCATTGAAGGAACAGGCGCAGATTCAGGGCTTTACGGTGGTTGAAGCCAGTACTGTTGTTGCTACGCATCTAAATCACCTGATTGGCCAGTTCGCCGCTGAGCTGTTTGGCCGTCAGGAAGCGCAGCAGTTACTGGATCGAGTGTCGCAGGAAATGCCAAAGCTGACGGAAGATCTGGTGCCGGGCGTTGTGACGCTCACCACGCTGCATAAAGTGCTGCAGAACTTACTGGACGAGAAAGTACCGATTCGTGATATGCGCACCATTCTTGAAACGCTAGCGGAACATGCGCCGCTGCAAAACGATCCGCATGAGCTTACCGCGGTCGTCCGTGTTGCGTTGGGACGCGCCATCACTCAGCAGTGGTTCCCGGGTAATGAAGAGGTTCAGGTTATCGGTCTTGATACTCCGCTCGAGCGTTTGCTGCTGCAAGCGCTGCAGGGGGGGGGAGGCCTGGAGCCTGGGCTTGCAGACCGCCTGCTGGCCCAAACACAGGAAGCGCTGTCCCGGCAGGAAATGTTGGGCGCGCCGCCGGTCTTGCTGGTTAATCACGCGTTGCGTCCGCTGCTGGCGCGGTTTTTACGTCGCAGCATCCCGCAGTTGGTGGTGTTATCGAACATGGAGCTTTCCGATAACCGCCATATCCGCATGACGGCGACCATTGGAGGTAAATAATGCGCAAGTTACTGTGGTTGTTGTTTTTTCCTCTGGTGGCGCAGGCCGCCGGAGAAGGGGCCTGGCAGGCAAGCGGTATGGGGATCACCTTAAATTACCGTGGCCAGTCAGCCTCGTCTGCGCCTTTGGTTCCTGGCCAGCCGGTCTCAGGCTTAATGACGCTGGTAGCCTGGCGCTATGAGCTGAATGGCCCCACGCCCGCAGGTCTGCGGGTGCGTTTATGTTCTCAGTCCCGTTGTGTCGAGCTGGACGGGCAAAGTGGGACCACCAACGGGTTCAATAATGTTCCGGCCATTGAACCGATGCATTTTGTCTGGGAAGTCCCCGGCGGTGGTCGCCTGATCCCCGCGTTACGCATTCAGAGCAATCAGGTGATTGTGAACTACCGTTAACACCCTCCGTCATTCAGACCAGCAGTTGAAACTGCTGGTTGTTTCAACATTCCAGCCTCTCATTCAATTAAATAGAAACGCAGTTTTATAAAATAGGTGACGTACGTTGCCGGACTCTTTGTATTGTTGCCATTTCACGAATCCTTCTGGCAGAAATAGAAAGGTTTCGCTTCCTGTTTGCTTTTACTGTGCCCCTATAAGGATGCCCATTGTCAAAGCGAGGATTGCGGGGCCTCCCAAATACAGCTGCTGCGCCGCAACAGGGGCAGGTCACAGCATTGAATCCGACATTGACAGAGGTTAAGTAAATGATTGTTTACCCGGTTAAACATAGCCCGTTGTTGCGCCAGCCAGAACATTTTATTGCCAGGGATGAATTAAAAACGCTGATCAAAAAGGTGACGCATAACCTGGTCAATATTCATGACGAAACTGGTGAGTTCTTGCTGCGTCTGGACGATGGACGCGTAATTGATACCAAAGGCTGGGCTGGATGGGAGTGGACGCACGGCGTCGGCTTGTACGGGATGTATCAGTACTATCTGCAAACCGGCGATGAAACGATACGCGATATCATCGATAGCTGGTTTGCCGATCGCTTTGCTGAAGGTGCAACCACCAAAAACGTTAACACCATGGCGCCATTTTTAACGTTGGCGTATCGCTATGAAGAGACGCGTAATCCAGCGTATCTACCGTGGCTCGACAGCTGGGCTGAGTGGGCAATGCATGAGATGCCGCGTACCGAGTTCGGCGGTATGCAACACATTACGCTGGCGGAAGAAAACCACCAGCAGATGTGGGATGACACGCTGATGATGACGGTTCTACCGCTGGCGAAGATTGGCAAGTTACTCAATCGCCCTGACTACATCGAAGAGGCAACGTATCAGTTCCTGCTGCACGTGCAAAACCTGATGGATAAAGACACGGGGCTGTGGTTCCACGGCTGGAGCTATGAAGGAAATCATAACTTTGCCAATGCCCGCTGGGCGCGTGGCAACAGTTGGTTAACTATCGTGATCCCGGACTTTCTCGAATTACTTGATTTACCAGAAAACAATGCCGTTCACCGCTATCTGGTACAGGTCCTGAACGCACAAATCGCGGCGCTGGCGAAATGCCAGGATGAAAGTGGGTTGTGGCATACCTTGCTGGACGACCCGCAGTCGTATCTGGAAGCATCGGCAACTGCCGGATTTGCTTATGGGATCCTCAAAGCTGTACGTAAACGCTATGTTGGGCAAGAGTATACGCTGGTGGCCGAAAAAGCCATTCGTGGCATTGTGCAGCATATTTCACCGGAAGGTGAACTGCTGCACACCTCGTTTGGCACCGGGATGGGACACAATCTCGATTTCTACCGCAACATCCCTCGGACTTCTATGCCTTACGGACAAGCGATGGCGATGCTGTGTCTTACCGAATACTTGCGTAAGTATTTTTGATATCGGTATTCGATGGCGCTAACGCTATCGGACCTGATGGTTGAGTCGTCACTGTGTGTACCGTGTTGTCCTGCGGGGCAAAGAGATGATCCATGATTTGACGCATAACCGGCGCGGCGGTGACACCATCGCTGCCGCCGTTTTCCAGAATTAACGCCACCGCGACCTTCGGGTTCTTATAGGGCGCAAATGCGGTATAGAACACGTGGTCGCGCAAGCGGACAGGGATCATCTTCGCATTGTAGGTCTGATTTTCTTTCAGGCTAAAGACCTGCGAGGTGCCGCTTTTCGCCGCAATGCCGTAAGGTGCTGTGTGAAAGAACTTATAACCTGTACCATTTGGTTCATTCGCCATGCCGAACATCGCCTGACGCACCAGTCCCCAGTAGGGTGACGAGGCTGAGGCGATTTGTGACGGTGCTTCTGGAGCCTGATACGGCGTGAAGGTTTTGCCATTTTCTTCATCGAGTAGCAGGTGAGGGACGATAACCTTGCCGTTGTTAATCAGTGCGACCATGGCTTTGACCATCTGGATAGGAGTGGCAATCCAGTAGCCCTGGCCGATGCCAACTGAGATAGTATCCCCCTGATACCAGGCTTTTTTATGCACTTTTTGCTTCCATTCACGGCTCGGGAGCAGGCCGTTATACTCCTCATCAAGATCGATACCGGTCGGTTTACCGTAACCAAACTGGCTGAGCATGCTGTTAATCCGGTCGATCCCCATCATATACGCTACCTGATAGAAGAACGTATCGGCAGACTCTTCTATCGCTTTGGTGACATCCAGCATACCGTGGCCTGTTTTTTTCCAGTCACGGTAATGTCGCTCGGTGCCGGGTAGCGTCCAGGTAGGAGCACCGAAGAAACTGGTCTGCGGCGTGATCACACCGTTTAGTAATGCTGACATCGCCATATACGGTTTGACTGTTGAAGCGGGGGGGTACAATCCCTGTGTGACGCGGTTGATTAATGGCAGGTCTTTATCCTGGAGTAGCTTGTTATAGTCCTGATAGCTAATGCCTTTGACAAACGGATTAGGGTCATAGCTGGGGTTTGAGACCATCGCCAGTACAGAACCGTCGTGTGGATCTTCAACCAAAACGGCGGCACGCTGGCCAGCCAACAAGCTCTCAATATATTGCTGTAAATGTAAATCCAGCGTCAGATGGATATCTTTACCGGCAACGGGCGGCACATCTTTGATCAGGCGTACGATGCGTCCGTGGTTATCTACTTCCACCTCCTGATAACCGGTCTTTCCATGCAGTTCATTTTCGTAATAGCGCTCAATACCT
Organism: Citrobacter sp. Cf087; assembly: GCF_030334285.1. Classification (NCBI taxonomy): domain Bacteria; kingdom Pseudomonadati; phylum Pseudomonadota; class Gammaproteobacteria; order Enterobacterales; family Enterobacteriaceae; genus Citrobacter; species Citrobacter sp. Cf087. The sequence goes on from NZ_JAOWED010000031.1 coordinate 763,265, forward strand.
TGCTTACCGATATTGTGATCGGCGGCGTAGTTCTCAGCCTGACCCTTTTGATCCAGTGCTTTCAGGTCGTTGTCATTGATTTTTGAAACATAGCCAAGGACATGTGCCAGCGCCGCGCCATAGGGATACTGGCGGTCTTCGTAGCTATTAATGTTTACGCCGCTAAAATGAAACTGGTTTACCGAGAAACGGGCGATTTCCACATCGGTAAGCGCATTTTTTAGCACGACCGGACGATAGCGGCTGCTGGCTTTTAGCTCATGGCGAAACTGATCAATATCATCAGGAGTGAGGTCAACGATGGGCGTGAGCTGCTGGATCAACGCATTCATATCGCTGATTTTATAAGGCGTAACGGAAATATCGTACCAGGTGACGTTGCACACCAGCGGGATGCCGTTGCGATCGTAAATCATGCCACGTGTGGGGGCGACGGGTAGCATTTTGATGTCGTTTGCATTCGACCGGGTGGTGTAATACTGGTGCTGACAGATTTGTAAGTTATACAGATTGTAAATCAGGATGCCAAAACAGATGACCACCAGGCCAAAGGCCACCAACACACGCCGCTGAAAGAGTTTTTCTTCTGCCTCAAAATCTCTGAATGTCATTGACCCGTACCCGATTAATTCGCCGCCTAATGATACGGAGGCTTAAACGGGATGACAGGCAAAAAATGTTCCATATCTCTAGGGAAATGTGTCATTCCTTGTGGGCTGTTACAAATTACAGTGAACGTCGCCGCTTCTCCTAGGCCTGATTGCGCTGCCATGAGTACGGGTCAGGGAAAATAAAAAAGCCCGCGACATAGCGCGGGCTTCCACATTACTTGAGGTAATTACATACGTTCTACGGTTTCGATACCCAGTGTATCCAGACCAAGCTTCAGGGTTTTCGCCGTCAGCTGTGCCAGTTTCAGCCGGCTGTTACGAATCTCTTCGTTTTCAGCGCTGAGGATAGGGCAGTACTCGTAGAAGCCGGAGAACAGCCCGGCAACGTCGTACAGGTAAGCACACATCACGTGCGGTGTACCTTCACGTGCAACGACGGTCAGTGTTTCTTCAAACTGCAGTAGACGCGCCGCCAGCTGAGCCTCGCGATCTTCGTTGATAATCACCTGCGCATTTGCCAGCGCGCTTTCGTCGATATCCGCTTTACGGAATACGGATAGTACGCGGGTATAAGCATACTGCATGTACGGCGCGGTATTGCCTTCGAATGCCAGCATGTTGTCCCAGTCGAAGATGTAGTCGGTGGTACGGTTTTTGGACAGATCCGCGTATTTCACCGCACCGATACCGACCGCATTTGCCAGCTTTTCCAGCTCATCGGCAGGCATGTTCGGGTTCTTCTCCGCGACCAGACGACGTGCGCGCTCCAGCGCTTCATCCAGCAGATCGGCCAGTTTAACCGTGCCGCCAGCGCGGGTTTTGAACGGTTTACCGTCTTTGCCCAGCATCATACCGAACATGTGGTGTTCCAGCGGCACCGAATCCGGCACATAACCAGCTTTACGTACGATGGTCCAGGCCTGCATTAAGTGCTGATGCTGACGAGAGTCGATGTAATACAGTACGCGATCGGCATGCAGGGTTTCGTAACGATACTTGGCACAGGCGATGTCGGTTGTGGTGTAGAGATAGCCGCCATCTTTCTTCTGAATGATAACGCCCATCGGTTCGCCTTCCTTGTTTTTATACTCATCAAGGAATACGACAGTAGCGCCTTCGCTTTCAACAGCCAGGCCTTTGGCTTTGAGATCGGCCACGATGCCAGGCAGCATCGGGTTGTACAGGCTCTCGCCCATGACGTCGTCACGGGTCAGGGTAACGTTGAGGCGATCGTAGGTTAACTGGTTCTGCGACATGGTAATGTCGACCAGTTTACGCCACATCTCGCGGAAGTATTCGTCGCCGCCTTGCAGCTTCACGACATAACTACGGGCGCGTTCCGCGAAGGCTTCATCTTCGTCGTAATGTTTTTTCGCGTCACGGTAGAAACCTTCCAGGTCAGCCAGCGCCATCTCTCCGGCATTTTCCTGCTGCTGTTTTTCCAGCCATGCGATGAGCATACCGAACTGAGTACCCCAGTCGCCGACGTGGTTGGCGCGGATAACCTTGTGACCAAGGAATTCCAGCGTACGCACCGCCGCGTCACCGATGATGGTGGAACGCAGGTGACCAACGTGCATCTCTTTCGCTACGTTAGGCGCGGAGTAGTCAACCACAACGGTTTGTTTAGCCGGTTGGGTGACGCCCAGACGATCGGAAGCCAGCGCCTGCTGAACGTGCTGCGCCAGAAATGCCGGGTCGAGAAAAATGTTGATAAAGCCCGGGCCTGCAATTTCAACTTTGCTGGCAATCCCGTTGAGATCCAGATGAGTCAGCACCTGCTCAGCCAGTTGTCGCGGCGCCATACCCAGTTTTTTAGCGACAGCCATCATGCCGTTAGCTTGATAGTCGCCGAACTGTACTTTTGCTGACTGACGAACCTGTGGTTCGCAATCTGCAGGCGCGCCTGCAGCAATCATGGCCTGACTGACTTTTTCTGAGAGAAGAGCCTGAATATTCACCGGAATACCTTACATTTATGAAGCGGCCTAAAATTCACCGCACCAGTTTAAGAATTAAGGGCGGGAGTATACTGCAAATGCCCGTTGCCGTCAGCATTGTGTGTACCGCCAGTAGCCTGAAATGTAAACCATGCAATGGCGTAAATTTATCCATGATGTGTTCGGAGAAAACAGCGGTTGGATGGCGCAGCGCAACAGAGTAAATTAGCGACTTTGAACATGGATATGAGCTTTTAATATGGCGAACTGGCAAACCGTTGCAGAACTACAGGATATTTCTGCAGATTTACCGCATTTCACGCAGGCATTAACGGAACTTTCTATCCGTCTTGGGCTGGATATCACAGGCCTGGAAGCCGATCACATTTCCTTGCGTTGCCATCAAAATACCACTGCAGAACGCTGGCGTCGCGGGTTTGAACAGTGCGGTGAATTGTTGTCAGAAAACATCATTAACGGCAGACCTATTTGTCTTTTTAAACTGTATGAGCCGGTTTGTGTGCAACATTGGCAATTTTCCATCGTCGAACTGCCGTGGCCGGGCGAAAAACGTTACCCACATGAAGGCTGGGAACATATTGAAATTGTTCTGCCGGGTGAGGCACAAACGCTGAATGCGCGAGCGCTGGCGTTGCTTTCCGATCACGGTCTGAGTCAACCTGGTATATTTGTGAAAACCAGCTCGCCAAAAGGAGAACGTGAACGTTTACCGAATCCGACGCTGGCGGTTAGCGATGGTAGCGTGACGATAAAATTCCACCCGTGGTCGATTGAAACCATTGTGGCAAGCGAACGTCAGGAGTGAGCATGACTATACTGGAAATCTGCTGTTACAGCATGGAGTGCGCGCGCACGGCGCAGCAAAACGGCGCGGATCGTATTGAGCTTTGCTCGGCACCCAAAGAAGGGGGCTTAACGCCTTCGCTGGGCGTCTTGCGTTCTGTTCGCCAGCACATTTCGATTCCCGTCAATCCCATTATTCGTCCACGTGGAGGCGACTTTTGTTACACCGAAGGTGAATTCGCTGCAATGCTGGATGATATAGCGATGGTCAGAGAACTAGGGTTCTCAGGGCTGGTGACCGGCATTTTAGATGCGGATGGCGATGTCGATATGCCGCGCATGGAGAAAATAATGATCGCCGCCGGTTCACTGCAAGTCACTTTTCATCGTGCCTTTGATATGTGTGCTAACCCACTCAATACGCTTAAAAAATTAGCTGATTTGGGCATCGCCAGAGTACTCACCTCCGGGCAAAAATCAGATGCGGCGCAAGGTTTAACAAAAATAATGGAACTTATTACGCAGCCTGGTGCTCCAATCATTATGGCCGGAGCGGGGGTTCGCGCCTCGAATTTGTCCCTGTTCCTTGATGCTGGGGTGCAGGAAGTCCACAGTTCTGCCGGAGTATGGCTGGCTTCACCAATGCGTTATCGCAATTCGGGGTTGTCGATGTCTTCGGATGCGCAGGCGGATGAGTATTCTCGCTATGCGGTAGACGGGGCGGCGGTTGCTGAAATGAAAGCAATCATTGCACACCATCAGGCCAGCTGATTTTACCGTTGCATCATGTCGCCCAATATGATGCTTGCTCGTACCAGGCCCCTGCAATTTCAACAGGGGCCTTTTTTTATCCTTCTCCTGCATATTTCGGTCTGCAACTGTGTTGGCTTTCCTCGCTCACCCCGGTCACGTAGTTATCTACGCTCCCAGGGATTTGCTGCGTCGCCGCCTTGTTGCAAACCGAACTATTTTGGAGAAATGGTGCTATACGTAATAGTCATTTGGCAAAAATGACTACGGTTTACGCGCAATCAATACCGCACGCAGTGGGGCGGGGTAGCCTTCCACCGTCTTGCTGTGGTCGTTCGGGTCAAGGAAGTCGGCCAGCGATTCGGTAATCATCCATTCGGTGCGGCGCTGTTCTTCGGTAGTGGTAACACATACGTCGGCAATGCGCACATCAACAAACCCGCATTTTTCCAGCCAGTTTTTTAGCGCCAGTGCAGACGGGATAAAGTAAACGTTACGCATCTGGGCGTAGCGATCGCCCGGCACCAGCACGGTATTTTCATCGCCTTTGACGACCAGCGTTTCCAGTACCAGTTCGCCGTCTTTAACCAACTGATCCTTTAACTGCCACAGGTGTTCCAGCGGCGAGCGGCGGTGATAAAGCACGCCCATGGAGAATACGGTATCAAAGGCGTTGAGCGCCGGAAGCTGTTCAATACCCAGCGGCAGCAGATGCGCGCGCTGGTCATTGCCCAGCAGTTTACGCACCGCCTCAAACTGGCACAGGAAGAGTTGGGTCGGATCGATACCGACCGCCAGATGTGCGCCCGCGCCAATCATGCGCCACATGTGATAGCCACTTCCGCAACCGACATCAAGAATGGTACGTCCGGTGAGATCAGACAAGTGCGGCAGGACGCGATCCCACTTCCAGTCGGAACGCCATTCGGTATCGATATTGACGCCGTATAGCGAGTAAGGTCCTTTACGCCATGGCATCAGGTTACGCATCAGGGTGTCTATGCGTTTAAGCTGACCTTCGCTTAGCGGCTCTTTGCTTTCTGCGGTAACGCTGTGCAGTAAGTCCAGACGATGCGGCGTTAGCTCGGGCAGAAACTCGACGGCGTTTGACCATTGTTTAAAAAGACCGTGCTGATCGCGCTGCCAGGCAGCGATTTGCGCCGGAAGTGTTTCCAGCCAATGGGACAGATGATTTTTGGCAATCAACTGATAAAAGTTACCAAAATCGATCATGCGCTAACCTCAGCTTTCAACGCCACCAGAGAGCCAAAGTTGAAACACTGGAACCACAATTCGCTGTGCTCAAAGCCGGCCTGATGCAGTCGCGCTTTGTGCGTTTCGACCGAGTCGGTCAGCATCACGTTTTCCAGCATGCTGCGCTTCTGGCTGATTTCCAATTCGCTGTAGCCATTGGCCCGTTTGAAATCGTGGTGCATGTTGAACAGCAGCTCGCCAACGTTAGCATCTTCAAAACTGAATTTTTCAGACAGCACCAGCGCGCCACCGGGATTCAGCCCCTGATAAATGTTATCCAACAATGCCTGGCGCTCGGGTGGCTCAAGGAATTGCAGGGTAAAATTCAGCACCACCATCGAAGCATTTTCGATAGTAATGTTGCGAATATCGCCTTCGACAACCTCAACCGGGGTCGGTGCCTTATAGGCGTCAATATGACGACGGCAGCGCTCAACCATCGCCGGGGAGTTATCGACAGCAATAATTTTGCAATCCTCGTGATGAATATTGCGACGCACCGAGAGCGTCGCCGCGCCCAGAGAACAGCCCAGATCATAGACCTGCGTGTTGGGTTGTACGAAACGTTCGGCCAGCATGCCAATCATAGAAATAATATTGGAATAGCCAGGAACGGAACGCTGGATCATATCCGGGAAGACTTCAGCTACCCGTTCATCAAAGGTCCAGTCACCCAGACTGGCGATAGGCGCAGAAAAAAGCGTGTCGCGGTGAGACATAACGTAAAAATCCGGGAAAAATAAAGTGGCGTATTGTGCGCTAATGCAGGGAGAAAACCAACTCCCAGGGCATATACCAAAGATTCGCCAGCACCATTAGCAACAGCGAACACCAGGTTGCGCTCATGCCTGAACGGCGCCAGCGGAAAAGCCGGTGGTGGAATCCGTAATAATGCATCAGACGTCCGGCAATCAACATCAGCCCGCAAAGATGCACCATCCACGTCTCTGCGCCGTTCATTTCCATAAATAACAGCAGCACTAACGCGACGGGAATATATTCCACCGCGTTACCGTGAATGCGGATAGCGCTTTGCAGTTCGCTAAAACCTCCATCGCCATAGGCAACGCGATATTGCATGCGCAGGCGAACAACGTCAAAGGAGAACTTTATTAACAATAACGCACCCAATACGGCATAAAGCGCGCTTACCATACAAACTCCCTTTTAAAATGGCTGCTGGCATTGACTATGATAGGTGGCATTTTCAGAAAAGAGAAGATTGCTGTGGAATAGACGGTGCTGATCCGATCTCTGGCAGAGCATTGCGTAAATCTGCCCATAGCGTATCAACAAGCTCCGGGGCCTGCGCGATGTCCGGCGTATGCAAAAACAGATACGGCGTCGTGGTGTGTTGCCATAGTGACAGCTTGGTCAGCCAGACGGCAAAAAGCGCGCTGTTTTGTGCCATATCATCGCTGCCGATAAAGCGTACCATCGGATGGTTTGCCGTCACCACCGCATGCACCGGAACCTTTGGTTTCTTACGCTGGGCGTCACGTATCGCTTCGGTATGTGGGATTGCGGCATGTACCGGGCGGCTGTCCAGAATCACCCGGTTTACTCCACGCTCGTGTAACCCGCGATTAAATAGCTGTTCGGCTTCGCCTTTGGCAAAGAAGTCTGGATGGCGAACTTCCACACCGTAGGTAAAGCATTCGGGGAGCGCATCGAGAAACTGCCACAGGGCAGGCAGGTCGCGTGGGCTAAAAGTCGCGGGTAATTGCAGCCAGTATTGTCCAATGCGCGATCCCAGCGGCGACATGCGCGTAAAAAATTCCTGCACCAGGTCATCACAATTACGCAGCGCGGCCTTATGCGAAATGGTCGCCGGAAACTTAAAACAAAATCGAAACGTATCGGTGGTCTGTGCTTGCCAGCGGGCAACAATATCGGCTTTAGGCAGCGCATACAGCGTGGTATTGCCCTCCACGCAGTTAACATGACGGGCGTTAGGGGTTAACTTACTGATTTTAATAATCCTCTACTGCTAGTTTGTGGTCTATGGGGCATCAATGGGGCAAAATCACCCAGCTTCTGATTCAGCATTGCGATCTGCTCTGCGTTATTGTCTGCCATCCATGCGCCGTACACATTGAAAACCATTTGCGCACTAGCGTGCCCCATCTGACTGGCTATAAAGCTTGGATTGGCGCCAGCGGCCAGTGACCAGCACGCGTAAGTGTGGCGCGACTGGTAAGCTTTTCGATGCCTGATCCCCGCCTTTTTTAACCCTGCGTCCCACGAGTCACCAAACGAATCAACCTTGTAGATAACCCCCACATCCTTACTTCGACGGACTATCTTAGGGTTAAAGACAAATGTACAGCTGTGCTGCGTTGTTCGACCATATTCACGCAATTGCACGTTGATGTGATACTGCTGCCCGAGTCTGGTCATTTCCATCTGATTCCTTAACGCATCGATGGCTGGCTGAATGAGGTGTATCACTCTATCCGTACTGGCGTCCGTTTTCGGTAGTGTGAACTCGCCCAGTTTTGTATAATTACGGCGAATTGTTATTGTACCCGCTTCAAGGTCTATATCTTCCCATGCCAGGGAAACCAGTTCTCCGTGACGAACACCTGTGTACACCGCCAGTGACCACATGTTTTTCGTCTGCTGATGCCGGCACGCATCTATCAGACGGATGAATTCATCACGGCTGAGCGGATCTGGCTCCACCCTGGCCCTTTTTAATGGCTTTATTCCATCAAAGGGATTTGCCTTTATGTACCCATTATCGGCGGCGAACTGGAACATTCCGGCGATAGTCGTCATGTAGTAATTGACGGTGACCGCGCTCCGGCCCTTAACAGGGATCCTGCCCTTTGCCGCGCACTGATAACCCATCAAAAGCTCTTTCCTGATGTACAGCAACTCTTCTTTCTCAATCGCTGTCACTAGTCGGGTAGCCCCGATCAGCGGTACAACAACTGCCACGACCGACTCGTACCGTTTGTGCGCGTTCGCGCTGATTTCCATCTTTTTCAGATCCAGCCACTTCTCTTCGAGTTCTTTCACTGTGATTTCTTTCTTGCCCAACCCAAAAATTTTAAGGTTAGGTGAATCTGGAAACCGTTCAGCATAATCAAAGCTTCCCGTGCGGATGGCAAAGCATACCGACACCCGCAGTTCCCCGGCGATCTTCCTGTTCTTAGCGGTGTCAGGGACACCGAGGTTTTCCCTGACGCGCTTACCTTTAAAATTAAACCAGATGCGCAGACTGCCACCGTGGTTTTCGACGCCTGTTGGATATGTGATTTTATCCATTAATACCTCCAGACGCCCAAGAGCGATACGAGCTTACCTTTTTCATGGCATCAAATCATCCTGGCTGCTTGCTTTTCATTGAAGCGACCCAGGCATCTACAGCCTTTCTGTTATACATGCACTCACTGGAAGGTTTTGGATTCCCGTCAGGTGATACGTGGATATACTCCCTCCCAACCATCCAGCACTCTTTTCTGGCCCGGAGGATGGTACCGGGCTTGAGCCCGGTCACCGCGATCAGAACACTTTCACAAACCCAATCGTTAGGAGCTAACTGAATAACATTGCTCATATACCCGCCTCACACCACGTTCAGGCCACGGCAGTGGCACCACGTTTCGAACATTCGTTTAACCACTTCCCGGCAGTAGAATCCTTCCTGATCCCTCGAGAGGTCGTAGCGGTTTCCGTACCGCTGACGAACCCAGATTTCAAATGCCTTATTCAATTGATCCCTCCAATTTTTCATCAACCCGACGAACGCAACGCTCAAACGACGACGGCGTAACAATCTTTTTCAACTCAGCAACCAGGTAATCGTTGTGTCGCTGGTGGAGTTGCATGTTGTTTTCTTTTTCAATCTGGCGGAGAACAGCAAGACGGGCTGTGATGATGCGACGCTTCGCTTTTACAACCCGTAAGGCATTCTCTGCCTTTTTGCGCCACGCACTCCATTCACTACTACTGTTTGAGTTGGACAACTGGTCTTCAATGCTCAGTTGTGTTTCTTCAGCGATTACCAGTTGCTGGAGGCAGTCATTTACAGAGTTCAGATTGTCTGTATTGATAAATGATTTTTGCATCACTTCACCTCCACACCGATCCCTGCGATAACACAGGCTCGTTCTATAGCTTCTTTTACCCAGCGCTTATAGCTTTCCGGATGGAATACCTCGCTTTTCCCGGTACCGCTCCAGAACGCTTTTGACGTAATATCTGGCAGGGTGATGGTCAACGGTTTACCAGAAGTGACATCGCTAACCACTCTCTCCCGGCGGTCGCCAGTCTGCGATTCAAGACGCTGAATTAACTCCCCAATACTTAAAGGGGCGATCAACTGCTGGCGTAAGCGCTGAATCTCCTCAGCCATGTAGTAGCCTGTTTTGCTCCAGGTATCCACATCATCACCGACCATTTCTGGTTCCATGGTCGCCATCAGAACGGCGTCGTGATAGTTCTGGCTGCCACTGGTAATCGCAACAGCGTAGGTGTCACTGTTTTCGCGCTTATGGATAAGCACGACAGGGTTAGTGATTTTGCTCATTCCGCTGTCTCCCGCTCAGCTTCGATGATGGCATCTACAGCCATCACCAGGGTTTTGGCGAGGTCGTCGTAATCCTGCCATGCATCATTGCTAAAAAAATTCGTGAGCATTACTGGCGCTATCTGCACAACGAGGTGCTGGCGATAGGTCATGCCACGGGGAGTATCGATGCGCGGGCATGGGTAAGCTGAATGCTGGCCTTTGCTCATCGTGTCGCCTCTCGTTGAATTGTCTTGTAGGCTCGCAACATATCGCGAGATTTTCCGGACAAAACCGTCTTCATGAAGAACATTCCACTACGGTTTGCAACTATTCCTGGTGTGCAGAGCAGCGTGGCGTCTACCACGCGGTTATGTTTACGGAACTCAAACACAGTGCTGGTGATCACGATGTTCGCTACGGCGCCATAGTCCTGATATTCGATTTTCATGCCAGATGCTCCTCAATAATTTTGAAAGCATCATCACGGCATGGCATCACGACGAACTCAGGATTACCGTATGCAGTGTTGATCACTGGATCGAACTGAATGCGAACCGCTCCAGCCTCACCGGAAGGGCGTAACTGGATGGGAATAAACTTCCGCTCGCGACCAAACATCTTTTCCGGATAACTGAGGTATTCAGCCTGGATAACCGGATTGATACTGAAATCCACTTTTTTCGGGATGACGCGTTCCATATCAGGAAAGCGACCATCAACAAGTTTGATGCCGGTGATCGAAATCCGGCGTTCGAATGCGTCGCGGTGAATGGCAAACGCTTCTTTGTTAAATACCAGTTCAGTGGTTTCCGCTTTCGCCGGAACCGGCCCTTCAAACTGGACGATGATGTTTTTCTTCGTCCGGATGCCGTGCTCCATGCGCAGGGCTACATGCCCGTTAGTCGACTCGATATATTTCGGAGTGATGTGCACACCATTCAGGTAGTAACGGACATCATTTTTTGCTGCGCATACCAGAGCTGCGCGAATAAGTTTCGACTGGAGGATCATGCTTCCACCTCCACGAAGATCTCTTTCGGATCCTTACGCAGAACGAAGCCACCAAATTCAGGATGTTGCCAGCGCTTGCGTTTACCGCTTGGGCGAACGGATTCTTCCAGCAGCACCTGAAATGCGTGAATGAACGATTCATGATGTACGCACAGCCCACGAACTCCCGGCAACTGTCTGGAGGGCAGGTTTGCGAACTGAACAAGACGACGGCACGAAGGATCGGACAGACTGGTTTCCCATGACACTTTGTGTACCGGAACGAATTCGGCATCGGTATTCACGAATTCAGTCGAACTAATGCGCCGTTGTGGTAGAGAGGAAGATACAGGCGAAGCAGCAACCAGGTTGGTGCCACTCACTTCCATTACTGCTTTCATCGTCGCTGATGCGGTTGCTTCGGCCACAACGCGGGCCAGTGAAAGAATGTCATGGTTCATACTGATTTCCTGCTGGTGTGATTTATCTACCGGCACTTCTTTGCTGTATGTGCCTGTGGTCATGATGGCAGGGAGTACATCCTCACAAACCCAGTCCTGCACACGTTCAGCAGATGGAAGCTGACTGCGCAGGATAAGCCGGAACAAATCAGCCTGGCCCGCCAGCTGAGTACCGCGCGGTTTTTCACCAAAACCCAATTCTAACGATTCGTTATAATCAAGTTTAATCAACGCCTTGCAGTGGTCTTTCAGGGCTTTTGCCGGGTTCGTATAACCGAGGGATTTAGCCAGTTCTACAGCGTCAAATGCTGGCCTTCCCTCATAAAGAATTCCGCTCATCGAAAAATTGAGTTCTTCTGAGCTAAAGGTCATAAGTTGTTTATTCATCGTTATTTCCCTCAGTGCATAACTGGCATTTCTGGCATGCCGTTGGCGTTAATCTCTCCGATGTAGTCATCGTGAAGCATCTCAAGTCCTTTTCGCCCAAAGGGTGACATCCTGAATCCGCACCCCGGATCCGCAATCACCATGTCCTGATACATGCGAAGGGCTAGGGCTGAACCCTCGCAAACGCCATATTTCTCTATGGCGATGCTTTCCACATGGTTAGCGAGAGAAAAACGCAGTGGACCGGGGTAGATACTCAAATTTCCTTTCTTACCCGAATAAATAACTGCGATATCAACGCCGCCGTCACCGTTAGGAACCTCAACCATGCCGTTCTTATCCTTCTCTTCATTGATGAATACTGTTGCCACCAGCCAGCGCCAAAGGGTGAGTTGTTTCTCTGCGGTCAAAGTTATCCAGCCCGCCATCGCTGCTTCCCATATGCAGGCCAACATTCGCATCCCCTTAGAGTTCCTTAGGTCATATCGACCATTGTCCAGCCCACTGATCACCACTTGATAACCGATAGTTCGACGGCCAATTTTTATGCCAATTGATGTTGCTTCCGGGATGATTTTGTTATCTCTCATCGGATCCCCTCCGGCTTGCAAGCCTGCAGCTCATCGACCTCTTTGGTGTATCGGTCGTGCATTGAGTCCCATTTCTCACACCATTTCGTCATGTCACGCTTAATGGCCAGAATGCGACGAAGACGTCGAACACAGCGCTGGTGGGCTCCGATGTACTCAACTGTTACACCTCCTCGCTGCCAACAATTCAGTTCTGGATTGAGATGGTGGACGGCCTGCACATCCGGGTAGCGCTGCTCGAAGCTGGAACGACTGAAAGCTTCGGTGGTCATGAAGAACGCCAGATAGCGGATCGCCGTATCCCGTGTGAAGCATTTTTTAGTGCGCCCGTGTCGTACTGCCACGAACAAAGGGCCAACTGGCGTATCATGTTTCTGTAACGCGAGGTCTATCGCGCTTACGGTACGGTTGTCAGTCATTCGATATTTCCTCAAGACGTAGCTCCATTTCGCGAGCCATTTCGATAAAAGTGTCCAGTGCGCAAATATGTTCGTCGTCGAGCAGCCGGCGGTCGCATGTCACACGCCCTTTTTCGATGTAAAGAACCACGCGTCCGGTGAAATCCGGAAGCACATGCAGATCCACGTTGAGGACTTGGGGGTGGATCTGCATTCCGTGCATAATTGTTTGTTGTGAGGCCATCAGTTAATTCCTCCACATACGTATTTCTCTTTCGCGTGTTTAATTAATTCCGCAAAAATCTCGTCAACAATCATCTTTCCTGTTTCGGTCAGATATTCGGTGTGTCCATTGATATCGACGCTTTTCATATACGTCTGGCGAAGAAATGTTTCCGCTTCTGTGTTGAATTCAGTCCGAGCCTGTTTTTCGAAGCGCAGCAAAAGTTTCATCATTGATTCTTCGTTAATCTCGATAACCTGAATATTGTTATCGGGCATATTTACGGATAGGCAATAACCTCCTGTCTTACGCTTCATTCGATTTAATGTCGCAATAGCAATGCGGCGGCGATAAATTTCAATGGTGTTGTTTTTCATTGTCATTACCGCCCGTAAGCCTTGCGCAGAAAAAGGTTTGCAATATGCAGATAACTATTTCCATAAGAGGCAAAAAGTTTTGCTGTGTTGTGTGCTGCTTTATCTTTCAGAAACGTCATTATTGCCCCCCCCCTTTTTTTGAGGTGTTCTCCATGGTCATTTGGGTCATGAAGCAAAGCTCATTAAGTAACGAGGTGAATCTTCCTGCTACCTTCACATCAGTGCGTGTGATTGCGGGCATAAGTAACTGGGTAAATTCAGCACGCAGCTCATGCGCATATTTATTGGCACACTCTGCTGTTTTGTGGGCTTTATTTATGTAAAGAAAGTCGCCATCCTGATTGGCTGGATGGACTTTGTTATTCACGATTTCACTTCTGACGATAATATTCATTTGCATTTCCTCAGGGTGAGTGATGCCACACCAGTTAAGGCGTTAATTATTTATTTGTTAATTACGAGTTTATTTTTTCAGCTTTCTTGCTGATTACTTCTTGTAGCTCGTCGAGCTTTTCAAAAACGATAGTCAGAGTTCCTATTGCAGATAATTCCTGCGGAATGCAGTCCATCGCATTACAAACCGCCATTTTGCAGTTTCCGGCTTCTGTAGCCCAGTTGTTAAGCACGCCAGATGTTAATCTCTTGCTTGCTCCTGCGGATGAATTATTGGCGCTGGCGTTCCGGGTAATGCTTTCCGGGGGTAGCATAGTGACGTATTCATTAACACCATCCAGTGTTTTCTGCATTGAGCGAATAAGGCATGCAATTGCGTTATCGGCTTCTGGCGGAAGCTCGTAGTTACGATAAATAACCTCAAGTAACGAGGTGTTTTCCACAATATCAGCTGCGACACTTTCGACTATTTCGACGGGAGTTTTCATTTTCTATTCTCCATTGCGTAATCATGAGCAGCCTCAGCGTATTGCTTTGCTAAGTAAAAAATACAATCACCAAGATCCGATTTTTCTTCTATATCGATAACCGAAATAATTAATCCAGTTTCAATCATCGCGGCTATCTGACGAAAAGCGGTTTCCGGCTCTAGGGTGAGCCCTTTGAAGGTTTTCATTGGCGTTTCTCAGATTCGTTCTGGTGGGCCTCATTTGCATAATTACAAACAAATGCAAGGAGGGTGTCGCTGATTTCACGATACTTGTCATCGTTAGTTGCAGATAACAAACTAGCAGCTTCAATGATTAAGGACATATTCTTGAAAGCATCGCGTGGGCGAGTGGATAGCCCCTTAAATGTTTTTATCGCTTCTGTCATTTCCTATCACCTCTACGTTAACTTGATGGGTGAATGATAGAACTTGCTATTACTTATTGCAATAGGTATTGCTATATGTATTGCTATTATTTTTTATGTGATTGATATCAAAAATAAAAAACAGGTATTGGCATTTGTTGAATTGCGGATAGCGTCCAACGTTGTGAAATTATGGGGAGCTGAATAGGTAGCGAGTGAGGTAAATAAAAACCCGGCACGGCGGCCGGGTTGGACTCTATTCACTTTCTGTTGCTGGGAGTGTCATTGTCTTTTCCCTGGTTTAACCATGCTTTCTGTACGTCTGTGGCATGCTGCCGATCACCTTTCCGAATATGAATATTTTGTTCATCTCTTCTTTCTCGATTGGGTCCCATGGTCGATAGGTATGGTTGTCAGAGATAACCAAGAGCTTGTCTTTCATCTTCTGCAAACGCTTAACGTGCGACGTATCGTCGTATATGAATGCGTAAATACCGTCGCCGTCAAAGTGTTGAACGCTGATATCGACGAAAAGCAGATCACCAGGCTCAATTGTTCCGGACATGCTATCGCCGCGAACGTTGATGATGCGTATCTGTTCCTGTTTTCGTCCGTTAAACATTTGACGTGCATCTTCAACTGAGTATTCCACGGAGCGCAACACCTCCACGAATTCGCTGTTAATTATTCCTGGGCCTGCACTAACCGTGAGGTCTAGTACGTCAACTCTGAAGATGTTTGGGTCTGTTTTGTTGGTAATTTCGGAGGTTGCTCGTTTGGCATCAACTCTCATTGGACCAGTCCCGTTTGACAACCACTCCGAGCGAACACCTAAAGCATTCGCTATTTCAACGATTTTTGTTGTTCCTCTGGCATTGCCAGATGTTATGCGCCATATGGTTGGCTGAGCCATATCTGCTGCTTTGGCTAATTGCCCTTGGCTCATGCCCATCTCATTCATTGCGTAATTAAGTCTGTCAGCCAGTGTCTTAAGTTTACTCTCTTGCATTTTTATAGCCTCCGCTATTGCATTCTAGTCTCGCATGATAAACAAGTCTATTGCTCATTCCAATAGCAATTGCTATTATCAATCGATAGCAATCATATGGAGTGGGTAAAGAAAATGAAATCAGCAATTGAGAGAGCTATTGACGCTGCTGGCGGGGTTAATGCTTTAGCCCGCGCGATAGGTGTTAAGCAGCCATCCGTTTCTCGCTGGAGGAAGGTTGGTGTTGTTGGGGTGGATCATGTGCCTGATGTTTCAGCTTTGACTGGAATCCCAGCGTATGAGTTAAGGCCGGATAAACCTAAATTATTCCCACATCCCTCCTCAGAGGTGTGACATGTCACACGCGAACACATCACAAGATCCGATTAAGTCACTCGATATCGATTATCGCGATCCGCGAGGTGTTGTTGTGCATGTCACCGGATGGAACCGGGAAAAGCAGCAGGTTTATTTCACTCGGCCCGGATACCCGCATGAGTGCATGCAACCGGTCTGGAAGTTTCAACAGTATTTCAAGAGGTTAACATCATGAGCAGCAAACTACAGGGCTATGTCTGGGATGCCTGCGCTGTTTCTGGTGTCAAGGGGACACGGCTAATGGTTATGGTACGCCTGGCTGATTATTCCAGTGATGATGGGAAAAGCTATCCTGGCATAAAAACCATTGCCCGCCAACTTGGCGCGGGGGAGAGCACCATACGAACAGCCATTGCTGAACTTGAATCAGAGAAATGGCTTCGACGTGAGAATCGCCGGAATGGTAACCGCAATACATCAAATATGTACTTTCTGAATGTCGAAAAACTTGAAGAAATTGCACTTCGGGAGAGATCTGCTCTTCGTCTGGAACGACGCAAAAACAACCATTTTGACCCGTCAGATTCTGACGTATCGGATTCTGACAAGTCAGATTTTGACGCGTCAGAAATGAGTGACTCAAGTGCACTTGACCCGTCAGATTCTGGCAAAAACAACCATTTTGACCCGTCAGATTCTGGGGGACATGATCCACAAGGTTTAAAACATGATCCACAAGTAAAAGATCATGAACCACAAGAAGTGCGCGCAAAGCGCCAGAAAAAATCTTCTTTCGACCCTGCATGGCTAAAACCTGAAAACGTCAGCGCTGAAATCTGGCTGGACTGGATTAAATTTCGCCGGGAGAAGCGTCAACCGCTGACGGAAACAACCTGCGCATACCAGGCTAAGCAGCTTGCAGGCCATCAGAATGCCGATGAAGTGATCCGACGCTCAATTGCTGGAGGCTGGCAGGGATTGTTCCCGGATCGTGTGCCCAACAAGCCCGCAATGTCACTAGCTGAAAACGAAACGCTGACCGCAAGTCAACCGCCAGCTGGGTCATGGTGCACACCATCTGGAGATGGAACAGCGGAGGTATTTATCAACCAGGCCGCTATCGAGCGCATGAAGCGCGGTGGGTATCGCCAATGAAACCATTCCTCAAGAGCGTGCTGATTGCAGGTTATAACCACGGCGTTCTGAGCGAGGAATTCGTGACATGGTGTTTTGTTAAATTTGATTTACGGAGTGAGTGAGCATGACGCCCGCCGAACTTTCAGAAAAATTATGGGACAACGCCGAAAGGGTTGCAAAGTACCTGCTGCCAAAAGGTCACCTGGAAGGCAAAGAATGGTGTGTTGGGAATACCAACGGTGACGCCGGAAAGAGCCTTAAAATTAACATCGGTGGCAAAAAAACGTGGGCAGACTTCGCCAGCGGCGACAGTGGTGATCTGCTTGATTTGTGGGTGTTGGTACGCAACTGCCAGCTGCATGATGCGATGCGTGAGGCAAAAGAATTTCTCGGTCTGAAAGACGACGATCACCATTTCGAGGCGAAGAAAAAAACATTCTCCAGGCCGACGAAGAAGGGCGTGAAAAAAGCGAGCAATTGTTACGACTACCTGGCTACGCGAGGAATCACCCGCGAGACGGCGGATCTGTTCCGTGTGTCTGATGCGGTGGTCTGGTATCACGAAGAAAATCGAGAAGTACCCGCCGTGGCATTCCCGTACATCCGGAATGGCGAACTGCTGCAAGTAAAACGCATAGGTACTGAAAGACCAAACGGCAAAAAGATAATTATGGCTGAGGCGGATTGCGAGCCATGTCTCTTTGGTTGGCAGGCCCTGGACAAATCCACGCGTCTGGTTGTTCTGTGCGAAGGCGAGATTGACTGTATGACTTTCACGCAGCTTGGTTACGACGCGCTTTCTGTTCCCTTTGGCGGCGGCAAGGGTGCCAAACAGCAGTGGATTGAATATGAGTACCACAATCTGGATCGCTTTCAGGAGATCTGGCTTTGCCTGGATAACGACGATGTCGGCCGTGAAGCTGCAAAGGAAATTGCCAGACGACTTGGCGAGCATCGCTGCCGCCTGGTTGAACTCCCGCACAAGGATATCAACGATTGCCTGATGAGCGGCATGGACAGTGAGTCCATCCTGGAGCACATGGAACGCGCTAAATTTTTCGATCCAGATGAACTGTGCTCGGCAGGTGATTTACTTCAGGAAACCATTGAAGCGTTTGAGCATCGCGATGTTGGCTTGTTCACCAGCCCATGGACCTCGCTGAATTACAATTTCAAATTTCGCGCCGGAGAACTGACGCTGGTAAATGGCGTGAATGGTCACGGCAAGACCGAACTGGTTGGCCATATCGCAGTTGCTGCTATGAATCAGGGGATTCGGACGTGCATCGCCTCTCTGGAACTGAAGCCAGGGAAAATGTTGGCCCGTCTGACGCGGCAGACTATCTGTACCGCATCACCGAAGCGCGAAGAAATCGTTATGACGAACGAATGGTTCTCCGATCGTCTGTGGGTGTTCAAACTCACCGGCACCGCGAAAGCTGGCCGTCTGCTGGAAATCTTCGCCTATGCCCGGCGTCGGTATGGAATCGATCTGTTCGTTATCGACAACCTGGCGAAATGCGGGCTCGATGAGGAGGACTACGGCGGACAGAAAGAATTTATCGACACCCTGTGTGACTTCAAAAACGAACATAACTGTCACGTCCTTCTGGTGACGCACGCCCGCAAAACCAACGAAGCGGCACCGACCGGGAAAATGGATGTTAAAGGCACTGGCGCTTTAACTGACATGCCCGACAACGTTATGGCGGTCTGGCGTAATATCCCGCGCGAACTGGCCCAGCGCAAAGCTGAAAGAATGGGGTATGAGAGTCTTGATAAGGACGAACAGACTGCTATCCAAATGCCCGCCTCGATGATTCGCCTGTTGAAACAACGTGAAGGGGAGGGCTGGATCGGAGACATAGGGGCTAACTTTGATTCCCGCTCACACCAGTTTATCGAGGGTGATAAAGGGCCCTTCAATTACTTGGCCGGCAAACAGCAAAGTGAACTTGATATTGAGTGGGAAGCCACCAACGCAACGAGGTATTAAAATGGATCGCCTAATTAGAGAAATGTCGTATCTCTTTACCAAGCAGCGTTTTTTGGAGCTTCAGGAAACAGCAAAAGACATCGCAATCGGTCATAGTGATTTCCCTGAGTGTTTCGGTCTTATTGCTGACGCCATCGCTGAATTTGTTGAAGACACTCCTGATGATGAGTGGCGAGAGCATGAAAAAATCATTATGCACTACGTTGCAATGCGATCGATATCGCTATGGGGGAAAGGCCATAAAGTTACCGATATTCAGTGGGCGCATCCTGGATGGTTTGGCACTGCCGAGAAGGGAGACACTACCCAATGAAACTGGAAGCATCACTCAAACATTTCAGCCCTCAGGGAATGCACATCAGCGACGACGTGAAAGGAACCTCTCCGGATCGTATCACCGGCACTGATGTTATGGCGGCCATTGGTACCACCAGCAGCCGCGCGCGGTTTGGTCTGGCTGCCTTCTTTGGTAAGACCGGGATCAGTAAAAGCGATGAGCAGCTCGCAGTTCAGGCGCTGGCGCGTCACGCGATGGACGTTGCACCGAAAAATGTGCGCAAAGCAGCCGGTGGTGAGCTTGGATGGTGTATGCAGGTGCTGGCGCAATTTGCCTTTTCTGAATACTCGCGTTCGGCGGCCACCAGCGTGACGTGTCACAGTTGCAGCGGTAGTGGTCTTATTTCTCAGTATGAGGACGTGGTTAAGTACCCAGGACTCTTCAACCATGATGGTGATGAAATTGTCACCCCCGACATTAAACGCGAACTTGTGGCGCGACTCTGTATTGCCTGCGATGGAAAAGGTGAAATAAAAGCACGCTGCCGTTGCGGTGGAAAGGGCGAGGTACTCGACCGCAAAGCCACTAGCGAGCGAGGCGCACCGGTGTTTAAAACCTGTGAGCGATGCTCTGGTAATGGATTTTCTGCTATCTCCTCGGCGACGGTACACCGTGCCATTCTGAAGCGTCTCCCTGACCTCCATCAATCCTCATGGTCACGCAACTGGAAACCCTTCTATGAAATGCTGGTGGATACACTGCGGCAGGGGGAGCGTCACGCAGCTGTAGAATTCGAGAAGGCAACAATTTATTAATATGATCGGAGCAAATGGCGACACTTTTTTGCACGTTAGTGTTGACTTTGCATAAAATTGTCCTGTATGCTTCTAATCGTGGAAGATACCGTCCAAACGAAATTAATCATTGAAACCCTGCCTCGGCGGGGTTTTTCCTTTTCAGGAGGCCTGCAATGCAAGACGGTAAGCAGCAGCCGTATTTTTTCAACCCGGGCATGACAACTGAGCAGCTTGAGGACTGGCTTGGACAGCAGAAAACTCACCTTGCTCACCTCAATCGCTTGGTAAAAGAAAAAGCCGCTCTTGAAAAGCGGCTGGGGGAAATAACCGCGTCTATTGGTCTACTTTCAGCATCAGGCTTCGAAGGAATGTTGAGTTTTCCGTATAGTTCCAATCCGCTTCTGGAAAATCCTCAAACTGAAAAGCTACAGAAGGTAGATTAAAGTTCTTTAGAGCATTTTGCGCATCACTGGAAAGGTTCTCCATTCTCAGATCCTCTTGCATGACGAATAAGGCATCCTCAAGAGTGAGGTTTTTGATATCGGATGGCAGCCAGTGTGTTTTCATAAAGATCATATGATAGAGCGCATCTTTCCCCTCCAGTGGATTGAAAATGGTTCCATACTTTATTCTGTGCTGGTGGAGTATCATCTCAAGGGTGAATATTAGAGCCGTTCTGTTTCTGATCTGATTGTCCTGCAGGCTTCCCTGATAATAAGCGGAGTGAGACATATTTCTGTTTTCACATACACGTGATCTGATGACGTGAAGCAAGCTATGGTACTCGGACATAACATCTCCTTGTCTGATGTGGTTACTTTTGGCGATTTAACAATATCAGACAGGATAATCGGCAACCACTGGAACCGTATAGTTTGCATGGTTAGTTTTGCTTATGTACTATCTGGTTCTCGGCCCTTTAGCTCAGTTGGTCAGAGCGTGCGACTCATAATCGCCCGGTCGCTGGTTCAAGTCCAGCAAGGGCCACCAGCCGTCACTAGCTCATCGAGATAGAGCATCAACCTTCTAAGTTGACGGTGCGAGGTTCGAGCCCTCGGTGGCGGACCATGCGGGCATCGTATAATGGCTATTACCTCAGCCTTCCAAGCTGATGATGCGGGTTCGATTCCCGCTGCCCGCTCCAGTTTTGAATGAGCGCTGCTTTTTGCAAAATTGCTGTGTAAAAACACTGACCTTCTGGTTCAGCGCTCATCCAAAAGCACTCCGTTAAAATCCTGGCAACCGTGGGTGGTTTGTTGGATGGAGTGCCTCCGAATAATAAAACTCTCGTTATAAAGGCTGCGCATTTGCGTGGCCTTTTTCATTTCAGGCTCACGGGTATCACTCACTTCGTGCTTTGTTGATAAATCCAGCCCGTGAAGCCTGACCTTTTCATCACACACAGCGCCATCCGAAAAATCGGAGGTGAGGCTATGACCAGAATGGGCACCATTTACAGCAGACTTTCATATGGAACAGGAACCACGCTGACCGGCTGCGGTGTATCAGCGAAGGCATATGCCGAAACAGCTAAAACAGCAAAAGAGGTGTCCTGGATGTTGGCCGACAGAATTGCAGGGTTAAGCCTGAGCGACTGGGCAATTATTGTCGGTATCGCATGCACCGTTATCACCTGTGCAGTGAACTGGTATTTCCGCTGGAAAGAACGGGAGGATCGGCGCAATGGCTATGCCACCAAAGCTGAAGAATAAACTGAGTGCAGCGGTCGTTGGTTTAATTCTTGCGGGGGCTTCCGCGCCCGTGATTCTCGATCAGTTTCTGGATGAGAAAGAGGGTAACAGCCTGACGGCGTATCGTGACGGCGGCGGAATCTGGACCATTTGTCGTGGCGCCACGATGGTTGATGGCAAGCCAGTAGTTCAGGGCATGAAGCTGTCTGCTGAGAAATGTTCCAAGGTGAACGCCATAGAACGCGACAAGGCGCTGGCGTGGGTTGAGCGAAACATCAAGGTGCCACTGACCGAACCACAGAAAGCTGGGATCGCATCTTTTTGTCCGTATAACATCGGCCCCGGAAAATGCTACCCGTCCACGTTCTATAAGCGCATCAATGCTGGCGACCGTAAAGGAGCCTGTGAAGCTATTCGCTGGTGGATTAAAGACGGTGGCCGCGACTGTCGTCTGACCAAAGGCCAGAAAAATGGCTGCTATGGCCAGGTAGAGCGACGAGACCAGGAAAGCGCGCTGACGTGCTGGGGGATAGACCAGTGAGCATACGCTATCAGTGTATTGCCATTTCGATGCTGGTGGCCGTTGCATTCACCGCCGGTAGCGTATGGAGCAGCCGCGATTGGGAAAAAAAGTGGGCGGAACGTGACAGCGCGGAATCATCGCAAACAGCGAACGCGCAGACCGCCGCCCGCATGATTGAACAAGGGCGAACAGTTGCCCGTGACGAGGCTGTAAAAGATGCACAAGCACAAGCCGCTAAATCTGCTGCCACTGTTGCTGGCCTGTCTGCCACTGTTAGCAAGCTGCAGCAACAAGCCAAAAAACTCGCTACCAGCCTGGACGCCGCAAAGCACACCGCAGATCTTTCCGCTACCGTCCGAAGCAAAACAGCCGGAGCTGACGCCAGAATGCTCGCCGACATGCTCGGAGATATTGCAGCAGAAGCTAAACGTTATGCTGGAATCGCTGACGAACGCTACCGCGCCGGAATGACGTGTGAGCGGATTTACGACTCGGTGAGAGAGTCAAACAACAACCCCATAGCCTCGCAATAGCGGGGCTTTTTAACAACTGAGGAATGAGTATGACAGTAGTTCTTACAGCTAAGCAGATTGAAGACCTGGCAGCCTTCGCGAAAGATGATGGTCAGCCCCAATACACCATCACCACTGGCACAATCCCGGAATTCGAAGCGGATGATGGCGAGATTATCCCTGAATACACAGGGCTGATCGCTTACTCAGAGTCACTTGAGCACGGTGTGTTGCAACTCGACGACTAGTGGCATTACAGCAGGCATTCACTGAGTGCCTGTGATAATGCTCTTGCGCACAGTTATTGATATACTCCTCACATGGATAAAAATGAGGGGTAAAGCGTGTCAGCAATAAATCACATAAAAAACCCACTAACAATTATTGGCATTTTTGCTGGGATAGTAGAGGTTTCAGCTAACTTTGTTCTTCCATTTCTGGAGGAAGGTCAACAGGCAACATATATATGGTTTTTGATGTTGTTCCCGGCTGCTTTAGTGGTTCTTTTCTTCATAACGCTAAACTTTAATCATGTAGTGCTTTATGCCCCTAGTGATTATAAGGATGACCAAGGTTTTATGAGGGCTAATGGGAAAATGGATAACAACGCAGTAGTGGGTACTGATCCAACACAGGGGTTTGATTTATCATGATGCGATTCATATCGAGTACGTTTAAAAATACAACGGTAGACCTTGATGGTGCGCATTATGAGAATTGTACTTTTCAGAATTGCGACATTCGTTTTCGCGGGACAGCTCTTTTTGGTTTGGTAGGGTGTAAGTTCGAGTCATGTAAATGGTCTTTAGACGGGCCTGCTGCCAATACAATCCAATTTTTACGTTTAATGTATAAAGATATGGGTGACTTTGGTAAACAAATGGTTGAAGCGACGTTTGAAAATATAAAGAAATGACGCCAGCATCTGAATAATATTTTTGTAAAAAGCCTCGCACCCGCGGGGCTTTTTAATGCGCATCGCACGTGCACATCAAAGAGAGTCTTTTCAGTAGTGAGCCTTGGTAATCCGTTAACTCTTGGCGGCTTTGCCGTGCGACAGGCTCACGTCTAAAAGGAAATCGTTATGAAGTTTCAGATTGCTAAGTTGTATCGCGGAGAGCGCTTTATGGGTTATGGCATTGCTGTGAATGGACAGCTTCTTGATAACCAGGTATCGACGGTTATAGATACTCAGTGTAGAGAACTCCCCACCGTAACAGTGGTATTTAATCTTGATAAAAACCACGCTGAAAATCAAATCACTATTGATTTGCGTAATGGTGAACCATGCCAGCATTAATACCCCGTGCCTGTCGCAAGAGAGGTTGTGCTGGCACGACTACGGATCGCTCAGGTTACTGTGAGCAGCACCGCAATGAAGGCTGGCAACAGCACCAGCAGGGTAAGAGTCGCCATGAGCGTGGTTACGGTAGTAAGTGGGATATCAAGCGCGCCCGCATCCTGAAGCGTGACAACCATCTGTGTCAGAACTGCCTGCGTACTGGTCGCGCTGTTGCGGCCACCACCGTTGACCATATCAAGGCTAAGGCACATGGGGGTACCGATGATGATTCGAACCTTGAAAGCCTGTGCTGGCCATGCCATCGCTCGAAAACGGGGCGTGAACGTTTCAAATGATAGTAATTATCATCAAAAGACGTGGAGGGGAGGGGGAGGTCAAATCCCTGTAGCCGGGCGACCAAAGGACCGCCGCCTAGCCTTTCTTCACATCGCCGCAGGTTAGAAAACTTTTTTTGGGGTACCCCAGCCGATGATTAATAGGAGTTTTCGATTATGTCTGGACCGCCGAAAACCCCTACCCATCTGCGTTTGGTGAGGGGTAACCCATCCAAACGACCAATCAACAAAAACGAGCCGCAGCCACCTAAAGGGGTCCCCCCAGTTCCCAAGCATTTCGACAAGCAGGGGAAGTACTGGTTTAAGCGGATGGCCGAAGAACTTGATGCCATTGGCGTCATATCTCAGCTGGATGCCAGGGCTCTGGAGTTGCTGGTAGAGGCATATACGGAATACCGCCATCATTGTGAAACGCTGGATCGGGAAGGTTATACCTATGCGGTATACAGCGATGATGATGCTGATGAAGGGAAAGAGCGTGAAATACGCATGATCAAGCCGCATCCGGCAGCCATGATGAAAGCTGATGCCTGGAAGCGACTTCGCGCGATGTTAGCGGAGTTTGGTATGACTCCTTCCAGCAG
Organism: Citrobacter sp. Cf087; assembly: GCF_030334285.1. Classification (NCBI taxonomy): domain Bacteria; kingdom Pseudomonadati; phylum Pseudomonadota; class Gammaproteobacteria; order Enterobacterales; family Enterobacteriaceae; genus Citrobacter; species Citrobacter sp. Cf087. Next base: position 788,278 of record NZ_JAOWED010000031.1, read on the forward strand.
GTCTAAGGTCAGTAAAGACAAACCAGACGATGATGACCTGTTAAGTCAATTTCTTAATTCGAGGGACTGATGGCTAAAGTTTCTGATGGCATACGTTACGCCGAACGCGTCGTTGCCGGGGAGGTTATTGCCTGTGAATTTGTCCGTCTTTCCTGCCAGCGATTTCTTGATGATCTGAAGCACGGTGGAGAACGTGGCATCTATTTCAGCGAGCCCCGCGCACAACATATCCTCAATTTCTATAAATTCGTGCCTCATGTTAAAGGAGCACTGGCAGGACAGCCGATTGAGTTGATGGACTGGCATGTTTTCATTCTGATCAATATCTTCGGATTTGTTATACCTCTGATAAATGAACAGACAGGTGAAGTTGTGCTGCGCAACGATGGCAGTGAACGCCCGGTGATGGTCCGCAGGTTTCGTACTGCATATAACGAGGTAGCCCGTAAAAACGCCAAGTCGACACTTTCTTCTGGTGTTGCGCTCTATATGGCTGGCGCTGATGGTGAGGGTGGGGCAGAGGTTTATTCCGCAGCAACAACCCGTGATCAGGCCCGAATCGTATTTGATGATGCAAAAACGATGGTCAAAAAAGCCCGACCTACTCTGGGCCGGTTGTTTGAATTTAACAAACTGGCTATCTACCAGGAGCAGACCGCATCAAAATTTGAACCTCTTTCTTCTGATGCCAACAATCTGGATGGTCTCAATATCCATTGCGCCATCATCGACGAACTGCACGCCCATAAAACCCGTGATGTCTGGGACGTTCTGGAAACGGCGACGGGCGCGCGACTGCAACCTTTGCTGTTTGGTATCACCACGGCCGGTTTCAATAAAGAGGGCATTTGCTACGAACAGCGTGATTATGCGATTAAGGTATTGCGCGGTTTCAACAGCAATGTTGAAGGAGCCGTTAAGGATGACAGCTATTTTGCCATTATCTTCACGCTGGATAAGGATGATGATCCGTTTGATGAAACGGTCTGGCAAAAGGCTAACCCCGGGCTGGGTATCTGTAAGCGCTGGGATGACCTTCGACGCCTGGCAAAGAAGGCCAAAGAACAGGTTTCCGCCAGAGTTAACTTTTTCACCAAACACATGAATATCTGGGTGACCGCTGAGTCAGCCTGGATGGACATGATTAAGTGGGAAAAATGTGAGTTTATAGCCCCCCGTCATGAGCTGAAAACCTACCCGATGTGGGCTGGCGTGGATCTGGCCCACAAGATTGATATTTGCGCAGCAGTAAAACTCTGGCGGGCAGACAACGGTCACGCGCATGCAGACTTTAAATTCTGGTTACCCGAAGGGCGGCTGGAAAAATGTTCCGCTCAAATGGCGCAGATGTATCGCAAATGGGCTGAGCTTGGGAAGCTGGAACTGACCGATGGTGATGTTATCGATCATGCGCAGATTAAAGCTGATTTTCTGGAATGGATTAGTGGCGAAAACCTGAAGGAAACCGGATTCGACCCGTGGAGCGCAACGCAGTTTAGCCTCGCTCTGGCAGAAGAGGGCGTGCCGCTGGTGGAAGTTCCGCAAACGGTCAGAAACTTTTCCGAGTCAATGAAGGAGGTTGAATCGCTGGTTTACGGCGGGCGCTTCCATCACAGCAATCACCCTGTAATGAACTGGATGATGTCTAACGTCACCGTCAAGCCTGACAAAAACGACAATATCTTTCCGAACAAATCCACGCCAGAAGCGAAAATAGACGGGCCTGCCGCCTTGTTTACCGCAATGAGCCGCATGCTTGTAAACGGCGGCGAACAACAGGACAGCCTCTCTGACCATCTGGAAAGTTACGGCGTCCGTTCATTATAAAGAGGCAGTTATGATCCTGATGATTCTCGCCCCACTGATCGGGGTGATGGGCGCTATTTTGCTTTCGTTTGGTGTATGGATGATTTATCCGCCTGGAGGCTTAATCAGTGCGGGTATGCTTTGCCTTATTTGGTCATGGCTGGTTTCCCGCACGCTTTCGCTGGCCGGGAAAACATTGCGAGGAGGGACTGACTGATGTTTTTCCCCGGAATGTTCAAAAAAAGTGACGCCCCTGTCACTACTCCGGCAGAACTCGCTGAAGCAGTGGGAATGACTTACGACACCTATACAGGAAAAAGGGTAAGCAGCCAGAAAGCCATGCGGCTTACAGCAGTTTTCGGTTGTATCAGGGTTCTTGCTGAGTCGATGGGCATGCTGCCCTGTAACCTGTACAAGATAACCGGAAACAGTAAACAAAAAGCGACTTCCGAAAGGCTGCATAAATTACTGACGATGAAGCCAAATGATTACATGACCCCTCAGGAGTTCTGGGAACTGGTCATTGTCTGTCTTTGTCTTCGCGGTAATTTTTACGCCTACAAAGTTAAAGCGCTTGGCGAGGTGGTGGAGCTTCTTCCCATTGACCCAGGGTGTGTTGAACCAAAGCTTAACAGCCAGTGGCAACCGGTTTACCAGGTAACATTCCCCGATGGCTCAACAGACGTGCTTGGGCAGGATGATATCTGGCATGTCAGAACGCTTACCTTTGACGGGCTGGTGGGGCTGAACCCTATAGCCTATGCAAGAGAAGCAATATCTCTGGGAATGGCAACAGAGGAACATGGGGCGCGGTTGTTCTCAAATGGCGCGGTTACCTCCGGCGTACTCCGCACTGAGCAAACGCTCACTGACGCTGCTTACGCAAGGCTGAAAAAGGATTTTGAGGATCGTCACCTCGGGCTGAGCAACGCGCACCGACCAATGATTCTCGAAATGGGACTGGACTGGAAGTCGATGGCGCTCAATGCGGAAGACAGTCAGTTCCTTGAGACCAGGAAATTCCAGCTGGAGGAAATATGCCGCCTGTTCCGGGTGCCGATGCACATGGTGCAGAACACTGACCGCTCGACGTTTAACAATATTGAAAACCTCGGCATGGGGTTTATCAATTATTCACTCGTTCCGTACATGACCCGCATTGAGCAGCGAATCAACATCGGGCTGGTGAAGGAATCAAAGCAGGGTGTGTACTACGCAAAATTCAATGCCGGCGCATTGCTGCGCGGGGATATGAAGTCGCGATTTGAGGCGTATTCAACAGGCATTAACTGGGGGATTTACTCACCAAATGACTGCCGGGAGCTTGAAGAACTTAACCCACGCGCAGGAGGAGATATTTACCTTACGCCAATGAACATGACGACGAAGCCGTCAGACAGCAGCAAGAACAAAACAACCGAGGAACAACATAATGCCGATGACTAAACAGCGGCTGGATATTCCGCTACAGCTAAAGTCTGTCAGCGACAGCGGGGAGTTTGAAGGCTATGGCTCTGTTTTTGGCGTAAAGGACAGCTACGATGATGTTGTTGTGCCAGGCGCTTTTTCGGCCTCCCTTCAGGCATGGAAAGAAAAGAATGCTCTCCCTGCATTACTCTGGCAGCACCGTATGGATGAACCCATCGGTATTTACACTGAGATGAAAGAGGATGAGGTTGGCCTTTATGTTAAAGGTCGGTTACTCATTGATGACGACCCCCTTTCGAAACGCGCACACGCCCACATGAAGGCCGGTTCTTTAACCGGCCTTTCTATTGGTTACATGCTGAAAGACTGGGAGTACGACCGTGTTAAGGGCGTGTTCCTTCTTAAAGAGATCGACCTGTGGGAAGTCAGTCTCGTCACGTTTCCGTCGAACGATGAAGCGCGTGTAAGTGATGTCAAAAGCGCATTTTCCCGCGGAGAAATCCCTTCTCAAAAAAGTATTGAACGAGTCCTGCGCGATGTTGGGCTCTCACGCACCCAGGCTAAAGCATTCATGGCCGGGGGTTATAGCTCACTTTCACAGCGTGATGTTGATGAAGTGAGTACCGCACTGGATGCACTGAAAAACATCAAATTTTAATCAGGAGTTAATTATGTCAGTTGACGTTAAAGACGTAGAGCAGGTCGCGCAGGAACTGCAGGCGAAGTTTGATGCGTTCAAAGAAAAGAACGATAAGCGCCTGGAAGCAGTTGAACAGGAAAAGGGCAAGCTGGCGGGGGAGGTTGAAACCTTAAACGGCAAGTTGTCTGAACTGGATGAGCTTAAATCTGCGCTGGAAGAGGAACTGAAGCAGGTTAAACGTCCAGCCGGTGGTCCTCAGAGCAAAGCCGCAAGCGAACATAAAACCGCTTTCATTGGCTTTATGCGCAAGGGTAAAGATGACGGGCTGCGCGAACTTGAACGCAAAGCTCTGCAGGTCGGTGTGGATGAAGATGGTGGCTATGCCGTGCCGGAAGAGCTGGATCGCACGATCCTTAATCTTCTGAAAGATGAAGTGGTGATGCGCCAGGAGGCGACAACCATCACAGTCGGCGGCGCTAACTATAAAAAACTGGTTAATCTCGGCGGTACGGCTTCCGGCTGGGTTGGTGAAACTGATGCCCGCCCGGAAACCGATGCGTCTAAACTCGGTCAGATTGAGCCGTTCATGGGAGAAATTTACGGTAACCCGCAGGCGACTCAAACCATGCTGGATGATGCCTTTTTCAATGTCGAAGACTGGATCAACAGCGAACTGGCAATTGAGTTTGCAGAGCAGGAAGAAATCGCCTTTACCAGCGGTAACGGGACGAAGAAGCCGAAAGGTTTTCTGGCATACGCTTCCACGCTTGATCCGGACAAGACTCGTGCATTTGGTACTCTCCAGCACATTCTCTCTGGCGCTGCGGCAGGCGTAACGGCTGATGCGATCATCAAACTGGTCTACACGCTGCGTAAAGTGCATCGTAATGGCGCTAAGTTCATGATGAACAATAACAGTCTGTTTGCTATCCGAATCCTGAAAGATTCAGAAGGCAACTACCTGTGGCGTCCTGGTCTGGAACTGGGTCAGCCTTCCTCTCTGGCCGGGTACGGTGTGGCAGAGAACGAACAGATGCCGGATATCGCTGCTGATGCTAAAGCAATTGCATTTGGCAATTTCAAGCGTGGTTACACCATTGTTGACCGCATCGGCACCCGCATTCTTCGTGACCCCTACACCAAAAAACCATTCGTTGGTTTCTACACCACCAAACGAACCGGGGGAATGCTGGTGGATTCTCAGGCCATTAAACTGCTGCAGATCGGCACTGGCGCTTAATTCTCTGGGGCTTCGGCCCCGATTTTTCGAGGTAATTTATGCCTGAATTATTGCGTGAACTTAAGTGGTCCCCAGATGGTTGTATTGTCGAATCCATTCCCGCAGGGGTGTATTCGGACGGTGAGCTACCTGCCCGCGCTGAGGAAATTGCTGCCGAACTTGGCATTATTAAATTTGGTGGTGGCGATGTTCATGTCGCTGCAGAGTCAGATCCAGAGCCAGCGGTAACAAAACGCGGGAAAACCAAATGAAGCCATCCATACAAGAGCTTCGCTACCAATGCCGCATCGACAGTGATGACGATGCCGAAGATGTAATGCTGGAACTGTACCTTAACGCCTCTCTGAAACATGCCGAAAAAATTGTTAATCGCCATCTTTATGATGACGCTGTTCCGGAAGATGACCCGGATGGACTGGTAATTGATGACGATGTCAAGCTGGCCCTGATGTTGCTGGTATCGCACTGGTATGAGAACAGAGAGCCAGTAAGTCACGACAGCGTCAATACTATTCCATTCGGTGTTGAGGCGATTCTCAAACAGCACCGCAAAAGACCGGGAACGTAGGAGGGAGTATGCAGGCAGGTCGATTACGCCATCGCGTTACTATCCTGAACTATGTTGCTGTGCGTGATACAACGGGGCAACTGATTGAAGAGTGGCAGGAGGGAAAGACCATATGGGCGGAAGTGTTGGGTATCAGTGGCAGGGAGCAGTTGCAATCGGGTGCGGAAACGGCGCAGGCAACGATCCGGGTGTGGGTCCGTTTCCGGCGTGATGTGACTGCTGCATCAAGATTAAAGGTGCTGACAGGGCCATTCAAAGGCGCGGTACTGAATATCATTGGTCCTCCCATACCCGACAGTAAAGCCACCAGGCTGGAAATACTCTGTAAAAATGGAGCGGAAAAATGATTGATATCAGTCTGGATTTTTCTGGTCTTGAAGCGATTTCCCGCGATCTGGAGTTACTGAGCAGAGCCGAAAACAACAAAGTCCTGCGTGATGCCACTCGAGCTGGTGCTGAGGTTCTGAAAGATGAGGTGATAGTAAGAGCGCCTGAACGAACCGGCAAGCTGAAGAAAAACGTTGTGGTGCTGACGCAGCGATCACGTAAACGCGGTGATATTTCATCCGGCGTTCATATTCGTGGTCGAAACATGCGAACGGGTAACAGCGATAATTCAATGAAAGCCTCCGATCGACGTAACGCGTTTTACTGGCGATTTGTCGAAATGGGCACAGTGAATATGCCTCCACATCCTTTTGTCCGTCCTGCGTTTGATACCCGCGAAGAACTGGCAACGCGAGTCGCTATGAAACGCATGAATCAGGCTATTGATGAGGTGCTGAGTAAATGACGGAAGATGACCTTTATCTTTTGCTGAGGCCGCTGGCCGGAGGGCAGGTTTATCCCTATGTCGCCCCGCTTGGCAGTGATGGTCAGCCCTCGATATCGCCACCCTGGGTGATTTTTTCACTTATTTCTGATGTGACCGCTGATGTTCTTTGTGGGCAGGCCGAATCAGGGATATCGGTCCAGGTGGATGTTTACTCACTGACTCTCAAAGAGGCGCGGAATCTTCGTGATATGGCGCTTCAGGCGGTTAAGCCACTCAATCCCACCAATATAAGCAAAACTCCTGGTTATGAACCAGAGAACCGGTATTACCGGACGACGCTGGAATTTCAGGTCACTGTCTGACAAATCCACTAACTCACAGACCCGCTACGGCGGGTTTTCTATTTTCAGGAGACAAATATGTCCTCACTGTATGAAAAATCGCAGGGTACTAAAATTCAGATCACCTCTGCGCCAGCGACACTGGATACGATTGGCGCCGCAACCTGGCTGGATTTGCACTGTACTATCAAAGAAGTCCAGTTTACTGGTGGTCAGAAGCAGGACATTGATGTCACAACTCTGTGCTCAACCGAGCAGGAAAACATCAACGGCCTGGGCGCTCAGTCAGAAATCTCTATGTCCGGTAACTTTTATGTTAACCCGGCACAGGATGCGCTGCGTGATGCTTACGATAACGACACCACGTATGGTTTTCGGATTGTCTTCCCGTCTGGTATTGGCTTCCAGTTCCTGTCTGAAGTTCGTCAGCACACCTGGTCTTCAGGGACAAACAGCGTGGTGGCCGCAACGTTTTCGCTACGCCTGAAAGGTAAGCCGACGAAAATTGATAACGCGCTGCGCCTGACCACCGACCTGCCTGACACCAAATCTGTTACCTCTGGTTCGGCTTTATCACTGACGGTGGTAGCTGCCGGGGGAACAGCACCTTATTCCTATGTCTGGAAGAAAGGCGGCAGCGCGGTGAGTGGACAGACGACAGCAACGTTCAACAAGGCAAACGCTGCTGCAGGTGATGCCGGTGATTACGTTTGTGAAGTTACCGACGCCTCCACACCTGCTGGAAAAGTCACCTCAGCAACCTGCGTCGTAACGGTAGCGTAATTCATCTTCTTTAATCAGGGATAAAAAATGGCTAAGAGTCTTAAAGAACTGGCGCTGGCTAAAATGTCAGGCTTTCGTCATAAAATCATTACGGTCCCTGAATGGGGTGGTGTGAAGGTTGTTCTACGGGAACCTTCTGGCGAAGGTTGGCTACGCTGGCAGGAAATTGCAAAATCTGGCGCTGATGAAGAAGGCGAGGTGTCTGTATCAGAAAAAGCACACCGTAATCTTTGTGCTGACGTGGTGCTGTTCATTGATGTCCTTTGCGATACCAACAAGCAACCGGTATTCAGCGTCGATGAAGAAGACCAGGTTCGTGAAATTTACGGGCCCGTTCACTCACGCCTTCTCAAACAGGCGCTTGACCTCATCAACAGCGCGGACGAAGCGCGGGAAAAGTCGCAACCCCCGGCGTAAAGTTTCTGATGGCGCTTGCGCTCCGCATGGGGCGCACGCTCTCAGAGCTTCGGCAGACCATGACGGCAAGCGAGCTTCTGATGTGGATTGAATTCGACAGACAAAGCCCCATCGGCGATATTCGTGGTGATATTCAGGCAGCTCAGATCGTCTCTGCTATCTACGGCTCACAGGGGGCGAAAGTACCGCTGGACGATGCGATCCTGCGCTGGGGTGGTGATGGACAATCAGCACCGAAGGATCCGTTTGCAGGGCTTGAGGCTGCATTAACAGCAGCAACTCAGTGACATTTATTCAGTAAGATAATAGGATTTACCTCATTGATGATGTTTAGGGGAAAGTCATGGAAATCTTACTTATTTCAATTGTTATTGGTCTAATACCTGCATTGATTGCAAGTAGCAAGGGTCGCTCTTTTTTGGGGTGGTGGATTTATGGGGCTCTGTTATTCATTGTTGCCTTAGTTCACTCTTTAGTTATTAAAAAAGATGTACAGTTTGAAGAAAAAGAGAAGCTGGAATTTGATGGTATGAAAAAATGCCCATTCTGTGCTGAATTAATAAAAAAAGAAGCCATCAAATGCAAGCATTGTGGTAGTGATTTGTTATCAAGTGATCATCCCACAAAAACCGATGAAGAATATCTTGAGGAAGCCCGACGAAAAGTCTGGGAAAAATAATAATACAAACCGCTTCGGCGGTTTTTTTGTTTCTGGAGAATGAATAATGGCCACCTTGCGAGAACTGATTATTAAAGTATCCGCAAATTCACAATCTTTCCAGACAGAAATTTCTCGCGCTTCACGTATGGGGCAGGATTATTACAAAACCATGCAGAATGGTGGTCGTCAGGCGGCCGCTGCATCAAGAGAGACGCAGAGAGCTCTGGCAGAAGTAACGAACCAACTTAATTCTGCAAAATCCTCTGCGATGGGGCTTGCTGGTGCTTTCGCTGGTGCATACGCCACTGGGCACCTGATATCCCTTGCGGATGAATGGAGTTCGGTTAATGCACGATTGAAACAGGCCTCGCAATCAACTGATGACTTCAACCAGTCACAACGCTCTCTGATGGATATTAGCCAGCGAACAGGAACCGCATTTTCAGATAACGCAAACCTGTTTGCTCGCTCAGCTGCATCAATGCGTGAATTCGGCTATAGCTCCGAAGAAGTATTAAATGTTACTGAGGCTATTTCTACCGGATTGAAGCTTTCTGGCGCAAGCACAGCAGAGGCGAGTTCTGTTATTACCCAATTCAGCCAGGCACTAGCTCAGGGGGTTTTACGTGGTGAGGAATTTAACTCAGTTAATGAGAATGGTGATCGTGTTATCAGGGCTCTTGCCTCTGGGATGGGGGTCGCTAGGAAAGACTTAAAAGCAATGGCTGATGCAGGTCAACTTACTGCTGACAAGGTTGTTCCGGCATTAATCAGCCAGCTTGGATCACTTCGTGAAGAATACAACGCAATGCCGCAGACTGTATCTGCGGCAACAACAAAAATTGAAAACGCTTTTATGGCTTGGGTTGGCGGCGCAAATGAAGCAAGTGGTGTTAGCCGGACATTGACAGGCGCATTAAATGGGATTGCAGATAATATTGATGAAGTTGCAACTGCCGCAGGTGTTCTTGTTGCTGTTGGCGCAGCGCGTTGGTTTGGAGACATGGCATCAGGAGCGTTTTCAGCAACATCAGGGTTATTAAATGCAGCAAAGAGTGAGATTGCGCTTGCTGAAGCGCAAGTTAGAGGTACTCAAATATCCACGGCTCGCGCTCGTGCAGCTGTGTATCGGGCACAACAAGCTTTAATTGCTACCAGGGGAACTGATGCTCAGGCAGCAGCGGAGAAAAGGTTATCTGATGCTCAAGCATCATTAACCAGAAATATTTCGGCAAGGACCGCAGCGCAGGAAGCCCTAAATAATGTGACATCATTAGGCTCTCGGTTGATGGGGGGCGCTCTTGGGTTGGTTGGCGGGATTCCTGGTTTGGTTATGCTGGGAGCTGGTGCATGGTACACCATGTACCAGAATCAGGAGCAAGCTCGCCGATCCGCACAAGACTATGCAAATACTATTGATCAGATACGCTCTAAAACAAAAACCATGTCATTACCTGAGGCTTCAGATAATGAAGCCAAGACCAGGCAGGCATTAGACGAGCAAAACCGGCTTATTGATGAGCAGGCAAAAAAGGTTAGGCAGTTACGGGAAGAAATTTCCGGTTACCAGCACATGTTGGCTAACCCTGGTCCTACAGTTGCAGGTTACATGGTTAACCATCTTAAGAGCATAGATGATGCCACTCGAGGTCTTTCTGATGCCACTAATGCTTTAGCTATTGAGCAAGAACGCCTGGCACAGATGCAGGCTAAATCGCAGTCTATTCAGGAGGTTCTTGAGGGGGTAGAGCATCGTCGTATTGCGCTTATACGTCAGCAGGCAGCAGAACAGAATTCAGCCTATCAGTCATTATTAATTATGAACGGCCAGCATACAGAGTTTAACCGTCTGCTAGGGTTGGGAAATGCACTGCTTATGTCTCGCCAGGGACTGGTTAACTCTCCGTTAAGGTCACCTCAGGCTGACCTAAATACTAAACAGGTGGATGCGATTGAAAAAAGTAGGCGTGAACTTGAATTATCTCGCCGTAAAGGCGAGGAGAGAGAACGCTTACGATTAAGTTATTCTGCTGATGATCTTGGCTTCGCTTCTAATGACCCTCGTTATCAGACCAGCCGTCAGGAGTTAATTAACAATGGCTTAGAAGAGTGGCGGAATAATCAGGCTAACAAGCCGAAAGCAAAAGGTGGAAAAACAGAAGCCGAAAAAACGGCGGATACTTACGACAAACTCATTAAGCAGCAGAAAGAGCAAATCGCTCTGGCTGGTCAAAATACCGAACTGGCAAAACTGAAATACCAGGTTAGCCAGGGTGAGCTTACGTCTCTCACCGAGGCACAAAAACAAACCCTGTTGCAGAATGCCGCGTTGATTGATCAGCAAAAAATCCGCGAACAATTAGCGGCGTATGAAGCCAACCTCGCTGACTCAAACGCCAGCGCGCGAGCATCTAACCAAGCAGAACTTACCGGATATGGACAGGGAAGCCGAATGCGTGAACGGATGCAGGAAATGCTACGCATCCGGGAGGAGTTTCAGCAGAAGAACGTTGATCTGCAGCGGCAGTACCAGTCAGGTGATATTTCGGAAGACCTATACCGTCAGGAACTGGCACTGAATAAACGTTATCTCGATGAACGGTTACGAGATCAGGGATCTTACTACTCAGCCTCTGATGCCCAGCGCAGTGACTGGACAACGGGTATGCGTGAAGGTTTTGCGAACTGGGCTGACACTGCTTCTGATTACGCATCTCAGTCTGCTGACCTGGTGAATAACGCAATGTCCGGGCTGGTGGGTAACATTTCTGATGCACTGGCCGGTAATAAGGTTGACTGGGAAGACTGGGCCAGTTCGGTGCTTCAGTCTATGCAGAAAATTATCCTAAATGCGATGCTGGTGGATTCTTTACGCTCTGCCAGTAACAGCGGTTTTTTCAGTTCAATCGGCGGCATGTTTGGAGCGGGTGCTGGCGCTGCATCTGGCAGCACTCCTTCAGGCGCTTATAACTCGGCCGCATCTGGCATAAAGCTGAATGCGAAAGGTGGCGCATATGCTTCTGAAAGCCTGAGCGCTTACAGCAACAGTATTGTTAGCACACCGACATATTTTGCTTTTGCAAAAGGCGCTGGGCTTATGGGAGAAGCGGGGCCGGAAGCCATTATGCCCCTGACACGATCAGCTGATGGTTCGCTGGGTGTTCGCATGGTTGGTAGTCCGGGTTCCACGTCAGGTGGCGGTGATACGATTATTCATCAGCACTTCAACATATCTGGTAACGGGGATGCGGCACTGAAGCAGGCTATGCAGGAAGCTGCTCGACAGGGAGCGAATGACGGTGCGAAGCAGGCCCGTCAGGATTTGCTTCAGGACTTCTCTAATAGAGGCCAGGCAAGGCGATTGCTTGGCGTGTAACCATTATTAATATTCATTAAGCCGAAAGGCAGGAGACAGTTATGACTTTAGAAGAACGAGTTGAAGTGCTGGAAAAGTCGCTTTTGCGTATGCGCCAGGCCAATAATGAGATTAACTGCGCGATTGATGAACTCAGCGCTTCTGTTCGACAGCAACTGAAAGTTAATGATAATGGACTTCAGGAGCGGGGCGACAAAGTTACATTAGCAGATGGCGGTATTACTGTTCATCTTAAAGGGGGAGGGGTTATTGTTATTAACTGTTTTAGTTCCCCTGTAAGCGAATCAGATAAATTACGCCAGGCAATGGAGAAAGCCGCTACTGCTGGTGCGGAGGCGGCTATGAAACAAATACATCAAGACTTTATTTCTCGTGGACCACTACGCCGATTACTTGACTGAGGCGGAATATAATCCATTGAGGTACTGATTAACTTCTTTTTCAAGATCCACGAGAGTGCGACTCTTCGCATCCTTAATGTATATATGATTGGTGATGCTTTCTCCGTGCTCACCATAAACGGTAAATCTGACATTTGGATCCCCGGCTTCTGGTTCGTAATCACCTGGCATTCCAATGTGTAGCAGTTGCACTTTAGACAGGTAAAACTTCATTTTATTTCCTTATCCAGAGGTAATCAGCTATCCCTCCTTAATCTGAGTGCGTCAGTGTCCCACCACTGACGGGCTGAGTAACAACCATAACCAGGTATGTAAATCAGTAACATCCTGACAAATGATCAGTAGCGCCGCTGGGCGCAGAATAATGCAGGAGAATCTATGGCTGTACTCGAATGGCCGGAAGATGTCTGTCCCGCGTCGCTGACCTGGCGACCAGAAAGTAATACCAAAACCTTTCGTTCCCCCTTCAATGGCTCATCGCAGACAGCACGCTTTCCCGGTACCCGCTGGGTCTGTTCCCTGACCTTTAATAACCTGACAGATGAAAAATCCAGACGTATTGATGCTCTGGTGGCTTCACTCGATGGCGAGTATGGCAGGGTAAAAGTTCGTGACTGGGGGAGAAGTGGCAGAACACCTGCTGGAACGCCAGTTGTTGATGGCGCTAATCAGACCGGAACCCAGCTTCAGAGTAAGGGCTGGACACCAGGAACGGTGGTGCTCAGACAGGGCGATTATTTCACTGTTAACGATGAGCTGAAGATGGTTACAGCCGACGTGACGAGCGCGGCGAACGGTACTGCAATGATTGCATTTGCGCCGATGTTGCGTAGCTCTCCGCCTGCTAATGCTGTCATTGAGGTTGCGAAACCCTACGGCATTTTCAAACTGAAGGATAACCAGCAGGGTGCCGGTAACCGTGTGCCGGGTGTTTTTACCAGTTATACACTGGAGCTTGAGGAGGCATTTTAATGCTGTATTCCCCCTTTTCGGATTCGATGGTGGACTGGTTATCCCGCGACAGGGTGACGGTCGCGATCGCCGCCAATATTCAGTTTGAATCTGGCACCGTCTATGTGCATTCCGGTACCGGGACGTTAGTTCTTGGTGGCTATGTATATTACGGCATGGGGCGCATGGGTGCTGTTGATGATGCCAGTGAAACCAGCACGACAAGCCCCACGCAGGTCAAAATGACCCTCTCGGGGCTGGATATGACCCTCTTTGCCACCACGCTGAACGAGCGATGCGTGGGCAGAAATGCCGAAATCTACCTGGTGGCCATGGATGATAACGGTGTTGTCCAGGTTGCCGATCTTCTGTTCAAAGGGCGGGTATCCAGTACAGGGGCGACCGCTGGCGGGACAAACGCCCTGCAGTACACCATCAGTAATATTTTTGAAGACTGGCAGCGTCCTTTCCCCGATCGCTATACCGATGAATCGCAGCAGGCTGCTTATCCCGGCGACCGCATATTCCGGTATGTGGCGCAGATGTCTGAACGTTCGATTTACTGGGGTAGTAAAAAAGATGCACCAGGATTTACCTATAAGTGAGGAAGCATGAAGCATCCGGACTGGCATAACAGATTAATTACCGTAATAAGGGCCGCTGAAAAGCGGCCTTTTTTATGGGGCAGTCATGACTGCTGCCTGTTCGCGGCGGACTGCGCTCAGGCCATGTGCGGCGAGGATTTTGCGGCAGGCTGGCGCGGAACCTACGACAGCGAACATGGGGCGAAAAAGGCGATATTGCGAGGCGGTGGTTCGCTTGAAAAGGTGCTGGCCCGTTATCTCGACGAGGTGCCGGTGAAACTGGCGCAGCGTGGGGATATTGCCGTTGTTGAAAATGCCGGAGCGCGATGTGCCGGGGTGGTGTATTCCGGCGTTGTATGGGTTCCTGGCGAAACTGGTCTTGTCAGTCTGCGGGTTAAACCGCTGAGTGTCTGGAGGGTGCGTTAATGCCTGCTGCTGTTCCTATTGTTGCCACCATTGCCGCAGGTGTGGCGGCGGCAAATGAAATGTATGCCATTGCGATGGTTATCACCGTCGCCGCACAGATTGCCACTCAGGCACTGACTAAGACCCCGTCGCTGAATTCCTACCGTGATACGTCTGAACGCAAACAGGTTCTGCGCGCAGCGGCCAGTGCTAAAACCGTTGTTTATGGTCGTTCCACATCTGCTGGCACTCTGTTCTTTTCCGAAGAGCAGACTGGCGAACAGGATGATGGCGAAATGTTGCATCTGGCCATAGCCCTTGCAGGGCATCCATTATCCGGTGTGCAGACTGTCTGGCTGGGTGATGAGCCGATCAGTAGCTATCCAGAACATGCCTTTTTCGAGCTGCACACCAATCGCCAGACGGCGGACCCGTACATGCTGGAACACTGCCCGTCATGGAAAGAAGACATGATCGGGAAAGGGATCACCTGGCTGCGTGTAAGTCTGAAATTCAATGCTGAAAAATTCCCGGCAGGCATCCCTAACATCAAGGTAGAAAAACAGGGGCGTGCCGTTTATGACCCGCGTACCGGGTTGACGGGTTACAGCAACAATGCAGCGCTGGTTATCCTGGACTATTACCGCAATTACCTGAAAGTGCCCGACACCGATATTCTCTGGGACCAGTTTAAGGAAGCGGCGAACATCTGTGATGAGGATGTGATTACTGGCAGCAATACCATTGAGAAGCGTTACACGATTAACGGTGAGTTCGATCTCAGTGAAAATAAGGTCAGTATTCTGGAAGGAATGCTGGCAGCTTGCGCCGGGGATGTAACGTATACCGCGGGTAAACATGGTCTTCTGGTCGGGGCCTATTATGGTCCTGCGACAGAGGTGATCACTGAAAGCCAGCTGGCCGGTGATATTGAAATAATGCCGGAAGTCTCTCAGGCGGAACGCGTTAACACTATCAAGGGGACATTTGTCGATCCGCAGCAGGGGTACACCGAAGCAGATTTCCCCTCTGTGTCTGTCAGTGAATGGGTGACGGAAGACGGGGTAGAAATCTCGCAGGATATGAAACTGCGATTTGTGACCTCTGAATTTCAGGCCCAGCGTCTTGCAGACGTGAAGTTAAAGCGCACCCGTATCGCCAGAACCATGAACGTTACGTTAAACCTGAGCGGATACCGTTACCGCCCGGGAATGTATGTGAAGGTGAATTTCCCGTCTATCGGAATCGTTAATGTTGAGATGCGGGTAACGGACTGGAAGTTCGGCGTTCAGAATGGCGTACAGCTGACACTGAAGCAGGAAACAGCAGGTGTCTGGGGCGATGCCGTCGGTAAACCGATCGAGCGACCGCCGTTTACTCAATTGCCATCAGGTGGCGTGGCGCAGCCGCAGAACCTGAAATACACCGTGGAGGAAATTGGCCAGGTCGTGCAGGGCATTTTGTCATGGCAGAACATCGGGCAGGTGGTCTACAACAAAGTGATCATTCGTCGCAATGGTCAGATGGTCATGTCCGTCCAGGTTCCGGGGACGTTCACGCGTCTTACCGGGTTACCGAAAAATACCTATACCGCACATGTTATTGCCGTAAACCAGATGGGGGCAGAGTCTCCGGAAGGCTATCTGGAATTCAGCATTCAGGCTCCGCCAGCACCCACCCATGTTGATATTGAACAGAGTTTCTTTGCGATTACGCTGATCCCCCGTATGGCTGCAATTACCAGTGTTTCCACACAGTTCGATTTCTGGACGTCGGGTGAAACAAAACTACCCAATTCCTCAACAGCCACCGTGGAAGGAAATGCCAGCCGGGAGGGAATAGGAACCACCTGGACCAGCAACCAGTTAAAAGTCGGGCATACCTATTACTGGTACATCAGGACGATTAATGCTTTTGGTGCATCCGGTTTTATCGAAGTTCCTGCGTTGTGTTCTATGGACACTGGCGGGTTGATTGACATCATTGATGACCAGATTCAGAACTCAGATGCATTTCAGAATATTAAGGACGGGGTTGATACGAATCTTGAAGGCATTTTGGAAAATGCTCTGGCAAATCATGGGACGGTACAGCGTCAGTTTGAACAGTACGGCGAAGTTAAAGCAGAAATTATGACTGTCAGGACGACGGTTTCAAATCTGGATGGCGCATTTGCTGAACTGGCTGATTATGTACAGGCACAAATCGGTCCCGATGGACAGCTGATGGCTGCAGTAAACCAGAAGATGACAGCTGAAGTAAAAAGTGACGGAACAGCCAAAGCCTCCTACACGCTGAACATGGGCATCGTGAGAAATGGTGTTAAATACAACACTGGTTTCGGTATGTCGATTGAGCCATCGGGGAACAGCTATAAATCCACAGTGGTTTTTGCTGCTGACCAGTTTGGTATTTATTCCGGAAGTGATCCGGGAAATTACACTGCTGCATTTTTTGTCTATAACGGGCAAGTATTTATCCGTGATGCGCTAATTCAGGACGGGAGTATTACCAATGCCAAAATTGGCAATTACATCCAGTCAAATAACTTCGTTGCAGGTTCAACTGGCTGGCGCATTGATAAAAATGGAAACGCTGAATTACATGGCAAACTTTACGCTGACAGTGGCCAGTTTGCATTTAACGGTACCAATAACACTGTCGTCATCAACGGCAATGGGCTGACGGTTAATTTGCCTGGCGGTGGGCGGGTTGTCGTCGGGAGGTGGTGATATGCCGGAGGGGATATTAATCGACTATAACGATGGCCGTCCGGTTATGGCAATTACTGCGGGGCTGCGAGCCCCCAGTTTTTGCACAACGTTCTCGGGCTGGTCATCCCAGTCAATGCAGTACCCGGTCAATACGCCACTTGTTCCCGGTTCACAGGTTATCGTGGTGCCAACCAATCCCATTTACATCTATTCCTTTGCTGAATTTGATGTGGCCATTATGACTGGAGTCACCCGAAACGGGGACTCCGGGGTCGTCATTGGTGCTGAGACAATCGGGGGTAAAGCCCTTACTCCAGACTGGTCAGGTTATGTCATGGAGCTGCTGCCCGCGGCGACGTATAACGAAGGATTATTGGTTTCAAACTCGACTGACTTCACTGCCATATCCAATCAGGCCGCGCTGATGACCTGCGCCTGGTCCGGACGCATTACGGTTAACGGCAGTGCTGCGCTTCCGGTGAGCGGTATTCCTTTCGGTAAATGGGATAACCCGAATGTGTCGGTGGGGTTTGATGGCGGCAATATCATCGTCCGCGATATTTCTTACACAGGGCGGGACGACGTGGCAGGAACGGCGACAATTGACCTGGTGATATTCAATCAGACAGCACCTGTCGGCGGCGACGGTATCACGATGACCAACGCAGCAGGCCAGGTCACGTTCTCCACGCTGAAACGCCCCTTTGTCTATGACCGCCAAATTCAGATTACCGACGCCTTTCAGGACATTGGAGGTGGATTCTGCCAGATAGTCTATACCGGCGTTCAGGTGCGCATGCTCAGCGGATGGGGAAATATCAGAACCAAAGGCGTGGTCATGTCAGGCGGTAGCGTCAGGTCAGCCTACAACAAAGTGTTTGCGGACCGTAATTCCGGTTCATGGGATATGACCCGTAACAGGAATATCGCCATGCCCATTCTTATTCTTCCGAACATGTACTGAGGAAAAACTATGTCAGCAGGAACATTAACCCTGACGAATAACTCTGCTGCGGTCGCTGGCAACGGGACTGCGTTTACCACAGAGGTGGCGGCCGGAGATTTTATTGTTGTCACTGTCGGCGGCATTCCCTATACGCTCCCGGTTAAGTCCGTGGAAAGTAGTGCAGCGTTGACACTGGTCAGCAATTTTACCGGGCCAACACAATCTGGCGCGGCCTGGTCTGCAGTACCACGTGTTGCCCTTAATATGATCACCGCGGCGCTGGTGGCACAAAGTGCAGAAGCCCTGCTTGGACTTAACTACGACAAACAGAACTGGCAAAGTATTTTCAGTGGCAGCGGGGATGTAACTGTAAAATTGCCGGACGGTAGTTCTTTTACAGGGCCAGCCTGGGGTGGCATTGCACAAACACTAAACGATTTAAGTCAGAACTTGTCACAACGACTGGAGAAAGATAAAAATCTGTCAGATTTAACAGATACAAGTAAGGCAAGGCAATCGCTCGAACTTGGAGACTCCGCAACGCATAATATTGGTGAGGCGGATGACAATGTACTGGCTGTCGGCTCATTCGGCGTCGGTTCTAAAAATCTCCCGGTCATCTCAGATTTGTGGGATAAGACCCGGGGTACTCGTTTTTTTAATGTAAACCCTTCCACTTCTGGTGGTACCGGAACTTATGGCTCGGGCTTACGTCTGTCAGATCGAAATGTAGGGTCAGGTTCGCCCGTAGAACAGCAGGCTTTTGTTGCGATAATTTTTAGTGGCAAAGCCATGCAATTTATGAGTATGGCAGACGGCATTAATACAGGATGGATGACGGTCTATCATACAGGAAATACAACAAGGTCAGCAGACGGAACACTAAAAGCAGCTTCTCCGATAATTAAAATCTATGCAGATGGTCGGTTTGACACAAATGATGAATCAGAAGGCTGTACGGTCACGCGGGTGGGAACTGGTGAGTATCGTATTAACGGGTGTATTGGAATGAATGCAGATGCCGCGTGGGGTGGCATTGATGGTGGTTTTGATATCCCCAAAGACCGCAACAGGCAACCTCTTGTCTGGCTGGATTACGAGGTGGACTCTGAGGGTTCTGTTCTGGTGAAAACTTTTCATCGCACATATCCCGATTCCCCTCCGTTTGCCAGGAACGAACGTCCCGGGCTGGCTGACGGTGACCCTGTCGATATCCCGGCAGATCAGTTCGTTTCAGTTCGTGTGGAAATGCCACAGGACAGTATCTGGAATAAGAAACAGAAAGAGATGCTGGATGCTATGAAAAAAGCTGAACGCGAGCGCCAGCAAAATCAGCAGCAGGAACAGGTGTAAAAATTGATGGTTGCCGCAACCACACCGTATGCAAGAGCATGATTGCGGCCGACTGGCGAACGTTCGATAGTGCGAGTATTGAATGATTGCCAGTCACGGCGGATTGTACTTAAGCAATATTACGGTTCAAGGCGTTTAATCTGAAACCAGCCACATATCAGCCTCTTCAAACATTTCCTGAACAGTACGGCTTATCTGTTCCTTCTCATGCTTGCTGGCGTCAGTGTTGATCGCCGGCAATGTCATCATCGGTTTAACCCGGACATCAGCATCGGGGAAGATCCGGTGAACCCTCTTACTCAATTCGCCCAGAATGATATCTTTCGCACCGGGCAGACCATCAAAATTCCTTTTGTCATAAACGAGTTCCACGAACATTGCTTATTGCCTCTTTACTGGATGAATATACAGTATTTATACTGTGTTTTTATCCGGTATTCAAGAGAGGGCGTAAACATGGGATTTCCTTCACCTGCGGCAGATTATGTTGAAACACGAATCTCCCTCGATCAGCAGCTAATCAGTCAGCCCGCAGCGACTTATTTCATGCGGGCATCGCGTTCACATTTCAGGGAAGGGATAATCCAGGGAGCGTTGCTTGTTGTGGATGC
>NZ_JAOWED010000031.1:808327-994847 GCF_030334285.1 Citrobacter sp. Cf087
TTCAGGGAAGGGATAATCCAGGGAGCGTTGCTTGTTGTGGATGCGTCACTTTCTCCCTGTGATGGTTCACTGCTGATATGTGCAATCGACGGGGAATTCAGGATCAAGCGATATCGGACTCATCCTCAGCCGCACCTGGTTAATCTGGATAACGGGAGAAGGGAAGCGCTGCCAGCAGATGATGATGGTTACAGTTCTGCACCCGCTATATTTGGAGTGATCACGTACATCATTAATGATGCCAGGAATGCGGAGTTTGATGACTGCCCGGTAATGTGAGCACATCACTGTTAAGTGAAGTATGAAGTGTGGTTACGTGGTTGAGGTTAATTATCATTTCTGTCTGGATTGTTAGACAAACCAATCCCTACCTTTACTGTAGCGAACACCATGATACATAGAGTGACTATTACAGAAGATATCAATGAGAGGCTAGTGATCATAACGCTTCTTAATTTTAGATGGATTCGACTATTAGACTACTACATTGTGGAAAGGTTCCTGGTAATTCTCGCACACTCAATAAAGTAGGTATTGTCGACACCCCGGATGCAAGAATGTAACTCGGTGTGCTATGGATATAGACGACTTGAAGACGTGACTTGTGGGGCATACTTGGGGCAAAAATGTCTGCTTTGGGGCATTTTGGGGCATTTTGGGGCATGAATGGGACATTATTGCACACATGAAGTTTACCGAATTTCATGCGAAACTATTTTTTAATGCATTGAATAAACTAAAGAAAACACATGCTCTTGGGCGTTCTTTAGTGATTTTTAAAATGCCCGCGTCACGCAGTTAAAGTGGCGGGCATACTCTTCAAGACTTGTGATCCCCAAACGCACCCATTTTGGATGCGACCACTGGGGTAAACCGATATAGATCATAGCGCTTGCAAAATCTCTTCCACGCTGCGAACGCGCGCAATGCGGGGGAAAATGTGAGTCATGCTGCCCAGGTGTTGCTCAGCACTGGCGGCACTACAGGCATCCTCTGCAATGATAAGACTGAAACCCAGCTCCCACGCATTTCGCGCCGTCGACTCAACGCCAATGTTCGTAGAGATGCCGCACAGGACGATGGTATCGATACCCCGGCGACGCAGCTGCAATTCCAGATCGGTGCCGTAGAATGCGCCCCACTGGCGTTTGGTTACTTCGAGGTCGCTGGTGCATTTACCCAGAGCAGCCGGGTAATCCCACCAGTTTTCGGGCAATGCTTTTGCTGGAGTCTGAGCATCTACTGGTTGTTTTAGCGCTTCGGCGTAATCGTCAGACCACCCGACGCGCACCATTACCACCGGGGAACCGTGGGTACGGAATTTTTCCGCCAACTGCGCGGCGCGGGCAACCACAGCGTGTGCCGTATGAGGTCCGCCAGCGAAAGGCAGGATCCCTTCCTGTAAGTCAATCACGACAAGGGCGGTTGTTTTTGCGTTCAGTTCCAGCATGGTCACTCCAGTAAAAAAATAGAATTCCGTTACACCTTAAGCGCGAATCAGTGTGAAAGGGGCGACAATTTTTGTTATTTTTTGTGAGATTACGCAATGCCCGTCCAGGAAACAGGCGTACAGTCAGTACCGGACTTATCGTGCGGCAGAATTTCCAGTATAATAGCCGCCTTTTTTCATTCAGTTGTGACATTCAGCTAAAGCTGCGACTTCGTCATCTGCGAGACAGGTGACAATCCGCCTGCGGCAAAGTTAAGGGATATCTCATGCGTACAGAATATTGCGGACAGCTACGTCTGTCCCACGAGGGGCAGCAGGTGACTCTGTGTGGTTGGGTCAACCGTCGTCGTGATCTTGGTAGCCTGATCTTTATCGATATGCGCGACCGCGAAGGTATCGTGCAGGTATTTTTCGATCCGGACCGTGCGGACGCGTTAAAGCTGGCCTCCGAACTGCGTAATGAGTTCTGCATCCAGGTTACGGGCACCGTGCGTGCGCGTGACGCGAAAAACGTCAACGCCGAGATGGCGACGGGCGAAATTGAAGTGCTGGCCTCCGATCTGACCATCATCAACCGTTCAGACTCGCTGCCGTTGGACTCTAACCACGTCAACACCGAAGAAGCGCGACTGAAGTATCGCTATTTAGATCTGCGTCGCCCTGAAATGGCGCAGCGCCTGAAAACGCGTGCCAAAATTACCAGTCTGGTGCGTCGTTTTATGGACGACCACGGCTTCCTCGACATCGAAACACCGATGCTGACCAAAGCGACGCCGGAAGGCGCGCGCGATTACCTGGTACCTTCTCGCGTACATAAAGGTAAATTCTACGCGCTGCCGCAATCACCTCAGTTGTTTAAACAGCTGCTGATGATGTCTGGCTTTGACCGCTACTATCAGATCGTAAAATGCTTCCGTGATGAAGACTTACGTGCTGACCGTCAGCCTGAATTTACCCAGATCGACGTTGAGACTTCCTTCATGACCGCACCGCAGGTGCGTGAAGTGATGGAAGCGCTGGTGCGTAATCTGTGGCTGGAAGTTAAAGGGGTGGATCTGGGTGATTTCCCGATCATGACCTTTGCCGAAGCTGAGCGTCGTTACGGTTCTGATAAACCAGACCTGCGTAACCCGATGGAGCTGGTTGACGTTGCCGATCTGGTGAAAGACGTTGAGTTCGCAGTGTTCTCTGGTCCGGCAAACGATGCGAAAGGCCGCGTAGCTGCTCTGCGTGTACCGGGCGGTGCCGCACTGAGCCGTAAGCAAATTGACGATTACGGTAACTTTATTAAGATTTACGGCGCGAAAGGTCTGGCTTACATCAAAGTCACCGAGCGTGCGAAAGGTCTGGAAGGTATCACCAGCCCGGTAGCTAAGTTCCTGAACGCAGAAATCGTGGAAGCGATTCTGGCGCGTACCGGTGCGCAAGATGGCGACATGATTTTCTTCGGTGCCGACAACAAGAAAGTGGTTGCCGACGCGATGGGCGCGCTGCGTCTGAAACTGGGTAAAGACCTGAACATTACCGACGAAGCCAAATGGGCGCCGCTGTGGGTTATCGACTTCCCAATGTTTGAAGACGATGGTGAAGGCGGACTGACCGCAATGCACCACCCGTTCACCGCGCCGAAAGATATGACAGCTGCTGAGCTGAAAGCTGCGCCAGAAGACGCGGTTGCTAACGCATACGATATGGTTATCAACGGCTACGAAGTGGGCGGCGGTTCCGTGCGTATTCACAACGGCGACATGCAGCAGACCGTATTTGGTATTCTGGGCATTAACGAGCAAGAGCAGCGTGAGAAATTCGGCTTCCTGCTGGATGCGCTAAAATATGGTACACCACCGCATGCGGGCCTGGCGTTTGGTCTGGACCGTCTGACTATGCTGCTGACCGGTACTGACAACATTCGTGACGTTATTGCTTTCCCAAAAACCACTGCTGCAGCGTGTCTGATGACTGAAGCGCCGAGCTTTGCCAACGAAGCTGCGCTGGCGGAACTGAGCATTCAGGTTGTTAAGAAGGCCGAGAATAACTGATATGACATACAAACAGCCTGTCTCGGTGTTAGTCGTGATTTATGCAAAGGACACCGGGAGAGTGCTGATGTTACAGCGACGCGACGATCCTGATTTCTGGCAGTCGGTCACCGGCAGCCTTGAAGAGGGTGAAACCGCGTCGCAAGCCGCTATGCGCGAAGTAAAGGAAGAGGTCGCCATTGATGTTGCATCTGAGCAACTGACCTTAATTGACTGTCAGCGCACGGTGGAGTTTGAGATTTTTAGCCATTTACGTCATCGCTATGCACCGGGAATTGAACGTAATACTGAATCCTGGTTTTGCCTGGCACTTCCCTCAGAACGAGAGATCGTGTTCACCGAACATCTGACCTATCGTTGGGTTAATGCGGTTGAAGCCGCCCAATTAACCAAGTCGTGGAGTAACCGGCAGGCGATTGAAGAGTTTGTAATTAACGTCGCCTGAAAAGGCGCGCTTTTTGGAGATATTATTTATGGCAGGTCATAGTAAATGGGCCAACACCAGACACCGTAAAGCAGCGCAGGATGCTAAACGCGGTAAAATTTTCACCAAAATAATTCGTGAGCTGGTGACGGCGGCAAAACTCGGCGGCGGCGATCCGGACGCTAACCCGCGTCTGCGTGCAGCGGTTGATAAAGCGCTGGCTAACAACATGACCCGTGACACCCTGAACCGTGCAATCGCGCGCGGTGTGGGTGGTGATGAAGATTCCAACATGGAAACCATCATCTATGAAGGTTATGGTCCTGGCGGTACAGCCGTTATGATTGAATGTCTGTCTGACAACCGTAACCGTACTGTTGCGGAAGTGCGTCACGCGTTCACGAAAACGGGCGGCAACCTCGGTACCGACGGTTCCGTGGCTTACCTGTTCAGCAAAAAAGGCGTGATCTCCTTTGAACAAGGCGACGAAGACGCCATCATGGAAGCGGCGCTGGAAGCAGGTGCTGAAGACGTGGTGACCTTCGACGACGGCGCAATTGACGTTTACACCGCGTGGGAAGAGATGGGTAAAGTGCGTGACGCGCTGGAAGCGGCAGGTCTGAAAGCGGACGCGGCTGAAGTGTCTATGATTCCATCCACCAAAGCAGATATGGATGCAGAAACAGCGCCGAAGTTGTTGCGTCTGATCGATATGCTGGAAGACTGCGACGACGTGCAGGAAGTTTACCATAACGGCGAGATCTCTGATGAGGTTGCAGCTACCTTAGAATGAGGTGGCTGTACCGCAACCTGACAGGAGGTGCGTGATGTCTATCATTCTCGGCATTGACCCGGGGTCGCGCATCACCGGTTATGGCGTTATTCGTCAGGTCGGAAGACAGCTGACCTACCTCGGCAGCGGTTGTATCCGCACCAAAGTCGACGATCTCCCGTCACGCCTGAAGTTAATTTACGCGGGCGTGACGGAAATCATCACCCAGTTCCAGCCGGACTATTTTGCCATTGAGCAGGTCTTTATGGCGAAGAACGCTGACTCGGCGCTAAAGCTTGGACAGGCACGCGGCGTGGCAATCGTTGCGGCGACCAATCAGGATCTACCGGTATTTGAATACGCGGCCCGCCAGGTAAAACAGACTGTGGTGGGGATCGGTAGTGCGGAAAAAAGCCAGGTCCAGCATATGGTACGCACGCTGCTAAAACTCCCGGCGAATCCGCAAGCGGATGCCGCGGATGCGCTGGCGATTGCTATTACCCACTGCCATGTCAGTCAGAATGCCATGCAAATGAGCGAGTCGAGGCTGAATTTGGCGCGAGGTCGATTACGTTAGTGACAAATGAGGCTGGATATCTATCCAGCCTTTTTTTATGATAGTGCATTACCTTTTAGCCCTTAACGCAGGAGCGTCACGTGATAGGCAGACTCAGAGGCATCATTATTGAAAAACAACCCCCGCTGGTCCTTCTGGAAACGGGTGGGGTAGGCTATGAAGTGCATATGCCGATGACCTGTTTCTACGAGTTGCCGGAAGCCGGGCAGGAAGCGATTATCTTCACCCATTTTGTGGTGCGTGAAGACGCTCAACTGCTGTATGGCTTTAACAACAAGCAAGAGCGCACGCTGTTTAAAGAGTTAATCAAAACCAATGGCGTGGGGCCGAAGCTGGCGCTGGCGATCCTCTCCGGAATGTCTGCGCAGCAGTTTGTTAATGCCGTTGAGCGCGAAGAGCTTGGCGCGTTAGTGAAATTACCGGGCATTGGTAAGAAAACCGCAGAGCGTTTGATTGTTGAAATGAAAGACCGCTTTAAAGGCCTGCATGGTGACCTCTTTACCCCGGCGGCGGATCTGGTTCTGACCTCTCCGGCCAGTCCGACAACGGACGACGCCGAGCAGGAAGCGGTTGCTGCGCTGGTGGCGTTGGGCTATAAACCACAAGAAGCCAGCCGCATGGTGAGCAAAATTGCCCGCCCTGATGCCAGCAGTGAAACCCTGATTCGTGAAGCGCTTCGCGCGGCATTGTGAGGTAAAGCATGATTGAAGCAGATCGCCTGATTTCGGCTGTCAGCACGACCCCTGAAGACCTGGTGGATCGTGCGATCCGCCCTAAATTGCTGGAAGAGTATATTGGCCAGCCTCAGGTCCGTTCGCAAATGGAGATTTTTATCCAGGCGGCGAAGCTGCGTGGTGACGCTCTCGATCACCTGCTGATTTTCGGTCCTCCAGGGCTTGGTAAAACCACGCTTGCCAATATTGTCGCCAATGAAATGGGCGTTAATCTGCGCACCACGTCCGGTCCGGTACTGGAAAAAGCGGGTGACCTGGCGGCAATGCTTACCAACCTTGAACCCCATGATGTGCTGTTTATCGATGAAATCCATCGTCTTTCACCGGTGGTGGAAGAGGTGCTATATCCGGCGATGGAAGATTATCAGCTGGATATCATGATTGGTGAAGGACCGGCTGCACGTTCGATCAAGATCGATCTGCCGCCGTTTACGCTAATCGGGGCGACGACGCGCGCCGGGTCGTTAACGTCTCCGTTACGTGATCGTTTTGGTATTGTACAGCGCCTGGAATTCTATCAGGTGGCTGACCTGCAGCACATTGTAGGACGCAGTGCGCGTTTTATGGGCCTGGAAATGAGCGATGAAGGCGCGCTGGAAGTGGCACGCCGCGCTCGCGGTACGCCGCGTATCGCCAACCGCTTATTACGCCGGGTACGTGATTTCGCCGAAGTGAAGCATGACGGCACGATTTCAGCAGATATCGCCGCTCAGGCGCTGGATATGCTCAATGTGGATGCGGAAGGATTTGATTATATGGACCGTAAGTTGCTGCTGGCGGTTATCGACAAATTCTTTGGCGGACCGGTCGGACTGGATAACCTGGCAGCGGCGATCGGGGAAGAGCGTGAAACCATTGAGGACGTGCTTGAGCCATATCTGATTCAGCAAGGTTTTCTGCAGCGTACGCCGCGTGGACGTATGGCAACCGTGCGCGCCTGGAACCATTTTGGCATTACACCGCCACAGATGCCTTAATGCATGATGTCGCTACGCTTATAAGGCCTGGGCGATTTTGTAGGCCCGGTAAGCGCAGCGCCACCGGGCAACGCATGCTTAGCTCGCTTGCTTTTTCATCATGCTGAAAATAAACAGCAGCGCGGCACACAGCACCACGGAGGGACCTGCCGGGGTGTCATAGAAGGCCGAGAAGGTCAACCCGCCTGTAACCGCTATCATTCCCACACCAACGGCAACTCCTGCCATCTGTTCCGGCGTACGGGCAAAGCGACGGGCGGTCGCCGCAGGGATAATAAGCAGCGAGGTGATAATCAACGCCCCGACAAACTTCATCGCCACGCCAATCGTTAACGCCGTAACCAGCATCAGCAGCAGCTTCACGCGTTGCAGCTTCACGCCATCGACAAATGCCAGATCCGGACTGATGGTCATCGACAGCAGGTTACGCCACTGCCAGAACAGAATCGCCAGAACAATAACCACGCCGATGGCGATGGAGATAAGATCTTCAGGCGTCACGGCGAGCAAATCACCAAACAGGTATGCCATCAGATCCACACGGATGTTGGACATCAGGCTGACGACAACCAGCCCCAGCGACAATGCACTATGCGCCATAATGCCCAGTAAGGTATCGATCGCAAGGTGAGGGCGCTTTTCAAGCCATACCAGACCGCCAGCCAGCAACAAAGTGACGGCGATAACCGCATAGAAAGGGTTCACATCCAGCAGCAGGCCAAAGGCGACTCCCAGCAGCGAAGCGTGGGCCAGCGTATCACCGAAATAAGACATTCGACGCCAGACCACAAACGAGCCGAGTGGGCCAGCAGCACAGGCCAGCATGATCCCGGCTAACCAACCGGGTAATAACAATTCAATCATGAGTGACCATTTCCCCGGCGTAAGACGATACGACCCTGTAAATCGTGGCGGTGGTTGTGATTATGACGGTAAATTCCGAGTTGTTCGGCGCCGCGTTGCCCGAACATTGAGATGAATTCCGGGTGCATGGAAACCACTTCCGGTGCACCGGAACAGCAAATATGATGGTTCAGGCACAGTACTTCATCGGTTTTGGCCATCACCAAATGCAGGTCATGGGAAACCATCAGTACGGCGCAATCCAGTTCACGTCGCAACTGGTCGATAAGGTCGTACAGTGCGACCTGCCCATTGACATCCACGCCCTGGGTCGGCTCATCGAGCACCAGTAGCTGAGGTTTATTCAATAAAGCACGGGCTAACAGGACGCGTTGCGTTTCCCCGCCAGAGAGCTTTTGCATCGGCGCATTCATCAGATGTCCGGCCTGAACGCGCTTCAGTGCCGGAAGGATATCCTCTTTTTTGGTGCCGGGACGTAAGCGCATAAACCGGCTTACCGTCAGCGGAAGCGTAGTATCGAGGTACAGTTTTTGCGGTACATAGCCAATCCGCAATTGGCCATTACGCTTGATAACTCCCTCATCAGCCGCTACCAGTCCTAATACAACGCGTACCAGCGTAGACTTCCCGGCACCATTTGGGCCGAGAAGCGTTAAAATTTTACCGGGTCGAAGTTCAAGCGATACGTCAGACAGGACGCGGCGTTGACCATAAGAGACCGAGACATTTTCCAGTGAAACCAAAGTCGTCATATCAATTTTAGTCTTGCAGAAGTTATAGAATGTTATAATATCACATTTCTTACATTCATTACGATGATTGGTCGCATTATGTTACATAAAAATACGCTTCTTTTCGCAGCATTATCCGCTGCTCTTTGGGGTAGTGCAACACAGGCAGCAAATGCTGCTGTGGTGGCCTCGCTCAAGCCGCTGGGATTTATTGCTTCGGCCATTGCGGACGGGGTAACAGACACTGAAGTTTTGCTGCCTGACGGGGCTTCCGAACACGACTATTCACTGCGTCCATCAGACGTAAAACGCTTACAGGGCGCGGACTTAGTCGTTTGGATTGGACCTGAGATGGAAGCGTTTATGGAAAAGTCAGTCAAGAATATTCCTAACGCGAAACAGGTAACGATTGCGCAGCTCAATGACGTGAAACCGTTACTCATGAAAGGTGCTGACGACGACGATGACGATCATGGACACAATGATGCTGGCAGTGAAAAAAGTGACGAGCATCACCATCACGGCGATTACAACATGCATCTTTGGCTTTCCCCAGAGATAGCGCGGGCCTCAGCGGTTGCAATCCATGAAAAATTAGTGGAACTTATGCCGCAAAGTCGAGCCAAACTTGACGCCAACCTGAAGGATTTTGAGGCGCAATTAGCCGCAACCGATAAGCAGGTAGGTAACGAGCTCGCACCGCTCAAGGGAAAAGGTTATTTCGTTTTTCATGACGCCTATGGCTACTACGAAAAACACTACGGACTAACACCGCTTGGTCACTTTACCGTGAACCCTGAGATTCAACCTGGTGCGCAGCGTTTACATGAAATAAGAACACAGTTGGTTGAGCAAAAAGCAACCTGCGTTTTTGCTGAGCCACAGTTCAGGCCAGCGGTCGTTGAAGCCGTCGCGAGAGGGACATCCGTTCGAATGGGAACGTTGGATCCGCTCGGTACGAATATCAAACTGGGTAAAACAAGCTATTCAGCGTTTTTGAACCAATTAGCCAACCAGTATGCGAGCTGCCTGAAAGGAGATTAATGAGGAAGTGAATACGTGCAACAGATAGCCCGCTCTGTCGCTCTGGCATTTAATAATCTGCCGCGACCCCATCGCGTTATGCTGGGGTCGCTTACCGTACTGACATTGGCCGTCGCCGTCTGGCGGCCTTATGTTTACCATCCCGATTCTGCACCCATCGTTAAAACTATCGAGCTGGAAAAAAGCGAGATTCGTTCACTGTTGCCTGAGGCAAGCGAACCTATTGATCAGGCTGCACAGGAAGACGAAGCCATTCCGCAGGATGAACTGGATGACAAAACGTCTGGTGAAGCTGGTGTGCATGAGTATGTCGTCTCCACTGGCGATACGCTGAGCAGTATTCTGAATCAGTACGGCATCGATATGGGCGATATCAGTCAACTCGCTGCTTCCGATAAAGAGCTGCGTAATCTGAAAATTGGTCAGCAGCTTTCCTGGACCTTAAGCGCGGAAGGTGACCTGCAGCGTCTGACCTGGGAAGTATCCCGCCGTGAAACCCGTACTTACGATCGCACTGCGACGGGTTTCAAAATGAGCAGCGAAATGCAACAGGGCGATTGGGTTAACAGTCGTATCAAAGGCACGGTGGGCGGAAGCTTCGTCGCCAGCGCCAAAGATGCCGGGCTGACCAGCTCTGAAATCAGCGCAGTGATTAAGGCCATGCAGTGGCAGATGGATTTCCGCAAACTGAAAAAAGGTGATGAGTTCTCGGTGCTGATGTCTCGCGAAATGCTGGACGGCAAGCGCGAGCAAAGCCAACTGCTGGGCGTGCGTTTACGTTCTGAAGGCAAAGACTATTATGCCATCCGTGCTGCAGACGGTAAGTTCTATGACCGTAACGGTACCGGGCTGGCGAAAGGCTTCATGCGTTTCCCGACGGCGAAACAGTTCCGTATTTCCTCGAACTTTAACCCGCGTCGCCTGAATCCGGTGACTGGACGCGTAGCGCCGCACAAAGGTGTCGACTTTGCGATGCCGCAGGGGACGCCGGTACTGTCGGTGGGCGATGGTGAAGTGGTTGTAGCGAAGCGTAGCGGCGCTGCCGGATACTATGTTGCGGTTCGTCATGGTCGCACCTACACCACGCGTTATATGCACCTGCGTAAGCTGTTGGTGAAACCAGGTCAAAAAGTGAAACGTGGCGATCGTATCGCGCTGTCAGGTAACACCGGGCGTTCAACGGGGCCGCATCTGCACTATGAAGTATGGGTTAACCAGCAGGCCGTGAACCCTTTGACGGCGAAACTGCCGCGTACAGAGGGTCTGACCGGCTCGGATCGCACCGATTACCTGGCGCAGGTGAAAGAGGTTATGCCTCAGCTACGTTTTGATTAATTAGCACACTGACAAAGCCGGTACGCTATGCGTGCCGGCTTTTTTATTTTGTACGGCGCACGGTGCGCCGCTACACTATCAGCAGATTTACTTTTCGCGGCACCAGACACTGGAAGAGCATGGAAACGAAAAAAAAGAATATTGAGTATATCCCTGAGTTTCACAAATCATTTCGCCATCCGCGCTACTGGGGCGCCTGGTTGGGGGTGGCGGCGATAGCTGGTATTGCGTTAACGCCGGCAGCATTTCGTGATCCTATTCTGGCAAAACTCGGACGGCTCGCAGGAAGACTGGGAAAAAGCTCCCGTCGCAGAGCATTGATCAATTTATCCCTCTGCTTTCCTGAACGTAGCGAAGCTGAGCGTGAAGCCATTGTTGATGATATGTATGCAACTGCGCCTCAGGCGATGGTCATGATGGCTGAATTAGCAATACGTGGCCCGGAGAAGATTCAAAACCGTGTTGACTGGCAAGGCCTGGAAATCATCGAAGAGATGCGGCGCAACGATGAAAAAGTTATTTTTCTCGTTCCACATGGCTGGGGTGTAGATATCCCGGCGATGCTGATGGCGTCCCAGGGACAGAAAATGGCGGCGATGTTCCACAATCAGGGGAACCCGGTATTCGATTATGTCTGGAACACGGTACGCCGTCGCTTTGGTGGTCGTTTGCATGCGCGTAATGATGGCATCAAACCGTTTATTCAGTCTGTCCGTCAGGGATATTGGGGATACTACCTGCCGGATCAGGACCATGGGCCTGAACACAGCGAGTTTGTCGATTTTTTTGCTACCTATAAAGCAACGTTACCGGCGATTGGACGTCTGATGAAAGTCTGCCACGCGCGCGTGGTACCGCTGTTCCCCGTATACGATGGGAGAACGCACCGCCTGACGATCCATGTTCGTCCACCGATGGATGACATCCTGACGGCGGATGACCACACCATTGCCAGACGGATGAACGAAGAGGTGGAGATTTTTGTCACGCCTCATGTCGAACAATACACCTGGATTCTGAAACTGCTTAAGACACGTAAACCCGGCGAGATTGAGCCCTATAAGCGCAAAGATCTCTATCCGAAGAAATAAAAAAAAGCCTCTCAAACGAGAGGCTTTTTTACATTTAAGCGACTTATTCTACGGTCAGGATACGCGTGGTATTGGTTGAGCCAATGGTGCTCATCACATCGCCCTGGGTCACGATCACCAGGTCACCAGAAACCAGGTAGCCTTTATCGCGCAGCAGGTTCACCGCTTCATTGGCGGCAACGACGCCGTCAGTTTCGCTGTCGAAGTGAACCGGGGTGACACCGCGGTACAGGGAGGTCAGATTCAGCGTACGCTCATGACGGGACATCGCGAAAATCGGCAGGCCGGAACTGATACGAGAAGTCATCAGCGCAGTGCGACCGGACTCCGTCATTGCGATGATAGCGGTGACCCCTTTCAGGTGGTTAGCAGCGTACATCGCTGACATCGCAATCGCTTCTTCAACGTTATCAAACTGCACGTCAAGGCGGTGTTTAGAGACGTTGATGCTCGGGATCTTTTCAGCGCCGAGACAGACGCGCGCCATTGCCGCGACGGTTTCCGCCGGGTACTGACCTGCTGCTGTTTCTGCAGAGAGCATCACGGCATCGGTGCCGTCGAGGACGGCGTTAGCCACATCCATCACTTCCGCACGAGTCGGCATTGGGTTGGTAATCATCGACTCCATCATCTGCGTAGCGGTAATGACCGCACGGTTCAGCTGACGCGCGCGACGAATCAACGCTTTCTGAATACCTACCAGCTCAGGGTCACCGATTTCAACGCCCAGGTCGCCACGTGCCACCATCACTACGTCGGAAGCCAGAATGATGTCATCCATCGCATTCTGGTCGCAGACGGCTTCTGCACGTTCTACTTTGGCGACAATTTTCGCATCGCAACCGGCATCGCGTGCCAGACGGCGGGCATAGTTCAGATCTTCACCGCAGCGCGGGAAGGAGACGGCCAGGTAGTCAACGCTGATTTGCGCTGCGGTAATGATGTCGGCTTTGTCTTTTTCGGTCAGGGCTTCAGCAGAGAGACCGCCGCCCAGTTTGTTGATGCCCTTGTTATTGGATAGCGGGCCACCGACGGTGACTTCGGTGAAGACTTTCATGCCCTGAACTTCCAGCACCTTAAGCTGTACGCGACCGTCGTCGAGCAGCAGGATATCGCCAGGCACGACGTCAGCAGGTAGCCCTTTATAATCAATACCGACTTTTTCTTTGTCGCCTTCGCCTTTGCCGAGGTTGGCGTCTAACAGGAACTTGTCGCCAACGTTAAGAAATACTTTACCTTCTTTAAAGGTGGATACGCGGATTTTAGGTCCCTGCAGGTCACCCAAAATAGCTACATGACGTCCCAGTTTTGCGGCAATTTCACGGACTTTATCCGCCCGCAGTTTGTGATCTTCTGGAGAGCCGTGGGAAAAGTTCATACGTACGACGTTCGCACCCGCGGCGATAATCTTCTCAAGGTTGTTATCGCGGTCAGTTGCCGGGCCTAACGTGGTAACGATTTTGGTTCTGCGAAGCCTTCTGGACATGTAATACTCCGTTGACTGAAACAACTTGGTGTTGCGTGAACATTGATCCGGCCGTTCTCAAACATTAACGGTAAATGAACAACCCGGATGATAAAAGGGTAGAACATTGTTATTGCTTTTAGCGGTCATCACTCTTGATGAGTAATTCTTTATCAAAACGCGATTCCTTGAGCGCTTCCTTGACACGCTTCAAGTTATCTCTAAATTTTGCCCCTCGGCGCAAAGTAAATCCTGTAGCCAGCACATCTATCACGGTCAGTTGAGCAAGTCGAGAGACCATGGGCATATAAATGTCAGTATCTTCCGGTACATCGAGGGTAATTGCCAGCGTGGCTTCCCGCGCCAGTGGTGTACCGGGAGAGGTGAGGGCGATAACCATGGCATCGTTTTCCCGCGCTAACTGCGCCAGTTCAACCAGACTTTTGGTTCTTCCGGTATGAGAAATAAGCACAATGACGTCGTCGTCGCTACAATTCATACAACTCATGCGTTGCAGAACAATATCGTCGGAATAAATTACCGGCACGTTAAAGCGGAAAAATTTATTCATCGCGTCATGCGCTACCGCGGCGGAAGAACCTAAACCAAAGAAGGCAATTTTCTTCGCCTGGGTTAATAAATCTACCGCCCGGTTTACCGCCGCGTTATCCAGCGACTGGCGAACGTGATCGAGGCTTGCCATCGCTGACTCGAAGATTTTCCCCGTGTAAGATTCTACGCTGTCATCCTCATCCACATTGCGATTAACATAAGGGGTGCCATTTGCCAGACTTTGCGCCAGATGCAGTTTAAAATCAGGAAAGCCGCGGGTGTCCATGCTGCGACAGAAACGGTTCACCGTTGGCTCGCTGACATTCGCTTCTACAGCAAGTGCGGCGATGCTTGAATGGATTGCCCGCTCGGGAGAGGCAAGAATAATGTCGGCGACTTTACGCTCTGACTTGCTCAAATGTTCCAGTTTTAACTGGATTTTTTCCAGCATATTCATGATGTAGGTAGACTCATGGGTCATGGGCAAAAACGATTTCAGCGATACGGGGAAACCGATACACAATTTAGTGTATAGATATTACCCCTGCTAATGCAGCAACGGGGCAAAATGGACAGAATAGTTGTTGTTTTTTTTCATTACATGATCGGAGTCGGATTTTCATACTTCGTCATGGGTACGGAAAATACGACTTTTTTATCCATTTTGATGGGTTATACGCCAATAAAGCGGCTGTTCGCGGTAACAGCACGGCTGGATAAGCGTTTACGGTTTCCGGATTCACGTAAAAGCAGTACAGTGCACTGTAATAAAATTACAACCAGTGTCTGGCAAAAGCACCAGGCACTTAATTGAGGAGAATGACATGGCGGTAACGCAAACAGCCCAGGCATGTGACCTGGTCATTTTCGGTGCGAAGGGCGACCTGGCGCGACGGAAATTGCTGCCTTCCCTGTATCAACTGGAAAAGGCCGGCCAGATTAACCCGGAAACCCGTATCATTGGGGTTGGGCGTGCCGACTGGGACAAAGCAGCTTATACCAAGGTTGTGCGCGAAGCGCTCGAAACCTTCATGAAAGAAAAAATCGATGAAGGTTTATGGGAGACCCTCAGCGGTCGTCTGGAGTTTTGTAATCTGGACGTCAATGATACCGCCGCATTTAGCCGTCTGGGTGAAATGCTGGATCAGAAATCACGTACCACTATTAACTATTTCGCGATGCCGCCAAGCACTTTTGGCGCAATCTGCAAAGGTTTGGGTGAAGCAAAGCTGAATGCTAAGCCTGCCCGCGTGGTGATGGAAAAACCGTTAGGAACGTCACTGGCAACATCGCGCGAAATCAACGATCAGGTCGGCGAGTATTTCGAAGAGTGCCAGGTTTACCGCATCGACCACTATCTCGGCAAAGAGACGGTACTGAACCTGTTGGCACTGCGTTTTGCCAACTCCCTGTTTGTGAACAACTGGGATAACCGCACTATCGATCACGTAGAAATTACCGTGGCGGAAGAAGTGGGCATTGAAGGGCGCTGGGGCTACTTTGACCAGGCCGGTCAGATGCGCGACATGATCCAGAACCACCTGCTGCAAATCCTATGCATGATCGCGATGTCTCCCCCGTCCGATCTGAGCGCTGACAGCATCCGTGATGAAAAAGTGAAGGTACTGAAATCACTGCGTCGCATCGATCGTTCGAACGTGCGAGAAAAAACGGTTCGCGGTCAGTACACCGCCGGTTTTGCCCAGGGCAAAAAAGTTCCGGGATACCTGGAAGAAGAAGGTGCGAACAAGAGCAGCAATACGGAAACGTTTGTGGCAATCCGTGTGGATATCGATAACTGGCGCTGGGCGGGTGTTCCATTCTACCTGCGTACCGGTAAACGTTTACCGACCAAGTGCTCTGAAGTCGTGGTTTACTTCAAAACGCCTGAGCTGAACCTGTTCAGAGAATCCTGGCAGGACCTGCCACAGAACAAGCTGACCATCCGTTTGCAGCCTGATGAAGGTGTCGATATCCAGGTACTGAACAAAGTGCCGGGTCTGGATCACAAGCATAACCTGCAAATTACCAAACTTGATCTGAGCTACTCCGAAACCTTCAATCAAACACATCTGGCCGACGCTTATGAGCGTCTGCTGCTTGAAACGATGCGCGGCATTCAGGCGCTGTTTGTGCGTCGAGATGAAGTTGAAGAAGCATGGAAGTGGGTCGACTCTATTACCGAAGCCTGGGCAATGGACAACGACGCACCGAAGCCTTATCAGGCCGGGACCTGGGGACCGGTTGCCTCTGTGGCCATGATTACCCGTGATGGTCGTTCCTGGAACGAATTCGAGTAAAATATCATCTAGCCCATAGGTGTTATTTTACCGGTAACATGATCTAACACAGATTGTAGAATAATTTTTGCACTTTTAAGCCTCGCGTGGATTCACCCGCGGGGCTTTTTTTATTACACTGCCTGAAACGATTTTGCCCCTGAGCTACGGCTAACAAGCGATTCAGCTGTTTTTAACCCAACTGAAACACATTGTTTTTCCAACGCTCTGACAGATAAATTTTAGGAGCCTCTATGAATCCGAATTTGTTACGCGTAACACAACGTATCGTCGAACGTTCTCGCGACACACGTTCCGCCTACCTTGCCCGTATTGAACAAGCGAAATCGACTACCGTTCATCGTTCACAACTGGCGTGCGGTAACCTGGCGCATGGTTTTGCTGCCTGCCAGCCGGATGACAAGGCTTCGCTGAAAAGCATGCTGCGTAACAATATCGCGATCATTACCTCCTATAACGACATGCTTTCCGCGCATCAGCCGTACGAACATTACCCGGACATCATTCGTAAAGCGCTGCATGAAGCCAATGCGGTAGGCCAGGTTGCTGGCGGTGTTCCTGCGATGTGCGACGGTGTGACCCAGGGACAGGATGGGATGGAGCTTTCGCTGCTTAGTCGCGAAGTGATTGCTATGTCGGCTGCTGTGGGACTCTCACACAATATGTTCGACGGCGCGTTATTCCTTGGCGTGTGCGACAAAATTGTCCCGGGTCTGGTGATGGCGGCACTGTCATTTGGTCATCTGCCTTCGATCTTTATTCCCTCTGGCCCGATGGCGAGTGGTCTGGCGAACAAAGAAAAAGTGCGTATCCGTCAGCTGTATGCTGAAGGTAAAGTCGATCGTATGGCGCTGCTTGAATCCGAAGCTGCGTCTTATCACGCACCGGGTACCTGTACGTTCTATGGCACGGCAAACACCAACCAGATGGTAGTGGAGTTTATGGGGATGCAACTGCCAGGATCCTCATTCGTGCACCCGGATGCGCCGCTGCGCGAAGCGTTGACCGCCGCTGCGGCTCGTCAGGTAACGCGTCTGACCGGCAACGGCAATGAATGGATGCCGATCGGTAAAATGATCGATGAAAAAGTAGTGGTCAACGGTATTGTCGCGCTGCTGGCGACCGGGGGCTCCACTAACCATACAATGCACCTGGTCGCGATGGCGCGCGCAGCCGGTATTCTGATTAACTGGGACGACTTCTCCGATCTGTCCGATATCGTGCCGCTGATGGCGCGTCTGTACCCGAATGGTCCGGCAGACATTAACCACTTCCAGGCGGCGGGTGGCGTGCCGGTGTTAATGCGTGAACTGCTTAACGCGGGTCTGCTGCATGAAGATGTGAACACCGTTGCCGGGTTTGGTTTATCGCGCTACACCATGGAACCCTGGCTCAACGAGGGTGAGCTGGACTGGCGTGAAGGTGCGGCGAAGTCGCTGGACAGCAACGTGATAGCCACCTTTGACCAGCCTTTCTCCCACCACGGCGGCACCAAAGTGCTGAGTGGAAACCTCGGCCGCGCAGTGATGAAAACGTCGGCGGTACCGGTAGAAAATCAGGTGATTGAAGCGCCCGCGGTTGTTTTCGAAAGTCAGCATGATGTATTACCTGCCTTCGATGCGGGACTGCTCGACCGTGATTGCGTAGTGGTTGTGCGCCATCAGGGACCAAAAGCAAACGGAATGCCAGAATTACATAAACTCATGCCGCCACTTGGTGTATTATTGGACCGTTGTTTCAAAATTGCGTTAGTTACCGATGGACGACTTTCAGGTGCTTCAGGTAAAGTGCCTTCAGCAATCCATGTAACCCCAGAAGCCTATGATGGCGGGCTGCTGGCAAAAGTACGCGATGGCGACATCATTCGTGTGAATGGACAGACAGGTGAATTGACGCTGCTGGTTGATGAAGAGGAACTTGCTTCTCGTCAGCCTCATATTCCTGACCTCAGCGCATCGCGCGTGGGCACAGGCCGTGAAATGTTCAGCGCGTTGCGTGAAAAGCTGTCCGGTGCGGAACAGGGCGCAACCTGTATCACTTTTTAAGACTTATTTTGTAATCAGGCGAGAGAAAACTCTGATGAAAAACTGGAAGACAAGTGCAGAAGCAATCCTGACCACTGGCCCGGTTGTACCGGTTATCGTGGTTAATAAACTGGAACACGCAGTGCCGATGGCAAAAGCGCTGGTTGCAGGAGGCGTGCGCGTTCTGGAAGTGACCCTACGTACCGCATGTGCGATGGATGCCATTCGCGCGATCGCAAAAGAAGTTCCGGACGCTATCGTTGGTGCAGGTACTGTACTGAATCCACAACAGCTGGCTGAAGTTACCGAAGCCGGTGCACAGTTTGCTATCAGTCCGGGTCTGACCGAGCCGTTGCTGAAAGCCGCAACTGAAGGCACTATTCCGTTGATCCCTGGTATCAGCACCGTATCTGAACTGATGCTGGGTATGGACTACGGTTTGAAAGAGTTCAAATTCTTCCCTGCTGAAGCAAATGGCGGTACTAAAGCGCTGCAGGCGATTGCGGGTCCGTTCTCACAGGTCCGTTTCTGCCCAACCGGTGGGATCTCTCCAGCGAATTACCGCGACTACCTGGCACTGAAAAGCGTGCTGTGCATCGGCGGTTCCTGGCTGGTTCCGGCGGATGCTCTGGAAGCGGGTGATTACGATCGTATTACCAAACTGGCTCGTGAGGCTGTTGAAGGCGCGAAGCAATAATTGCGCAAAATGCCCGGTAATCACTACCGGGCATGGGAATCTGTAACGGGCCATTCGGCCCGTTTTTTTATCCAGTAACTTTCACCTGTGCGGCCGCGTCTTTCGCGCGTATCACCGCATCTTCAATGCTCTGTGCTGTGGCCAGCACAACGCCCAGACGACGGCTCCCGTCGATTTCCGGTTTGCCGAAGAACCTAACTTGCATACCCGCACCTACAGCGGCCTGCACGTTATCAAACGTGATATTCTGACTGGTAAGTTTCGGCAGAATAACAGCGGAAGCAGAAGGCCCATACTGGCGGATTTCGCCAACGGGCAGACCGAGAAATGCACGTACGTGCAGGGCAAACTCAGACAGATCCTGCGAAATTAAGGTCACCATACCCGTGTCGTGAGGGCGAGGGGAGACTTCGCTGAAAATCACCTCATCACCGCAGACAAACAGCTCCACGCCAAATAGTCCGTGACCACCCAGCGCCAGCACCACCTTGCGGGCAATCTCCTGAGCTCGCGCCAGCGCCAGTTCACTCATCTGCTGCGGCTGCCAGGACTCGCGATAATCGCCATCTTCCTGTCGATGTCCAACCGGCGCGCAGAAATGCACGCCATCAACGGCGCTAACGGTTAGCAGGGTGATTTCAAAATCAAAATTCACTACGCCTTCGACGATAACGCGTCCGGCACCAGCCCGACCGCCCTGTTGAGCATAGTCCCAGGCTGCAGTGAGCTGATCGGCTGAACGGATAAAGCTTTGTCCTTTACCGGACGAACTCATTACCGGTTTCACGATGCAGGGATAGCCGATTTCAGCGACGGCTTCGCGAAAGCGGACTTCACTGTCGGCAAAGCGGTAAGAAGAGGTCGGTAGAGACAATTCTTCGGCGGCGAGGCGACGGATTCCTTCCCGGTTCATGGTCAGTTGCGTTGCTCTTGCACATGGCACAACACGCTGGCCTTCCTGCTCCAGTTTTACCAGCATATCCGTGGCGATCGCCTCAATTTCCGGCACGATATAATGTGGTTTTTCACGCTCGACGAGCTGGCGTAATGCTTCGCCATCCAGCATGTTGATAACGTATGAGCGATGGGCAACGTGCATGGCTGGCGCGTCGGGGTAACGATCCACGGCAATGACTTCCACACCCAGGCGTTGACATTCAATTGCCACTTCTTTACCCAGTTCTCCCGAACCTAATAACATCACTCGCGTTGCTGCTGGACGCAGCGCTGTGCCTAATAACGTCATAAATTAATCCCCTGTTTTATCTGGGCGCAGTATATACGAAAACGTTTGCGTCTGTCTTTATTACCAGGTTGATTTCAGGGCTTAAAAAGAATATACTGTACATAAATACAGGTAATTTAAGAGGCTGCAAAATGGCGGTTGAAGTTAAATACGTTGTCATTCGGGAAGGTGAGGAAAAAATGTCGTTTACCAGCAAAAAGGAAGCCGATGCGTATGACAAAATGCTGGATACAGCAGATCTGCTCGACACATGGCTGGAGCAATCGCCGGTAGCGCTTGAAGACGAGCAGCGCGAAGCGCTTTCCCTGTGGCTGGCTGAGCAAAAAGATGTGCTGAGCGCCATTCTGAAAAATGGCAAGCTGCCTTCGCCGCAGGCTGTCGAAAACGATGCGCACGCTGGGGATGATACTCAGGCTGCCTGAAACGACTTGCGCTCCTGACGTTTTGTACCATGCTTTTCCCTGAATCATTGTGCAATCCCTGACGTTATTTCACGTTGCTACAGGCAATCTGAATGACGAAGGGGAGATTAAGGAGAAAAGAATGTATAAAAAAAGAGCGTTATTGAGCCTGCTGCTGCTGTCTGCCAGCGTATCTGTATTTGCGGCAAATATGGAAAGCAAAAACGTCCAGTTCCCCAAGTGTGAGGGACTGGACGCTAACGGTATTGCGGCGAGCGTGAAACGTGATTATCAACAAAATCGCATCGCGCGCTGGGCTGACGATCAAAAGCGCGTCGGGCAAGCCGATCCTGTCGCCTGGGTAAACACGCCCGATATTGCGGGCAAAGACGGGAAATGGTCAGTTCCCCTGACGGTTCGCGGTAAAAGTGCGGATATTCACTATCAGGTAAAAGTCGACTGCAAAGCCGGAACAGCGGAGTATCAGCCGCAGTAACGGAGGTATTTGCACATCTTTTGATGACCTGAACACTTCCTGACATCCCCTCGGGTACGCTTTGATGATTATTCGTCTGTACTTGAGGGGCAAAATGGCTAACTGGCTAAATCAACTACAATCTCTTCTTGGGCAAAAAGGTTCCTCCGCGTCATCTTCTGGCGAGCAAGGGCTGAGTAAACTTCTGGTTCCAGGCGCGTTAGGCGGTCTGGCAGGATTACTGGTTGCCAACAAATCTTCTCGTAAATTACTGAGTAAATACGGCACCAGCGCGCTTCTGGTGGGCGGCGGCGCGGTTGCCGGGACTGTGTTATGGAACAAGTACAAGGATAAAGTTCGCGCAGCGCATCAGGATGAGCCGCAGTTTGGTGCACAAAGCTCACCGCTGGATGAGCGAACCGAACGCCTGATTCTGGCGCTGGTTTTTGCGGCGAAAAGCGATGGCCATATTGATGCCAAAGAACGTAGCGCTATTGAGCAGCAGCTCCGTGAAGCGGGCGTGGAAGAGCAGGGCCGCATTCTGATTGAACGCGCCATAGAACAACCGTTAGACCCTCAGCGTCTGGCGCATGGGATCCGTAACGAAGAAGAAGCGCTAGAAATTTACTTCCTCAGCTGTGCGGCGATTGATATCGACCACTTTATGGAGCGTAGTTATCTCAATGCGCTGGGCGATGCGTTGAAGATCCCGCAGGATGTTCGTGAAGGCATTGAACAGGATCTCAAGGAACAAAAACAGGCGTTACCGGGTTAATTACTTACCGCTAAGGCGCATGTTTCGCTTGCATCATTGCTGTCTTTTGCCACCCTTATAGGATGTTTAAGCAAAAGAACAATGACATGCTACCAAAAGCTTCTCGTATTCCCCACGCCATGACGCAGCATGGCGATACTCGTGTTGATAATTATTACTGGTTGCGAGATGACACTCGCTCGCAGCCAGAAGTGCTGGATTATCTGCAACAAGAAAATGCGTATGGTCGTCAGGTTATGGCCTCGCAGCAGGCTTTGCAGGGTCGCGTCCTGAAAGAGATTATCGACCGTATCCCGCCTCAGGATGCTTCTGCCCCCTATGTGAAGAATGGTTATCGCTACCGGCATATTTATGAACCGGGGTGCGAATATGCCATTTATCAGCGTCAGTCTGCCTTCAGTGAAGAGTGGGATGATTGGGACACTCTGTTGGATGGGAACCAGCGCGCGGCACACAGCGAGTTTTATACGCTGGGAGGGCTGGCGATATCACCGGATAACACCATCATGGCACTGGCCGAAGATTATCTCTCTCGCCGGCAATATGGCGTGCGTTTTCGCAACCTGCAAAGCGGCAACTGGTATCCGGAAGTGCTGGAAAACGTCGAAGCGGATTTGGTATGGGCGAATGATTCTCAGACTTTCTATTACGTGCGCAAGCACGAAACGACGTTATTGCCGTATCAGGTCTGGCGACATACAGTCGGCTCGCCATCGTCACTGGATGAGCTGGTGTATGAAGAAGCCGATGACATGTTTTATGTCAGTCTGCATAAAACCACATCATTGCATTATGTGATTATCCACATTGCCAGTGCGACCACCAGTGAAGTTTTGTTGCTTGATGCAGAACTGGCAGATGCCGAACCGTTGGTCTTTTTAGCGCGACGCAAAGACCACGAATACAGTCTCGATCACTATCAGCACAATTTTTATCTGCGCTCCAACCGTCAGGGGAAAAATTTCGGCCTGTACCGTACCCGTGTTCGTGATGAGCAAGCCTGGGAGATGCTGATCCCACCGCGTGACAACGTGATGCTGGAGGGCTTTACGTTATTCACCGACTGGCTGGTGGTAGAAGAGCGTCAGCGGGGCTTAACCAGCCTGCGGCAGATTAATCGTAAAACGCGCGAAGTGGTCGGGATCGCCTTTGACGATCCGGCATATGTGACCTGGCTTGCCTATAATCCAGAGCCGGAGACATCGCGCCTGCGCTATGGCTATTCCTCCATGACTACCCCGGACACATTGTTTGAACTGGATATGGACACCGGGGAACGTCGTGTGCTTAAGCAGACGGAGGTCCCCGGATTTGATGCGGCGAATTACCGTAGCGAACACGTATGGATAACGGCACGTGATGGCACCGAGGTTCCGGTTTCGCTGGTATATCATCAAAAGTATTTCCTGAAAGGAAAAAATCCGTTACTGGTTTATGGCTATGGCTCATATGGCGCCAGCATGGATGCCGATTTCAGCAGTAGCCGTTTAAGCTTACTGGATCGCGGCTTTGTTTACGCCATTGCCCATGTGCGTGGCGGTGGTGAATTAGGACAACAGTGGTACGAGGACGGTAAGTTTCTGCGCAAGAAAAATACTTTTAATGATTACCTCGACGTCTGTGATGCGCTGCTAAAAATGGGCTATGGCGCGCCTGAGTTATGTTATGGCATGGGAGGAAGCGCCGGGGGCATGTTAATGGGCGTCGCCATTAATGAGCGCCCGGAACGCTTCCATGGTGTTATTGCTCAGGTGCCGTTTGTCGATGTGCTGACCACAATGCTGGATGAATCAATTCCCCTGACGACCGGTGAGTTTGAAGAGTGGGGTAATCCGCAGGACGAAGAGTATTACACCTATATGAAAAGCTACAGTCCGTATGACAATGTAACCGCGCAGGCGTATCCGCATCTGCTGGTCACGACGGGATTACACGATTCCCAGGTGCAATACTGGGAACCAGCAAAATGGGTGGCAAAACTGCGTGAGCTGAAAACGGACGATCGTTTGCTGCTACTTTGCACGGATATGGATTCCGGACACGGCGGTAAATCCGGGCGTTTTAAATCTTACGAAGGTGTGGCTCTTGAGTACGCTTTTTTGATTGGACTGGCGCAGGGAACACTGCCTGCTCAGGCGTGATCCAAATAGTGTTTTAGCGTTAATCGCAGTTCCGGGCTCATATTATCAAGGTTATTAAATAACCAGCGCAGATAGCCCGGATCGCGTTCAGCCACTTCTGATACCGGTTTTCCGCGGTACTTACCAAAAGTGAAAGTAGTGAGTAACGCGGGACGGCCGGTAATATCGACCATTTGATCGGCTGTCCAGCCTGACGTCTGCATGATGTCGATCAGGAGTGCAGCAGTGATGTAGCAGTCGTACAGGGCGCGGTGATGGTGGAGACCCGCTGGCGTCTGTACGCTCAGCTTGCGCGATTTATACAGCGCCATGTTGCTGTATTTGATCCCCGGCCACAAACGACGGGAGAGCTTCATGGTGCAAATCCACTCTCCGGGCATATCGGGTAATACACGGCGGTCAAAGCTGGCATTGTGCGCCACGTACCACTCGCTGCCGTAATACTGCGGGATGACGTCTTCAATCCACGGCTTATCGGCCACCATTGCTTCAGTAATGCGATGGATAGCCATCGCCTGTGGGCTGATGGGGCGGTCAGGGCGTACCAGGTGGCTCATTGGGTTGACTATTTTTCCGTCAACCACATCGACAGAAGCAATTTCAACAATGCCTCCCTGTAGACCACAGGTTTCTGTATCTATTATGCGCAACATGCCATG
The DNA here is from genome assembly GCF_030334285.1 of Citrobacter sp. Cf087. NCBI lineage: Bacteria > Pseudomonadati > Pseudomonadota > Gammaproteobacteria > Enterobacterales > Enterobacteriaceae > Citrobacter > Citrobacter sp. Cf087. The sequence goes on from NZ_JAOWED010000031.1 coordinate 833,101, forward strand.
CTCCTGACCCAAAACGACTAGCGTAATGGAATGATATCACCTTGCCAACCCCGTGGCGTGCGTTGACCGGTTAACAGCAAAGAACCGCTGTCTGCGCGAACAATCAATCGGCCTCGCTCATCCCATAACGCGCTGCTGCCACGCGCGTTGGCCATTAATACAGCTATGGCAAACTTATGCGAGAAACTCTGTAGACGAGATGTGGAGGAGAGCAATTCGGGTTCGCTAATGGACTGACTGCTCGTGAACAGGGAGTAAGCCGGGTCGATATCGATTCCTTCCGGTTGGCTATCCACTACGCTAATGGCATTTTGCTGTCTGGCGATACAGGCTCCGTGACTTTGATGAAACGTTAAGGGCGAGGTCATCCAGGGAGAAAAGAGCGCGATGCCTTTTACGAACCGGTTGTTATGTTCCACCGGTAGTCCCGCAATGATTGTCATACGATAAGTCACGGCGGCATGGGCGAGAGGTTCTAACAGCGCTTCATCGGGCGGGGCAGGAAGCGCGTCATGTTCATCAACACAACCTAACAAGGAGAGGGAAGGAAAGACCAGCAATTCACATTGGCATTGGGCGGCTGCCTGAATGAATTGCAGGTGATGTGCGACATGCTCGGTAACTGAGGTGTGAAGAGGTTCGTACTGCGCTGCTGCGATTTTCCAGTGTGACATAATGATTTCCTTTTCATAGTGTCTACAATCATCCTGAAAGTATAGATTAAGAATATACTTATACTGTAGCAGCCATCATGTAAGGAATCGTAACGTAGTATAAGTTTTATTTAACTTTAGGCTCGTAAGGTAAACGTGAAAGGGAAACGGATGCCAGTCGGTGCGCGATGAGTCTTTCGCGAAACCAGTCGCGTAAATGTTCGGGCTGTTCACGCTCAACAACTTCGGCAACAACCGGCATGTTGTATCGCTCCTTAAACGCTACACCCGCAGCGGCCAGGTCAACATTGACCTTATCCATTTCCGCTTGCTCAAGTTTGGCCAGATTGATGTTCATGGGCTTCTCCTTTTCTCTGTCTTTCGGCGCGCAAAGTTACTAAGAGTGTGCATTAATGGCAAGACCGAAATGATGATTCTCGACTCGATCATTGTAGAAGGTTATTCTCTATAGATTAGACATAACAAAAAGGAATAGTTGAAATGGCTTCATCTGCATCTATGCTTCGCAGCGCTCTCATCGTACTTGCCAGCGTGCTGGCAACGCCCGCCGCCCTGGCGCATGCCCACCTCACAAAACAAAGCCCGGCGGCTAATGCCGAGGTTGCGGCATCTCCTCAGGCGTTGACGCTGAATTTTTCTGAAGGCGTAGAGCCGGGATTCAGCGGCGCAAAGCTAACAGGTCCAAACAAAGAACAGATCAAAACGGGTAAGGCGTCACGCAGTGAGCAGGACAAAACACAGCTGATTGTTCCGCTTGATCAAACACTTGAAGCTGGAAAATATACGGTCGACTGGCACGTTGTTTCCGTGGATGGTCACAAGACGAAGGGGCAATATACCTTTAGCGTGAAATAACCGATGCTGGCATTTACCTGGGTTGCATTACGGTTTATCCATTTTACCACGTTGATGCTGGTGTTTGGCTGTGCGCTTTACGGCGCATGGCTGGCTCCCGTTTCGGTTCGTCGTTTAATGATGCGTCGTTTTTTGCGTCTGCAACGGCATGCCGCAACGTGGAGCTTTATCAGCGCGACGCTGATGCTGGCGATCCAGGGCGGGTTAATGGGCTCAGGCTGGCGGGATGTTATCTCTACAGATGTATGGGGCGCGGTGTTGCAAACGCAGTTTGGCGGCGTCTGGTTATGGCAGATTATCCTCGCGCTGGTCACTCTGGTGGTGGTTATTATCGTACCGCGTAGCATGCCGCGACGGCTGTTAATGCTGACGATTGCGCAGTTTATTTTGCTGGCTGGCGTCGGGCATGCGACGCTGCATAGTGGTATTACTGGGGCAATCCAGCAGGTTAACCATGCCTTGCATCTGATATGCGCCGCCGCCTGGTTCGGTGGCCTGCTACCCGTACTTTACTGTATGCGAATGGCGCATGGCCGCTGGCGAGAACAGGCCATCAGCACCATGATGCGTTTCTCCCGCTACGGGCATCTTTTTGTTATTGGTGTTTTACTTACCGGTATTATGAATGTGCTGTTTATTGTCGGTTTTTCTGTTCCCTGGCACATGGCTTACGGGCGACTGCTTTTGTTAAAAGGTGCCCTGGTCATGCTAATGGTGGCGATTGCGCTGGTGAATCGGTATGTTCTGGTACCACGCATGCAGCAGGATAACCGCGGCATGACTCTCTATTTTATTTGGATGACCAAGCTGGAATGGGGTATAGGAGCCGTTGTGCTGGCAATTGTCAGCCTGTTTGCAACCCTTGAACCTTTCTGATTGATGGACTGGCGAAACGCATGAAAAAAATCATTATCTCTTTATTACTCCTGGCAAGCTCCGGAGCCGCGCTGGCTGCGCCGCAGGTCATTACCGTCAGCCGTTTTGAGGTTGGCAAAGATAAGTGGGCGTTTAATCGGGAAGAGGTGATGCTGACCTGCCGCCCGGGTAACGCGCTGTATGTCATCAATCCCAGTACGCTGGTGCAATACCCGTTGAATGATGTTGCCAGACAGCAGATGGAGAGCGGAAAAACCACGGCAAAGCCGATCGAGATTATCCAGATTGATGATCCGGCGAAACCGGGCGAAAAAATGAGCCTGGCACCGTTTGTGGAGCGTGCAGAAAAGCTCTGCTAATTGTCAGATGTAGCGCTCTGATTTCCAATAAAAAACCGCAAGGTTCTCGCACGAGAACTTGCGGTTTTTGCGTTTGGATGTGTAACAAACGTCCTTTTTTTCCGGCCACTTTAGTCGCGGACTGGAAAACCTGGCGCTGTCATCTATTCTTAAATGGCAGGGTAACTTAGCCTGCATTAATGCCAACTTTTAGCGCACGGCTCTCTCCCAAGAGCCATTTCCCTGGACCGAATACAGGAATCGTATTCGGTCTCTTTTTATGTGGCGAATGCGATGCCATCCAGGGCAAAACACGGCTTATCGCATGCTGCATTCTCCATAAACCATACCATACTCCTGCCCACGATCGTCCAGGCTTTTTTACCATCATTGCTAAAATTATAATCAGGTACCCTTGTACTCTGGAGGCGACATGGGACGACCTGACAATATCTATCAACGAATCGACGGTACGCAGTGGCGTCACGTCTGGGTGGTTGGGGATATCCACGGCTGCTTCTCGATACTGATGGCTAAACTGCGCCAGTACCGTTTTGATCCCTGGCTGGATCTGCTGGTTTCAGTGGGGGATGTTATTGACCGTGGACCAGACAGTTTGCGTTGCCTGAAATTATTGCGTAAACGCTGGATTGTCGCGGTCAGGGGGAATCATGAACAGATGGCGCTGGACGCGCTGGCGACGGGGGATAAATTCATGTGGTTAATGAATGGTGGCTCGTGGTATGCGCAGGCGGAGCAACCGGCAGCGAAATTCGCTCTTGAAGAGTGTTGGCAATTACCCTGGATTCTGGAGCTGCACTGTCAAAACGGCATACACGTTATTGCTCATGCCGATTACCCGGATGATGATTATCAGTGGCTAAAAAAGATCGATTTACAGCGTGTGCTGTGGGATCGTTCGAGGCTAATGAACAACGGTTGTGGGATTCGCGGTGCGGATCACTTCTGGTTTGGCCACACGCCGTTGCGCCATCGGCTGGATCGCGAGAATCTGCATTATATTGATACCGGTGCTGTATTTGGCGGCGAGTTAACGCTGGTACAACTGCAATAATCAAAAATCGCTGTATTCCTGGGCCGGGTGCCAGAAACTATCGATGTAGTCATCCGCGGGTAAACACCCTCCGTTACGAATACGTTGATCGTCCATCGATATCAGGCACTGCTGCTCAGTTTTGTAGACATCAACCACGATATCTTCACAACCGCCATCCAGGTAGCACACAAAAAGAACCAGCGTGAACATTCCATCCTCAAATGGTAAAGCCATAGCTGTAGTGTAGAAGATGTTGATAGATGAGGGAAATTAACCAGGAAATAACCCGTCTGGCGACGGGTTCTTTTTGAATCAGGCAAGGCGCATGATCCAGGCATCTGACTTACGATCGTAGTGTTCGCGAAATAGTACTGAATGTTCTCCGTTCAACAGGGCCGGGACACTGGTATCGGCATCCCAGGCATCCAGTTGCATACATAAATCCGGGTCGGATTTACACGGAATGGTTAACGTTCGGTCCCCCGGCGATTCGCCATGTAACTCGGCGTCGTCGATTTCAAAAGCGCCAATGCGCACACTGGTTTTCATCATCGTGCTCTCCGTTAATTTGCTAATTGTGGTACGACCAGTTAGGTCGTCCATTTTTCAGCGTAGTCAACGTTAGCAAAAGCGCCAGTAAAAACGTGCGTTATCCCGTAAAGAGTTTGCCATCCCGGACAAGATCGCGTGGGTAGCTATTCTTCAGTCGCGATCCAATACGTTTTGCCAGACCGATAGGCTGATGCTGGAATGTAACCAGTACGTCGTCACTCGTCGGTGTGGCTTGTGGGTAGACATCCCGGCCGCGGTACCACTCTTCAGCTTCGGCAAGCGTCAGTTCAAACGCATGGCTGTGATTTGGGTTGGCGAACGCGATGACGGCTTCATGCTGCCAGCGGTAACCTTTATTGTGCGTTTCCGCTAATTTGACGCCGAGTCGGGAAAAGCGGACTTTGCCGATCAGTGGCTCAATTTCTGTTGGGAATAGCCAAATCTCTTTATCGCGCTGCCACAGGCGTAAATTATCTTCCCACTGCAGTCCACAAGCGCTCGCGGCTTGCGCGACAAGCGCGGACTCGCGTCCTTTCAGCGGGCTAAACGGGAAGTTACCGACTTTATATGTCGGCGCAGGTAGTGGAGGGATGGCGGCTGTTTTGCGCAAACGCGCAACGAAGAAACCTTCGCAATCGTAAATTTGCGGAAACACATGCAGGAATCCTTCCGGCGTCAGAGCGCGTTCGGCCTGTGGAAATAAATCGCCGAGTGGTAAAAACTCGACGGCGTCCGGGTAGGTTTCAATCAACCACTGCATGACGTTTTCATTTTCTTCACGGTTAAGTGTACAGGTGGAGTAAACCAACGTGCCGCCGGGGCGCAGAGCGTGAAAGGCGCTGTCGAGCAGTTCGCGCTGAGTCGCGGCAATTTCCAGATTACTTTCTGGTGACCAGTTTTTTAGCGCATCGGGGTCTTTACGCACTACGCCTTCCCCGGAACACGGGGCGTCGAGCAATATGGCATCAAATGATTCCGGCAACGCAGCGCCAAAAACCCGGCCGTCAAAATGGGTCAGGGCGACGTTGGCTATCCCGCAACGGCTGATATTGGCATGCAGAACTTTGACGCGACTGGCAGAAAATTCATTCGCCAGAATGGCGCCTCGATTATTCATTTTTGCGGCAATTTGCGTGGTTTTGGAGCCAGGGGCTGCCGCGACATCCATTACGCGTTCCGGGGTATTGCCTTCGGCAAACAGCGCAGCGACTGGCAGCATTGAGCTGGCTTCCTGAATATAAAACAGGCCGCTTAAATGTTCTGCTGTGCTACCGAGCGGCACTGACTCTTCTTCATCGCGTTCGATCCAGAAACCTTCAGCGCACCAGGGAACCGGAGTGAGAGACCAGTTGTAAGGTGCTGTCAGTGTGAGGAAATCGGCAACGGAGATTTTCAGCGTATTGACGCGAATGCTGCGGCGCAACGGGCGCTGACAGGCAGCGAGAAAATCATCGAATGAGAGCGTGGAAGGCATTGCTTCACGCATTTGGGTCAGAAAGGCATCGGGAAAATAAGCCACTTGGTACCACCGGCAAAAAAACAGGTGCGCAGTGTAGCATAAGTGCTCCGGCGCGAGTACGCCGGAGCAAGTGGAGAGATTATCGTGGCAGGGCTGTTCCCCATTCACGCCACTCTTTCGGTTCGCTTTCGAGCAACAGGAAGTGTTTACCTGCCTGCGCTTTAGGAGCCAGCGGTGTGCCTGGTGGAGTCGCGAAGGCGATGCCGCCGCGGATGAACTGATTGAAGGTACCGGTCTTCACGACACCGCCAGTCAGGCCGAAGTCAAGATTGTAGCCGGATGCCAGCCAGAACACGGAGTTGTTGCGCACCAGATGCTGATAGCGCTGGCTAATGCGCATGGCAACCATCACACGATCGGAAAGCGAGCCCAGCGTCAGCCCGGTGACGGTCCCCACTTCAATACCTCTGAACAAAACTGGGGTTCCGATATTCAGTGAACCTGCTTCCGGTGCTTCCACCACAATACTCAGACCATCGAGGTAACGAGAGTCGGTAATGGTGGCTTCCTGCAGCTCAAAATCACGGCGCGGATTACCGCGTCCGGGTTCAACGTTGATGTACGGTTGCAGGATTGTATCCAGATGCTCCACGCCAGCTGCCGAAATTTGCGGGGTGATCACGGAGAAACGGGTACCGCTTCGCGCGAAGGTCTGCACGTATTCCGGGTACAGAACTGCTTTTGCCTGCACTTCGTTACGGGCGGTGATCAGCTCAAGCGTCTGAATCTGGCCGATATCGATTCCCAGGTAGCGAATCGGCATGCCAGCAGCGAGTTTACCGGCATCGAACGCATGCAGCGTTATCTGGCCACCTACCGCACGCGCGGCGGTTTCCGAAGCATACAGAATGCGCTTGTCGCCTTTGCGTTGGCTGGCGCTGGCACCGCTTAAATTATCGAAGCTAATTGCCCCTTTGAGCGCGCGCGAAAGGGGAGATGCCTGTACGGTTAATCCGCTGCCGTTAAGCTGAACTTTTGCTCCGCCTTCGGCCCAGAACACGCTGTTGCTGGTCAACAGGTTGCGATATTCCGGTTTAATATGCAGATCGATATCAAATGCATCGGCGCGAGGACGAACGCTGATCACTTCACCGACCTCGAATTTGCGGTATAGAACCACCGAGCCGGCCTGCACATCAGGCAGCGTTTCGGCGCTCAGGCTGACCGTGGTGGTTGGCAGATCGCTCAGGCTGTTTTCAATCGCTTTTTCCAGGTTGGCATACAGCGGGTAGCTTTTTTTCATTTCCCCCTTCGTACCGGGCAAAATACGAATGCCGCCGCTGAGCCACTCGCTGGCGCTGGCGCCAAGGAACTCCACGCCATCAAGTCCGACTTTGACGTCCACGCGGCTGTTGACCACGAACTTACTGTCACCTTGCACCAGGTCACGATGCTGCGGTTCGATGGCAACGGTAAATGAAACGCCTTTGCTGGAAAGCGTGCGCTCAATCACCTGACCGACCTGTACGCCGTGGAGAATCAGCGGCTGGCCAGCATCAATACCGTAACTTTCCGGTGCGGTGAGCGTAAATGTCATGACTCCTGGATCGTGTAACAACGACTTCTCTGCGGGGATAACCACAAACTGGCTACGCGGCTCGCCTTCGCCGGGGACCAGTTCAAACGTTTTACCCGTCAGCAGTGAGCTGAGATTGACATCGTTTAACGATAATTTAGGGCTGTGTAATTCAATCCGCGTGTTGTCGCGCAGCAGCGTTACGACGCTGGGGTCGACCGTCATTTCTCCAGTCACTTTACCGCCTGGATTTAAATCCAGTTTGGTGAGTTGGCCGACTTGTAATCCTTGATACATCAGCGATGTTGAGCCAGCTTTGAGTCCGTCCCCGCTGGGTAAGTCAAGCTTGACGATCACCCCGCGCTGGCTGTGCGCGAGATCCTGATATAAACCAAACGTGTCGTCGGCTGCGGCGGGTTTTGAGTCTTCAGGCGAATCAAAAGCAATGGCGCCGTTGACCAGCGCGGCCAGACTCTCCAGTTTGATCTTCGCGCCGCTGAGACTGACATCCGCATTCACACCGGAGACGTTCCAGAAGCGGCTGCCTTTTTTCACCAGATTGGTAAACCGACGTTCAATCAGCACGTCGATAGTTACGCCCTGATTGTTGGGGTTGATAGTGTAGTCATACACTCGGCCCACCGGAATCTTACGGAAATAAACCAGCGAACCGCTATTGAGCGAACCGAGGTCAGGCGCCCGCAGATGCAGCATCAAATCGCCATTATCCAGACGGTATTTGGGCTGTGTGTCGAGGGCAACAAAATGATCTTCTTCCTCGCCGGTTCCGGGCATCATGCCGATATAGTTACCACCAACCAACGCATCCAGACCCGAAACGCCGGCCAGCGACGCTTTCGGCGTGACCAGCCAGAACTGGGTATCTTTGCGCAGTGCATCTTTCATGCTCGATTTGATGCTGACGCGGACTTCAATTTTACGCAGATCTTTGCTGAGGTTGATATCCTGCACCGTGCCCACTTCAACGCCCTGATAACGAACGGGCGTGCGTCCTGGTACAATGCCGTCCGCGGACATGAAGTCAATGGTTACGGTATTGCCGCGATCTTCATAGCTTCCCCAGATAAGCCATCCTGCGATCATCAGTGCAATGAACGGCAGCAGCCAGAACGGAGAGATACGGCGTTTTGTTTTAATCTGCGCTTCAGTCTGCGAAGCGGGCGTTTCCTGACTCATGTGCATCCCAAAGTAAGCGGCTGTCCAGCCATTCCACAGCAAGAATAGTCAATATTACCGCCGCGCCGAAATAAAACGCAGCCGGTCCCATAGTAAAAGCAAGTATCTGATCGCGATTAATCAGCGACATGGTTAAAGCGATAACAAAGAGATCCAGCATCGACCAGCGGCCAATCCAGGTCACCATACGCAGCAGTTTTATGCGGGTACGCAATCCTTGCTCGCAGTTAAAATGGATGCTGATGAGCAACGTAAACATCACAATCACTTTGGTGAATGGCACCAGAATACTGGCGATAAAAACGATCGCCGCCACGCCGACGTTGCTGTTTGCCAAAGACATTATGCCTGACAGGATAGTGTCTTCCTGCCTACCACCGTTGACATAAATTACCGAGATGGGCAGCAGATTAGCAGGCAAAAGTAGGACAATCGAGGCCAGTAGCGCCGCCCAACACTTTTGGATGCTTTGATTCCTGCGCCAGCGCAGCGGGATATGGCAACGAGGGCAGCGACCCCGAGCGTCCGGATAACCTGTAAAGTGACAACCGAGGCAGACGCGGAGCTTTTCATCAGGGCGACGGGCTGGTCTTTGCGGGTAAAATCGGTCCCAAAGCTGCTCTACGTTGAGGTGCGACAGCGTCAAAATACTGAGGATCACCAGCGCAATAAAAGCAAACAGCCCCACACCGGGTTGCAAAAAAGCATAGTCCTGAACTTTGATCGACGCGACGCCAATGCCCACAAGATAGATATCGAGCATCACCCACTCTTTGAGCCTTTCCAGCATCAGCAGCACCGGGCGCAGGTTCATCCCAAGAATATTGCCAAACCACAGATAAGCAATTGAGGTCACGAGAATTAGCGGCGCGCCAGCGACGCAAAAAAGCACGAAAGAAGCAGTGAGGGGGTCACCTTGTCGGGTCATTTGCCAGATGCCTTGCATAACATTGGCATCAATGCGCACGCCTAATAAATAGATGTGCAGGAGTGGCTCTCCCCAGGCAAAGGGCATCAGCAGCAACATGGTGAAAGCCATTGCCGCCAGTCGCGTTAATGACCAGTCGCGTCCGTCGCGAATTTTTGCCTGGCAGCGTGGGCAAAAGGCACTTTGGTGCGAACGCATTTTAGGCAAGCTAAATATCAGGTCACATTCAGGGCAGCGATGATAATGTGCACGAGGTAGTGCCTCACCGATGGACCTGATGGCTATTTTTTTAGTTGGCGTGATGCGTGGTGTCGTTAAGGCCATGTATCGCGAATCAAATTGTTGAAGTAATGTTATCTTAACTCATGACGGGAATGATCTTGAGCATTAACGCATTTAATGTTTATTTTAGTAGGCTGCAGTTTTAAGTAAGACAACTAAGTGATTACATAATGAACAAAATAGAGCTATACACGGATCTGAACCGTGATTTTCAGGCATTGATGGCAGGTGAAACCAGTTTTCTGGCAACGCTGGCGAATACCAGCGCATTGTTGTACGAGCGTCTTGCAGAAGTGAATTGGGCCGGTTTTTACCTGCTTGAGGACGATACGCTGGTGCTTGGTCCCTTCCAGGGCAAAATTGCCTGCGTGCGGATCCCGGTAGGGCGTGGTGTGTGCGGTACAGCAGTGGCGCAGAACCAGGTTCAGCGTATTGAGGACGTACATGCTTTTGATGGGCACATTGCTTGTGATGCCGCCAGCAACGCTGAAATCGTCCTGCCAATCACCGTCGAAAATCAGATAATCGGCGTGCTGGATATCGATAGCACGGCGTTTGGCCGCTTTACTGAGGAAGATGAACAAGGTCTGCGTACACTGGTGGCACAGCTTGAAACCGTGCTTGCAACGACGGATTACAAAAAATTCTTTGCGCACGTCGCAGGATAATCAACGGATAACGTAGCAATTACTGATGACGTCATTATAATGTCGCCTGTTCATGCCTGCGCTTGTTGGCTACGTCCGTTGTAATCAGGAAATTTCATGGAAAATCAACCTAAGTTGAATAGCAGTAAAGAAGTCATCGCGTTTCTGGCCGAACGCTTCCCGCAGTGTTTTAGTGCGGAAGGCGAAGCGCGCCCACTGAAAATTGGCATTTTTCAGGATCTGGTAGAGCGTGTTGAGGGCGAAATGAACCTCAGCAAGACTCAGCTCCGTTCTGCCTTACGTCTCTATACTTCAAGCTGGCGCTATCTGTACGGCGTTAAATTGGGCGCAACGCGTGTTGATCTCGACGGCAACCCTTGTGGTGAGCTGGATGAACAACATGTTGAACATGCGCGCAAACAGCTGGAAGAAGCTAAAGCCCGTGTTCAGGCGCAACGCGCAGAGCAACAGGCGAAAAAACGCGAAGCGGCTGCTGCTGCCGGTGAAAAAGAAGGCGCACCGCGTCGCGAGCGTAAGCCGCGTCCTGCACCGCGTCGTAAAGAAGGTGCAGAGCGTAAACCTCGCGCTGAAAAACCAGCAGCAAAAGCACCGCGTGCTCCTCGCGAAGAACAGCATACCCCGGTATCTGATATTTCAGTACTGACGGTAGGGCAGTCTCTGAAGGTGAAAGCAGGAAATAATGCGATGGATGCCACCGTATTAGAAATCACCAAAGATGGCGTCCGTGTACAGCTGAATTCGGGTATGTCTTTGATTGTACGCGCAGAACACCTGGTGTTCTGAAACGGAGGCCAGGCCTGGCATGAACACTTTTTTTAGGCTTACTGCGTTAGCTGGTCTGCTTGCATTAGCAGGCCAGGCACTTGCTGTGGAAGACATCACGCGTGCCGATCAAATCCCCGTTTTAAAGGAAGAAACCCAGCATGCGACGGTAAGCGAACGTGTGACTTCGCGTTTTACGCGATCACACTATCGCCAGTTCGATCTGGATCAGGCGTTTTCGGCAAAAATTTTTGACCGCTATTTGAATTTGCTCGACTACAGCCACAATGTGCTGTTGGCGAGCGATATCGAACAGTATGCAAAAAAGAAAACGGTCCTCGGCGATGAACTGCGCACCGGCAAGCTGGATGTCTTTTACGATCTCTATAATCTGGCGCAAAAACGCCGATTTGAACGTTATCAGTACGCATTAAGCGTACTGGCACGTCCAATGGATTTTACCGGTAACGACACGTTTAACCTCGACCGAAGCAAAGCGCCGTGGCCGAAGAGCGAAACAGAGCTAAATGCGCTGTGGGACGGCAAGGTTAAATTTGACGAACTCAGCCTGAAGCTGACCGGTAAAACCGATGCGGAAATTCGCGAAACGCTGACGCGCCGCTACAAATTTGCGATTCGCCGTCTGGCGCAGACCAACAGCGAAGATGTGTTCTCACTGGCGATGACAGCGTTCGCCCGTGAAATCGACCCGCATACTAACTATCTCTCTCCGCGCAATACCGAGCAGTTCAATACTGAAATGAGCTTGTCTTTGGAAGGTATTGGCGCGGTTCTGCAAATGGATGATGACTACACCGTCATTAACTCCATGGTGGCAGGTGGTCCGGCAGCCAAGAGCAAGTCGATCAGCGTTGGCGATCGTATTGTCGGCGTCGGGCAGACGGGCAAGGGCATGGTCGATGTGATTGGCTGGCGTCTGGATGACGTCGTGGCACTGATCAAAGGACCTAAAGGCAGCAAGGTACGCCTTGAAATTCTGCCTGCCGGTAAAGGTACCAAGACGCGCACCGTGACGCTAACGCGTGAACGTATTCGTCTCGAAGACCGCGCCGTAAAAATGTCCGTGAAAACCGTTGGCAAAGAAAAAGTTGGCGTACTGGATATTCCTGGCTTCTATGTAGGCCTGACTGATGATGTCAAAGTCCAACTGCAGAAACTGGAAAAACAAAATGTCAGCAGTATTATCATCGATCTGCGTACTAACGGTGGTGGAGCACTGACTGAAGCGGTTTCGCTTTCCGGTCTGTTCATTCCTTCCGGCCCGGTGGTTCAGGTTCGTGATAATAACGGTAAAGTGCGTGAAGACAGCGATACCGACGGCGTTGTGTACTACAAAGGCCCGCTGGTGGTATTGGTCGATCGCTTCAGCGCCTCAGCATCAGAGATTTTCGCTGCGGCAATGCAGGATTATGGCCGAGCGTTGATCGTTGGTGAACCAACCTTTGGGAAAGGCACCGTCCAGCAGTATCGCTCCCTGAACCGTATTTACGATCAGATGCTGCGTCCGGAATGGCCTGCGCTGGGCTCTGTTCAGTATACGATCCAGAAATTCTACCGTGTAAACGGTGGCAGCACGCAGCGTAAGGGCGTTACGCCGGATATCATCATGCCGACAGGTAATGAAGAAACTGAAACCGGCGAGAAGTTTGAAGATAACGCACTGCCGTGGGACAGCATTGATGCTGCGACCTACACTAAGTCAGATAATTTGACGCCGTTCGGACCTGAATTGCTGAAAGAGCACAATGCACGTATTGCGAACGATCCTGAGTTCCAGTACATCATGAAGGACATTGCGCGTTTCAATGCGATGAAGGATAAGCGCAACATCGCTTCTCTGAATTACGCTCAGCGTGAAAAAGAGAATAACGAAGATGACGCAATGCGTCTGGCGCGTATCAACGATCGGTTTAAACGTGAAGGCAAACCGCCATTGAAGAAACTGGACGATTTGCCGAAGGATTACCAGGAGCCGGATCCGTACCTGGATGAAACGGTAAAAATCGCGCTCGACCTGGCGCATCTTGAGAAAGAGAAGCCAGCGGAACAGCCCGCAACCAGTCAATAACCTCGAACAGGCACAAGAAATTGTGCCTGTTTTTTTAACAAGTGCATGAAGACGTCAGCCTGATACGATAAAATGTAAAGTTGTGTCTTTCTGGTGACTTAGCACCTATGGATGCTTGAAAATAGTCATAAGACCCATACGATATGGGTAATCGCATAGTGCGTTTTGTTAAATTGAGGTTAAAAGAAAATTATGATGCGAATCGCGCTCTTCCTGCTGACGAACCTGGCTGTGATGGTCGTTTTCGGGCTGGTATTGAGCCTGACAGGGATCCAGTCAAGCAGCGTTCAAGGCTTGTTGATCATGGCACTGCTGTTTGGTTTTGGTGGTTCCTTCATTTCGCTGCTGATGTCCAAATGGATGGCGTTAAAGTCCGTTGGCGGGGAAGTGATCGAACAGCCTCGCAATGAAAGAGAACGCTGGCTGATGAATACAGTTGCGAATCAGGCCCGCCAGGCCGGGATCGCTATGCCACAGGTTGCAATCTACCACGCGCCAGATATTAACGCGTTTGCGACCGGTGCCCGCCGGGATGCCTCGCTGGTGGCTGTAAGTACTGGCCTGTTGCAAAACATGAGCCCGGATGAAGCCGAAGCGGTTATCGCGCATGAGGTCAGCCACATTGCCAATGGCGATATGGTGACCATGACGCTCATTCAGGGGGTAGTAAACACCTTCGTTATCTTTATCTCACGTATTCTGGCGCAAATTGCCGCTGGCTTTATGGGCGGGAACCGTGATGAGGGTGAGGGTAGCAACGGTAACCCGTTGATCTACTTTGCGGTGGCGACTGTGCTGGAACTGGTGTTTGGTATTCTGGCGAGCATCATTACCATGTGGTTCTCACGTCATCGTGAATTCCATGCGGATGCCGGTTCTGCAAAACTGGTGGGTCGTGAAAAAATGATCGCCGCGCTGCAGCGCCTGAAAACCAGCTATGAGCCGCAGGAAGCGACCAGTATGATGGCGTTCTGCATCAATGGTAAATCCAAATCGTTGAGTGAGCTGTTTATGACTCACCCCCCGTTGGACAAACGTATTGAAGCGCTGCGCAGCGGTGAGTACCTGAAATAATCTGCAGCAGACAACAACAAAAAGCGCGTCGACAGACGCGCTTTTTTTATGACTGAACCCGCGGTTGTGTAATACGTAAGCCACTCACGATTGCGGCCAGCGAAGCCAGAATGCCCGCTGTTATCAGCGAGATGTGCGTTCCACTGTCACCAAACTGATTTAGCATCAGCGCAACCAGTGCGGCCCCGGTACTTTGACCCAGTAAGCGCGCCGTTCCGAGCATACCGCTCGCGCCTCCGCTACGATCTCGCGGCGCGGAGGTGATGATGGTGTGATTATTCGGTGACTGGAACAAGCCAAAACCCGCACCACACAAAATCATTGGCCAGATGATATTAAAATCGGAAGGTGATGCGGGCAGTAACACCAGCGAAAACAGCCCACACGCCATTACTGCCATGCCCAGCGCGCCAAGCAGACCTGCATGAACACGTTCAATCAAATATCCCGCCAGTGGGGCCATCACCATGGTTGCCAGCGGCCACGGCGTCAGCAGCAGGCCCGTTTCAACTTCGCTGCGTCCGAGAACCGTTTGCATAAAAAAGGGCAGGGAAACCATCGCCAGCATTTGTGCGCTGAATGAACAGATTGAGGTGCAAATAGAGAGTGAAAACAGCGGAATGCGTAGTAGATCAACCGGTAATAACGGTACTGGCAATGCGAGCTGGCGGCGGATAAAGAAAAACCCTACCACGAGAAGCCCCACAAGTTCACCACCAATCAGTTTTAGTGACTGTCCCTGTGCAAATCCGCTGAGTGCCGTGATCAACAAACCGAATGTTAAGGCGTTCATTATTGCGCTGGGCAGATCAAAGCGCGGTTTATTGCTACGTGATGAATTGGGTGGCAAAAAACGCATAGCCAGCAGCAGGGCGATGATCCCCAATGGAACGTTAATCAGAAATAGCCATTTCCACGAGGCAATAGAAAGAATTGCCGCCGCAATAGTCGGACCCGCTGCCGAGGATACAGCCACGATAAAGGAGTTAATACCCATCCCGCGGCCAAGCTGGCGCTGAGGATAAATGAGTCGGATCAATGCCGTATTAACGCTCATCAGCGCCGCGCCGCCAAAACCCTGAGCCACGCGCGCTAACGTCAGCATATGCAGCGAGTCTGACAAGGCACAAAACAGCGATGCCAACAGAAACACGACCAGACCACACTTATAAATGCGTCGGTAGCCAAACATATCACCTAAAAAAGAGAGCGATAACAGCGAAACAACGATCGCAATTTGGTAGGCGTTCAC
Organism: Citrobacter sp. Cf087; assembly: GCF_030334285.1. Classification (NCBI taxonomy): domain Bacteria; kingdom Pseudomonadati; phylum Pseudomonadota; class Gammaproteobacteria; order Enterobacterales; family Enterobacteriaceae; genus Citrobacter; species Citrobacter sp. Cf087. Next base: position 848,740 of record NZ_JAOWED010000031.1, read on the forward strand.
AATCCAGATTGAGCTGGCGGGTGAGGCCTGAAGATCGGTGGCGATAGTGGGGAGGGCAACGTTTGCTATTGCGCCGTCGAGTACTGCCATAGAGATGCCAATAACAATGGTTAAAATTGCGCCATATCGCTGGGGCAATGGCAGACCATCGGTCTGAGTTTTTTCCATAGGAAGTCAATACTGTTGGAATTTATGATGAGAATAATAATTTTAGCATTGATATTCAGGCGTTAGGTCGCAGATTTGTAACTAAGTAAGCAAAGAGCGATTGCGAGGGCTGATACGTGAAATTATAATAAAAACCGGTTCTGATTTTTATAAAACACTCGAAAGGGGTGATAAATGGCAATCGCAGATCTGGATAAACAACCCGATTCTGTATCTTCCGTGCTGAAGGTTTTTGGCATTCTGCAGGCGCTGGGTGAAGAGCGCGAAATTGGTATTACCGAGTTGTCGCAACGCGTCATGATGTCAAAAAGCACCGTTTATCGCTTTTTGCAGACCATGAAAACGCTGGGTTATGTGGCACAAGAAGGGGAGTCTGAGAAATACTCACTGACCCTGAAACTATTCGAGCTGGGTGCTCGCGCGTTACAAAACGTCGATCTTATCCGTAGCGCTGATATTCAGATGCGCGAACTTTCGCGCCTGACCAAAGAGACAGTGCACCTTGGTGCACTGGATGAAGACAGCATCGTCTACATCCATAAAATCGACTCTATGTACAATCTGCGCATGTATTCTCGCGTAGGTCGCCGTAATCCGCTGTACAGCACAGCTATCGGTAAAGTTTTGCTGGCATGGCGTGACCGCGATGAAGTGAAGCAGATTCTGGATGGTATCGAGTACAAGCGCAGCACCGACCGTACTATTACCAATACTGATGAGCTGCTGGTATTGCTGGATAAAGTACGCGAGCAGGGCTACGGTGAAGATAACGAAGAACAGGAAGAAGGTCTGCGCTGCATCGGTGTACCTGTGTTTGACCGTTTCGGTGTAGTGATTGCAGGCTTGAGTATTTCATTCCCGACGCTGCGTTTCTCAGAAGAACGTTTGCACGAGTATGTGGCGATGCTGCATACGGCTGCGCGTAAAATTTCAGAACAAATGGGTTATAACGACTATCCGTTCTAATCTGATGTAATAACGTCAACGTAAAAACCCCAGGTATTTTTGTATCTGGGGTTTTTTATGAACAGTCATAATGTTAGTTGGTGCAAATAACGTAGCGGATGTATTGCTGCTATATTAACCGTTATCAATAATGACCGTGCTTTTTCTTAACAAGGGGCAATCCGACAGGCCAATGATACCGCTGTCTGTGTGGACGTATTGCGCAGTGCTGGTTCCGCGGGCGGTCAGATATTGGCATTGCAAGCCCAGGCCTGCTGCATTCTCCTTACTTCCAATCAAAATTCCGTAGCCGCTCAGTAATAAACCGATCCAAACCAGAGCTAACAACACAATAGCGCGGATTATCAGACGCATTACAACCTCTTATCTTTTCTCGTTATTATTAGATTAGCCTGTACATGGGATGAAACAAGTGAATCATTCCTAAAAAGATTGAATGCCGATACAGTTAACGCTGGGTTTAGGTAACGCATGATAATTTATAGGCATAAGATGTTGATTCGAAGAGTGGAGCTGGAGTGAAAAAAATTCGCTGGGTAGTGCTGATAGTTGTCGTGCTGGTATGCATACTGATGTGGGCGCAAGTGTTCAACATCATGTGCGATCAGGATGTACAATTTTTCAGCGGTATTTGTGCCATTAATAAATTTATTCCCTGGTAAGCGCATTTTTGCCACAGTTGATTACCTTCTTGTGCGGCAGTGGTAAACTACGCTGTCTACATTGAGGTGGTGAAATGAACGAAGTTTTGAATTCTGGCGCGTTGAGTTTGGCGTCTTTGGCTGTATCGGTGGTGATTCTGGTTGTCGGGCTTGTACTGTGGTTTTTCGTCAATAGGGCAAGTTCGCGTACTAATGAGCAGATTGAGTTGCTTGAAGCATTGTTAGATCAGCAAAAAAGACAGAACGCATTGCTCCGTCGCCTTTGCGAAGCTAACGAACCTGAAAAATCGGCAGAGCCTGCTGTGGTCACAGCGAAGGACGAAGATGATGACATCATCCGCCTGGTAGCTGAGCGGTAAAAACGGTATGACAGGGTGAGGATCTGTTGCTTACGTTCTCAGATGTTTCATCCTGTCGCCAACATGCCAGATTATTTTCTTCTGCATATGTCGTGTAATTAGCACTCTGATTCTCGTGTTAACTCAGTATTTTCAGATGCTCCAGCCAATTAATATCTTATCCCCGGTCTGATATAAATATAATTTCCCATACGATAAAAATATGATTATGTCATTTTTGTGATAGCGATCGTCTTATTAACAGCGAAACGTTTCTCTTACTTTTTTTGTGCATTGTCATCATTCTTTCATTATTTTGGTGCAAAAGCAGAAGGCAGATCTCATTTTTACGCTTGTGACATTTTATGCATTACTAAGCATAAAAAATGATATTCGGCACACCCTGTAACAGCTAATCTGGAACAACCGAAGCTATTGAGCTATGGTAGAAATGTCCCGGCTATGGTGCAAGCCTGGCGGGGGATGGGGCGAGCGGCGGGAATATAACACTACTCAGTGTGGCGCATAACTGTGCAGTTGCTGTTTGATGAACGACAGGATTTGTGCGACCGATCGAGACACGTTTAAAAATGGCTTGCCATTATTAACGTTGTATGTGATAACACGTTTTGGGTTAAACGAGGTACAGTTCTGTTTATGTGTGGCATTTTCAGTAAAGAAGTCCTGAGTAAACACGTTGACGTTGAATACCGCTTCTCTGCCGAACCTTATATTAGTGCCTCAAGCAGTAATGTCTCAGTTTTATCTATGTTATGCCTGCGGGCGAAGAAAATACTCTAAGGAATTTTGCAAATGGCAAAGATTAAAGGTCAAGTTAAGTGGTTCAACGAGTCTAAAGGTTTTGGTTTCATTACTCCGGCTGATGGCAGCAAAGACGTGTTCGTACACTTCTCCGCTATCCAGGGTAACGGCTTCAAAACTCTGGCTGAAGGCCAGAACGTTGAGTTCGAAATTCAGGACGGCCAGAAAGGTCCGGCTGCTGTTAACGTAACAGCTATCTGATCGACACCACTGATTTGAAGCGCATATGCGCAACCATCTCAGATATAAAGCCTCGCCTATGCGGGGCTTTTTAATTCAAAATACGTCTAAATATTTCTAAATGCCCTCCCATTAGCGCTTTGTTGCAAAGGCGTGATGTTCGTAGCATAGTTTTCCCCGCTTTCTTACGACATTTCTCGTTAAATCAGACACCTGAAAAACTATCTTGCTGGAGTTCAGGTGAAAAAGAAAAACGACGGCGACGCGCGCAATTTTACTCCCGTACGTTTTGCCCTGCTTTGTGTGGCAATATTATTGAGTCTGGGATTGCTGCTGGGTCGGGTTGCATGGCTGCAAATTGTCACGCCGACAAGTCTGGTGAAACAGGAAGACATGCGTTCATTACGTGAGGTAACTATTGCCTCGCCGCGCGGGATGATTACCGACAGAGAAGGGCGACCGCTGGCGGTAAGTGTTCCGGTTAACGCCGTATGGGCCGATCCTAAGACCATCATCAGCAAGGGAGGCGTGGGTTATAACGAACGGTGGCAGGCTCTGGCAAGGGCTCTGCATCTGTCACTGAGTACGCTGGCGGAACGCGTTAACAGTAATCCTGGCGGACGTTTTATTTACCTGGCACGACAAATTTCCCCTCAGCAGGCTGAGTGGGTCGATGATCTTAATCTCCCGGGCATTAACCTGCGCGAGGAATCCCGCCGGTTCTATCCTGCAGGCCACGTAGCGGCGAATCTCATAGGTTTTACCAACATTGATGGACAAGGCATTGAAGGGCTGGAAAAAAGCTTTAATAACCAGTTGATGGGTAAACCTGGCTCCCGTCTGGTACGTAAAGACAAATTTGGCCATGTAATCGAGAATATCACCGAAGTCACGCCTGTTCCTGCACACCAATTACAGCTCAGCATCGATGAGCGCCTGCAGACGGTCACCGAAGATGCGTTGGACAATGCCGTTACGTGGAATAAAGCGGAATCAGGAGCCGCAGTGCTGGTCAACATTGCTACCGGTGAAATACTGTCCATGGCGAGCTTTCCTGACTTCAACCCCAATAACCGTGAGGGCGCGGTACTGGATGATTTTCGTAACCGCGCAATAAGCGATACGTTTGAACCCGGTTCAACCGTTAAACCGCTGGTGATCATGACTGCACTCCAGCAGGGGATAGTACAACCGGACAGCGTGATTGATACCCATCCTTTTTACCTTGATGGACATCGCATTCGCGACGTCGGATTTTACCCGGAACTGTCGTTGACCGGAATTTTGCAGAAATCGAGCGATACCGGCGTGTCGCACCTTTCACTGGCTATGCCTGTTCAAAAGTTGCTGGATACCTATAAGAGCTTTGGTTTTGGCGATCCAACCGGACTGGGATTAACCGGTGAAAGTAGCGGTTTAATGCCTCAACGCCGCTACTGGAGCGATTTGGATCGCGCGACCTTTGCATTCGGCTATGGATTAATGGTAACGCCGCTGCAGTTAGCGCACGTATATGCAACCATTGGTAGTTTTGGTATCTATCGACCCCTTTCGATTACCCGTATTGACCCGCCGGTAATCGGTACCAGAGTGATGCCGGAGGCGCTGGTTCACCAGGTTGAACATATGATGGAAAGCGTCGCGTTACCCGGTGGTGGGGGAACTAAAGCCGCGGTCAGAGATTATCGCGTGGCGGTTAAAACAGGAACGGCAAAGAAAATTGGTGATGACGGTAAGTATGTCGATAAATACGTGGCCTACACGGCAGGCGTTGCGCCAGCGAGCGACCCGAAATTTGCACTGGTGGTCGTCATCAATAATCCGCAAAACGGTGCTTATTATGGTGGGGCTGTCTCTGCGCCTGTCTTCAGCCAGATAATGGGTGATGTCCTGCGTCTGGAGAACGTTAAACCGGATGGCATGCCTGCCGACTCTGATCATCTGCTGGTGATGCACGGCAGTAACGTATCCTCGCCGTCGCTGTAAGTTATTTTCCCTGGGCGCAATTCGCGTTACACTTGCGCCCTTAAGTCACCTGCCGGAGTTGTCATGTCGTTTTCCTGTCCTCTTTGCCACCAGCCTCTTACTCAAGCGAATAACAGTTTTGTCTGCCCCGGGCGGCACCAGTTTGACGTGGCGAAAGAAGGGTATGTCAACTTACTGCCGGTTCAGCATAAGAGGTCGCGCGATCCAGGTGATAGCGCTGAAATGATGCAAGCCAGACGGGCATTCCTTGATGCTGGGCACTATCAACCGTTGCGTGATGCGATTGTGAATGTGCTTAAAGAAAAGTCGAATTCAGAAGATGCAGCGATCCTGGATATTGGCTGTGGGGAAGGGTATTACACCCATGCGTTTGCCGACGCGCTGGCGGGCTGTACAACCTTTGGTCTTGACGTCTCCAAAGTGGCAATTAAAGCCGCAGCCAGACGCTATCCGCAGGTGACCTTTTGCGTTGCCTCCAGCCATCGTCTGCCGTTCGCAGACGAATCAATGGATGCCATCATCCGGATCTATGCGCCCTGTAAAGCGCAAGAGCTGGCTCGCGTGGTTAAACCGGGTGGATGGGTGATCACCGCCACGCCGGGACCGCGTCATTTAATGGAACTGAAAGGGCTGATTTATGATGAGGTGCGTTTGCATGCACCCCATACTGAGCAACTGGACGGTTTTGTTCTGCAACAGAGCATTGCTCTTGGATATCAGATGCAGCTTCAGGGCAGCGAGGCCGTTGCGTTACTGCAAATGACGCCGTTCGCCTGGCGGGCAAAGCCGGAAGTGTGGGAAACGTTAGCGGGGAAAACGACGTTTGACTGCCAGACCGACTTTAGTATTCATGTCTGGCAGCGTCTGAATTAACCGTGGAAGTGTGCCCAGAGGATCTGGGCACCGATACCAATCAGCACCACCCCACCCAAAATTTCAGCTCGTTTGCCCAGCATTGGGCCAATGAAACGACCAATCATCATGCCGAGCGTGGACATAATCAATGTGGCGCAGCCGATGGCCAGCGCTGTGGCAATAATGTTGACCTGCAGGAAAGCCAGACCCACCCCGACGGCCATTGCGTCGAGACTGGTGGCAATGGCGGTGGTAACCAGCAGCCAGAAACCGTGGCGGCGCTGCGGTTCTTCCTCTTCATCGCCGTTGTCGCGAAAACCTTCGATTATCATTCGTCCGCCTAAAAAAATCAGCAGAATGAAGGCGATCCAATGGTTCCACTCCAACACGAATTTGCTGGCCAGCATCCCCATGCCCCAGCCAATCAGTGGCGTAAGCGTTTCAACTGCGCCGAATATCAGTCCGGTGCGCAATGCTTCAGAAAATTTGGGTTTATGCAGGGTGGCGCCTTTGCCAATTGATGCGGCGAAAGCATCCATCGACATGCCGAAAGCGAGAAGAACGGTAGCGGTGAGATTCATAACAGCGTCCTGACCGGGGTATCCATAAAACACATCACTGCCCCCAGTAACCATGCATACAGGCTGGAATCACTGTAAATACAGCGCCATTCAAATATGCATTGCAGTTGATGTGCCTATGGTCTCGCCTGACTGAACCTGTAAGTTCAGTCCGTACGTGCCACGTTTTTCAACGAGTATGTTGACACGTACATTTCCGGAGTCTGGAAATCGGCTACTCCCCAACGACGGGCGCAACCTTAACATATTTTGAGAATATAAAACAAGAAACGCAGAAATAATATTTGACTTCTAGTTGAAAACGATTTTCATTTAGATTTATTTATAAATAAAACGTTAAAATAAATAACATTGAGGACAGTGAAATATAGCCTTGGCTATGTTTGCTTTTACACTGATATATAAAAACATAGTTCAGGCTATATTTATAAGCTATTGATTTGAAATTAATAGTTTATATATTCTCTCAAGATCGTCTATATTTCGTACGCGAATCAACAATCTTCGATGTTCTAATTGCATCACCAATACACCGTCTTCAGATAAATTCATCTCTTTAATGCGGTTATATTCAATCCAGACGTTGGCGAAGAAAAAACCTTTCTGCTTGAAGATGATTTTTGGCGTACGGATCCAGAACAGATACAAACCCATCAATACCAGTGCACATAATAACCATGTGGTAAATTGCGCGCCGTGGCTGGTGATGTTGTTGTAGATAAGAATAGCTACCAGGCCAAGGAAGATAACGCTGTCGACTCTGCTGCGGGGAAGCAGGGCGACAGTAAGCAGAGTAGGGCCATTACGGCGGGGCATGATGAACTGATCGTAAATGGCATACGCCAGCAGCGAAAAGATAAATAGAACCAGCACCAGGTCCGTGATAGTCATGAATCCTCAACCCTCTAAATAGAAAAACCGGGGGCAAGCCCCCGGTGACGTACAACAGTTTTACAGGCCGAGCAGTCCGACAGCGTAGCCCGCGATACCGATGACGAAGAAGCCAACGATGATCCACAGCGGATTCACTTTCTTACGCAGCAGCCACATACAGGCGAATGTCAGCAGCAGAGGAACCAGACCCGGCATCAGCTGGTCAAGGATAGTCTGCACAGTGGTAACACGAGTCTGACCATCCTGACCGGTGATAGTAGAAACCACCAGTGGAATGTTTACGTGCGTCCACTTGTTAACCAATGCCCCCATGACAAACAGGCCGAGGATTGACGCCCCCTCAGTCAGTTTCTGCAGGAAGCCGCCGCCCATATCTTTAACGATATCGACACCTTTACGGTAGCCATATGCCACACCGTAATAACGGGTTGCCAGACGAACCAGGTTAAACAGAACGAAGAACAGCAATGGCCCCAGCAGGCTGCCGCTCATCGCGATACCTGCGCCGAGCGCGGCGAATACTGGGCGAACGGTACCCCAGAAGATCGGGTCGCCGACGCCTGCCAGCGGACCCATCAGACCAACTTTGATACCGTTGATGGCACCATCGTCAATCTCTGCGCCGTTTGCACGCTGTTCTTCCATCGCCAGCGTAACGCCCAGTACTGGAGCCGCTACGTACGGATGGGTGTTAAAGAATTCCAGGTGACGCTTAATCGCTTGCTTACGTGCGTCGTTGTTTTCCGGGTACAAGCGGCGGATAGCCGGCACCATGGAGAAACAGAAACCCAGCGCCTGCATACGTTCGAAGTTCCATGAACCCTGAAACAGGTTAGAACGAATGAACACGCCACGAATGTCACTCGGAGTGAGTTTTTTCTCGGTGGTAGTTTTAGTCATATCAACCATTTCGCTCACCTGCTAGTCCAGTTCGTTATCGAGATCGTTATTGCCAGCCGCCGCAGCAGGTGCACCGGCTACGCGGTTATATTTCGGGCTCAGCTGAATGTAGAGGATCGCCATTACTGCGCCAATCACACCCAGAGCAACCAGGTTGAAGTTAGTAAATGCCGCGGTGACGAAGCCGAGGTAGAAGAATGGCATCAGGTAGCCTGCGCGCATCATGTTGATGACCATCGCATAACCAACCACCACGATCATACCGCCTGCGATGTTCAGACCGCCGGTCACGACTTCCGGAATGGCGTTAAGCATGCTCTGAACTTCACTGGTACCAACAGAAATCGCTACGATTACCGCTGGGATAGCGATACGCATAGCCTGCAGGAACAGAGAGGATACATGCAGCCAGGAGAGTGCCGTCAGGTTACCGTTTTCGGCCGCCTTATCCGCTGCGTGCTGGAATGCTACGGTGATAGTACGAACGATAATGGTCAGTACCTGGCCTGCGGCTGCCAGTGGGATAGCCAGCGCGATACCGGCACCAATGCTTTGGTGACCTGCGATAACCAGAACGGTAGAGATAATTGAGGCCAGTGCCGCATCTGGTGCAACCGCAGCACCGATGTTCATCCAGCCCAGGGCGATCATTTCCAGGGTACCACCGATGATAATACCGGTTTTCATGTCCCCGAGAACGGCACCAATCAGCGTACAGGCCACCAACGGACGGTGGAACTGAAATTCATCGAGTACCGATTCCATACCCGCGATACATGCGACGATGAACACCAGCACAATCTGAAGAGTGGTAATCTCCATTGTACTTCTCCTATTGCTATACAGACTTAAGTGTGAAAACTAAGTAAATGCCAGGGAATTATTTCACCTTGGCAATCAAATCCATCATTTTCAGTTTCTGATCGGTAGAAACCTTACGTGCCTCAAGCTCAATACCGCGTTCGTTGAGTTTCTTGAAGGCTTCGATGTCTTTGTCATCGACAGAAATTGCGTTGTTTACCTGCGTTTTACCCTGACGGAAAGCCATACCGCCAATGTTTACGGAGGTAATTTTCACACCACCTTCAACGATACGTTCTACGTCGGTTGGGTTGGTGAACAACAGCATCACACGCTCACCTGCATATTTAGGGTTGTTGTAGACGCGGATCATTTTCGCGACATCAACCACATGCGCCGTCACACCCGGAGGTGCTACCTGAGTCAGCAGCGTTTTACGCACGGTATCGGCGGCAACTTCATCACTGACGACGATAATGCGTGTTACGTTGGTTTCTTTGGTCCAGCGAGTTGCCACCTGACCATGGATTAAACGGTCATCAATACGCGCCAGGCCGATCTGCATATAATCGTTCGGACCCATCGGTTTGGCGGGAGCTGCTGCTTTGGGTGCTGCTACTGGGGCAGGAGCGGCTTTCTCAACCGGTTTGGCTTTCAGCGCTTTCACGCCTTCGCTACCGGTTTCAACGGCCAGTGCCACTAATTCATCAAAGCTCGGGTTGTCATCACGCGCCATGAAGGTTTCAACCAGCATGGGAATGTTCACACCGGCGATAACTTCGTAATGCTCTTTATCGACGACAATGCGGCTTGCAGCGTTAAACGGGCTGCCTCCCCATGTGTCAACGAGAAACAGCACGCCTTTACTGGTATCGAGTTTTGCCAACTGAGCGTTGTACTTTTCGATCAGCGTTTCGGCATTTTCGCCTGGAACGAAATCTATCCAGCCGACATTTTCCTGCTCGCCTAACAGCATTTCTGCCGTCTTAAGTAACTGCTCTGCAGCCCAACCATGTGTGCCTATTACAATAGCAATGGTCACTTGCTACCTCCTTTATTATCGTTAACACATCAACGTGAAGATGTATTTGAATCGTCGTCCGCAATCGAATCGATTCAGATAAGGGTTACAAAGAAAAACCTATGATTTTCGTGAATTATTTTAGATATCGAAAAAAATATTTTATGTGATGAAGATCCGTAATTTAACTTCCGATTAAAAGAAATTTCGAAGGGTAAAATATCTCCGAAACAACTTATTGCAAAGGAAGGTAAATCTTTGCTAAAAACCGCTTCTCTCTGTTATGTTTAGCATCTGTTTAATTACTCAGGAGTATAGGGCAGTAGCCCACCATATGGATCGTCACCGACGTCATTTCACCTTCAGGCCGTATCAAGCCTGTCAGATTGGCACTTTTTGCCACAAATTTTCTCTGCATATCGCTTTAACGCCTGAGATCCTCAGCGCGCAGTTTGGTCATTCCTTAAGCAGGAGCTTGTCATGGAATTATTAATGGACCCGCAGATTTGGGTGGGTTTGCTCACGCTTGTCGTTCTTGAAATTGTTCTGGGTATTGATAACCTGGTCTTCATTGCGATCCTGGCTGATAAGCTGCCGCCGAAACAGCGAGATAAAGCGCGTTTAATCGGTTTGTCACTGGCACTGATTATGCGTCTGGGCCTGTTGTCCGTGATTTCGTGGATGGTGACGCTGACAAAGCCGCTGTTCACGGTAATGGACTATGCGTTCTCGGGGCGCGATCTGATTATGCTGCTGGGGGGTATCTTCCTCTTGTTCAAGGCTACGACAGAGCTGCATGAGCGGCTGGAAAACCGTGAACATGATACCGGGCAGACGAAAGGGTATGCGAGCTTTTGGGTTGTCGTAACGCAGATTGTCATCCTCGATGCAGTGTTCTCGCTGGATGCTGTGATTACGGCGGTCGGTATGGTCAACCATCTGCCAGTGATGATGGCGGCAGTAGTGATTGCCATGGCCGTGATGCTGTTGGCCTCTAAGCCGTTGACCCGATTTGTGAACCAACACCCGACGGTGGTGGTGCTGTGTCTGAGCTTCCTGTTGATGATTGGTCTGAGTCTGGTTGCCGAAGGGTTTGGCTTCCACATTCCGAAAGGCTATCTGTATGCGGCGATTGGTTTCTCAATCATCATTGAGCTGTTTAACCAGATTGCCCGTCGTAACTTTATTCGTCACCAGTCGACGCTGCCATTGCGTGCTCGTACTGCCGATGCGATTCTCCGTCTGATGGGCGGTAAACGTCAGGCCAGCGTGCAGATGGAATCCGACAATCCGGTACCGGTTCCCGTCCCGGAAGGCGCATTTGTAGAAGAAGAACGCTATATGATCAACGGCGTCCTCTCTTTGGCGTCGCGTTCATTACGCGGCATTATGACGCCTCGTGGGGAGATCAGTTGGGTTGATGCAGACCTGAGCGTGGAGGAAATTCGCGAGCAGTTGCTTTCGTCACCTCATAGCCTGTTCCCGGTATGTCGTGGTGAACTGGATGAAATCATCGGTATCGTGCGTGCTAAAGAGCTGCTGGTGGCGCTGGAAGACGGTGTGGATGTGGCGGCGATTGCCTCTGCTTCTCCGGCTATTGTTGTTCCGGAAACGCTGGACCCGATCAATCTGTTAGGCGTTCTGCGTCGTGCCCGCGGTAGCTTCGTTATCGTCACAAACGAGTTTGGCGTAGTACAGGGTCTGGTCACGCCGCTGGATGTATTAGAAGCCATCGCCGGTGAATTCCCTGATGCCGATGAAACGCCTGAAATTATAGCTGATGCAGGCGGTTGGTTGGTCAAAGGCGGTACCGATCTGCATGCGTTGCAACAGGCGCTGGACGTGGATACGTTAGTGAATGAAGACGAAGACATCGCTACGGTGGCAGGTTTAGTCATTGCGGCTAACGGCCATATTCCTCGTGTAGGTGATGTTATCGAGGTCGCACCGCTGAGCATTACGATTGTCGAAGCGAATGACTATCGTGTGGATTTAGTTCGCATTGTTAAAGAACAACCCGCTCACGACGAAGACGAGTAACCGGGTTTAGCGAAACGGCATGACGGGCATACTGTGTCTCCCGTTATGCCGGGTGGGCGGCGGCGTGCTGCCCGCCAGCCATTTTGGAAAATCGCGCAGCGGCATTGGCTTGGCATACAGAAAACCTTGCAATAAATGTACGCCGTGTCGGCGCAAATGCTGAGCTTGCGCCTGTGTTTCAACGCCTTCCGCCACCAGTTCTATATTCAATTTTTTCCCCAAAGCGATAATGATGTCTGTGACGGTTGAGTTCACGGCGTCTGTTCCTATTGCCGAAGTAAATGATTTATCGATCTTCAGCACATCCGGGCGGAGCTTTTCCAGCCAGGAGAGCGAGCTATTGCCGGTACCGAAATCATCAATCGCCAGTTTTACGCCAAGCCGATTTAATTCGCGTACGACCCGATAATCCACATCCAGTAACGCATCGCGTTCGGTCAGTTCGATAACCAATTGCTGGATTGGGTGCTGGCTGAACCAGTACTGATTAAGATCTTTTAGCAACGTACCATTACGAAAATGGCTGGCGGCGACATTAATCCCAATATGAAACTGGCTGCTCATCGGGAAAACGTGTCGTTGCTGAATGGTTTCTGCGATGACATGGCGGGTAAGCGGTACAATCAGGTTGTGCTCCTCAGCGATGGGAATAAACACTTCCGGAGAGATCCAACCCTGGCGCGGGTTATTCCAGCGTAAAAGGATTTCCACGCCCATGCATTGCTGGGTTTGCGCATTAAGCAGCGGCTGGCAAAATAGTTCGAATTCCCGAGCAGCAAGGGCCAGATTAATCTCCCATGAGAAACTCATTCTGCTGGCGGTAGCCAGCCATGCCAGATAACCCACTAATAAACTTAGGATAACCGCCAGCGGCAGCTGTGTTGGCAGGTGTTTTACCGCCAACTCACTGGGACCGGGGCCGGTGACGCTAATGGTAAACGGAAAATGTTGAGATGAAAGCTGGTAGCGTTTTTCATCATTTAGCTTAGGCAGAGTATCGACAACACCTTGATCATACAGTAGATGCCGATTACCAACGGTTAAGCTGGCATCGGTGATCTGCGGCGGCTGGGGTTCAAGCAACATAGACGACAATAAGTCAATATTGACGATTTCCAGCACGCCATCTTCACCATCGGCAGAGGACGGATACCACTGAGTCAGAATCGGACTGCCTTTAATCAACGAATGGTCGGTAGACAGCAGCAGTTGCGGTTCCCTGCTGGGTAATTCGGGCTGCAGTTGACTAATGGGAACATTACGATAACCAAAAATGCTGGAGCAATAGAGGATCCCGCTTTGAATCAGATTAATAGAACGCACCGTTTGCAACCTTGCGGCATGTTTGCTTAAGGGTAAACGCGCCACTGAGCAGGGGAGGCCAATCAACGGCAGCAATACATCCCGTCCGGTCTGCAAGGGTAAAAGCACGTCATCCAGTTCTTCTACAGCATGGTTGGCAAAGGTGACGATATTTCGGTGATTTAAATTACGCTCCGAAATAAATCGGATAGTTAATGTGAGGATGAGCGTCAGTAGTGCACATACTGTGCAGACGATTAAGCGATTCCGGCGATAATTTTTAATGATCCGTTGTGCTGTTTGCATGCGGGCCGCCCGATAAGCCGTTGGTCACAGAAGCCAACAGCAACAGAGCAAGTGTAGTGGGGAAAATTACAGTAGACGAGGGAGAGGGGGCAAATTCGCCCATCCGTCGCAGATGGGCGAAAATTAAGTATTAGTCACATTGAACTTTGATCGCCAGGCCACCGCGTGACGTTTCGCGGTATTTGGCGTTCATGTCTTTACCCGTTTCGTACATAGTCTCAATGACTTTATCCAGCGAGACGCGCGGCGCGCTGGTACGGCGCATTGCCATACGCGCAGCGTTGATCGCCTTCACTGAAGCAATTGCGTTACGCTCAATGCACGGAACCTGTACCTGACCGGCAACCGGATCGCAGGTTAACCCGAGGTTATGTTCCATGCCGATTTCAGCAGCAACACACACCTGCTCCGGGCTTGCGCCTAACAGTTCAGCCAGACCCGCGGCAGCCATGGAGCAGGCTACGCCCACTTCACCCTGACAACCTACTTCTGCACCGGAGATAGAGGCGTTCATTTTGTACAACGCGCCAATCGCACCGGCCGCCAGGAAATAGCGGGTATAGATATCCGGGCTAACGGACTCAATGAAATGATCGTAATAGGCCAGTACCGCAGGCACGATACCGCAGGCACCGTTGGTTGGCGCTGTCACTACGCGACCGCCCGCGGCGTTTTCTTCGTTAACGGCCAACGCAAACATGTTCACCCAGTCGATCACGTTCATTGGATCGTTGGACAGCTTATCGCTGGAAACCAGCATACGACGCAGGGCTGAAGCACGGCGAGGAACGCGCAGCGGACCCGGCAACACACCTTCGGTGTTCATGCCACGATCGATACATGCCTGCATGGTTTGCCAGACGTGGCCAAAGTACTCTTCAATCTCTTTTTTACTGTGCAGCGCAAGTTCGTTCTGCATTGCCATGCCAGAGAGAGACAGGCCGGTGCTGTTACAATATTCCAGCATTTCAGTAGCGGATTTGAACGGATAAGGCACGCTGACCTCGCCCGAGGCATCCTGACCAAAATGTTCTTCATCAACGATGAATCCACCGCCGATTGAGTAGTAGGTTTTGCTATAAATGACGGTTTCGCCATTGTACGCATGGATCTGCATTCCGTTTTCATGCAGCGGCAGGTTGCCGTTGTGAAAACGCATCCCGTCATTCTGCGGGAAATCCACTTCGTGCTGACCCTGCGCAAGCAGCAGGCGTCCACGCGTTTCTACGTCGCGGATAAATCCTGGGATGCTATCAATATCCACGGTAGCAGGCTCATTGCCCGCCAGACCCATAATAATGGCGATATCGGTGTGGTGACCTTTACCCGTGAGCGACAGTGAACCATACACGTCGACGGCGACACGAGTAACGCTGTCCAGTAATCCTTTTTCGACCAGGTCATCGACGAACTGTTTACCCGCCTTCATAGGCCCTACGGTATGGGAAGATGAGGGACCAATCCCCACCTTAAACATGTCGAATAGACTAATCACGATAATACTCCTACAGGGCGACTGGGCTTTCCAGTAACGATGTTATAACTGCGCATAGTGTAAGAGGGAACGCGGCGATCGGCTTAACTATTCACATGAATTAAACTAATAGATAACCGCGGTTTTACTAATGTTGTGACCTGAGTTTCAAGTTGTCTATTGTGTGCGTAAAGATAAGTATAGTCAGGGCTTGACGCCAATTTGCAGCGCCAGCTCACGAATTATTCCGGCAGTCATTCCCCAGACGAAATATTGCTCATACCAGGAAAGCCATACGCGATGTGAATCGCCACGACGGTAAATATCCAACGGGTGGTAACGACCTAAATGCAGGGCCTGGGCCAGCGGCATTTCGAACACTGCGGAAACTTCATCTTCACTGGCGCGATACGGCAGATTAGGCGGGATAATGCCTACCACAGGGGTGACCTGGAAACCGGTCACGCTGTCGACAGGCGGCAGAACGCCAATCACTTCTACGCATGAAGGTGGGATCGCCACCTCCTCCTGCGCTTCGCGAAGGGCGGCGGCAATTAACGAGGCATCACTGCTATCCACCGCCCCACCGGGGAATGCGACCTGTCCGGCGTGCTTGCGCAGGTGAACGGAACGCTGGGTTAACAGCAACCCCGGCTGTGGGCGACGCACGACGGGGATCAGTACGGCGGCCTGGCGCTGGTTTAACGCGGCATGATTGACCTGCGGGCGCAGGAGTTGAAAGCGCGATAAAAAATCATCAAGCGTCAGGCTGCTGTATTCCACGTGTCAATTCTCCAGTTGGTGCAAAATGCGATTCACTTTATCAAATGTTTCCTGATATTCAGCGTCTTCCTGACTGTCTGCAACAATACCACCGCCTGCGGAGCAATAAATTTTTCCGTTTGTGGCTGTCAGCGTGCGAATGGTAATGCTGGTATCCATATTGCCGCAAAAGCTCAGATAACCAATGCTGCCGCACCAGGCGTTGCGTCTTTGCGGCTCAAGTTCGTCGATAATTTCCATCGCCCGCACTTTCGGCGCGCCGGTAATAGAGCCGCCGGGGAAGGCGGCGCGTAACAGATCGGTGGCGTATAATGACTCTGGCAGACGTGCGGTAATGGTGCTGACCAAATGATGAACGGCAGGGAACGGTTCGACGATAAACAGCTCCGGAACCTGTACCGAACCCGGTACGGCAACGCGGCCAATATCATTACGCATCAAATCGACGATCATTAGGTTTTCCGCACGATCCTTCGGCGAATTCGCCAGTCGCCGGGCCTGCTCACGATCGGCATCGGTATCTTCAAGCCTCGGTAGCGTGCCTTTAATCGGACGCGTCTGTATGTGCTGGTTTTCCAGCAGAATAAATCGTTCCGGCGAAAGGCTGAGGATTGCACCTTCCTCAAGACGAATAAATGCACTAAACGGGGCGCGGTTGGCGTGATTGAGTGTGACAAATGCCTGCCACTCATCGCCCTGGTAATGCGCCTGAAAACGCTGGGCAAGATTGACCTGGTAACAGTCTCCGCTGTGCAGATAATCCTGCACCTGGCGGAATTTTTCGCCGTACTGAGCACGGCTCATATTAGACTGCCACGCCGAAGTTAATGTAAACGGCTCACGCGTTGGCGGTTGTTGCGCGTCGAGCCATTTCAGGCGAGCCTCGACATCGGTATGGCTGAGCAGCGATACGGTCTGCAACTGGTGATCGACAATCAGTGCCCAGTCGTAAATGCCAACGGCCATATCCGGTAGCGTAATATCGCGCTCTGCAATAGTGGGCAGAGATTCGAAGCGTCGGCCAAGATCGTAGCCAAACAGACCTAACGCACCGCCCTGAAACGGCAGGTCGGGGTGATATTCGGGGTGAATCTTGTGTGCGATTAGTGCGGAATGTAATACCGTCATGGGATCATCAAGCGAGCGCGAGGTTGCGTGCCCGTCCTGCACTACGGTCTCTGTAGCTCGCGTAACAAGCGTGGTGACGGGATCCGCCACCAGAATATCAAAGCGGTTATGCGGATGGTCGGCTTGACCCGAATGCAGCAGCATCGCCCAGGGCAGATGGCTTAATGTCGAAAAATAGCGTTCAGCGGCGTCCTGACGCCAGGGTAATGTGATTACTGCGGGAGATAACGTCTTCATCAGTCCTGACTCGTTGCTACTCTACTGGCTAACTGCCCGGTAGCATGAAATAATTAGCGCAGACAATTTAGCAGGAGTTAACAATGTTTGCAGGTTTACCTTCACTCAGTCATGAGCAGCAGCAAAAAGCGGTAGAGCGTATTCAGGAGCTGATGTCGCAGGGGATGAGCAGCGGACAAGCCATTGCTCTTGTTGCTGAAGAGTTACGCGCCAGTCATACCGGCGAGCGGATTGTGGCGCGTTTTGAAGATGAAGACGAATAACGCCGCTTAAACTGCAGCGATAATCTTAATCTCAACTTTGTATTTCGGGTTCATCAACCCGGCCTGAACGGTACAACGTACCGGCGCGTGACCCGCAACAACCCACGCGTCCCAGGCTTTGTTCATGGCGGCAAAATCGTTTTTGTCTGCCAAAAACAGGGTGGCATCAAGAATACGTGACTTGTTGCTGCCTTGTTTTTCCAGCACCGCATCAATTTGCGCCAGCGTATTTGCCGTTTGCTCAAAAGCGTCTGCATCCAGATTTTCCGGCACGCCAGTGTAATACAGCGTGTTGTTGTGGATAACCACGTCGGACCAACGCGCTTCGGCATCAATGCGCACAATCGTCATAAATCATTCCTCATTTACGTGTTTTCAAATGGCTTTGGGTTGCGCCAAGACTGCCATAATGTTGTGCCCACGTCACCTCTTCAACTGGCGAAAGAGCTGCTGGCCTGACATAATCCCTGTTCAAATGAACAGGGGGCAGTGTGACGGACGATTTTGCAGCAGACGGTCAGTTGGCTAAAGCAATACCGGGTTTTAAACCGCGAGAACCACAGCGGCAGATGGCCATCGCCGTCAGTCATGCCATCGAAAAATCACAACCGTTGGTGGTAGAAGCCGGAACCGGGACGGGTAAAACCTATGCTTATCTTGCCCCAGCGCTGCGTGCCGGAAAGAAGGTCATTGTCTCCACGGGCTCGAAGGCGTTGCAGGATCAGCTATACAGCCGCGATCTCCCGACCGTCGCTAAGGCACTAAAGTTCACCGGTAAACTGGCGCTGCTGAAAGGGCGTTCAAACTATCTGTGCCTTGAACGTCTCGAACAGCAGGCGCTGGCGGGTGGTGACTTGCCGGTACAAACGTTAAGCGACGTCATCCTGCTGCGCTCCTGGTCAAATCAAACCCTTGATGGGGACATCAGCACCTGCGTCAGCGTGGCGGAGGACTCTCAGGCCTGGCCGTTGGTCACCAGCACTAATGACAACTGTCTGGGTAGCGACTGCCCGCTATATAAAGAGTGTTTTGTCGTGAAAGCGCGTAAAAAAGCGATGGATGCAGATGTCGTCGTGGTTAACCACCATCTGTTTCTCGCTGATATGGTGGTAAAAGAAAGCGGGTTTGGCGAATTGATCCCGGAAGCTGATGTAATGATCTTCGATGAAGCGCATCAGCTACCGGATATCGCCAGCCAGTACTTTGGTCAATCGCTCTCCAGTCGCCAACTGTTAGACCTGGCGAAAGACATCACCATTGCCTATCGCACCGAGCTGAAAGACACTCAGCAGTTGCAAAAGTGCGCCGATCGCCTTGCACAAAGCGCTCAGGACTTCCGCTTGCAACTTGGTGAGCCGGGCTATCG
Organism: Citrobacter sp. Cf087; assembly: GCF_030334285.1. Classification (NCBI taxonomy): domain Bacteria; kingdom Pseudomonadati; phylum Pseudomonadota; class Gammaproteobacteria; order Enterobacterales; family Enterobacteriaceae; genus Citrobacter; species Citrobacter sp. Cf087. Next base: position 867,813 of record NZ_JAOWED010000031.1, read on the forward strand.
CGGAAACCTGCGGGAACTGCTGGCCGACCAGCGCGTACAGCGCGCGTTTTTGCTGCTCGATGACACGCTGGAGCTATGTTATGACGTGGCGAAGCTGTCTCTTGGGCGTTCGGCGTTGCTGGATGCCGCGTTTGAACGCGCCACACTTTACCGTGCGCGCCTGAAGCGTCTGAAAGAGATAAACCAGCCAGGCTTCAGCTACTGGTATGAATGCACCTCCCGCCATTTCACTCTCGCGCTGACGCCGCTCACTGTGGCGGATAAATTCAAAGAAGTGATGGAACAAAAGCCGGGCTGCTGGATTTTTACTTCCGCGACGCTGTCGGTAAACGATGACCTTCATCATTTTACCGCGAGGTTGGGGATTGAAGATGCCGAGTCGATGTTATTGCCGAGTCCATTTGATTACACGCGCCAGGCGCTGCTGTGCGTGCCGCGTAATCTCCCGCAAACCAACCAGCCGGGGGCTGCGCGTCAGTTAGCATCCATGCTGCGACCTATTATCGAAGCGAACAACGGTCGCTGCTTTATGCTGTGCACTTCGCACGCGATGATGCGCGATCTGGCGGAACAATTCCGCGCCACCATGACGCTTCCCGTTCTGCTGCAGGGCGAAACCAGTAAAGGGCAACTGTTACAGCAGTTTGTCAGCGCAGGTAATGCGCTACTGGTTGCCACCAGCAGCTTCTGGGAAGGCGTGGACGTGCGCGGTGATACGCTGTCGCTGGTGATAATCGACAAACTTCCGTTTACCTCGCCGGACGACCCGCTGTTAAAAGCCCGAATGGAGGATTGTCGACTGCGCGGCGGCGATCCGTTTGAAGACGTCCAGTTGCCGGATGCGGTAATCACCCTGAAGCAGGGGGTAGGGCGTCTGATACGTGATGCTGACGATCGCGGCGTGCTGGTGATTTGCGACAATCGTCTGGTTATGCGGCCATACGGCGCCACCTTCCTGGCGAGTCTTCCTCCTGCGCCGCGGACGCGTGACATAGCTCGCGCGGTTCGCTTTCTTGCCATACCAACGACTGAGTAATTTGTTACGGAGTGTGGTAAGATGCGCGCCAAATTTATTGATCTGATCACAAACACCCATGCGAATTCTGGCTATCGATACCGCCACAGAGGCGTGCTCTGTTGCCCTGTGGAATGACGGTACTATCAAGGCTCACTTTGAGCTTTGCCCACGAGAACACACCCAACGAATTTTACCGATGGTTCAGGAAATCCTGGCCGCTGCCGATCTCACGTTAACCGATATCGACGCCCTGGCGTTTGGTCGCGGTCCCGGCAGTTTCACCGGCGTACGTATCGGTATTGGCATTGCTCAGGGGCTGGCGTTAGGCGCAAACTTACCGATGATCGGCGTCTCCACCCTGGCGACCATGGCGCAGGGCGCCTGGCGTAAGTCGGGCGCGACTCGTGTACTGGCGGCGATTGATGCGCGAATGGGCGAAGTCTACTGGGCCGAATACCAGCGTGATGACAACGGCAACTGGCACGGTGAAGAAACCGAAGCGGTGTTAACCCCCGAGCAGGTACATGAGCGTTTACTGCAGCTTTCTGGCGAGTGGGTAACTGTTGGGACGGGATGGCCAGCCTGGCCTGAGCTTGGTAAAGACAGCGGTCTGACGTTCAGCGATGGTGACGTGCTGCTTCCTGCGGCTGAAGATATGCTGCCTGTCGCCACGCAAATGCTGGCTGCGGGTAAGACCGTAGCGGTCGAACACGCGGAACCGGTTTATTTACGTAACACCGTGGCGTGGAAGAAACTTCCCGGTAAAGAATGAATCTTAGTAGTACATCCCCGGTTAATTTTCATAGACGTCGGTGCACAGCATTGTGAACAGGCCGGGGCAGAAGCTAAGAAAAGGGAGTCGCAATATGGCGGTGCAAAAGCAGTTATTGAAAGGTGTGTTGGCGGGGGCCTTGGCGTTAATGCTTAGCGGCTGCGTCACCATCCCGGATGCGATTAAAGGTTCGAGCCCGATGCCGCAGCAGGATCTGGTGCGGGTGATGAATGCGCCGCAGCTGTATGTCGGACAGGAAGCGCGTTTTGGTGGCAAAGTGGTGGATATTCAGAACCAGCAGGGAAAATCCCGTCTGGAAATTGCTACCGTTCCGCTCGATAGTGGTGCGCGTCCAGTGCTGGGTGAAGCCTCTCGCGGGCGGATTTATGCTGACGTAAATGGCTTCCTCGACCCGGTGGACTTTCGCGGGCAACTGGTCACCGTCGTCGGCCCGATTAGCGGTACGGTGGACGGAAAAATAGGTAATACGCCGTATAAATTCATGCTGATGCAGGTAACCGGTTATAAACGCTGGCATATTACTCAGCAGATTGTCATGCCGCCTCAGCCTATCGACCCCTGGTTCTACGGTGCGCGTGGCTGGCCTTACGGTGGCTATGGCGGATGGGGCTGGTACAATCCCGGCCCGGCACAGGTTCAGACCATAGTAACAGAGTAACTCTTTGTTTTATTGGTAAAAGAAACAGCGGCCTGTCCGCTGTTTCTGCATTAACGTGGATATAAGAAAAATAAATAGTGACGTGCTTCGCAACCTTGTCTTTGTGTAATAAACAAACTGGTACGCTGAGTTAATATTATGTTAATAGTTTGTTTATTGTCTGGGGTTGTGATGACGACGAATACGCATTTTAGAGGTGATGTATTGAAAAAGGTTTGGCTTAACCGTTATCCCGCTGGTGTTCCTGCGGAGATCAATCCTGACCGTTATCAATCCCTGGTGGAACTCTTTGAACACTCAGTAAGACGGTATGCCGATCAGCCCGCGTTTGTAAACATGGGGGAGGTGATGACCTTCCGCAAGCTTGAAGAGCGTAGCCGTGCGTTTGCCGCTTATTTGCAACAGGGGCTCGGGCTGAAAAAGGGCGATCGCGTCGCGCTGATGATGCCGAATCTGCTGCAATATCCGGTCGCACTGTTTGGGATTTTACGTGCCGGCATGATCGTCGTGAACGTAAACCCGCTGTACACGCCTCGCGAGCTGGAACATCAGCTCAACGATAGCGGTGCGTCGGCGATTGTCATCGTATCTAACTTTGCCCACACGCTGGAAAAAGTAGTCGATAAAACGTCTGTGCAACACGTGATCCTGACGCGTATGGGCGATCAGCTGTCCACCGCCAAAGGGACGCTGGTTAACTTCGTCGTCAAGTATATCAAGCGTCTGGTGCCGAAATATCACCTGCCGGATGCCATCTCGTTTCGCAGTGCGCTGCAAAACGGTTATCGCATGCAGTATGTGAAGCCCGAAGTCGTGTCGGAAGATTTGGCGTTCCTGCAATATACTGGCGGGACAACCGGCGTGGCGAAAGGCGCGATGCTTACACACCGCAACATGCTGGCTAACCTGGAGCAGGTTAACGCCACCTATGGCCCGTTGCTGCATCCGGGTAAAGAGCTGGTGGTAACGGCCCTACCGCTGTATCACATTTTTGCGCTAACGATGAACTGCCTGCTGTTTATTGAGCTAGGTGGTCAAAACCTGCTGATTACTAACCCGCGTGATATTCCGGGGCTGGTAAAAGAGCTGGCGAAGTATCCATTTACCGCGATGACTGGCGTCAATACGCTGTTTAACGCGCTGCTGAATAACAAAGAGTTCCAGCAACTGGATTTCTCTTCACTGCACCTCTCGGCAGGTGGCGGAATGCCGGTTCAACAGGCGGTAGCTGAACGTTGGGTGAAGCTGACAGGTCAGTATCTGCTGGAAGGCTACGGCCTGACGGAGTGCGCGCCGTTGGTAAGCGTCAACCCTCACGATATCGACTACCACAGCGGCAGTATCGGGTTACCGGTGCCTTCCACCGAGGTCAAGCTGGTGGACGACGACGACAACGAAGTGCCGCCGGGAGAACCGGGGGAGCTCTGCGTGAAAGGCCCGCAGGTGATGCTGGGCTACTGGCAGCGACCAGACGCCACTGACGAAATCGTCAAAGACGGCTGGCTGCACACCGGCGATATTGCAGTGATGGATGATGAAGGCTTCCTGCGTATTGTCGATCGTAAGAAGGACATGATCCTCGTGTCCGGCTTTAACGTCTATCCGAACGAAATTGAAGACGTGGTTATGCAACATCCTGGCGTGCAGGAAGTGGCTGCGGTTGGTGTTCCGTCCGGCAGCAGCGGTGAAGCGGTAAAAATTTTCGTGGTGAAGAAAGACGCCTCGTTAACCGATGAAGCGCTGGTCACTTTCTGTCGTCGTCACCTGACGGGCTATAAAGTACCGAAGCTGGTGGAGTTTCGCGATGAGTTGCCGAAATCTAACGTCGGTAAAATTTTGCGACGAGAATTACGTGACGAAGCGCGCGCCAAAGTGGACAATAAAGGCTGAGCGTTAAGTCAGCCAGCAGAAAACGCCGGGTAATCCGGCGTTTTTTTTGGCGCAAACCTAAGAGAGCACGATTTGAATTATCAAATGATCACCACGGACGACGCGTTGGCCACGCTGTGCGAAGCCGTCCGTGAATTTCCGGCGATAGCCCTGGATACAGAATTTGTTCGCACGCGTACCTATTATCCGCAGTTGGGGCTGATCCAGCTGTTTGATGGCAAACACGTTGCTCTGATTGATCCGCAGGGGATCACCGACTGGTCGCCGCTGCGCGATATTCTGCGTGATACTGCCATCACCAAATTCCTACATGCAGGTAGCGAAGATCTGGAAGTGTTTCTCAACACTTTTGGCGAACTGCCGCAGCCGTTGATTGATACACAAATTCTGGCTGCTTTTTGCGGTCGTCCGCTGTCGTGGGGCTTTGCCGCGATGGTGGAAGAGTTTACGGGCGTGGCGCTCGACAAAAGCGAGTCGCGTACCGACTGGCTGGCCAGACCGCTGACCGAGCGTCAGTGTGAGTACGCGGCGGCTGATGTCTGGTATCTATTACCGATCACCACAAAACTGATGGTCGAAACTGAAGCCAGCGGCTGGCTGCCAGCCGCACTGGACGAATGTCGCTTAATGCAGCAGCGTCGCCAGGAGGTTCTGGCACCTGAAGACGCATGGCGCGACATCACCAACGCCTGGCAACTGCGTACCCGCCAGTTGGCCTGCCTGCAACTGCTTGCCGACTGGCGACTGCGTAAAGCTCGTGAGCGCGATCTGGCGGTGAACTTTGTGGTGCGTGAAGAACACCTGTGGTCGGTCGCTCGTTATATGCCAGGGAGTCTGGGTGAGCTGGATAGTCTGGGACTTTCCGGGAGCGAAATTCGCTTCCACGGCAAGACGCTGATCTCCCTGGTAGAGAAGGCACAGGCCTTACCGGAAGAGTCGCTGCCGCAGCCGCTGCTGAATTTGATGGATATGCCAGGCTATCGCAAGGCGTTCAAAGCCATTAAGACGCTGGTTGCTGAAGTGAGTGCGGAACATAATCTTAGCGTCGAGCTGCTGGCTTCACGCCGTCAAATCAACCAGCTACTCAACTGGCACTGGAAATTAAAGTCACAGCAGACTCTACCGGAGCTGATTTCCGGTTGGCGTGGCGAGTTGATGGCAGAACGACTCAACGCGCTGCTGCAGGAATACCCACAGTAGAAAACCTAAAAAAACGGGAGCTGGGCTCCCGTTTTTAATCGGATTCGCGTTAGCGACACAGTGCCTGACGAATGGCTTCACCTACCTGTTGGGTGGTGGCGAAGCCTTTCATATCTGGCGTTTTCGGGCCGCTGGCAATGACCTGCTCAATTGCCGCCAGAATACCGTCGTGGGCGGCTTTATAGTTGGCATCACCGTTGCCAAGGAAGTCGAGCATCATGGCTCCAGCCCAGATAGTCGCTATAGGGTTGGCGATATTCTGACCGTAGATATCCGGGGCCGAACCGTGTACCGGCTCGAACAGGGACGGGAAGGTGCGTTCCGGATTTAAGTTGGCAGAAGGCGCAATGCCAATCGTTCCGGTACAGGCTGGACCGAGATCGGAGAGGATGTCACCAAACAGGTTGGAAGCAACCACGACGTCAAATCGCTCAGGCTGCATGACAAAGCGGGCGCACAGAATATCAATATGCTGTTTATCCCAGCGGATCTCAGGATAGTGTGACGCCATCGCTTCGACGCGTTCATCCCAGTAGGGCATGCTGATGGCCAGCCCATTGGATTTGGTCGCCGAAGTCAACGTTTTGCGTGGTCGACTTTGTGCCAGTTCAAAGGCATAACGCAAAATTCGGTCGACGCCACGGCGGGTGAAGACCGACTCCTGGATCACCATCTCATGTTCAGTACCTTCGCTCACGCGTCCGCCGAGGGCAGAGTATTCTCCCTCGGTGTTTTCGCGTACGACGTAGAAATCAATGTCGCCAGGCTGCTTGCCAACCAGTGGGCAAGGAACTCCCGGAAACAGGCGCACCGGTCGCAGGTTGACGTACTGGTCGAATTCGCGGCGAAACTTAAGCAGCGAACCCCATAATGAGATGTGGTCAGGCACGGTGTCCGGCCAGCCAACCGCGCCAAAATAGATAGCATCGAAGGATTGCAACTGCTCATGCCAGTCATCGGGCATCATCTTGCCGTGATGGGCGTAGTATTCGCAGCTGGCCCATTCCATTTGCTCAAAGCTGAGCGACAACCCCCAACGCTCGGCGGCTGCCTGCAACACATGAATGCCCTCAGGCAGGACTTCTTTACCAATGCCATCTCCGGGGATAGCGGCGATACGCCAGGTTTTCTTCATAGCAGCTCTCACTTGTGCGCCATCAAAATTGACTTTCCCCTTATCCTATAATTGACTGATTAATAGTTAATCCCCCTAACTGGTGAAACATAAAACACAGATCATGAATAATCTGCCGCTGCTAAATGATTTACGCGTCTTTATGCAGGTTGCCCGTCGTGCAGGATTTGCCGCCGTTGCCGAGGAACTGGGCGTATCACCGGCTTTTATCAGTAAGCGCGTTGCCCTGCTGGAGCAAACGCTGAATGTAGTGCTGCTGCATCGAACAACGCGGCGCGTAACAATCACGGAAGAGGGGGAGCGGATCTACGAATGGGCGCAGCGGATCCTACAGGATGTCGATCAAATGATGGACGAGCTTTCTGATGCCAGGCAGGTTCCGCGGGGGATGCTGCGTATAATTAGTAGCTTTGGTTTTGGCCGCCGGGTGGTGGCTCCGGCGCTGTCTGCGCTGGCAAAAGAGTACCCGCAGTTAGAACTGAGGTTCGATGTTGAAGATCGTCTGGTGGATATGGTGAATGAGGGCATCGATCTTGATATTCGTATCGGGGATGATATCGCGCCGAACCTGATTGCCCGCAAGCTGGCGACTAACTACCGTATTTTGTGCGCCTCGCCGGAATTTTTGAGGCAGCATGGGACGCCGAAGCAACTCAACGATCTTGCCACTCTTCCTTGTCTGGTCATCAAAGAGCGCGACCATCCGTTTGGTATCTGGCAAATGCGTAATAAAGAGGGCGCGCATTCGATTAAAGTTACGGGGCCTCTGTCGTCTAATCATGGCGAAGTGGTACATCAGTGGTGCCTTGATGGGCAGGGAATAGCCCTGCGGTCATGGTGGGACGTTTGCGACAACATTGCCAGCGGAAACTTGATACACATATTGCCCGAGTATTATCAACCAGCAAATATTTGGGCGGTGTATGTTTCCCGGCTGGCGACGTCGGCAAAAATCCGTATTACGGTTGAGTATTTGCGCCGCTATTTTACCGAAAACTATCCAAAGTTTACTTTGGAATAAAGGTGCAGCAGCCTGGCAAGAAACAGAAAATAAAAAAGGCAGAATAATCTGCCTTTTTTGTAACGATGACTCTCTGAGCAAAGCCGTTATTTAGATTCTTCGGCTTCAGGTAATGTCACGTTAAGTTCGAGGATAGAAATATCGCCGTCTTTTTGCTCAAGCTGTACGGTGACCATTTCAGGATCAATTTGTACATACTTGCAGATAACCTCGAGAATATCTTTCCTCAACTGCGGTAAATAATGTGGCTCGGCGTCACTACGACGGCGTTCCGCAACAATAATCTGCAGTCGCTCTTTAGCGATGTTCGCTGTGCTCTTTTTCCGCGAGAGAAAAAAATCCAGTAATGCCATAACTTATCCTCCGAACAGGCGTTTGAGGAAACCTTTCTTCTCTTCTTCAATGAAGCGGAAAGGACGTTCTTCTCCCAACAGACGGTCTACGGTATCAGCATAGGCTTTACCGGCATCGGCATTGATGTCGAGAATAACCGGCTCACCCTGGTTAGACGCGCGCAGGACTGACTGATCTTCAGGAATCACGCCAACCAGCTTGATTCGCAGAATTTCCAGTACGTCTTCCATGCTCAGCATGTCACCTTTATTTACGCGGCCAGGGTTGTAGCGCGTCAGCAACAAATGCTCTTTAATCGGATCTTCACCGTTTTCCGCACGACGAGATTTCGACGCCAGAATACCCAGAATACGGTCAGAGTCACGTACAGAGGAAACTTCCGGGTTAGTGGTGATTATCGCTTCATCGGCAAAATACAGGGCCATCAGCGCACCGGTTTCAATACCCGCCGGAGAGTCGCAGACAATGAAGTCGAATTCCATCGTTTTCAGATCGTCCAGAACTTTCGCGACGCCTTCACGCGTCAGCGCGTCTTTATCGCGAGTCTGTGAGGCCGGAAGAATAAAGAGATTTTCGGTACGCTTATCTTTGATTAACGCCTGATTTAACGACGCATCTCCCTGAATAACGTTGACGAAGTCATAAACGACGCGGCGTTCACAACCCATAATCAGATCAAGGTTACGCAGGCCGATATCAAAATCAATAACGACAGTTTTCTTTCCCTTCTGGGCCAAACCTGTAGCGATGGCCGCGCTGGAGGTGGTTTTGCCAACGCCCCCTTTACCCGAAGTAACAACAATAATGCGTGCCATAGAAATTCCTTGTTAAAAAGGGATCAATTCAACGGTTGAACTGTCAAAGCGTTCTCTGCTAATTGCAGACGTGCCGCTTTGCCATAAAATTCTGCTGGGATTTTATCACTCAGCCAATAAACACCTGCGATAGACACCAGTTCTGCCGTCAGATGGGTACAAAAAATTTGCGCTTCCCGATCACCGCTAGCGCCTGCCAACGCACGGCCTCTCATCATTCCATAAACATGAATATTGCCATCAGCGATAAGCTCTGCGCCTGCACTGACGTGGCTTGTAACAATCAGATCACATTGTGGTGCATAAATGCGCTGACCGGAACGAACCGGCACATTTATTAATCGTGTTTTTGTGATGGGAGTAACGTTTTGCGGCGGAGCGACGTGAGTCGGGGCCTCAACGGGCGCAGGACGAATAGCTTTTTCTTTACCTTCAGTCAGTAAAGGAAGACCCATTTCGTCGATTTCAGCCTTGAGTCTGGCGTCTTTGCATCCGCTAACGCCGATAATGCGCAATCCAGTAGACGCGACAACTTTCTGCAACGCTGACCAGTTTACTGGGCTTTCAAGACCACTCACGTTAACCACGACGGGAGCATGTTTTAAAAAAGCAGGTGCCTGCGCGATTTTGTCTTCCAACGCCTGACGAATAACCTCGGGTTCTGCTTCATGTAAGTGAACCACTGATAAGGTGAAGCTACTGCCTTTAAGCTCGATTGGCGTGTTTGACATCCTGGCCTTACTCAATTTGCTATTTATCATCCCCAGCGCGGGGTGATATTCCGAAGACTATAAGGCATGTTATAGTCAGTATTATATTGAGGCAAGCCACCATTCCGTGAATTCAGAGTAAAAGATATGTTTTGTGTGATCTACCGAAGCAGTAAACGTGACCAGACCTATTTATATGTCGAAAAAAAAGACGATTTCTCGCGAGTTCCTGAAGAACTGATGAAAGGATTTGGTCAGCCGACGCTGGCAATGATGTTGCCGCTTGATGGCCGTAAAAAGCTCGTTAATGCCGATCTGGAAAAAGTAAAACAGGCACTCACCGAGCAGGGCTATTATTTACAAATACCACCACCGCCAGAAGATTTACTTAAACAGCATCTGGCTGCGGCGAAACAAAATACACCAGACGCTAAACGTTAAACTGCATCCGGCAGAAGCACGCCCCATCGATGCAGTACCTGAAATCGATAACTACGTTAGGGGAAAATAATGTATCAACATCATAACTGGCATGGTGCTCTGCTGGATTATCCGGTGAGTAAGGTGGTTTGCGTGGGGAGTAACTATGCCAACCATATTAAAGAGATGGGCGGAACCCCTCCGGAAGAGCCGGTGTTGTTTATCAAACCGGAAACTGCGCTGTGCGATTTGCGCCAGCCGCTGGTGATTCCATCTGATATGGGTTCAGTTCACCATGAAGTTGAGCTGGCGGTACTGATTGGCGCGACCCTACGTCAGGCGACGGAAGAACATGTGCGCAAAGCCATCGCGGGCTATGGCGTCGCGTTGGATCTGACCTTGCGTGATATTCAGGGCAAAATGAAGAAAGCGGGGCAGCCGTGGGAAAAAGCGAAGGGTTTTGATAACTCTTGTCCGCTGTCGGGTTTTATTCCGGTGGCCGAGTTTAACGGCGATCCGCAGGATACGATGCTGGGGTTAACGGTCAACGGTGAAACACGCCAGCACGGCTCCACGGCGGATATGATCCATCACATCGTTCCTTTGATTGCCTATATGAGTCGTTTCTTTACCCTCAAAGCGGGCGATGTTGTGTTGACGGGGACGCCAGCAGGTGTTGGGCCGTTAAACAGCGGTGATGAGCTGGCCATCAGTTTTCATGGTCAAACGCTGACGACACGCGTGCTGTAATCTCTTCTTGCCGCCTTTTCGGGCGGCAAAACTTGCATCAGCGTGCCAGACTGGTTATAAGGTGCAGCTTTATTGCAATAGCGGATACCCTGATGAGCGACATACCTTTCTGGCAAAGTAAAACCCTGGATGAAATGACCGATGCCGAGTGGGAGTCATTATGTGACGGGTGTGGTCAATGCTGCCTGCATAAGCTGATGGATGAAGACACCGACGAAATTTATTTTACCAACGTCGCGTGTAAGCAGCTCAATATCAAAACCTGTCAATGCCGTAATTACGAACGCCGATTCGAGTACGAGCCTGACTGTATCAAACTGACGCGCGATAATCTGCCTACCTTTGAATGGCTGCCGATGACCTGTGCGTATCGTCTGTTAGCGGAAGGTAAAGGGCTGCCGGAGTGGCATCCACTGCTGACGGGGTCCAAAGCGGCAATGCACGGCGAGCGTATTTCAGTACGTCATATTGCGGTGAAAGAATCGGAAGTGCGTGACTGGCAGGATCATATTTTGAACAAACCTTCATGGGCGGACTAAGCCGCCCATCGATTAGCAGGCGTAAGGGCTTAAGACTTTTTCGCCTGATACATCTCATCTCCATGGTTGTCATCTTCAACCCAGAAATTGATGTTGAATTGGGCGTCGTCGCTTAATTCAACGCGATGCCAGTACTGCGGCGGGCTGGTCGCGAACTGACCGGCATTAATTACCACTTTTACTTCAGGCTCTTTTGCGTCTTCATTGGCAAAACCGTAATACGTTACCGTACCTTCCATCACACAAAGCTGGCCAAAAACGCCTGCTGCAGTGTTATGGTGAGAAAGAAGTGCTGCGGGGACATTGTCTTTGGTAAAGAAGGGAGTAGAGCGTTTAACTTTCCAGTTTGCCGGGATGCGTAAATGGGACATAAGACATCTCCTTGGTGTGGCATCTATAAGATGTATTTAATATACATCTTATAGATGCCAGCAGGCAATGAATTTAAGCCAAAAAAAACGCTCCCGAAGGAGCGTCTCTGTTAGCGACCGAAGAGGTCACGTTTTTTCGGTTTGAACGGCTGTGCTATCACCACCAGCACGGCGACTACCAGGTAGGCGGCGAAGATCCCCAACAGCCACTGCGGCATTTCCAGGGTTAAAAAAGACCACTGGCGCTCAGCACAGTCACCGGACGCTAAAAACACCTGCGGCAGCCATTTGTCCAGTGGCAGCCAGCTTGGGAAGCGTGCGGCAAAATCACAGGTCATAAACGGGGACGGGTGCAGCTGAATCATGGTGTGCTCATATGCTAACTGAAGTCCGCGCCAGGCACTGTAAATCCAGATTATCATCGCCACATAGCGCAGCGGTGTTTTTGGTGCAATAGCACCCACCAGCCCTGCACCCATCACGCCAAATAATGCGCTACGTTCGTAAATACACAACACGCAAGGTTTTAGCAGCATGACGTGCTGGAACCACAGCGCAACGAGCTCCAGCGCAAAGGCGGTTAACGCCAACAATAACCATGCCCCACGACCTCGGGAGCACTGGTTTAAAAATCGCAACATAATCATTTCCCTGCAACATGCGTAGAGACCGCAGTTTAAACCAATTCACTTTATGCGCCACTAGCGGGAATTGAAAATTTGCGTAATCGGATAATTATCATGCAAAAAGTCAAACCGGGCAGTGATTTGCCCGGTTAATTGTTATGAAAATGTAGCTAACCAGCCCGTTTGGGTCATCCACTCGGTCACCGGGACAAGCGTGAACTCGACGCAAAGCAGACCGACGAGCGTCAGGACGAGAGTATAAGGCAGAGCCATCCACACCATGCGACCATACGAGAGGCGAATTAACGGCGCCAGTGCAGAGGTCAGCAGGAACAGGAATGCAGCCTGGCCGTTCGGAGTTGCCACCGAAGGCAGGTTGGTCCCGGTATTGATCGCCACCGCTAACAGCTCATACTGATTGAGGCTGATGGTCCCCTGTTCCAGCGCGGCTTTGGCCTCGTTAATGTAAATGGTGCCGACAAATACGTTATCAGAAATAGAAGACAGCAGGCCATTGAAGAGGTAGAACAGCGTCAGTTGGGCATGTTCGGAGGATTGCAATACAAACTGAATGATCGGCGAAAAGAGCTGTTGATCGATAATCACCGCAACAACAGAGAAGAACACGGTCAGCAGGGCGGTGAAGGGCAGCGACTCGGTAAAGGCTTTACCTATCGCATGTTCGTCGGTGACTCCCGTCAAGGAGGTTGCCAGAATGATGACCGACAAACCGATCAATCCGACTTCTGCCAGATGCAGGGCCAACGCAACTACCAGCCAGACGCCAATAATAGCCTGGACAATCAGTTTGATTTTGTCCTGGCGGGTACGTTGCTGGCGGCTCTGATCGTCAAACTGTTGCAGGACATCACGAACGGTCTCCGGCAGCGTTTCGCCATAGCCAAACCAGCGCAATTTCTCGACCAGTACACAGGTTAACAGGCCGCAAATCAGTACCGGGACGGTAACCGGCGACATGCGTAGGAAAAAGTCGCCAAAATGCCAGCCAGCCGCTTTGGCGATAATCAGGTTTTGTGGCTCGCCCACCATGGTCATCACGCCGCCTAACGCCGTACCGACACCCGCGTGCATCATCAGGCTACGCAGAAAACCACGGAACTGCTCAAGAACGACCTTATTGTGCTGATCGATATGGCTGTCATCGAGCATGTTGTTGTCTTCCGCGCGGGAAGAGGCAACGCGATGGTAGATGCCATAAAAACCGACCGCAACGCTGATTACCACGGCCACGACGGTCAGCGCATCAAGGAACGCCGAGAGGAAAGCGGCCGCAACACAAAATGCCAGCGACAGCAGCGTTTTGGAGCGAATAGTGAGTAGCAGACGCGTGAAAATAAACAGTAGCAACTGCTTCATAAAGTAGATGCCTGCCACCATAAACATCAGCAGCAATAACACCTCAAGGTTTGCGGCAACCTCTTCACGAACATGCGTTGCGCTGGTCATACCAATAATGACAGCTTCGATAGCCAACAGCCCGCCAGGCAGCAGTGGGTAGCATTTTAACGCCATCGCCAGCGTGAAAATGAACTCGGCCACCAGCAACCAGCCGGCGATAAAGGGGTTGATGAAAAAAATAATCGGGTTAACGACTAAGAAGACAAGCAGTGCAAGTTTGTACCAGTCTGGTGATTGACCTAAAAAATTGCGCCACATCGCGCGGCCCCATGATAGCTCCATGGTGATTTCCCTACCTTTAAAAATGAAATCATATTTTTATGTTTGACCGCAAAGCTTAGCGGGAGGAGGGAGTACAGGCAAGCTATTCACAAGACTGGCAAGATTGGCTGTATTGCAGCGTTATATGGAAAATGAAGCCTTGATCCACTTTTTCTTCATTGCGTCAGCTATCAGCTAAGATACCCATCTGGTATGATGTGTGTAACTATGTTTTGCTGTGTAATGGAATTTTTACTATGGTCATTAAGGCGCAAAGCCCGGCTGGGTTCGCGGAAGAGTACATCATTGAAAGTATCTGGAATAACCGCTTCCCACCTGGCACTATTTTGCCCGCTGAACGTGAACTCTCCGAACTTATTGGGGTGACACGTACCACGCTACGCGAAGTATTGCAGCGTCTGGCGCGAGATGGCTGGTTGACCATTCAACACGGCAAACCGACGAAGGTAAATAACTTCTGGGAAACCTCCGGGCTGAATATTCTTGAAACGCTGGCGCGCCTCGATCACGAGAGTGTTCCGCAGCTGATTGATAATCTGCTGTCTGTGCGTACCAATATTTCGACGATCTTTGTTCGTACTGCGTTTCGCCAGCATCCTGATAAAGCGCAGGAGGTTCTGGCGACGGCAAATCAGGTGGCTGACCACGCTGACGCATTTGCCGATCTGGACTATAACATTTTCCGCGGTCTGGCATTTGCCTCCGGCAATCCGATTTACGGTTTGATCCTCAACGGTATGAAAGGATTATATACCCGCATTGGCCGCCATTATTTTGCCAACCCGGAAGCGCGCGCGCTGGCGCTGAGCTTCTACCACAAGCTGTCAGAACTCTGCGAGCAGGGTGCTCATGAGCAGGTGTATGAAACGGTGCGCCGCTACGGTCACGACAGTGGCGAGATTTGGCATCGTATGCAGAAGAATCTGCCGGGCGATTTGGCGATTCAGGGCCGTTAATCGCTCAAAGCCGGATGGCGACGCCAAAGCGTCTTATCCGGCCTGGAATGCATGCACTTCGTAGGCCGGATAAGGTGTTTACACCGCCTCCGGCAATAAGATTTACAGACCGTTCATCCTTGGCGGACAACGCTCCAACAGCTCCACGCTGCCATCTTCATTCTGCTGCTCCAGCATCACATCAAAACCCCAAAGCCGGTGTACATGCTTGAGCACTTCTTTGCGTCCTTTATCCAACGGTGCGCGGTTATGCGGAATATAGCGCAAGGTGAGCGAACGGTCGCCACGCAAATCGACATTCCAGATTTGAATATTCGGCTCCAGGTTGCTCAGGTTGTATTGCGACGACAACCTGTTGCGGATCTCACGATATCCTTCCTCGTTATGAATCGCAGAAATCTCCAGATAGTTGTGACGATCGTCATCCAGCACGGTGAACAGGCGGAAATCGCGCATTACCTTCGGTGACAGGAACTGGCTGATAAAACTCTCATCTTTGAAATCGCGCATCGCGAAATGCAGGGTTTCCAGCCAGTCGGAACCCGCTATATCCGGGAACCAATATTTGTCCTCCTCGGTCGGCGACTGACAAATACGTTTGATATCCTGGAACATGGCAAACCCCAGGGCATAAGGGTTTATCCCGCTATACCACGGGCTGTTGTAGGGTGGCTGAAATACCACATTGGTATGGCTATGCAGAAACTCCAGCATAAACCGTTCGGTGACTTTACCTTCATCATAAAGGTGGTTCAGGATGGTGTAATGCCAGAAAGTGGCCCAGCCCTCGTTCATCACCTGCGTCTGTTTCTGCGGATAAAAATACTGGCTGACCTTGCGTACAATGCGTAGCACTTCACGTTGCCAGGACTCCAGCAGCGGGGCGTTCTTCTCCATGAAGTACAGCAGGTTTTCCTGTGGCTCAGAGGGATAACGCCGGGCTTCCGCCACGCTTTTCTCTTCCTCTTTCTTCGGCAGCGTGCGCCACAACATATTGACCTGACTTTGCAGATACTCTTCACGACTTTTCTGCCGGGCTTTCTCTTCCTGTAGGGAGATTTTTTGCGGGCGTTTGTAACGGTCAACGCCGTAGTTCATCAGCGCATGACAGGAGTCGAGGAGCTTTTCGACTTCATCCACCCCGTAGCGTTCTTCACACTGGGTTATATAGTTTCGTGCGAAGATTAGGTAATCGACGATGGAACTGGCATCCGTCCAGCTACGAAACAGGTAGTTGTTTTTGAAGAAGGAGTTGTGTCCGTAGCAGGCATGCGCCATCACCAGCGCCTGCATGGTGATGGTGTTCTCCTCCATCAGATACGCGATACACGGATTGGAGTTGATAACAATCTCATAGGCCAGTCCCTGCTGACCATGCTTATACAAGCGCTCGGTTTCAATAAACTTTTTACCAAACGACCAGTGAGGATAGTTGATCGGCATCCCGACGCTGGAGTAAGCGTCCATCATCTGTTCGGAGGTGATCACCTCGATTTGGTGCGGGTAGGTATCCAGTCTGTAGAGTTTCGCCACGCGGTCTATCTCTGCCAGATAGACATCCAGCAGATCAAACGTCCAGTCGGGTCCATCGCTTAACCGTGTGCTGTCCTTGTTCATGGAATCAATCGTAGCCATTCGCGCACCCTCATTGTTGGCGGCACTCTCTGTCTGGAGTACCTCATTTCAAGCATAGATCATGGTGTTAAAAAACGTGCTGCGGCAGAAATTTTTTCTTTGCGATTTCTCGTTAGCGAGGCGTTGAAAAACGGCATGGTCGCAAAATTTTATGCTGGATAAAAATAACGCACAGCAGGAGATGCCAAAGCAGAGAGTTCCCCGCCATCACCGCTATATGTGAGATAAGTCACCATAAAAAAGCCATATGTTGAATAATATTTTCAACTGAGTTATCAAGATGTAATTAGAAGATTGTTCTTTTACTGTTAACGGAGTGGCTATGCGAGTTGTCATACTGGGAAGTGGTGTCGTTGGCGTGACCAGCGCCTGGTACTTAAGTCAGGCTGGACACGATGTCACCGTCATTGATCGTGAGCCCGGTCCGGCACTGGAAACCAGTGCGGCGAACGCGGGGCAAATATCTCCAGGTTATGCGGCACCATGGGCGGCACCAGGCGTACCGCTTAAAGCAATCAAATGGATGTTTCAGCGCCACGCTCCGCTGGCCGTTCGTCTTGACGGAACCCAGTTCCAGTTGAAATGGATGTGGCAGATGCTGCGCAACTGCGACACTAGCCACTACATGGAAAATAAAGGACGCATGGTGCGACTGGCGGAATACAGCCGTGATTGTCTGAAAGCGCTGCGCGCCTCTACCGGTATTGAGTATGAAGGACGTCAGGGCGGAACCCTGCAACTGTTCCGTACCGCTCAACAGTATGAGAACGCCACTCGCGACATCGCCGTGCTCGAAGACGCTGGCGTGCCATATCAGCTCCTGGAAGCAAATCGTCTGGCGGAAGTCGAACCGGCACTGGCAGAAGTAGCGCACAAACTGACCGGCGGTCTGCGTTTACCGAATGATGAAACCGGCGACTGCCAGTTGTTTACCCAGCGTCTGGCGCAGATGGCGGAGCAGGCGGGCGTTAAGTTTCGCTTTAACACCCCGGTCGATAAGCTGCTGAGCGATGGTGAGCAGATTTATGGCGTCCAGTGCGGCGAAGAGATTATCAAAGCCGATGCCTATGTGATGGCGTTTGGTTCGTATTCCACGGCGATGCTGAAAGGGATCGTTGATATCCCGGTCTATCCGCTCAAAGGCTATTCGTTGACTATTCCGGTAGCGCAAGACGACGGTGCGCCGGTTTCTACTATCCTTGATGAAACCTACAAAATCGCTATTACCCGCTTTGACAATCGTATTCGGGTTGGCGGCATGGCGGAGATTGTCGGTTTTAATACAGAGCTGCTACAACCTCGTCGTGAAACGCTGGAAATGGTCGTACGCGATCTCTTCCCGCGCGGCGGTCATGTGGAGCAGGCAACCTTCT
The DNA here is from genome assembly GCF_030334285.1 of Citrobacter sp. Cf087. Taxonomy (NCBI): domain Bacteria; kingdom Pseudomonadati; phylum Pseudomonadota; class Gammaproteobacteria; order Enterobacterales; family Enterobacteriaceae; genus Citrobacter; species Citrobacter sp. Cf087. The sequence goes on from NZ_JAOWED010000031.1 coordinate 885,778, forward strand.
GGACTGGACTGCGTCCGATGACGCCGGACGGTACGCCGGTGGTGGGGCGCACCCGCTTTAAGAATCTGCTGCTCAATACCGGCCACGGCACGCTGGGCTGGACCATGGCCTGCGGTTCCGGTCAGTTGCTGAGCGATATCCTTTCTGGCCGTACGCCAGCCATACCTTATGACGATCTGAGCGTGGCGCGTTACAGTCCGGGGTTTACCCCCTCTCGTCCACGACATTTACATGGCGCACATAACTGATAAGGACGTGAGATGACCCGCCCGATACTGGCCAGCATTGACCTGCAGGCGTTGAAACAAAATCTGACCATTACCCGCCAGGCAGCGCCGGACGCTCGCGTCTGGTCGGTGGTGAAAGCCAATGCATATGGACACGGCATTGAACGCGTCTGGAATGCGCTGGGCACAACCGATGGTTTTGCCATGCTCAATCTTGAAGAGGCGATAACCCTGCGCGAGCGCGGATGGAAAGGCCCGATACTCATGCTGGAGGGTTTTTTCCACGCTGAAGACCTGACGGTATATGACAATTATCGACTGACCACCTGTGTACACAGTAACTGGCAGCTAAAAGCATTGCAGAATGCCCGCCTCAAAGCACCGCTCGATGTTTACCTGAAGGTGAACAGCGGTATGAACCGGCTTGGGTTTTTACCGGAAAGAGTTCCAACGGTCTGGCAACAGCTGCGGGCGATGCCCAACGTCGGCGAAATGACGCTGATGTCGCATTTTGCAGATGCAGAGCACCCGGAAGGTATCCAGGAAGCAATGGCGCGTATTGCGCTGGCAACAGAAGGACTGGAGTGCAGACGGTCACTGTCGAATTCGGCCGCCACGCTGTGGCACCCTGAAGCGCATTATGACTGGGTTCGTCCGGGCATTATTTTGTATGGCGCGTCGCCTTCGGGACAATGGCGGGACATCGCCAACACCGGCCTGAAGCCAGTGATGACTCTGAGCAGCGAGATAATCGGCATACAAACGCTGAAAGCTGGCGATCGGGTGGGTTACGGTGGCCGTTACACCGCCAGCGGCGAGCAGCGCATCGGAATAGTGGCTACCGGCTATGCAGACGGTTATCCGCGCCATGCGCCAAGCGGAACGCCTGTGCTGGTGGACGGTGTACGTACCGGGACGGTAGGGATAGTCTCAATGGATATGCTGGCGGTAGATCTGACACCGTGCCCGCAGGCAGGGATCGGGACGCCGGTAGAGCTGTGGGGCAAAGAGATTAAAATTGACGATGTAGCTACCTCAGCAGGAACGGTGGGCTACGAGTTAATGTGTTCTTTGGCGCTGCGCGTACCGGTTGTGACGGTGTAACATTTACGGGGCTGCCTGATGGCGCTGCACTGATCCGGCCTGTAGATTCAGTGCATTTTACAGGCCGGGTAAGGCGCTGCCGCCACCCGGCAAACAACATCCTCTTTACTCATCCTCGTCTTCAGCAACGCGAACACCGACCTTCAGCACTGCATTATCTTCCTTCTCGGCCACCGTCCAGATCATGCCAGCGAATTCCACCTGGTCACCGACGACCGGCGCGGCACCAAGCAGATGCTGGACAATTTCACCCAGCGTTTGCTGCTTATCACGATACTCTGTGCCATCATCCAGGCCATAAATCAGCGCCACATCGGCATATTTCGCGCTGGCTTCCAGAATAAAATCACCGAAGAAGCGCTGGTCTAACGACACTGGTGGTGACTGGCTGAATAGCTTGCCGAGAGCGGGGAGATCGCGCTCGCGACCAATAACACACAATACGTCGCCTTCGCGCAGACGCGTGCTGCCGGAGGGGTGAAACAGCACGTTGTCACGAAACAGGGCGGCTATTCGCGTTTCTTCCGGCATATGCAGGTCGCGCAGCGCGGCACCCACACACCACTTATCTGCGCTGAGCTGATAAACAAACTGCTCCCACGGGTTATCTGGGTGAATATCGAGACCAATGCGCGAAACGGGCCAGCCGACGGGAGGGACCACCACCTTGGCTTTTTTCGCGGCCCATGAAAGTGATGTTCCCTGAAACAGCAACGAGATCAGTACCACGAAGAAGGCGACGTTAAAGAACAAGCGCGCGTTCTCCAGGCCCGCCATCATTGGGAAGACGGCGAGGATGATCGGCACCGCGCCGCGCAAACCCACCCAACTGATGAAAATACGCTCGCGCAGATTAAAGCCACGAAACGGCAGCAGTCCGGCGAAGACCGAAAGCGGGCGGGCAATGAATATCATCCACGCAGACAAAATCAGCGCAGGGATTGTGATAGGCAGCAGGTCGGACGGCGTAACCAGCAGTCCAAGCACCAGGAACATGGCGATTTGCGCCAGCCAGGCCAGACCGTCGAAGTTTTGCAGAATACCAAATCGGTTGCGGATGGGGCGATTCCCCAGCAGGAAACCACACAGATAAACCGCCAGAATACCGCTGCCTTCCAGCGCAGTGGTCAGGGCAAAAATCAGGATCCCACCGCTTAACGCCAAGAGTGGATACAGTCCGGCAGGCAGAGAAATGCGGTTAATCATCTGCTGGAGCATATATCCACCGCCAAGACCGATAACGATTCCTAAGCCAAACTGCTGGATAATGTGCACCGCGAACATCCAGCTTAAACCGGTCTCGTGATTTTGGATCATGGCGATGAGTGTGATGGTCAAAAACACGGCCATCGGGTCATTACTACCGGATTCAATTTCCAGCGTAGAGCCAACGCGTTCGTTAAGCCCCTTACCGCCAAGCAGGGAGAAGACCGCCGCGGCGTCAGTTGAACCAACAATCGCGCCAATCAGCAGCCCTTCGATAAGATCCAGATGAAACAGCCACGCGGCCATCATGCCAGTGAGTCCGGAAGTAATCAGCACACCGACCGTCGCCAACGATAGCGCCGGGCCTAACGCAACGCGAAAAGAGCTGGCCTGAGTGCGCATGCCGCCGTCGAGCAGGATAACCGCCAGTGCCAGGTTACTCACCATGTAGGCGAAAGGATAGTTATCGAAAGGTATGCCGCCAATACCATCCACACCCGCTAACATACCGATAGCGAGAAATATCACCAGAATTGGGATACCGAGACGTGATGAGAATGAACTGAGTAAGATACTGCAGGTGACGAGAACGGAACCTAAAATGAAAAGGCTAATAATTGCTGCGGCATCCAACGTTCGGTTACTCCTGAATTACGCTGTTTCGTATTAATAAACCCTACCATAATAACGACAGAAACAGCGTTTTACTTAGCCCTATTAGCCGCTTTTTTTACGATTTTAGTACCGGATGCCCACTTAAGGTGAGCTGAGTGCTGTTTTTATCGTTTTTCAGCACCGCTCTGGCTCCCAACGGCAGGGTGACGGTGCGTTGTTCATGGCCAAAATCGAGGCCGCCGATCAACGGAACGGACAGTCTGGCGCGCAGAAAATCACAAACTGAATCAAGATTGTAACCAGCGTCGTAATCATTCGGCGCGCTGCCGCTAAAACTGCCGAGGATAATGGCGTTTTGCTGGGCCAGTATTCCCGCGTGGTACAACTGCAGCAGCATGCGCTCGACACGGAATGGATGCTCGTTAATGTCTTCCAGCACCAAAATGCCGTTTTTGATGGCCGGCATCCACGGTGTACCCATCAGCGAAATGATCATCGCCAGATTTCCGCCCCACAGTGTACCTTCAGTCGCGCACTGCGGTCCGTCACCCTGCCATTCGAGGGTGAATTGGGCATTACGCAATGCTTGCCAGAAATGGTGCTCGGTGAATGCGTTCATCTCTTCGGCACCGAAGTTGGCCGCCAGCATCGGGCCGCTGAAGCTAATCACATTCCCTTGAGCCAGCAGACCACACTGGATCGCCGTAAAATCGCTGTGTCCGCACAGCAGCAGCGGATCTTGTTGCTGGCGGGCTGCCAGCCCTTGCCAGTCAATATCTTCCAGTAAACGGCTCGCGCCATAGCCGCCACGTACCGCCATCACAATGGTATCGGGGGTTTTCAGAGTAACGAGCGAGTTCACATCAGCAAGCCTTTCTGCCTCAGTACCCGCAAAACGCTGGCAGCGGCGCGCAATGACCGCTGAATTATCGACCTGATGACCGGCCTCAGTAAGACGTGCAAGCCCACGTAAGGCAGCCTGCTGATTGATACAGTAGCCCGACGGGGCAATTAAGTGAAACCGGGACATGGCATTTCCTTGCTACAACTAAAACCAAATGTATATCATGCCGCGTAGGTATGTCGTTGTCACCTCAGCGACAGGTTCCGGCTATAAGGATAGATGACGTGAAATTGAGATGGTTTGCTTTTTTGGTTGTATTACTTGCGGGCTGTAGTTCAAAACATGATTACAAAAACCCGCCGTGGAATGCTGAAGTTCCGGTTAAACGCGCAATGCAATGGATGCCGATCAGTGAAAAAGCCGGTGCGGCCTGGGGTGTCAGTCCACAATTGATTACCGCTATTATTGCCATTGAATCAGGCGGTAATCCGAATGCGGTCAGTAAGTCTAATGCGATTGGTCTGATGCAGTTAAAAGCCTCGACTTCAGGCCGCGATGTTTATCGTCGCATGGGATGGAGCGGAGAGCCGTCGACCAGCGAGTTGAAAAACCCCGAACGCAATATCTCCATGGGGGCCGCATACCTGAGCATTCTGGAGACCGGGCCGCTGGCAGGGATTGAGGATCCGCAGGTGATGCAGTATGCACTGGTAGTATCGTACGCTAACGGAGCGGGAGCATTGCTGCGAACGTTCTCTTCCGACAGGAAGAAAGCCATCAATAAGATCAACGATCTCAGCCCGGATGAATTTATTGAACATGTTGCGGACAATCATCCGGCGCCGCAGGCTCCGCGCTATATCTGGAAGCTTCAGCAAGCGCTGGATGTAATGTAATTCAGGTGATGTTAATCGCGTACTTTGTTCGACTTTTCCCGGGCCTCGCGCTCAAGGGAAAAAATAATCCGCTGTAAGTTCCGCTCCACCGCCGGGCCGACGTTGAGAAAACGAAAGCTCAGGCGGGGAGTGGTAATGGTTTCGTTTTTACTGTCGATAACTTTGCGTTCGCTAATGGAAATAAGCTGGGCGTCAACGTGATACACTCCCCATTGTTCCATGTTCAGTTCAACCTGCGCGAAGCGTATACCTTCTACCAGTCCTTCTGGTTTTGCCGTTTCTAACAGCCCGCCCATACCGCCAAGCGACAAATCGAATAAGCGAAAGCACAGCGTGCTGTTGTCCGGCATTTTTGCCGTGCAGCGATAGGGAGGATGCAGCGGAGCGCCGATGCGGAAATATTCCCGACGCTGAACAAACCACAGGGAAGGCGGCAAGGATGAAATAAACGCTGGTAGTTGCTGATACTCACCTTTTTTTAACTGTGGCAGGGTGAATTCTACTTTGGCTCCCTGCGTTTCGGCGATAATCGAGATCTGACTGGCCCGCTGTACGGCCTGGTTTTCATATTCCTGGCTACCAAAATCCATGACCAGCTCGTCCGGGCTGACGGCCAGAACTTTGCTGATGAACTGGCCGCCCGACCAGGAGATACGCAGTGGAACCTGCTGCGATTTTAAGTCCCGAAGTACACCTAACACCGCTAACGGATTTTGCTTCAGGAACTGCTCATTGTAGTTACTCACACCTAATGACTCCCGGATGCCTGGTTTGTCGTTGGATTATCGGCATCAATCAACGGAACTTAATACAAATGGATGAAATTTTTTACCAACGCCAATGAATTAAGTCTGCGTGAAAACAGCATATAGCGATGGTTTGCCTATACTTTAAAGGCTGGCGCAAGAATGTCTTGCGCGTGCGTTCACTGGAAAGAGGGCCTGAAAATGGGAATTATTGCCTGGATTATTTTTGGTCTGATTGCGGGGGTTATCGCCAAACTGATTATGCCGGGGCGCGATGGCGGTGGATTTATCCTGACCTGTATTCTCGGTGTTGTCGGTGCTGTGGTCGGTGGATGGCTGGCAACGATGTTTGGTATCGGCGGCGATGTCAGCGGGTTTAATCTCCACAGCTTCCTGGTGGCCGTGGTCGGCGCGATTGTTGTGCTGGGTGTCTTCCGACTGGTGCGGCGAGATTAATCGAACGGCCCCCGCGGGGGCCGTTTCTCTGTATTGCTAAGTCAGAACTGATACTCAATCCCCGCCCAGTAATTACGGCCTTCTTCAATAAATCCTTCACTATAAACGTACTGCGTATCGAACAGGTTATTGACCGACGCGTTAACGCTGAATCCGTGACCGATGGCGTAGTCAGCGCGTAAATGGGTAATGGCGAAACCAGCGGCTTTCTGTGAGCCGTCGCTATTGCTATAGCTCGACGATCGGGCCTCTTCTGACAGCGTAATACTGAGCGGATCCCATGGCTTCAGCGTCATCCAGGCAGTCAGGGTTTGCGTTGGCAGGTCGGTAATCTTGCCGATGTCGCTGCGTTTGACGTCTGCATGAATAAGGCCGTAGCTCAGACCGACATCCAGCATATCAAAGACTTTACCTTTAACGCCTGCATCCAGACCGGTGTAATCCACCCGGCCACTGTTCTGATTCTGGATGGTGTCGGCATCAATATTGTGTGAAAGGATGGCGTCGCTGATGCGGTTGTAATACACGCTGGCTTCGAATCCCCAGTTCTGACTAAGTGACCCATTCCAGGTCAGATCCACGCTGCGGGCGCGTTCAGGTTTAAGCTGCGGATTGACCAGCGCCACCTGGTTATAGGCCGGTTTTGAGGTCGTGTAGCGTTCTTTCAACGTAGGGAAACGCGTTCTGTCAGAATAGGACAGCGCTAATGTGTCTGCATTTTCGAAGTGATATTTGGTCATCATCTGCCAGTTGAAGGCCGACTGATTGTTGTCATCATAGTGGGTGACGCTACCATTTTTTTCGTGCTTCATGCCTTCCAGACTGTCACGCCAGTCATAGCTTATTCCCGCCACTACATCGACATTATCCGCCGCCGCCCACTGATATTCACTGGCAACAGACCAGGTGCGATCTTCGTAGCGGTCATAAGCGGCATTTGGAGCCCCTTTTTCGCGATGAACATCGTCTTTCCAGTTCACGGCGAAAGAGAGCAGGTCGTTCTCCCGCATATCAGCGGAAAGCTGCAAACCTGCGCCGTCGCTATAGTCAGAATAATGGCTGTAGCTGCCTTTCTTATTTTTCAGATCGGCAAGGGAATTGTACATCATCAGTGTATTTTCAAAGGTGTCGCGATACAGGCGGCTTTTCAATGTAAAGCGATCGCCCAAATGCGTGGTGCCCTGATAGTAATAACTTTCTTTATCATATTGCGGCCATTGCCAGTAACGTGATTTCTGGCTGCTGGTCCCGGCATATGGCGGGTTATCTTTTTCGCCGTCCTGATTAATGTAGGTCAGAACATACTCATCATCACCGCGTGGCGTGAACCCCAGTTTCACGATGCCGCGTTTATCATCGGCTGATGAGTTAATCATCTTGCCATTGCTGCCCGCTACCGGGTTATCAACACCATGAGGTAATCCGAGGAAATCCTGTTTTAGCTGGCTACCGCTGAGCTGGATATATCCCAGATCGTTACTGGCGCCAAATGAAGCGTGCATATCGTGAGCGTTGTCTTTGCTACGACTCCAGCCCTGGCGATAACCGATGCTGCCTTCAATTGGTTTGGTGGGCTTTTTGGTGGTGATATTAATGGCACCGCCCATCTGGTTAGGCCCTTGTAGCAGAGATGAGTAGCCTTTGGATACTTCAACTGAAGCGATATCGGATGTCAGAAAACGGCCTAAATCGAGGTTGCCGTCATAGGGGATGTACACCGGCACACCGTCAAAAAAGACGGGAACCTGACGGCTGTCAAAACCGCGTACTTTCACCTGCTGCTCATTGCGGTTGCCCGACTTTTGCAGCACCACGCCGGGGACGACGCTTAGCGCCTGCGCCACGTTTTGTTTATCCAACTGTTGGATCGTTTCCTGGCCGAGAACCGTAGTGGTTGCCGCAGAGGCCGGGCTTGACCAGACGGTCATGGTTTCGCTTTCTTGCCCAGCAAAAGCACTGTGCGCGAAAGCAAACGACAGGGCTGTGTAAAGACAACTTTTGTTGAAATTCATTATTGTTAGTCCATTTTTTAATGTTATATGCCACGTGCGTCCGGGCTCAGGCTAACTTTGATATCCGCAGGTGGAGCGTAATAAGGTGCGGAAGTGATAAAGAGCCTGATGCCACAGTCGAGATAACTCGCCAGCGAGGCGAGGGTAATGCCGCCAGTCAGCGCCAGCGTGCAATGAGGGGCCAGTGAAGGTGCCAGGCGGGCAATGTCTGTCGCCTGCTCAGGGGTGAATTTGTCGAGTTGCAGAACATCGGGCGCGGCGCGTAGCGCGGCTAATGCTTCATCTGGCGTATCCGCCTCGACGACGATCTTTTTTTCTGGCGCATGGCTGCGTAAGCGCGCAACCGCGTTTGTCCAGTCGTTTGGGTTGGTAAGAAAACGGCGGTGATTAGCGAACAGCAGCACCGTTTCGGCGCATCCTCCGCGATGAATAATGCCCCCGGCGGCGAGTATTGCCTGAGTCGCCAACGAACGCGTGCCGGGAATGGCTTTGCGGGTGCAGGCAATCTGCCCATCAGGATAGCGTTGGCGCAGTTGGCTCAACATGCTCTCAAGATAGCCCGAAACTCCGCAGCTCCACTCCAGGACATTTTGTACCGCTTTCCAGCCCTGGTGCAGCGCCGCCGCATTCCCATGCGCACAAATCAATCGCTGTCCTGCACTTACCTGTTCACCATCGGCCACCATGTCGCTGACTGTCAGCCCTAATGACGTCAGCATTTGTCTGGCAACGGCGGTGCCGCTAACACACCCGCCCTGGCGATGGTAAAACGCCATAACGCCCGGCTGTGCGCCAATTCCCAACGCGCGGGTAGTCAGATCGCCGCCCTGAATATCTTCCAGCAGCAGCGCGTCGGTTTGCGCCTGCGAAAAGTAGATCATCGCAGCGCCTCCCGTGGGACGCTGTCCCACCAGATAAGCGCCCAGTCACGGCTGGCAGGGGCAATCGCGCGTGGATCCTGCTGCTGATACCAGGTTTCCAGACGTTCGACCTCGTCGGCGCTTAGTTCGCCCATACTCCAGCGCACGTTTTCCAGAAAGCGCGTCCAGGTACTGTTGTCCTGCTGACAGTTGGGGCCGCGGATAAAATCAACGTGCGCGTGGATCCCCATCTGATACAGGACATTAAGCGCATAGATATAGTTGGGAAGCTCAATCACCTCGCGGCCCAGCGCACGTTGAATGGTGGGGGAAACGAAAGATGAACTGACGAGATGGGTGGTGTAAACCCGCAGCCGGGCCTGATTATTCAGTTTGGTCATCGCCTGGCGCATATCGGCAACCAGCGTAGAGCGCGAGGCGACGGCGATATCGCACTGGGGTAAATCATCCCAGTGTTCTTCCCAGGCCCGCTGCACCCACTGTACGTGACGGGCGTTCATTTGCACAGCGCGGCGGGCAGCAACGCTCAGCATTCCCTGGCTGTAATCTACGCCGTAAATTATTGGTATCTTTTTAGCCAGCGCCAGCGAGACCGTACCGGGACCGCAGCCCATATCAAACAGCGACTCCGCTCCTTGCAGGTCGATTTTCCCCAATAGCTGTAGCAAATAGCTGTCGGTTAATGAGGCGCAATTCTCTGCCATTTTTTCCGCACGTTTATCCCAGTGCTCCGGCTTTTTCTCGGTTCTGTTCGCCAGTTGTAACTGTTTACGGTAAAGATCGGCAAAATCAATGTCGTCAATGAGCATTCTTATTCCTTAATTGTGAGAGCCAAAGAGGTGGTGGGCAATTTGTGACGGTGTAACGTGATACAGCGCAGCCAGGCGATTGGTGGCGAGCTGGTGTTCAGGAAGCCCCTGCGAAACCTCACCGTTCGGTTCAACGCGTACCACGCTGTCGGCGATTGCCCGGGCGTGCAACGGATGATGCGTCGACATCAGCAGGGCCATACCCGAATTTTTCAGCGTCACCAGCGTGTCGAGCAGACGGATCTGATGCCCAAAATCCAGGCTGGAAGCGGGTTCATCCAGCAACAAAAGGCGCGGACGTTGCGCCAGCGCGCGGGCAATCAATACCAGTTGGCGCTCTCCGCCGCTCAGAGTGTTCCAGCGCCGGGGCGCCAGGTGAGAGATCCCCAGCATCGCCAGTTGTTGATGAGCAATTTCGTGTTCTTTAGCCCCGGGAACCGCAAATGCCGCCAGTTGCGGGGCCAATCCCATCATCACCATGTCCAGTGCGCTAAAGGCAAATGCGCCGTCATGCGCCTGAGGGACCCAGGCAATAGTGGCGGCGCGTTGCCGATCGTTGAGATGATTTATGGCGATGCCATCAAGCAAAATGTCACCGTGAAGCGGCGAAAGAACGCCGAGAATGGTGCGCATCAGGGTGGTTTTTCCGCTACCGTTGGCACCAAGCAGACAACAGACTGAGCCGGGCGAAACCTGAAATGAGACATCGCGTAGCACGGGCTGGTTACTGTGGTATCCCAACGACGCATGGAGGACGGTCAGTAGCGTCATGGTCGATTTCCTCGCAGCAAAAGCAGCAAAAAGAACGGTGCGCCAATAAATGCAGTCAGGATCCCCAGCGGAATTTCCGTGCTGCTCAGCGTACGGGCGAGGGTATCGGTGAGCAGCAGCAAAATGGCGCCGACCCCCATGGAAACCGGCAGTAGCTGCTGGTGGTTATTGCCACTGAGGAGTCGGCCGATATGTGGCACAACCAGCCCAATCCAGCCGATGATGCCCGCGATGGCGACGGTGCAGGCGGTGATTAACGTTGCGCAGACGATCAGTACCAGACGCAGTCGGGCGACGTTGATGCCAAGCGATCGTGCTTCATCATCCGACAGGGTGAGCAGGTTCATGCGCCAGCGCAGCAGCAATAGCGGGACCAGTCCTGCCAAGATCAGCGGTGCCGAGAACCACAGATCGTGCAGCGTAATCGTTGATAAACCGCCGAGCAGCCAGAAAGTGATGGAGGGAAGTTGGGTATACGGGTCGGCCAGCGTTTTGATGAGTGAAATTCCCGCGCCGCATACCGTGCCCAGCGCAATCCCGACCAGCACCAGCGTTAACACCGGGTCGTGACGCTTGACTCGCCGGGTAATCAACCAGACACCGGCGACCACGAATAAACCGCCGGTGAACGCATACAGCTGAATGAAAAGGATCGGTAATCCGAAAAGTATTGCCGTACAGGCACCTAAACCGGCACCCGCCGCCACGCCGAGGATATCCGGCGAGACTAGCGGGTTGCGGAACATACCCTGATAGGTGGTTCCTGCGCTTGCCAGCGCCGCGCCAAGCAGCAATGCGGCCAGAATGCGCGGCAGGCGGATTTGCCAGAAGACGATTTTGTCCTGCATCGGGACGTCATCAGTACCTGTAATAAGATTCACAACCTGTTGTGCATTCAGGCGGTATGCGCCCGATACCGCGGCGACGCTCGCGCAAAGCACCACCGTAGCAATCATCAGAAAACCGAGAGTAGATGTTTTCATCAGACTGCCACCAGACGTTGATACTGTGCATCGCTTAGCGTGGTATGCCAGAACAGTTCGCTGTAGCGCTGCATATCGGCTTTAAAGCTCGCGTTAACCTGCGGATCAAGCCAGGCGTGCAGGCGGCGTAATCCCAGTAAGCGGTTGATGCCAGGAGGTGCATCCAACCAGCCAAACGGCAGACCGCTGAGAAACAGAATGCGCCGGTCCGCAACTGCTTTGACTCCTTGCCAGATCGGATCTTCTCGTAGGTGCTGCGCTGTCATCGTATCCTGCACCAAAATAATATCGGGCTGCCAACTGAGCAGATTTTCCATTGAAACCTGTGTGAGCCCCTGTCGTCCGGGGATGTGCGCCACATTCTGTAGCCCCAGCAGTTCTGCCGCTTCGGTATGCAGAGAACCTTGTAAACCTGTCTCCAGTCCTCTGGCACCGCGCGCGGCATAAAAACGCAGATTCGCCGCAGCTGTATGCGAGAAAGCTATTGCATTATCGATAAATCGACGGGCCAGCGCGGCCTGCATTGCGGTACGCGAGACGACGCCCAATGCTTCACCGGCTGCGTGCAACTGCTCTGGGGTATGGCGCAGTTCGCCGTTAATCAGCAGCCAGGGTATGTGAGTTTGTGCGCTCACTTGTCTGGCCTGAGAAAGCCAGGTTTCATCGGCATTACCGCAGTCAATAACCAGATCAGGTTTAAGCGCCAGGAGTGCTTCAAGCGAGAGCGTGCTGGCGCGGCCCGCCAGCCTGCCCAGTTTCGGTAAACTCCGAATATCATCGTGAAACGGGATGGCGGTCTGGCGAGAGAAATCAAAGGAGGAAAAACCCACCACTTTTTCTGGCGCGACAGCCAGCAGTAGCATGTCAGCGGGCGCGCCAGCACTGACCACGCGTTGGGTTATATTCGGCCCTGGCGAGCCTCCAACGGCAACGGTTAGCGGCGTTTGCGCCAATGCGGGAAGATGGCGTAGCAGCAGTGCAGATGCCACGAGTTGGGCAAACATCCGTCTTGTCATTGCCATTATCAGTATCCTGAAGGTTACAAATTCGCTATATATTTACATATACAGCGAATAAAAACATGTTCAGAATCAAATTCTCACGGATGAAAACACCGGATACCCCATAAGGGCTAGAGGGGTTAGAGGCAGCTTAAATGGCGAAAAATATGACAGAAAAATCCGCGACGAAGCGCGGATTCGGGGAGTAAAACGGCTCAGGTAATGACGTTATGGCGTCGGTTGAGTCTGTTTTTTAGGCTCGGCTGGTGGTGTACTTGTCGGTGTTGGCCGCGATGCGGGTACGCTGTCACAGGGCTTCTCTTTGGCGCAGATCAGGTCAAGCATTTTTAGCGTGACGCCGTTGGTCCAGCCAAAACCATCCTGCAATGGATATTCCCCGCCACCACCGCCGGTGCCGGTGGTGCTCACGTCATATTTTTCAACCAGCTTTTTCTCTCGATCGTAGGTGTGCTGCACATTGGTAAGGAATCGCCAGGTCACATCCATCGCAACGTTATCCTGACCGTAATTCTGTAACCCGGATGCTGCGACCCACTGGAGCGGGGCCCAGCCGTTGGGGGCATCCCACTGCTGGCCGCTTTTCACCGACGTGGTAGCAAGGCCGCCCGGTTGCAGCAGATGTGCCTGGGTAGCTGTGGCGACTTTACTGGCGCGATCTTTTGCCGCCGCATTGACATACAGCGGGAACAGGGCGGCGGCCGTGAGCTGATTGCGTACTTTATGGCTTTTCAGATCGTAGTCGGCATACCAGCCTTCTTTGTCGTTCCACAGGTACTTTTCGATCCCTTTTTGTCGGGCATTAGCGAAGCCATCGTACTGCGCCGCTTTGGCATCATCACCGGCAGCCTTGCTGGCGAGGGCGATCATTTTTTCCATTTTGTACATCAACGCATTGAGATCGACCGGAACGATGCTGGTGGTGCGCAGAGTGCCCAGCTGATTAGGATTGTCCATCCAGCGGGAGCTAAAATCCCAGCCGGACGCAGCCGCTGAACGCAGGTCGCGGTAGATTTCTGTGGCAGGGCGATTGGGGTTGCTTTTAGCGGTGGCGATATCCTCGACCCAGGACTCTGGCCTCGGCGTATCGCGGTCATCCCAGTAGCGGTTCAAAATGGTACCGTCATCCAGTTTAACCACGCGCTTATTTTGCTGACCGGGCTGGAGTGTTTCGACGCCTTCCATCCAGTAACTGTACTCTTTGAGCATCTGCGGGAGGTATTTTTTCAGCACGTCATTCCCGTCATGCTGCGCCAGCAGTTCAACCATAAAGGCAAAGAACGGCGGTTGCGAACGGCTCAGGTAGTAGGTGCGGTTGCCGTTAGGAATGTGTCCCCAGGAATCAATCTCGTAAGCGAAGTTTGCCACCATATCCGAGACCTTATCCCAGTGATTGCTTTCGGCAAGCCCCAGCATGGTGAAATAGCTGTCCCAATAATATATTTCGCGAAAACGCCCGCCAGGCACCACATACGGCTCTGGAAGTGGCAGTAGCGAGTCCCATTTTTCAGCGTCAGTTGTCGAGCGGGTGAGGACCGGCCACAGTCCGTCAATATGTTCGCGTAATGATTGCCCGGCCGGGGGAACGTATTTCTCGCCTTCTTTCGGTAAGGTGAAATTCACCTCCACAAAATGGCGTAAGTCGAATCCGGACTGATTTTTCTGCATCCGGTAATCGGCAAGGATCATGAGAGGATCGCTGTTAGGAACTGCGTCAGCAAAGGTTTTCTGGTCTGGAAACAGTTTAGCCGTTTGTACATCGTTAAACAGAGGTCCAAGCAGGATATCTGGCGGCTGCGGTGTAGCGGCTGGCGCGTCTTCTGCATTGACGGCAAAAGAGGAAAGGGCAAAAAAGGTACTGGCGAGAGTCAGTTTTATTGCAACAGAAAGCAGGCCTGGATGGCGAGTTGCAGGCGTTATCATCGGTTAATCTCCTTAGCGGTGTGCCGAAGTAGCGGCATTTACCATGAGAAAACCTTAGTTCAGGATCGACCGTTGCGCGTGATCGACACCCCATTTTGCGAACAAACAGACATTTCCCGACGCGAATAGGGAAGAAGCACACCCTTTGTCGAAAAGGGTGTGCTTCGGTATCAGTTTGCGCGGGTTATCCGCTGTGTGACACAGTCAATGGTCAGAGTATCGCCCATCTTTATGCTATCGAGAGCAGCGCCTTGCTGACACATCCAGCACAGACCCATTTCACGAGCGATAATCGCCGGATGAGAGGCTTCGCTGCCGTCCCGCAGGCAGATACCTTTGATGGTCTTCGGATCGAGTTGCAGTACCGTAGACGGATAAATGACATCAGCGACCAGGATAGTGGGGCGCAAGAACGCGGGAATTTGTGCGCTCTCTCCCGTCAAATGTTGCAGTGAACGAGACAGCAAATCTTCAATATCAATGTATCGCGCCTGCAGATAAGGGTCATCGAGCTGTAAATACTGCTGGCTGAGATCGCTCAGCACCTGATGCCAGGCCCAGGCGGCGCTGCATTGTTTTTCACGCATTACATCGCAGGCCATTTCAAACAGTTCAGGATCGTCCAACAGCGTGTGGTGACCGGAGAAGATGGCGGCGACATCTGCGAAATATCGTTCTTCAGCAAGAGCGGTGAGTTTGCTCAGATCGTTCAGCGTACTTTGGATGGCGGTCTGTAATCGCTGCTGCTCAGCCTGCAGTGATGCGGCGGACTGCGGGTTTACCTTTGGCGAGAACGGCGTGTGACAAAATGCCGTCCCCGTGACTTTTGAGGGAGCCAGAGTTGCCTTGTTATCAGTATGCGCGGGCTCGAGCGATTCACCAAAATTCTCTGCCGCCAACTGTTTAAATGCGGCCAGCGCATCCTCTGCCTGTTCGCCCTTAGCAATCAGGCGTAGCGTGTCATTACAGCGTACCTGCAGCAGGGCTATTTGATTCAGGCTATCAGGGACCACACACTTGCCGTTTTTCTCCAGCCACATGTCGGCGTTAAAACCAGACAACGCAGAAACCAGCCGCGAAGCCGGGCGGACGTGGATGCCGTTAGGGTTTTTCACCACAATGGCAACAGAACGGGCATCAGCGTCGGGAGACAGTTCAGCGGATGCGGGTTTCGCTGCGGATGGCGAAGGTAAACCCAGTTGTTCACATTTGGCGTCGAGGGCGTTCATGGCATCACGGATGACCCGATCGATATCAGCACCTGCGGCGGCGCTAACCGTCGCGGCCAGTGTGCCTTCAACCAGTGGTGCTGCGCACAAACGCACTTTGGCGGCAATGTTAGGGTCGAGCAGTTCCAGCGCGGTTTCCGCACTCAGTAATGCACTACCGATATCCATCATCACCAGCACGTGGTCCGTATCGGCCACGGACTCGATGGCTTCCATCACCTTAATCGGATCGGTGCCAATCGGATTCTCAGGATCGTCAATGCCTGCGGCAATGGCGATTTTGCAACCATCACCCATTAACATCTGCCGGGCCAGCACGCCGACGCCTTCGCCCAGTTGGGCGCTGTGAGAAACAATAACCAGGTTTACCATCGCTTTATCCTTACTCTCTGGACGCCTGAGCCAGCATTTGCATCATAAACATGACCGACGTTGCGCCGGGATCCTGATGCCCAATGCTGCGCTCACCTAGATAGCTGGCGCGGCCTTTGCGAGCCTGCATGGTGATGGTGCTTTGCGCTGCGACTTCCGCTTGTTGGCTTGCCGCTTCCAGAGCCGCCTGGACGCTCAGCTTCTGTTCGCATGACTGGCGTAAAGACTCCACTACCGGCAGCCAGACATCGCACATGGTTTTATCGCCAGGTTCAGCCTTACCGCGGCTAATCACACCTTCTGCGCCATCACGAATCATTTGATACAGCTCTTCAAGCGTCAGGCTTTGATGAGCCTGAGTAACCTGGGCGGCGCGGATAAAAAACGTGCCAAACAGCGGTCCACTGGCCCCGCCGACGCTTGAGAGCAGCACCATACCGGTGTTTTTCAAAATAAAGCCGATGTCTTTGTCTGCGATGGACGGCAGCTTTTCAACGACTTTGCTGAAACCACGATGCATGTTCAGACCGTGGTCGGCATCGCCGATCTCCCGGTCAAGTCCGGTGAGAAAATCACTTTCAGTGGTGAATATTTCACCGCAGCGATAGAGCCAGTTAACAATCTGTGTTCTGTTGAGGGACATCATTAATCTCCTTATTTACCCCAGTTGAGGGCAGGGGTGTGAACCGGTGCATCCCATAAGTTCAGCGTTTCGTCATCCACCTGTAACAGGGTGATGGAGAAGCCGGTCATATCCAGAGAGGTACAGTAAGAACCGATCAGGTTGCGCTCAATGACGATGCCTGCATCCTGGCAACGGCTTTCGAGGCGGTTATACACGCCGAAGAGTTCAGACAACGGCGTCGCACCGAGATTATTGACCAGCGCAATAACCCGATCGCCACTTTGTAACGCACGCTTGCTTTCTTTACCTTCATGCCACGCGCCCTGGACGTTGTCCCAGTGGCGGAGCGTACGGCTGTAGTTACCGTTTTCCAGCAGGGTGTCGAACATTTCATCAACGGTCTGATCGAGAGAGGTGAAGGTGCGGCGGTCAATGCCCGGTTCCCCGTGGATACCTACGCCAAACTCCATCTCGTTATCCTGTAACGTGAACGACGGTTGTCCGGCTGCCGGAACGGTACAGGCGCCAATGGCTATGCCAATGGAGTGGCCCTGGTTATTCAGCTTACGACCCAGAGCCGCACAGGCTTCCAGCGAGTCACCGCGTTCGGCGGCCGCGCCGACCAGTTTTTCGATCAATACGGTATTAGCCACACCACGACGTCCGGCGGTATACAAACTGTCTTTCACCGCCACATCGTCATCCACCACCATGGTGGTGACTTTGACGCCGCTTTCGTGCAGCAGCTCGGTAGCGGTTTCGAAATTAAGAATGTCGCCGGTGTAATTTTTGATTATCAGCAGCACGCCTTCGCCGCCATCAATTTGCATGGCGCATTCGAACATTTTATCCGGCGTGGGGGAGGTAAAAATCTCACCCGGGCAGGCGCCGGAGAGCATGCCCTGACCAATGTAGCCGCAATGCATAGGCTCGTGCCCGCTGCCGCCGCCGGAAAGCAGCGCCACTTTGCCCATCACCGGTGCATCTGCGCGGGTGACATACACTGGGTCCTGATGCAGTGCCAGGGAAGGATACGCTTTCGCCAGTCCGGCGAGTTGTTCATTCAGTACGTCTTCAACACGGTTGATCAATTTTTTCATTATTTATGCTCCGCAGACAGTCCTGGATGGCTGCCAAATTCGGGCAGGCATCTGATGTAGGGTATCGGTTTGTACAACGTCACGGCGACCGCTCGCTGCCGATAAGGTAATTTTGCACACGGGTTTGCAAAAGAAAATTGCTGTGAACAGCGTTTCAATACGAAACATAGCAGCATAATAATGTTCCGTATTGGAACGTCATGGTGCATAAAACAGCGAAAGTGAGAGGTCGGGCGGTATTTGTGCGGAAAGTTTTTGAACGAGTTTTTATGGAAAACAAACCACCTGCAGAACAGGTGGTTTGTAGGCATGGTCGATTTCGGCGTTAACCCGGATAAATTCCGCGATCTTTTCGTGCCAGCAGAATGCGTTCGCAGGCAACGATGTAGGCTGCGGTACGCAGGGAGCAGGATTTCTCAGCTGCTTTTTCCCAAACATGCACCATCGCATCAGTCATAATTTTGTCCATGCGATTGTTGATCTCTTCTTCACTCCAGAAGAAGCTTGCCATATCCTGAACCCATTCGAAGTAGCTGACGGTTACGCCGCCGGCGTTACAGACCACGTCAGGCACAACCACGATACCACGGCTTGCCAGCACATCATCGGCATCCGGATAGGTTGGGCCGTTAGCGCCTTCAAGTACCAGTTTACAGGTCAAGGTTTCCGCACGGTGACGGGTGATCTGACCCTCGAGCGCGGCAGGAATAAGAATATCCATATCCAGGCTCCAGAAGGCCTCGCTGGCGATGGTTTCAGCGCCCGGGAAACCGGCAATCTGTTTGTGCTCTAACTGCCAGGCAGACAACGCGGTCATGTCGATACCTGTGGAGTTAAACAGCGTAGCGGTGTGATCCTGAATCGCGACTACGCGTGCACCAGCTGCCGCGAACAGTCGGGCGGCTTCGCTGCCGACATTACCAAAACCTTGCACTGCAACGCGAGCACCTTCAACTTCGATGTTGGCACGGCGCGCGACTTCCAGACCGCTGACGAAAACGCCGCGACCGGTGGCTTTATCACGACCTAATGAACCGCCAAGGTGAATAGGTTTACCGGTGACCACGCTGGTCACGGTGGTGCCGTGGTTCATGGAGTAGGTATCCATCATCCAGGCCATGACTTTTCCGTTAGTACCTACATCCGGCGCAGGAATGTCTTTCTGCGGCCCAATGATAATGCCGATTTCGCTGGTATAACGACGAGTTAAACGCTCCAGTTCGCCTTCAGACAGCGAGAACGGATCGACGCGCACTCCACCTTTGGCACCGCCGTACGGCAGGTTCAACGCTGCGCATTTGATGGTCATCCATGCGGACAGGGCCATCACTTCATTAAGATCAACATCAGGATGATAACGCACACCGCCTTTGCCCGGCCCGCGGGAGAGGTTATGTTGCACGCGATACCCTTCAAAATGACGGATAGTGCCGTCATCCATCTGCACCGGGATATCGACAATCAGCGCGCGTTTTGGGTGGCGCAGGGTATCCACCCAATGGGAAAGTTCGCCCAGGTAAGGGGCCACACGCTCGATTTGTTGCAGGTAGGTATTCCAGGCAGATGTGCTGCTATCTGAAGCGTAAGATAACTTATCCATGATAAACCTTAGTTATAAAAGTAATATGTTCTTAATTTGGCCGTGGTATACAGTGAATCTCACCATATAAACCTAAATTTAACATTTTTTTCATAGAAGGGCCTGCCCGACCAGCACGAATTATCGCCATGATTAGTATGGGCTTTAACTTGCGATTGAATAGTTATTCTGTGTCTTTGCTTGTAATTGGGTTGTTTTGCAGGGCGCGTAATTTAATATGCAGAATATATAAAAATCGTAATTTGTTAGATTTATGACGCACCTCTAAAAGTAAATAATTTGATAACAAAATGTATTTGCTTTATTGCGGTTAAGATGAGGTCAGTAGGTTACGGCGATGGTAACGGTATCGGCATAGTTGTCTGGCGTGTAGTTCGCGCTGGGGACGGTGGCGTAAACCGGGTAGGTAGTCGTTGTCCCCGTACCGTTACCCGCGACGGTATTGAGTGATGTATTGCCCCAGACCGTACCGGAAGGACCTGGCGTCGAACTAAGCTGGTAGGGGACTTTATCCGTATTTGACCCCGTGCCCGCCATCACGCCGCTGCCTGCCGTATTACCGTTGGAGGGCTGAAGCCCGATGGTGTAAGGCGTGTTATTGGAACATGCTACGCCCACGGTATTTGAAGCCGTAAGGTTACGCCCGGTCGCCCTGGCTGGCGCAAAGCTAATATCGGTTGCAGAGGTGATATTGCACTGTTTGCTTACGGTCGCCGATACGGTGAAAGGCAGCCTGGCGGCAACCGTATCGCCACAGGTTGTTGGCGGGAAAAGCAATCCGGGATTGAGAGTGACAAGGGCTGTTGCCGTCGTATAGTTATCCTGATAATTTCCGGGGACGGCTGCGGTTTGTGGTGTGACGATCTGCGCCGATACCGTGAGTGAACCCGTCACTGGCGTCAGATTCAGCAGGTTAAGCTGTACCATGGGAAAAGTGGTTCCCGACTGATACTGGCTGCCCCAAACTTTGGTGCGCCCGCTATCCTGGTAAAGCTGGTATGCCAGTGTACTGGCAGGCGTTCCGCTTAATGACATATTTCGCGGTGTCACCTGGCCGCTGACGGCCGAGGCGCCAATATTAAAACAGAGATTGATCCCTGCCAGCGCGTCACCAAGCTCTTTGGTGCAGGTGTAACTGAACGTCATTGATGACGTTGCGCCTGTTGCAGACAGTGGATTGACCGAACCTAAATTTATGGGTTGAACATTGCTCACTGAACAGGTAACCGCATGGCTAATAGCCGGACAAAAAAGTACGGCAGCGATGAGTAGCAGATGTCTTAACCTCATGAACGTACTCCTGTTAGTGTGGGCGACAAACCAGTGGGCCTATTTGCATAATCCCCTTTGCTGACACGGGATAGTCAAATTGCACGCGACAACTACCGGTGTCCGTCTCAACGCGCAGCGTGTTGTGCTGCTCCAGGGTGTCGAACCAGGTCATCCCATCAAAACCAACGACAGACGATTGTCCTTTTCCATTGATAGCGTAAGCCATGCTGCCTTCAGGAATTGGCTTACCCTGATTGTCGACGAGGATAACCTGCGCAGCACGTACAGGGGTGATGCCAAAACTAACCAAAGTACCGGAACGATCGGCAGGCGTGGCATTCGTCTCAACGCGTGCGATCCGCATATTGGTGGGGAGATCCATCGGGTCAATGCTGATCAGGTTTTTTTGATAACTGTTGAGCGGCGTGACCAGCAGTAGTCCCTGGTCATCGCTGCGACCAATCAGGTTATTTTGCAATTTGACTGGAACATCAGGCACGCCGTCAGTTGAGACGACGGCAAAACCATTGTTGATTTCTCTTGCTGCAAACAGGCCGCCTCCCATGGTCACCAGCGATCCGGTTGCGCCTGCATAGCCGTAATGGTTATCCGGTAAACGACTGAATCCCGCGTACGCTTTGCCATAACGCCCCAGATATCCTACTTCTCCTTGGCCACTTTGCCGGGAAGCCTGCTGACTGGCGGCCAGATTCCAGCCCCAACCGCCGTCGGCAGGCGGCGTCTTGCTGGCGTTGAGCTGATAGCCGGTTTCATCGTTGGTGCGTTGTAGCGTGCTGCTGGCGCTCAGATTGTTATCAGTGGTAATCGTTACCATCAGATAGAGACTGCGATCGCGGTTATCGTCAATGTTCTGGTTGAGTCCGGCATTCAGTGAGATGTTGTCTGTAACGGATTTGAACCAGCTGGCGTTGGCGTAGCGCACCGCATTTTCGTGTGGATAACGAAACTGCAGGTAACTCAGGCTGACATTTCCGGCAGATTCCAGCGAATAGCCAATGACCGTGTTGCTGTTAAGCGTTGGGGGCGGCTCACCATAATGGGTGGCGACATCGCGGTAATCGCCAGAAGTTGCCGTGGTACTGGTACTGAAATTAAACCGTTCGCCGGACCAACGATAACCAAAACTATACAGAAATCCGTTCTGCCCTGAATCGCTACTTGCGGCAAGGGAGGTCGAAAATGTGCCGCTGCGGGTTCCCGGGATCCAGTCGTTACTGAAGCCTGCATTAATCAGTCCATCGCTGGTTTCCGCGTGAGTCCCGGCGGTGAATGTATTGCTAAACCCACGACGCCACGTAGCGCTCAATACCGGTGTGCTGGCATAGTCAAAAGAGGAATAACCATAATTTTCGCGTACCGTGCCCAATTCTGCCGACCAGGCGGTTAATCCTTCCCGCAGGAGTTGTTGATCGTTGTAGAACGAGAAATTTTGTACGCTCGTTCTGCCCAGCGCGTCTGTCATCATCACCTGACCCGTTCCCGCGCCGCTGATGTTAGGCATGGTGTTGATCTGAAAACTACCTGCGGGGACTTCTCCGTTGTAGTACCTGACGCCGTCCACGTACAGCTCAACGTTTGATGGCAACGTCGCGGATCCCAGATATGCAGGGAGCGGGGTGGTTGGCATATAGGGCTGTAAACCAAAATCGGTGCCTATCTGAATGCCGCCAATACGCGTAGGTCGGGACCAGATGAGTGAACTTGTCAGGGTATCGCCAACGGTTAACGCCAACATCGTATCAGGAAATGAGGTACGCCAGCTGGTATCAAGGCGCTCAAAGCTGTTATCGGCGTATTCCTCGGTGGAGTACTGCGTCAACTGGGTGGTGCTGAGAACGCCGGCAGCATTGAAGGCGCGAAGTTCACTGAAGGTATTGATTGCGCTCTCATCCCCCTGCTGGGTATAGATATCATAATTGAGCAGCGCCCCGCGTGATGTTGTCGCCGTTGGCGCGGTTTCGGTGGGCGAGTTAAGCTGCGTGGTCGCAAGATCGAGTGAACTGAGTGGCGCAGTAAGCGAGAGCGTTTGCAACTGAACGTTGTAGTCAATGGTTAGCTGGGGGATATCGTTCAGGCAGACGGCGTTAGTGGCGTCTGGAGCAAAGCGAAAGCCCATTTTACTCAGGGTATTAGCTCCCGCATAAAGCTTTCCATTATCGTAGCCAAAATGTACCAGCCCAACGGGATTCCCATTTAAGGTGACATCGAGATACAAATCGACTCCCGTAATTTGTGAGGTACTATTAATAACACCATTCTCACTCTGGTTATTATTCAGCGTTTGTGCGCAAACCATTCCCGATATTAATACTCCATTGAGAAAGCAATATTTCACCAGAAGCCAGAATCTGTTACAGATCTTGTACTGTTTTTTGGCCATTGATTGTGACTTCAATTTTCCCGCCATAATGGTTATTACTGGCCGACGGGGAGACTATCCAGCGCATTGTTGAGCCTGGTAAAACGTAGCCTAATAGTCCGGGTGTAATGACTTTTTTAGTACCGTCAGGGCTTATAAATGTTGCAGCAGATAACTGTGCATGCCCATTTCCCTGATTACTGACTTCAATAAATTTTTTGCCATCCAGTTGTTGTAATTTCCATTGCAGTTTTGCCTGCGTTTGTGCCGCTGATGTTGGCTGAATGAAAACGGGAACGGAATAATGCAGCACAAACTGAAGCTTATTTTTTTCAACTTTTGCAGGCGGTAACTCATCTATCGACAAACGATAAGCGTCTTCGGCATGTGCCGAGGGAGGGCTTGTGCGAATAACTCGAATCAACTGACGTTCTCCAGGGGCTAATGCCAACATCGGCGGGCTTATCACCAGCCCCTGAGAGGGGGAAAGTTTGTTGTCATAAGCACTTTGACTCCAGCGAAAAACCCGAACCTGGGCATTGAGCACATTTTCACCTGCGTTACTCAGCCAGATACCATCGGCATTTTGCGTCGCTTGCAACGTTAACGTGACCGGGGCTATTTGCAGCCCACTGGCGGTGGCAAGGTTGGCGCTCGCAACCATCCCTAGCAGGCATGCGCAGGCACACTGCTTAACAGGCAGTTTTACTCTCATTTAGCTTCCTGAAGTTAGTAGTTAACGTTAACCGTTACCGTGTCGGCATAGTCGTCAGGAGTGAAGTTGGCGCTCGGTGCGGTGGCATAAACAGTAAAAGTTTGCACCAGACCGGTCCCTGTCGCTGCTACGCCATTCCCAGGTGCGGTGTCGGTGGCGGTATTTCCCCATACCGGACCTGTTGCTGACGTGCGATTTAGCTGATAGGGCACTTTATCGGTATTGGTGGCAGCGTTAGCCACAGAGGACATAGCGCCCGAGCCCGTCGTCGTCCCTCCATTGGCAGCCGACGGCGCCAGGCCGATAAAATAGGGCGTGGTTTTTGAGCAATTAATTGAAATAGTGTTGCTTGCACTGGTATTTGTCGCCGTGGTATTCACCGGACCAAGTGTGATATTTGAAGCCGAACCCGCAGTCACGGTACAGGCCTTTTGAATCGTCATCAGCACCTGAAATGTTCCGTTAACGGTTGCTGCATTTGCCACAGAGATAATGGAAAAGGCGCAGCAACAAAGAATTAAGCGTTTGTCTAAGACTAGAGCCATATCCTTTACCTTTTTCAAATAACCACATTTATTACTTTAGAAAAACAATAATGTGGCACAAGAAGACATAATTTAACCCTAGAATAAGTATTAGGTGTACGCCAGTTGATCTAATGAATTTTACTTAGGAAAAAGGTGATGTCGTCGACAAAAAAATAATACCAACGGGTGAGTATGTTGTTTTATTTTTATGCTATAGCGGGTGTTAAGTCAGGAGAATAGGGGGCAACATATTCCTTGGATGGTACTCAAAATAACCACCCAAAAAATGAGAGTTGTATGATTTATCTTACACGTATTACGTAATGGCTACGGGCTGTGGAAAATGACCTTATAACCTTGCTCATTCCAGTGTTGTAGCAGTTCATTTTGTCTGCGGGTTGGCGCGATACCGGTCCAGACAAAAAGCGTTTGCCCAGGGAAAAGTTCAGGTCTTGGCGATTCAATGGGTTCAGCCAGAACGGCAATATGCCAACCAGATTGCGATAAACGCCAGGCTTCGAGCCACAGACGGGTTCTGTCTTCAACATCCCAGGCCATCAGGAGAGCATCCTTTCCTGACTTGCGCCGCGTTTCAGACAGCAGTGTTGCAACATATTCAATCAATGCGCCATCAAGCATGCTGTTCATTATGCGGGATGTATTATGGTCAAGTATCAGCCGTTGACGTACGGGAAGATAAACGTGATCAATCAGCGCATCTACGGGGTGAACCCGACCGAGTGCGGTAATTTTGGCTCGCAGCTTCGGTGGATGCGCCATGCGAAGAATGCTCATCATCTCTTCTTGTAATTGATTCCAGTCGTCGTCAGCTTGACGGGTACTGGTTTCCAGCAACGCCTTAACTTTGCCAACAGGTATGCCATTGCTAATCCAACGTTTTATTTCTTCAATACGCTGAATATCTTCTTCATCAAAGAGTCGGTGGCCACCTTCACTGCGTTGAGGTTTGAGTAAACCGTAACGTCGTTGCCATGCCCGAAGGGTGACAGGATTTATCCCGCAACGTTCTGCGACATCCCCAATGCTGTAATAAGCCATAGTTCCCCCGGACACTCCTGATTCTCCGTCACCGATATTCGGTTCCTGCTACTTTGTACAACATTCATCAAATTGTACAAAACATATATAAGATTCTAGCAAAATTAAGATTTACTTTACTATCATGCAAGGAGTAAATGCTGTTTTTTTATGTTCAGCATGAGGGCGGTTGTGGTGATTGTTGATTTATAACAATGCGTTAGTTATTTTGACGCTGAGAAATCATTTTTCTCTGGCCATGCAACAGATGGAATACCATTCAGGCGGGCTTGTGCAAAAAGGTTACCCTGGAAGATTTCAATGCCCGCGGATTCAAGCCACATCCACTCTTCGGGTTTTTCAACGCCGACTGCGGAAATCATAATTTCCAGTGAGGCGCAGCATTTGATAATTGCCTGAATGATAGCCTGCCGCGGTCCACTTTTATGCACATTCGTGATCAGCTCGCGGCTTATCTTAATTCGGTCGGGTTGAAAACGAGACAGAAGCTGAAGCCCGGCAAAACCTGCCCCAAAATGGTCTATCGCCACACAGATCCCCGCAGCCTTGAGTGACTTCACGGCCTGCGCGAACGTATCAAAGCGAGAAATAACTTCACTTTCGGTAAACTCTACAATGATTTGTTCAGGCACTAGCCCGTGCGCAGCGATTTCGTTTATAAGAAAGCTGACTGCATTGGGTTTGTTTACCAGGGTCATGGGGAGCAGATTGACTGACAGCATTTTGTCGTTAAGTCCCAGCGCGCTTGCCATTGCAAAAGCAGTCTTTTTGCTCTGCAGATCCGCGGTATACAGTTCCTCAGGATTTAAGTTGTCAAAATAAGTTGCGGGCGTTTCACCGTCTCTACCACGAATAAGTGCTTCCAGAGCAATGACGCGTTGCGACATAGGATCGATAATTGGTTGAAAAGCAAAGCTGAAATCGATATCGGATGGGAGTGTGTTTTCATCCAGGAGAGTACAAGAGTTGTCGGCAATAAAACTCCAGCAATCTGGCGCTGGTATTTCAAAATAGCTCGATTTTTCCGTCGCAAGGACAAATGTGCGGAAAAACTGTAACGCCCTGTCATCATAGGTGAGCTGAAATTTTGATGTTCCCTTATTCAGCACAGCTTGCAGAACGTCATTGCGTTCATGTTTTTGTAGATCAAATAACTCCATTCCCACTTTTCCGAATCTTCTCGCAGGAGCGTAATCACACATCAGCTCAACGATATTGTGGTGCCGTGGATCGTTACAAATACAACAATAAATCTCTTTTACCTGCTCCTCAGGGCCTTCAAGCAGTTGGAAAAAGTGGTGACCGTTAAAGAGTAAGATTCCCGTAACATCAGATCGCCTGTTTTTGATATTTGCGGCTGTCACCATATCCTCAAGCGCTTTGAGGGGGGCGTCATCACGTAGATGGCTGCGGTAAATAATGGTCGTGAGCATGGACAGTCCGGGAATAAGGGAGAGGAAGATATATGACAGTATCAGACAACCCAGGTTATGTCCTGATTTTAATACATTATTCTAACTTTAATTTCACAATTGAACGGTCTGATTAAGATGAAATTTAGCCATGTTACGACGTGGTTTGTACAGTGATCCTAATGTTTATATCAATCGATACAACTATAACTAATTGATTTATATCATTTAGCACATTTTGGTAAAAACAAATTAATCTTGTTGTACACATTTTTGGTACAACTTTGCTACTGTTATAAAACTTAATATTCACCAGCATTTTGATACAGGAGCATGACATGCAGCAGCATAACGTTCGCACTGATACTGCAAGCGCGATTTCTCGTTACTTTGCAAAGGCGCATCTGCCAACTCAACAGGAAACATTGGGAGAAATCGTCACTGAGATACTCAAAGATGGACGTAATCTGAACCGCAAATCACTTTGCACTAAGCTTTTGTGTCGTCTTGAAAAAGCATCAGGGGAGAAAGAACAAAAACATTACAATGCGTTAATTGGTCTGCTCTTTGAATAAAATAAACCCCTTATATGATAGGGGTAAGTAGTGAAGGCGTTATGAAGAAAACTGATAGTGAACGCTTGAAACATGAAATTACAGGTTTGGCTGTGCTAGAAATTCTGCGAATGCATAGAGACGTTTCGTTAGCTGCAGTGATTAAGCAATTGCGACTTATGCAGGCCAGTGAAATAGATGGCACACGCAAGCAATTAATTGACAGCGTTATCAATGATTTTACAAACATTAATCCGGAGAAAATAAGCAGAAAACCGGATAAAACCAGAGATGAGAGTGCATTCAGTGCCAGCAAAAACCCTAAATTACATTAAAGATAATCTTCCAGACTATACAAGCGAGGTTACCATGCTCCATGAAATTAATGTCCACAACGTAATGACGGATAAAGCTTTATCAAGTTACTTCCATAATGCAGGTGAGCTATTAGCAGATGAGTCTGTGGTATTGGGGCAGGCGGTAACAAATGTAATTCTGGCAGGTGATAATGTTAATAATAAAAACATCATTTTAAGCCTGATTGGTTCTCTGGAGTCAACTGTTGACGTTGTCCAGGCAGATGTTATCAGAAAAACCCTGGAAATAGTGTTGCGCTACACAGCTGACGACGTTTAATAAGTCTTCATATTAACAAAATATGTACAGTACCCTTGTTATATGCTGAAAGCCCTTATGCTAAGCATTTTTTGAATTAAGACTATACATAGCACCCCTCTAAATCAATTATGATTTTTCATTGAGGCCATAATGATGAACATCGTTCAGGAACATACTCTAAACGCAGAGTTATGGATTGATGATATTTTTGTCAGGCAAGGGTTAATGAATATTCTTGCAGATATCATTTTTGAAGATGACAATGCGCGACTTGTATTCTTTACCGCGAATCACTTTGAGGCGGTAAAAAAGCAAAATTACAATCTGAAAACGCATCGTCTGGTATTGCTGATTGATGGTCATTTGTATCAGTATCTTAATGATGTTTCGCTTTACAGACTACCAGTAGATATCGGAGTTGCCTCAATCAAACAATTTATTATTGATATTACTCGTGCTGGTGGTAATCACGAGAATCAATCTGATTCAAATATCTCATTAACCGCGAGAGATAAATATATTTTAACGCAGTTAGGAGAAGGTCGAACTATTTTTGAGATATCCGCATTGTTAAATCTACACTTAAAAACGATTTACCAGGCCCGGCAGAATCTGATCAAGAAGCTTGGTTGTTCTGGGCTGATTGATTTTCAGGGAATACTGCGAGCGCAAATATTCCGCAACTGGCTGGAACATGCCTGAGTAAATCGACAGTTCGAACTTACTGTTGAGGGGGTACGACAGGGCTAATGGCCCTGTCGCGATATTAATAAAACTTCGCTACTCAGTCACCAGTTCATTGATACCCTTCTGCTGATGATGCTTTTTACTCAGCGAGAAGTAGCCAAATATTAGTGTTATTACCACGATGCTCGCCATAATCAGGAAGATTTCCTGATAGCCCACTTTATCAAACAACTTACCGACAGGCAGTGACAGCACGATGATGCCAATGGAACTGGCGATATTGAAGCCAATAAGATATATCGTTGACGACAGGCGCTTATCAAAATTCGCTACGCTGAATTTAAACACTGAAATAACAAACAGTGGGACCTCCAGCGCATGGAGCATTTTAATCAAAGAGATAATATATATATCGGTGAACAGTGCTGACCCCAGGATTCGACAGGTCATGATTGTTCCACCCAGCAGCAATGCGGATTTAGGCCCGATGCGGTTAATCAGGAACGGAACCAGCGCCATACCGACGGCCTCCATAAAGACTTGTACCGAGTTGAGGTAGCCGTATACGCGTGGTGCCAGTTCGGGATCGTCAAATAAGCTGGCGTAAAACACCGGGAACATCTGCTGATCGTAGATGCTATAGAACGACCAGGTGCCGACGACAAAGATAACGAAAAACCAGAACTGCGAATCTTTAAAGATGGTGAGAAAATCCTTTCGGGTCAGCGCGTCTGGCTCGGGCGAACGTGTATCCGTGGATGCCGGGGCCGGTGCGTCGGTTTTGAACACCACGTTAATCACCAGGAATAACACCCCCATGACCGACACGCACCAGAAGTTAATGTGTGGGTTGATGCTGAAGAAGATACCGCCAACAAAAGTCCCTGCGGCGTAGCCAAGCGATCCCCAGAAACGAGCAGTGCCGAATTCAAAGTTGAATTTACGGCTCACTTTCTCGACGAAGCTTTCCACCAGACCGCAACCGGCGAGATAGCCAAGGCCAAAGAAAATGGCGCCTAGCACCATGCCAAGCTTGAAGTTGGAGACCAGCAGCGGTTCATAAACATAAATCAGGAACGGACCGCTGAGCGTGATGACAGTCCCCATCATCCAGATAAGGGGTTTGCGGGTACCGAGCTTATCCTGCAGAAAACCGTAGCCCAGCATAAACAGCATGCTGAAAAACTGGTTTACGGCATACAGCATTCCCAGCTCCGTTCCGGACAGGCCAAGTTTATTTTTTAGCCATATTGCATAAAAAGACCACCACAACGACCAGGCGGCAAAGAAAAAGAGCAGATACCCGGATGAGTATCGATATTTATCATTACTGAACGGCATATTTATCTTCATGATTTTTCCAATCCAGATCAGGTCATTGTAAGGTCTTTCTGATACGACGTAACGAGTGCGCTTTATTACGAGGTAATCGTTCTCCGTAGCGACGGTTGCGACTGAATAAAGCTGCTCAGGTGTTGGCTGTCGGGAAACGCGCTTAGCGCGCCACGCCGGGTGGTCGCCAGAGCACCACAAGCGCTGGCCTGCTCGATAAGCGGAAGTAGCGTTGACGTCGATGTGGGCCAGCCTTCTCCGGCGAGTGCCGCCAGCAGCCCGGCCATAAAGGCATCACCGGCGCCGGTGGTATCGATGCTGTCGACGTGATAGCCGCTTAAAGTCAGCCTATGGTTTTGCCAGAAAGCGATTGCGCCATCGGCGCCGCGGGTGATGATTTTCAGGCGTGCGGGAAAATCAGCCAGGCGTTCGCAGGCGCTACTAAGACAGTCAGTTTGTGTTAGCCATAGCAGCTCTTCTTCCGACATCTTCAGAATGTCGCTCTGCCGGGCAAACTCGCTGACAAGGTCAAACATCTGCATCTCGTTGCTCCACATCTGCGGACGCAGATTAATGTCAAAGCTCAGCGTACCGCCGGCCTGTCGCAATGCGGCCATTGCCTGGGTGAGGGTGGCGCGGCACTCAGGGGCAACCAGCGCCAGCGAGCAGAAGTGCAGAATATCGGCACCAAAGTCGGGCAGACTCGCCGGGCTGAGAAATTGATCGGCAGACGGATTAACTAAAAACTCAAACTGCCGCTCACCGTTGGGAGCCAGTGAAACCAGTACGGTACTGGTGTGCTGTTGTGCATCAAACTCCAGACTTCCTGTATCCACCTGCGCTGTTACCAGCGTCTGATGCAGAAAGCGGCCAAAAGTGTCATTGCCCACACGGCCGATAAAGCCGCTGTCATGGCCGAGGCGGGCGACGCCGATGGCCACATTGAAGGGCGCGCCTCCCGCACAGGCTTCAAACTGCATATTGTCGCGCGGTAGCAAATCCACCACGGCATCTCCGAGCGTCCAGATTGTCATTATTTTTCCCCAAAGCAATGAGACGGGTGGTTAATTGGCGACGAGCGGCCAGGCATGCCCGTTATTAAAAATGGCATGTCCGTTCTGGCTAAATAAGGTCAGTTGGCGATCGTCCGGTTCAGGATAAATACGACTGCTAAGGGTGTACTCGCCGTGATTAACAAAGACTTCTACCGACGAACTATCGATAAATAGACGTAGGTCCAGCACATCATTGGCGGGCAGCGGTACGCTACGGCAGCCCGACAGGCCGTGTTGCGGATAGCGGCGTTCCAGCACCAGACGCTGTGCCTGGGTATCGACGAAGACGCGTAGCCCGTCACCCAGCGCGATGCCATACTGTTCAGCATGGCTGCGGGCGATATCGAGGCTCAGTTCGACTTCGAGAGCATGCGCCTGTTCTTCTATCATCAGGGTGCGATTGTTCAGGTCACTGACCGGCCAGACATGAAGCTGACCGCGTAATGTCTCCAGCTCTTTGACCGGGTTCATGCGCAGCCGCAGATCTGCATCGAGCGTCACTTCCCGGGGAAGAGTAAGCATGCCCGCCCAGCCGTCGGCCTGTTCTGGCATCGGCGACTCCCACATGGATAGCCAACCGATCACCACGCGGCGACCGTCCGGAGTGATAAATGACTGAGGGGCGTAAAAATCATGCCCGTGATCCATCTCCTGGAAGGGGTGGGTAACGTGGAACTGATGGTTATCCTGCCATTCGCCGACCATATAGCCGCTCTGGAACAGGTTACGGTAATCGTATCCGTCCGCGGCGATGCCCTGCGGCGAGAACATTAAGACGAGCTTATCGTTCAGTGGGAAGAGGTCCGGGCACTCCCACATGTAGCCCATACCGTCATAGGCCTGGGCGAGCGTACTGGCAAACTGCCAGTGCTGCAGATCCTGCGAGCGATAGAGCTGTACTTCACCGACGTCGTCGACCCGGGCACCCACCACCATGTACCAGCTGTCTCCCTCTTGCCAGACTTTCGGATCGCGAAAATGGTGTACGCCTCGCGGGGTATTCAGAATCATGCCTTGGCGTTCAAAGTGAATCCCGTCGGTGCTGGTAGCCAGGCACTGTACCTGATACAGGTTTTCCTCTTTCGCTTCGCCGTCGAATTTGTGCCCGGTGTAGATCAGGGCCAGTTTATTGCCGTCAACCACCGCTGAACCGGAAAAACAGCCGTCTTTATCTTCCGGCCCTTCTGGTGCCAGTGCGATGGGTAAGTGCTCCCAGTTCACCATATCGCGGCTGCGCGCATGACCCCAGTGCATTGGTCCCCAGACCGGCTGCCGCGGATAGTGCTGATAGAACGCATGGTAGTAACCATCAAACCAGGACAGGCCGTTAGGGTCATTCATCCAGCCCGCCGGAGGGGCGAGGTGATAGCGTGGATACCAGCGCGGGTTTACAAGGTCTTTCTGCTGGCTTAAGGCTTCGTTGGCTTTGGAAAGTAGTGACGTCATTTGCTGGTCCCTGTAAGTGAATTGAGCAAAAGATAACGTTAACATTCTCGGTTTTCTCGCAAAATTAATGGTAATATCGATGTTAATCACAAAAGTTAACGTTAACATTTTGCGGGTGTTATCAAGATCGCATTTTCAGAACCCGGCAAAGTGAACACCGGCGAAGGAGAGGGTATGGCATCTTTAAAGGATGTGGCGCAACGGGCTAACGTCTCGTTAATGACCGTATCGCGAGCGATTAACGAGCCCGAACGACTGCGGCCAGAAACCTATAAAAAGGTGATGGAAGCGGTAGATGCGCTGGGGTATGTCTCCGATCTCTCCGCGAAAAAAATTCGTGGCGCGAAAACCACGGCTAACACTATTGGGGTGTTAGCGCTGGACACCATGACCACGCCATTTTCCGTGGAGATAACGCTTTCTATCGAAGAGACCGCGCGGGCGCACGGTTGGAATAGCTTTGTGGTGAATATGTTCAGCAATGACCAGCCAGAGAAAATGGTGGATCTGCTGCTGGCGCATCGCCCTGACGGCATTATCTACACCGCGATGGGGCTGCGTCAGGTTCCGGTGCCGGAAAAGCTGCATAAGCATCGTTGCGTGCTGGCGAACTGCGAAAGCATCAGTGGCCCTTTTCCCACCTATATTCCTGATGATGAGCAAGGGCAATACCTTGGCGTGAAAGCGCTGTTGGCCGCAGGCTACCGTCGGCTGCTGTGCATCCACCTGCCAAAAGGGATTGTGGCCACCGATCGCCGCCGGGCGGGAATGGAGCGCGCCTGTCGTGAAGCGGGCGTCGACCCTGATGCCATGTTCCACCACTATCTTCCGGCGGGCGAGAGTCACCATATTGATGCGGCGGAGATTGCCGGGCATTACCTGAGTGGCACGCGTCCGATGTTTGATGCGGTGGTATGCGGTAACGACCGCGTGGCTTTTGTTATCTACCAGGTCTTGCTGGGGCGAGGGCTGCGCATTCCGCAGGATGTTGCCGTACTGGGCTATGACAACATGGTAGGCACCGGCGAGCTGTTTTTGCCGCCGCTATCCACAGTACAGCTGCCGCATTATGAAATTGGCCGTCTCAGTGCACTGCATCTTATCCAGGGGCTCGATCACCGCGATACCGTGCGGGTAGACAGCCCCTGGCTTCCGCGCGCCTCAATATGAGTACGTTCACGTGGCAACTGCTGCTTTGCCAAAATAGCTCAGCCTTTTTGGTCATCGTGTTTGGTACCAACTTTCAGATGCGCAACAGAGAGAACCTCTGAGATGCTATGAAATAAAAAATCCACGCAATTGCGTGGATTTTTTAGCTTTTTGCGATTCTTATGAGATGTGTTGAGATCTCATGAGACAACAAATTTTATTTAGACATTGAACAGGAAGTTCATGATATCGCCATCTTTGACGATATAGTCCTTACCTTCGGCACGCATTTTCCCAGCTTCTTTCGCACCCTGCTCACCTTTATAGGTGATGAAATCTTCAAACGCGATGGTTTGTGCGCGGATGAAGCCTTTCTCGAAGTCGGTATGGATTTTACCTGCTGCCTGCGGAGCCGTGGCACCGACAGGAATGGTCCATGCACGGACTTCTTTCACGCCAGCGGTGAAGTAGGTCTGCAGGTTCAGCAATTCGTAACCAGCACGGATAACGCGGTTCAGGCCCGGCTCTTCCAGACCCATTTCAGCCATGAATTCTTCACGGTCAGCATCATCGAGTTCTGCGATGTCAGCTTCAACGGCAGCGCAAACGGCAACCACAACAGAACCTTCGGCAGCCGCGATTTCGCGCACTTTGTCGAGGTACGGGTTGTTCTCAAAACCGTCTTCGTTGACGTTAGCGATATACATGGTTGGCTTCAGGGTCAGGAAGCTCAGGTATTTGATGGCCGCTTTGTCTTCGTCAGTCAGCGTTTTCAGCGCGCGCAGCATGCCGGCGTTTTCCAGCTGTGGCAGGCATTTTTCCAGCGCAGCCAGTTCCGCTTTAGCGTCTTTGTCGCCGCCTTTTGCCTTCTTCTGCACACGATGGATAGCGCGCTCACAGGTGTCGAGGTCGGACAACGCCAGCTCGGTATTGATAACCTCGATGTCGTCAGCCGGATCCACTTTGTTATTAACGTGGATGATGTTGTCGTTTTCAAAGCAACGCACCACGTGGCCGATAGCTTCGGTTTCGCGGATGTTGGTAAGGAATTGGTTACCCAGACCTTCACCTTTGGACGCGCCTTTTACCAGACCGGCAATGTCGACGAATTCCATCGTTGTAGGCAGGATACGCTGTGGTTTGACGATTTCGGCCAGCTGATCCAGACGCGGATCGGGCATCGGGACAACACCCGTGTTCGGCTCGATAGTACAGAACGGGAAGTTTGCCGCTTCAATACCCGCTTTTGTGAGCGCGTTGAACAGGGTGGATTTGCCTACGTTTGGCAAACCGACGATACCGCATTTGAATCCCATGTTTAAATCACCTTAATCTTTTGATATTCAACCTGTTATGGAAAACAGATTGTAGAAATGTAAATAACTTTGCCTATTATACACAGCACGCGAGAAAAATGCCGCACATCACTGCTTATTGCGCTTTAAAGGTGTGTAACCGGCTCGTAGCTTTGGTCAGGCCATCTTTGAACAAAATCTCGGTACAACGTGCCGCTTCGTCAATCGCTTCATCAATTAACTTCTGTTCTGAAACAGGCGGTTTGCCTAAAACAAATCCGACAACTTTGTTTTTATCGCCCGGATGGCCAATTCCAACGCGTAAACGATGAAAGTTGGGGTTATTACCTAACTTGCTAATGATGTCTTTCAGGCCATTATGTCCGCCATGACCGCCGCCAAGCTTAAATTTGGCCACGCCAGGAGGCAGGTCTAATTCATCGTGCGCGACCAAAATTTCATCGGGGTTGATACGATAAAAACTGGCCATCGCACCGACGGCCTTGCCGCTAAGATTCATAAATGTGGTCGGTACCAGCAGACGGACATCTTCACCTTCAAGCGTTACTCTGGAGGTGTAACCGAAGAATTTCGGCTCATCGCGCAGGGGGGCGCGTAATCTCTCTGCCAGTAGATCGACATACCATGCGCCTGCGTTGTGTCGCGTTGCCGCATACTCTGCGCCGGGGTTCGCCAGGCCGACAATCAATTTAATCGCCACTTGTTTTGTCCTGAGTGTTTCGATAAACGACGTGTAGTTTACTGTCTGACGGTGCGCTTGACAAAAAACTGCGTGCTTATCGCCAAAAGCTGAATAATTGCACAAATGGACTATTAGAAAATGAGTATGTTCAGTGGCTTATTTGTAAAGTTTTGTTGCATGAGTGTTTGTAATTGTGATCGCTCCCGCACTTGCGAACGGCAGTGTTGTCTATACTTTACACATAAGGATTAGGGGTATTCCCTGTAACAACCCAAAGTTCCGGAGGTGACACATGAAACGCAAAAACGCTTCGTTACTCGGTAACGTGCTCATGGCTTTAGGGTTGGTGGTAATGGTTGTGGGTGTGGGTTATTCAATTTTAAACCAGTTGCCGCAATTTAATCTGCCGCAGTTTTTCGCACATGGTGCGGTGCTCAGTATTTTTGTTGGCGGTATTCTCTGGTTAGCAGGTGCCAGAGTGGGTGGACACGAACAAATCAGTGACCGTTACTGGTGGGTACGTCATTATGACAAACGCTGTCGTCGTGGTGACACCAATCACCGTCATAACTAAATCCTCCCTCTGTTGAAAGGGCGGGGGTCAGAATGAAGAGCCTTGGTTATAAAACCAGGGCTCTGCTTGTTCATGATCATTGCTTAAACTGGATGCGACAGAATAAGAGAAGAATTATTCGAATAACCGGTAATGTAATGCTCTAACCGCGCTGTCTGCATCGTCAGCCGGTAACAGGATGCACAGGTTGTCGTTCGATGCTCCATGGCAAATCATTCGTACCGTATGCTCTTCAAGCCAGGCAAAAACGTCTTTGCAAACTCCCGCAGCCTGTGTGAGTTGATTCCCCACCAAAGTGACCAACGCCAGCCCGGTTTCCACTTCTACACGACAGTGGGAGGATAATGCGGTAAACAATGCGGTGGTCAGCACATGGTCTTCACCTGAGGTTGCATGAGTGGCGTCCAGCGCCAGCGCAATACTATTTTCTGAGGTTGTAACCAAATCCACCGTGACAGCGTGGCGAGCTAAAATGGCGAAGGACTGCGCCAGAAAAGAGCAGGAAGGTTGCTTCTCCAGACTGTGTAACCGCAACAGCGTCTGTTTACGACGCACGGCGATCGCACGATAGCGAGGTGGATTATCGGTGGTGTTGTGCACCAACGTACCTCCGGCGGCAGTATCCTTACTTGAGCCAACAAAGACCGGAATGCTTTTACGCATTGCCGGGAGTAGCGTAGCCGGGTGGAGGACCTTCGCACCGTAGGCGGCCATATCGCTGGCCTCGGAAAATGAGATATGGTCGATTCGTTTGGCCCGCGGTGCAATGCGTGGGTCGGTGGTGTAGATCCCTGCGACGTCGGTCCAGATGTCAACGCGTGTGGCGTTAAGTGCCTCACCGAGAAGCGTAGCCGTGTAATCACTACCGCCGCGTCCAAGCGTTGTGGTGTGTCCTGCGGCATCTCGCCCGATAAATCCCTGAGTCACCATAATCGCTTGCTCAAGACGAGGGCGCAGGTGAGTCTCCACCTGGTGGTGCAGTGTGCCAAGCTCGGGTTCGGCGCAGCCGAAGTTCGCGTTAGTACGCATCACGCTGCGGGCATCAAACCACCCGGCCTCGGCCTGCCGTTCACGTAAGACTTCAGTAAACAGTAGTGAGGACATCAGCTCGCCATGGCTGACTAATTCATCGCTTAACGCATCAGACGGTGAAACCATCGCCGTTTGTGCAAGACGCTGTATGTTGTTGAGAAGATTATCGATTTCCGTGCTGATAACGGAAGGCTGCTTCAGGCGGGAAATAATTTTGTATTGGATGGCGCGTAAAGTCTCAAGCTTATCTAATTGTTGATGCGTTTCCAGACCTTCAGAAAGCTCGACCAGTAAGTTTGTCACGCCTGCTGAAGCAGACAAAACGACTAAACGGACATCTTGATCAGCAAGGACAATGCTGGCGCTTCGGTTCATCGCATCAAAATCAGCGACGCTGGTGCCGCCAAATTTGGCAACGACGGATGGTGGATAAATGCGAGTCATAACAATCTCATATCAGGGCGCCATAAAAGTATGGCTAGAAAATTTTCATTCTCGGCATAAGGGAACAAAGTTCGCCTTACGAAATGTCCGCCCGCGAACATTTCTGCTGACAACCCAGGGTATACCTGTTGTCGATAACGAGTGTCGCCTGTACGCGTTACCGGGTGCTGCGCATTAATTTTATTTACAAAGCCTGCAAATAAGCGCGCCATACTAAGTGATTTATATTAAGGGATCGACTTTTTTATTCGATTTATAGGCAAATAAGTGAAAAATCATGTCGTAACAAGAAAGCGTCTACATTATTAATGGTAAAAACGTGTAAAAAAATAATAAAAACATGAAAATCTCATGGTTTTTATAACATCGTAAGCGCTGCAATTGGCTACAGTATTGTTAATTTAATAGCTATATTTGTTTAGGATTTAGTAATGATTGAAGAAGGTTATGCGCTGAAATTTAAGGAAAAAATGCTTATTTGAGACGTCTAAAAATAAATGATTGAGTCCCAAGCTAAAACAACATATATTAGCCGCGCTTTTTTACAGGTAATCCTTATAACCATTTATTCAATCAGGCGTTAATCTACACCTGGTTGTAGGAGTGATATGATGACGGATAAAGTCCGTATTGATACTTTAAGTGCTAATTCATTACCACAGAGCAATGATACCTTTTTAGCAAGACAGGCTGAGTTTGAATCTAATGTCCGCAGCTATCCACGTAAACTGCCATTAGCGATCGCTAAAGCGCAGGGCGTCTGGATTACTGATGTAGAAAATAATCAATATCTTGATTGCCTGGCAGGTGCCGGAACCCTGGCGCTTGGTCATAACCATCCTGAAGTGCTGCAGAGCATTCAAAGTGTCATCACAAGCGGCTTACCGTTACATACGCTTGACCTTACCACGCCGTTAAAAGATGAATTCTCATCATATTTACTTTCTTTATTACCGGGCCAGGGCAAAGAATATTGCCTGCAGTTCACCGGTCCGTCCGGTGCAGATGCTGTTGAAGCGGCGCTGAAGCTGGCGAAGAAAGTGACCGGCCGTTCCAGCATCATTAGTTTCTCCGGCGGCTACCACGGGATGACCCACGGCGCGCTGTCCGTGACCGGCAACCTGTCGCCGAAAGAAGCGGTCAGCAATATGATGGCGGAAGTGCAGTTTATGCCGTATCCACATCAGTACCGTTGCCCGCTGGGTATCGGCGGCGACGCTGGCGTCAAAGCATTAACCTACTACTTCGAAAACCTGATCAACGACGTTGAAAGCGGCGTGCGTAAACCGGCTGCCGTAATCCTCGAAGCCGTGCAGGGCGAAGGCGGCGTGAACCCGGCTCCGGTCGAATGGCTGCAACGCATTCGTAAAGTGACTCAGGAACACGGCATTCTGCTGATCATCGATGAAGTTCAGGCTGGCTTTGCACGTACCGGTAAACTGTTCGCCTTCGAACACGCCGGTATTGAACCTGATATCATCGTGATGTCCAAAGCGGTTGGCGGCGGTCTGCCACTGGCGGTACTGGGCATTAAAAAGCAATTCGATGCGTGGGCTCCGGGCCACCACACTGGCACTTTCCGCGGCAACCAACTGGCGATGGCGACCGGTCTGACAACGCTGAAGATCCTCAAAGACGACAAGATTGCCGATAAAGTTGCCGCCCAGGGCGAGTGGCTGAAAGGCAAACTGGCTGACCTGCAGAAACGCTACCCGGTTATCGGCCAGGTGCGTGGTCTGGGCCTGATGATCGGCCTGGAAATCGTGAAGCCGAACGAAGCGCAGGATCACATGGGTTGCTACCCGGCTGATGGCGAGCTGTCCGCGTTGCTGCAGAAGAAATGCTTCGAAAACGGGCTGATTCTGGAGCGTGGTGGCCGCAACGGCTGCGTGCTGCGTCTGCTGCCGTCTCTGCTGATCACCAACGCTGAGCTGGAAATTTTCCTCGATAAATTCGAAAACGCCCTGCTGGGCGCTGGCGTGAAGCCGGTTTAAACGGAGTTGGATCGAATGTCAGACGTAAACCCGATTCTGTCCGGCTCGGCGCAAAGCATCGCCGCCTATCAGGACGCTATCGAGCAGAGTACGCAAGCGGTCGTTGGATGGTTGAAGCAGCCTGAGATGTATCAGGGCAAAACCGTTGAGCAACTG
Organism: Citrobacter sp. Cf087; assembly: GCF_030334285.1. Lineage (NCBI taxonomy): Bacteria > Pseudomonadati > Pseudomonadota > Gammaproteobacteria > Enterobacterales > Enterobacteriaceae > Citrobacter > Citrobacter sp. Cf087. Next base: position 925,600 of record NZ_JAOWED010000031.1, read on the forward strand.
CGTGAACGTATCAACCTGAATTTTACGTCTCAGGGCCTGGGCAACCAGGCCGCTATTGAGCGTGCGGTTGAATACTTTCTCAAAGACAGCCTGTTGGTTCACCATGCTCAGTGCGTGGCGCACCTGCACTGCCCAAGTCTGGTGATTAGCCAGGCGGCGGAAGTGCTGATCAACGCCACTAACCAGAGTATGGACTCCTGGGACCAAAGCCCGTCGGCCACGATCATTGAGATCAAACTGATCGAATGGCTTCGTGAGCAGGTGGGTTATGCGGCAGGCGATGCGGGCGTATTCACCAGCGGCGGCACCCAGAGTAACCTGATGGGCCTGATGCTGGCGCGCGACGCCTTCTTTGCTCGCCAGGGACATTCCATTCAGCAAGATGGTCTGACCGGTGATCTGAGCAAAATTAAAGTGTTCTGCTCTGAAAGCGCGCACTTCTCCGTGCAGAAGAACATGGCGCTAATGGGGCTGGGCTACCGCTCCGTCACCCAGGTGAAGACCGATGCGTTTTCACGCATGGATCTGGCTGACCTGAAAGACAAGCTGGCCCAGGCGAAAGCCAATGGCGAGCAGGTGATGGCCATTGTCGCGACGGCTGGCACGACAGATGCTGGCGCCATCGATCCGTTAGCGGATATTGCGGCGCTGGCGGCAGAACATCAGGTCTGGATGCACGTGGATGCGGCATGGGGCGGGGCGTTACTGCTTTCTGAACAGTATCGTCACTTCCTCAACGGCCTTGAGCTGGCAGATTCCGTGACGCTGGATTTCCACAAGCAGTTCTTCCAGACCATCAGCTGCGGTGCGTTCCTGTTAAAAGATGCGCGCCACTACGAGCTGATGCGTTACCAGGCGGCGTACCTGAACTCTGATTTCGATGAAGAGGCTGGCGTACCAAACCTGGTATCGAAGTCGCTGCAGACCACGCGTCGTTTCGATGCGCTGAAGCTGTGGATGGGCCTCGAAGCGCTGGGCAAAAAGCAGTATGCCGAAATCATTGATAATGGCGTAACGCTGGCGCGTGATGTTGCTGAGTTTGTCAAAACCCAGTCGCATCTTGAACTGGTGATGGAACCACAGCTGGCAAGCGTGCTGTTCCGCTTCCGTCCTGAAAGCGATGATATGGCGTTCGTTGCGCTGCTGAACCAGCGTATTGGCGACGTGCTGCTGGCTTCCGGTAGCGCCAACGTCGGCGTGACCGAAGCGGATGGCATCACCTGCCTGAAGCTGACGCTGCTGAACCCGACGGTGTGCCTGGAGGATGTGAAAGTCCTGCTGGCCAGCGTTAAGGCAACGGCATTGAGCATTTTAAACGCGTAATTGCCTGGTGGCACTGCGTTTACCGGGCCTACGGGTTCGGTGCAATGTTTGGGTTTTGTGGGCCGGATAAGCGAACCTCATCCGGCAATAAAAAGGCTCCCGTTCACGGGAGCCTTTTTGCTATTTAATATCCGCTAAAGCGGCGTCTTTATTCGGGAAGAATGCCAGACGACCGGGGATCGGCTGAATACCCGCGCGCGCCATGGTGCGCAGCGGCTGAAATTCCAGGTTAGATACCCGCAGCTCGCAGCCTTCAGGCAGTTTTTTCACAAAACGCTGGAAAGCGTCCAGACCACCGGCATCCAGTACCGGGACCGCGTCCCACTTCAAGACTACGATGCGTTTACCTTCAATACGCGACTCGAGATCGGTAAATAATCCTTCCGCCGCGGCAAAGAATAGCGGGCCAATGACGCGCAACACCAGCACATCGTCCGGTACGTCTACGTTGACCGGCGCCAGACGCGTCATGCGCGCAATACGACGCATAAACAGTAGAGATGCAAGAACGATACCGACACTGATGGCGATAACCATATCGAACAGCACCGTCAGCGACATACACATCAGCATGACGATGATGTCGTCTTTCGGCGCATGACGCAGCAAATCCACCACTTTATGCGCTTCACTCATGTTCCATGCCACCATTAGCAGCAGGGCGGCCATGGCGGAAAGCGGTAACCAGGAAAGCAGCGGTGCAAGCACCAACAGGGCTAGGATCACCAGAATCGCGTGAATGACCGCAGAAATTGGCGACGTTGCGCCGGCACGAACGTTAGCCGCAGAACGGGCAATTGCCGCAGTGGCAGTGATACCGCCAAAGAACGGTGCGACGATGTTGCCCAGACCCTGACCAATCAATTCGCTATTGGCCTTATGCTTGGTGCCGGTCATCCCATCGAGGACGACAGCGCACAGCAGAGATTCGATTGCTCCGAGCATTGCCATCGAAAAGGCTGCGGGTAACAGTGCCTGTAATGAACTCCAGCTCAGCGTAAAGTTGGAGCCAGGCATATCCCATGGCAGTACCAACTGCGGCAGCAGCTGTGGGATACCGTTACCCTGCGAGCCATCGGCCAGAATGTAATGGAACTGAGACCCGATGGTCGCTACATGGCCACCCGTCAGGTTCACGATACCCATCACCGCGCAGCCAGCCAGCAGTGCAGGAAGGTGGCCCGGCAGGCGGATCCCCAGACGCGGCCAGAAAATCAGGATCCCCAGTGTGACCACGCCAATCGCGGCATCCCCCACGTTGATGGTTGGCAGGGCCATAAACAGCGCGCCGACCTTCTGCAGGTAGTGCTCAGGGACATGAGCCATCTGCAGGCCAAGAAAATCTTTAATCTGCATGGTACCGATGGTGATACCAATACCCGAGGTAAAACCTAACGTAACGGACACCGGAATGTATTCGATCAGGCGGCCAAATCGAGCGAGGCCGAAAAGGATCAGGAATATCCCGGACATTAGCGTGGCGACCAGCAGACCTGCCAGTCCAAACTGTTGCGACACCGGATACAAAATCACCACGAAGGCGGCAGTTGGGCCTGATACGCTAAAGCGTGAGCCCCCGGTGAGGGCGATAACAATCCCAGCCACGGCAGAGGTGTACAGGCCGTACTGTGGTGCAACGCCACTACCGATTGCCAGCGCCATCGCCAGCGGAATGGCAATTATCCCAACCGTTATCCCGGCGATCAGGTCGCGGGTAAAGCGAGAAACGGTATATTTTTCTTTCCAACAAGCGTCGATGAGGGCGCGGAAAGGCATCACATGTGAGGAAAATAATCTGTTCACAATAATGTTTCATCCATGGGCGCATCATCTGTCAATTGAATGGCAGGTGAAGGAGGCAAAAGTCATACAAATAAATATTACAGATAAAAAAACCCGCCGCAGCGGGTTTTTGAGCCGGGTTCGATTAATGCTCGAACATAGCAGAGATGGATTCTTCGTTGCTGATACGACGAATCGCTTCGGCCAGCATACCCGACAGAGTCAACGTACGCACGTTTGGCAGTGCTTTGATTTCGTCGGTCAGTGGAATGGTGTCACAGACAACGACTTCATCAATTACTGAGTTGCGCAGGTTGTTTGCCGCATTACCTGAGAAGATCGGGTGAGTTGCATAAGCAAATACGCGTTTAGCACCACGCTCTTTCAGCGCTTCAGCTGCTTTACACAGCGTACCGCCGGTATCGATCATGTCATCAACCAGCACGCAGTCACGGCCCGCAACGTCACCAATAATGTGCATCACCTGAGAAACGTTCGCACGCGGGCGACGTTTGTCGATGATAGCCATATCGGTATCGTTCAGCAGTTTAGCGATAGCGCGGGCACGCACGACGCCACCGATATCCGGAGAAACCACAATCGGGTTGTCCAGGTTCAGCTGCAGCATGTCTTCTAACAGGATCGGGCTACCAAATACGTTATCAACCGGTACATCGAAGAAGCCCTGGATCTGTTCAGCATGCAGGTCAACGGTGAGGACGCGGTCAACGCCAACGCTGGACAGGAAATCAGCGACGACTTTAGCGGTAATCGGTACACGAGCGGAACGTACGCGACGATCCTGACGTGCATAGCCGAAGTAAGGAATAACGGCGGTGATACGACCTGCGGAAGCACGGCGCAGCGCATCAACCATAACGACCAATTCCATCAGGTTGTCGTTAGTAGGGGCACAAGTGGACTGGATGATGAAAATATCACCACCGCGTACATTTTCATTAATTTGTACGCTGACTTCGCCGTCGCTAAAGCGACCTACAGCGGCGTCGCCGAGTGAAGTGTACAGGCGGTTGGCAATACGTTGTGCTAGTTCCGGGGTGGCGTTACCAGCAAAAAGCTTCATATCAGGCACGAGAAGAACCTCAGGCATGCGTCCATTGGTGGAAAGAATCTGCCGAAAACTGTGCGGGCCAGGCAGTATCCTCTCCATGCGGTGTATTAAAGAGCGCGATGCAACGTCTGGAACAGGGTGACGTTGTCACCGCAACTCAGCTTGCCCGGCTTACTCGTTATCCTTCGTGTTTCATGTTCGCTGGCATTAATTCCTCACATCAGTCACATACTTTTGTATGCTCCTGGCGGTTCGTCATTTCGCCATCTTCCTGAAACCAGAAGGATTTAGAGTAACGCTCTGTGCAATGGGGAGAGGTTGACGCCTTTCGCCACAAAGCCTTTGAGCCATTCCGGGGCTTGCTCAAGCACCTGGCGAGCACGAGACTCAGTGTCAAATTCAGCAAAGACACAAGCCCCTGTACCAGTCAGGCGCGACGGCGCGTATTCTAACAGCCAGGAAAGCGCCGCATCAACCTCGCGAAAACGTTTTCTTGCGATAACCTCGCAATCATTGCCGAATTCACATTTTAGTAACGTTTTTATTGACCTTTTTGGCGTGTTGCGCGGGAGGTCGGGATCGTTAAAAATCACCGGTGTCGGAATGCTGACTCCTGGGTGAGCAACCAGATACCACTTTTCTTCAGGCTCGACCGGCGTCAGAATTTCTCCAACACCTTCGGCAAAGGCCGCATGGCCGCGCACGAACACGGGAACATCCGCCCCTAGGGTTAAACCGAGTGCCGCCAGTTCATCAATCGAAAGTCCACACTGCCAGAGATGGTTAAGCGCCACCAGAACGGTTGCCGCATTTGATGAACCACCGCCGAGGCCGCCGCCCATCGGCAGGCGTTTGTCGATACTGATGTCCGCACCGCTCCCTTTGGGAAGGCGATTGCTTTCAGATGCTACCTTCATCAGCAAACGTGCCGCACGGACGATCAGGTTGTCTTCGTGCGCAACGCCTTCCACCGGGGTTAACAGGCGAATTTCGCCGTCGCCACGCAGCGCAATATCTATCGTGTCGCCATAATCAAGAAACTGAAATAGCGTTTGCAGCGAGTGGTAACCGTCCGCACGTTGCCCGGTGATGTATAAAAACAGATTCAGTTTTGCCGGAGAGGGCCAATGAGTCATCATTTCACAATCCAGTTGTCCATTTTCAGCTTAATACGCTGGGAGCCGTCCGACAGCTCCATGTTTGCCGGCATCGCTGGCTGGGTTTTGCTGTCGTAGCCGCTATAGACCACTTTCCAGTTTTTACCGTCTTTGCTGTAATTCACTTCACTTAGACGGTATTGATCATCGAGTTTGTAATCGGTGGCATCTCCCGGCAGACCAAGGATCCACTGGCGCAGGCTATTCAATGGGATAGGCATGCCAGTCAGTTTGCCGATCATCTCTTCAGCGTCGTCGGCAGTGTAGTGCTTGCCTTTGTTATCGACCAGTTCGACGTTACCCGGCTGCGCATTGAGTTCCAGTTCAGTGCTGCCCAGTGGGTTGGTCAGCAGGAGACGATAGCGATCCTGACCGGTTTGCTGCCAGAAAAAGCGGGCATACACTTTCTGTTGATCGGAAATATAGGCAAACGCACCGCGCGTCTGATATTGGTTCAGGGCGCGTACTTCCTGCTGGTGCTGGCGCCACTGCGGGGAATCGGGGCTTTTGCCGGGACCTTTCGGCGCGTTGAGGGTACAGGCACTAAGAACCAGGGCCGCAAGGGGCAGCAGGCGAATCAGGCGAAAATCAGGCAGGGTCATAATGATGACAAATCCTTGAGATACGTTGCAGTTATAACTCTTAATGCTAGCGCCGCCATCAGACATCGTCTACGTTCAAGTTATCTTAAATCGCTTAAATTTGTGCACTAAGCTATTACTCCAAAAGGGGTCAGTCTCTTTTATTGACCGCACGCATCCTGTATGATGCACCCAGTCTAACCTTATCAACGCTGGTACTATTCCCGCACACATGACCCTTTTAGCGCTTGGTATTAACCATAAAACGGCACCTGTATCGCTGCGAGAACGCGTAACGTTTTCGCCGGATACGCTCGATCAGGCGCTGGACAGCCTGCAAGCGCTGCCAATGGTGCAGGGCGGGGTAGTGCTGTCGACGTGTAACCGCACAGAGATTTACCTCAGCGTGGAAGAGCAGGATAACCTGCGAGAAGCGCTGATTCGCTGGCTGTGCGAATACCATAACCTCAATGAAGAAGACCTACGTAATAGCCTGTACTGGCACCAGGACAACGACGCCGTCAGTCATTTGATGCGCGTTGCCAGTGGTCTGGATTCACTGGTGCTCGGTGAACCGCAAATTTTGGGGCAGGTGAAAAAAGCATTTGCGGATTCGCAAAAAGGCCACCAGAACGCCAGTGCGCTGGAGCGCATGTTCCAGAAATCATTCTCTGTTGCTAAACGTGTACGTACAGAAACTGACATCGGTGCCAGCGCCGTGTCGGTGGCGTTTGCCGCCTGTACTCTGGCGCGGCAGATATTTGAATCGCTCTCAACGGTAACCGTGCTGTTAGTCGGTGCGGGCGAAACCATCGAACTGGTAGCGCGACACTTGCGCGAGCATAAAGTGAAGAAGATGATCATCGCCAACCGTACGCGCGAGCGTGCGCAGGTGCTGGCGGATGAAGTCGGCGCCGAGGTGATTTCACTGAGTGATATCGACGCGCGTTTGCAGGATGCCGATATCATTATCAGTTCTACTGCCAGTCCGCTGCCGATTATCGGTAAAGGAATGGTGGAACGCGCGCTTAAAAACCGTCGCAATCAGCCTATGCTACTGGTGGATATCGCCGTACCGCGCGATGTCGAGCCGGAAGTGGGTAAATTGTCTAACGCCTATCTGTACAGCGTTGATGACCTGCAAAGCATCATTTCGCATAACCTGGCCCAGCGTAAAGCGGCGGCGGTGGAAGCCGAAACGATTGTGGAGCAGGAAGCCAGCGAGTTTATGGCCTGGCTACGCGCCCAGGGCGCAAGCGACACTATCCGCGAGTATCGCAGTCAGTCAGAACAGATCCGTGATGAACTGACCGCTAAAGCGTTGGCCGCTCTTCAGCAGGGCGGTGATGCGCAAGCCATTATGCAGGATTTGGCCTGGAAACTGACCAACCGCCTGATCCATGCACCAACCAAATCACTTCAACAGGCCGCCCGTGACGGGGATAGTGAACGCCTGAATATTCTGCGCGACAGCCTCGGGCTGGAGTAGCAGCACACCAATCTTATTTTTTACAGGGTGCATTTACGCCTATGAAGCCTTCTATCGTTGCTAAACTGGAAGCCCTGCATGAACGCCATGAAGAAGTTCAGGCGCTGCTCGGTGATGCGGGTACTATCGCAGATCAGGATCGCTTTCGTGCGCTGTCGCGCGAATATGCGCAATTAAGCGATGTCTCTCGCTGTTTTACGGACTGGCAACAGGTTCAGGAAGATATCGAGACGGCTCAGATGATGCTCGACGATCCTGAAATGCGTGAAATGGCGCAGGATGAACTGCGCGAAGCAAAAGAGAAATGCGAGCAGCTGGAACAGCATCTGCAGGTCCTGCTGTTACCTAAAGACCCCGATGACGAACGTAACGCCTTCCTCGAAGTGCGTGCGGGAACCGGTGGTGATGAAGCGGCGCTGTTTGCCGGCGATCTGTTCCGCATGTACAGCCGTTACGCTGAATCGCGTCGCTGGCGGGTAGAGATCATGAGCGCCAGCGAAGGCGAACATGGCGGGTTTAAAGAAGTTATTGCCAAGATTAGCGGAGAAGGCGTTTACGGGCGACTGAAATTTGAGTCCGGCGGCCATCGCGTGCAGCGCGTACCTGCGACGGAATCGCAGGGGCGTATTCATACTTCTGCCTGTACGGTCGCTGTCATGCCGGAACTGCCGGATGCCGAACTGCCGGACATCAACCCGGCCGATCTGCGTATTGATACCTTCCGTTCATCAGGCGCGGGCGGTCAGCACGTTAACACCACCGACTCCGCAATCCGTATTACCCACTTACCGACCGGTATCGTGGTGGAATGCCAGGACGAACGTTCACAGCATAAAAACAAAGCCAAAGCGATGTCGGTGCTGGGGGCGCGAATTCGTGCCGCCGAAGTGGCAAGACGTCAACAGGCGGAAGCCTCTGAACGTCGTAACCTGTTGGGCAGCGGCGATCGCAGCGATCGTAACCGCACCTATAACTTCCCGCAGGGTCGTGTGACCGATCACCGCATTAACCTGACACTCTACCGTCTGGATGAAGCGATGGAAGGCAAACTGGATATGCTGATTGAGCCGATTGTCCAGGAATACCAGGCCGACCAACTGGCGGCGTTGTCCGAGCAGGATTAATGGATTATCAGCACTGGCTGCGTGAAGCGATAAGCCAATTACAGGAAAGCGAAAGCCCGCGACGTGACGCCGAGATTTTACTCGAGTTTGTCACCGGTAAGGGGCGCACCTTTATTCTGGCGTTCGGCGAAACGGTGTTAACCGAGGCGCAGCGTCAACGGCTCGATACATTACTGGAACGCCGTCAGCGGGGTGAGCCGGTGGCACATCTGACCGGCGTGCGCGAGTTCTGGTCGCTGCCGCTGTTTGTCTCTCCGGCTACGCTTATTCCACGCCCGGATACTGAGTGTCTTGTTGAGCAGGCGCTGGCTCGTCTGCCTGCCTCTGCGTGTCGTATTCTCGATTTGGGAACCGGCACGGGCGCCATCGCGCTGGCGCTGGCAACTGAGCGTCCGGATTGCGCGGTGACCGCGGTTGACCGCATGCCCGATGCCGTGGCGCTGGCAACTCGCAACAAACAGCATCTGGCCATCGACAATGTTTGCGTGCTGCAAAGCGACTGGTTCAGCGCTTTGCAGGGGCAGCAGTTTGACATGATTGTCAGCAATCCGCCGTATATCGACGAACAGGACCCGCACCTGGCGCTTGGCGATGTACGTTTTGAGCCGCTATCGGCACTGGTGGCGGGCGAGCAGGGTATGGCGGATATCGTGCATATCATTGACCAGTCTCGACAAATGCTAACGCCCGGCGGATATCTGTTGCTGGAGCACGGCTGGCAGCAGGGACAGGCAGTCCGCGACGCCTATACTCATGCCGGTTACCAGGCGGTTGAAACCTGCCGCGACTATGGCGGCAACGAGCGAATTACGCTTGGACGCATCCCATCATGAGTACCTTCAGCGTGTTACTCAACGTCCATCTCATCAGCATTGCGCTTTCTGTTGGTCTGTTAACGCTGCGTTTTTGGTGGCGTTACACCGACTCGCGCCTTGCCTGCGCGCGCTGGACGCGCATCGTGCCGCCGGTTGTCGATACCGTTTTATTACTCAGCGGCATAACGTTAATGGTTAAAGCGCACATCCTGCCATTCACTGAGCACGGGACATGGCTGACTGAAAAGCTGTTTGGGGTTATCATTTACATCGTTTTGGGTTTTATTGCGCTCGATTATCGTCGGGCGCGCAGTCAGCAGGCGCGATTAGTCGCATTTCCGCTGGCGCTGGTGGTGCTGTACATCATCATTAAACTCGCCACCACAAAAATACCGTTACTGGGGTAAGCATGAGGTCGTTAGCTGATTTCGAATTTAATAAAGCGCCATTGTGTGATGGGATGATCCTGGCGTCGGAGTCTATCCGTCTGGATTTTCCAACACAAACTGTGTATGACGAACTGGAACGTCTGGTTAGTCTGGCGCAAGAAGAAATTAGCCAGCTCCTGTCTCAGGATGAGCAACTGGAAAAACTGCTGGCACTTTTTTACGGCGAATGGGGGTTTACGGATACCCACGGCGTCTATCGTCTTTCTGATGCATTATGGCTTGACCAGGTACTGAAAAATCGTCAGGGCAGCGCTGTATCTCTGGGCGCTATCTTGTTGTGGATTGCCAACCGACTGGAGCTACCGCTGGTGCCGGTGATTTTCCCGACACAACTCATCCTGCGTATTGAATCGCTCGATGGCGAAATGTGGCTAATCAATCCGTTCAATGGCGAAACGTTAAATGAGCACACGCTGGAAGTGTGGTTGAAGGGGAATATCAGCCCGGTCGCGGAGCTGTTTAACGAAGACCTGGATGAGGCGGATAATGCAGAAGTAATCCGCAAGCTGCTCGACACGCTGAAATCATCGCTGATGGAAGAGCGGCAAATGGAGCTGGCGCTGCGTGCCAGCGAAGCACTATTACAGTTTAATCCTGAAGATCCGTATGAAATACGCGATCGTGGATTAATCTACGCGCAGCTCGAGTGTGAACATGTTGCGTTGACCGATTTAAGTTATTTCGTTGAGCAGTGTCCGGAAGACCCGATCAGCGAAATGATTCGTGCGCAGATTAATACTATTTCGCACAAGCAAATTGTATTGCATTGATTAATGACACTTTACCTACCGTTTAAGGCGATCCTATGAAACAAAAAGTGGTTAGCATTGGCGACATCAACGTGGCAAATGACCTGCCGTTCGTGCTGTTTGGCGGAATGAACGTGCTGGAATCCCGCGATCTGGCGATGCGCATTTGTGAGCACTACGTAACCGTTACTCAAAAGCTGGGTATCCCTTACGTGTTCAAAGCCTCCTTTGATAAAGCCAACCGTTCTTCCATCCACTCTTACCGTGGACCGGGCCTTGAAGAAGGGATGAAAATCTTCCAGGAACTGAAGCAGACTTTTGGCGTAAAAGTGATCACCGACGTTCACGAAGCCAGCCAGGCGCAGCCTGTTGCTGACGTGGTGGATGTGATTCAGCTGCCGGCATTCCTCGCGCGTCAGACCGATCTGGTGGAAGCGATGGCGAAAACCGGTGCCGTTATCAACGTGAAGAAACCGCAGTTCGTAAGCCCTGGCCAGATGGGCAATATCGTGGATAAATTCCATGAAGGTGGTAACGATAAAGTTATTCTGTGCGACCGTGGCGCGAACTTTGGTTATGACAACCTGGTTGTGGACATGCTGGGCTTCAGCGTGATGAAGAAAGTCTCCGGCAACTCACCAGTGATTTTTGACGTTACCCATGCGCTGCAATGCCGTGATCCGTTTGGCGCAGCAAGCGGCGGTCGTCGTGCGCAGGTTACCGAACTGGCTCGCGCCGGTATGGCGGTAGGTCTGGCGGGTCTGTTTATTGAAGCGCATCCGGATCCAGCCAATGCGAAATGCGATGGCCCATCCGCGCTGCCGCTGGCGAAACTGGAACAGTTCCTGACGCAGATTAAAGCGATTGATGACCTGGTGAAAAGCTTCGACGAGCTGGATACCGAGAACTAATTCATTTTGTGTGCCTGATAGAGCTTGCGCTTATCAGGTATACGAAAGGAAATAAGAAGCCGGACCCGACAAGTTATGTCGGTGTCCGGCTTTTTTCATCAGGCAAATATCGTCATCAGATAGGCGATAAACAGCGCCAGATGTGCCGCACCGTTAAGCACATTGGTGCGTCCGGTGGAGAAAGAGATATGGCACAGTACCAGTGAAGAAACCATCACAATCATCTCTGGCGCGCCCAGCGCAAACACCAAATCATTCCCGGTTGCCCATGCGATCAGCGTCACCACTGGTACGGTCAGTGAAATAGTGGCTAATACTGAACCGAAGAACAAATTCATCGCCCGCTGTACCTGATTGCTCAGAACCGCTTTCAGCGCGCCCAGCCCTTCAGGAGAGAGGATGAGTAACGCAACCAGGAAACCGGTAAAGGCCACTGGGGCATTCAGTTCAGTCAGCAAGGTCTCCAGTGGGCTGGCGTTCATCTTGGTTACGGCAATAACGGCAATCAGATGAATGATAAGCCAGGCGGCGTGCCACATATTGCTGTGTGCTGATGGCTTGCCGTGATGCGGGTCGTCATCGTCGCCTTCATCTTCATGCTCGTAAATGAACAGGCTTTGGTGCGTTTTGGTTTGAATCAGTAAAAATACGCCGTACATCGCTGCAGAAATTAATGCTACCAGCAGCGCCTGGGCGGTAGTGAAATTCGCTCCCGGTAAAGCCATTGGGAACACCAGTACAATAATGGCCAGTGGGAACAGGGCAATTAAATACTGTTTAATACCAAACAGATTCATATACTGAGTAGCAAATTTACGGCCACCCAATAGTAACGAAAAACCGACCAGACCGCCGGTGACGATCATAATGATTGAGTACAACGTGTCGCGCATGAGCGTAGGTGCAGCATCACCGGTCGCCATTAATGCGGAGATTAAGCTGACTTCGAGAATAACGACGGACAGGCTGAGGATCAGTGACCCGTAGGGTTCGCCAAGTCGATGTGCTAATACATCCGCATGACGGACAACGCTGAATGCGCTGCTTAATATACCAATAAGGGCCAGCGCATTAATACCGATGACCACTGGTAGTGACTGACTGCTCCCCCAGAAGAACAGGACTACCAGCGCCAAAATCGGGAAGACGAGAGAGGTCTCCTTGTGGCGGGTTTTTACCGCCTCATGTACTTGTGTCATTGAACTAATTCTCCATCTCTGCAGGTATTTATAATTATAAAAGTATTAAAGAATGTAAAAAATAACAGATCTTTCGGTATTTCCGATCTAGTTTTACGTAATTTTACGGCATGGACCAATTTTTGCATCCAAGCGGATAAAATTGCATATCTTGTTTATAGAGTATTTAAATAACAAAGCATTAGATTTTAACGTCAACAAAAATTGCTGATACTACTGATACAAATGATAGTGCAGAGCTTAGCAACGCGAGAGGATATAAAGTGCCGTTGACGCTTTGTTGCCTTGCAAGCTAGCGGCGAATTGCCTATTGTCCAGCTATTGGTTTCAAAATGAGCAGTAAAAAAGCCCGGAAGGCGTCAAAAAAGTTGTCGCAGGGAAGCAGCAGTGGCGGAGGTGTAAGGTGTTAACGCGTGATTTTTTATTGAATGCCGACTGTAAGACGGCATTTGGTGCTATTGAAGAATCACTACTCTGGTCAGCGGAACAACGGGCAGCCTCACTGGCGGCCACGCTTGCTTGCCGACCCGATGATGGACCGGTGTGGATCTTCGGTTATGGATCGTTGATGTGGAATCCGGCCTTAGAGTTTGATGAGTCCTGTACCGGGACGTTAGTTGGCTGGCACCGTGCTTTTTGCCTGCGCCTGACGGCGGGGCGAGGAACGGCGGGTCAGCCAGGACGCATGTTGGCCTTGAAAGAGGGCGGACGCACTACCGGTGTAGCCTACCGCTTACCTAACGCATCGCTCGAACAAGAGCTTTCTTTACTGTGGAAGCGTGAAATGATCACCGGATGCTATCTGCCCACCTGGTGCCAGTTGGCGCTGGATGATGGTCGGAAGGTGAACGCGCTGGTCTTTATTATGGATCCTCGCCACCCGCTGTTTGAGTCAGACACGCGCGCGCAGGTGATTGCGCCGCTTATCGCTGCGGCGAGCGGACCTTTAGGCACCAACGCCCAGTATCTGTTCTCGCTGGAACAAGAGCTGGTCAAGTTGGGGATGCAGGATGACTGTCTTAACGATCTGGTGATCACGGTCAAACGATTGTTGGGAGAGAATCTGCCGGAAGGAGTTATGCGGCCAGGGTTTGCCTGAATCCAGCCGGGAACTGAATGCCCGAAAGCCAGGCGCTTTTCGGGCAATTAACGCTTAGGCTGCAATATAACTTATTGAATGCTCTAGCGACTGGCTGTGGCTGTCGATCAGCACATTCCAGATGCCGGTATAGGGCACGGTCAACCATGCGTTATCACGATCCTGCACGCTTAAGATGTCGGACTGCGTGTCTTTGACGTGATTTTTCTCGCTCATCAGATGGATGTGACAGCGCTCGGAACAGCGCACAACCACCGTATCGCCACCAAATAACTTTAAACTTGCCTTCACTAATGCCATTTTTCACCCCGTTCTTGAAAACAACGTACTTTCTGTCGAAAGTGCTGCGTGATGTTGTTCACATTTCACTCATTGCATAACACCAAAGGGGGAGCAACGGGATGCTGATTTTGATCAAAAAATGGCATAACGATTAAACAAAAGTGACAAAATCCCTCAAAAGGATTGAAAGGGCGTGCTAACGTTCAACGAAACCGCGCCCATCTACGATTAAATCCGGAAATTATCGACACTTTCAGTGTGCTTGCCTGAAAGCGGTGTATCAGAAGGTCAGCACTTTATCTGCAGCCAGCGTCCATTGAGCCAGTTCAACCAGCGTGCCGACGGCTACTCCGTCAATTAACGGCAGCGTGGTGATTCCACGGCCATCGGTGCAGGTTTTGCACAGTTTGACCGGCACATTTTGCGCCGTCAGAATCTCCAGCATTTGCTGAATATTGTATCCTTCCGCGGGTTTTTGACCACGCAATCCCGCGGTTACCGCGTCCGACATTAAAAACAAACGCAGATCGAGATCCCCTTCCTGCTCGCGCAAGGCGATAGCCAGACGTAGGCTGTTAAATAACGATTCGCTTCCATAGGCTGCACCGTTCGCGACGATCACTATCTTTTGCATTTTTACTCCTTTTGCTGCATGTGAGCGTTAAAAACTGACACGTATGTTACACCTATTTCTAGATGCCAGGATAATGCCGAAAAAGGAAGGAAGGGCTGAAAATCAATACTGAAGACGTTATGGTTTAAGATAAGTATGCCGCTGTGGCTAATAGATATAAGAAACCACTAACGATTTGAGCCGTAATATTTATTTATCTCTCGCTGTATTTGCACTCTTGCCGTTGGCAGGCGGTACTGCCAGCGCGCAATCGTCATTTATTCACCAGGCGGAAAACCCTTTCGATAACAATAGTGATGGCTTGCCCGATCTTGGTATGGCGCCGGAGTCGCGGGCAGGCGAAAAGCACTTTGCCGAAATGGTCAAAGCGTTTGGTGAAGCCAGCATGACCGATAACGGGCTTGATACAGGTGAACAGGCGAAGCAGTTTGCGTTTGGCCAGGTGCGCGACAGGGTCAGCGAACAGGTGAATCAGCAACTGGAATCCTGGCTCTCTCCCTGGGGAAACGCCAGCGTCGGGTTGCAGGTGGATAACGAAGGCAGCTTTACCGGGAGTCGGGGAAGTTGGTTTATCCCGTGGCAGGACAATCAACGTTATCTCACATGGAGCCAGTTGGGGCTGACGCAACAGGACGGAGGCCTGGTCAGTAATGCGGGGATTGGGCAGCGCTGGGTTCGTGACGGTTGGTTACTGGGTTACAACACCTTTTATGACAACCTGCTGGATGAGAATCTGCCTCGGGGAGGCGTGGGAGCAGAGGCGTGGGGTGAATACCTCCGTTTATCTGCTAATTACTATCAACCGTTGTCCTCCTGGCAGGATCGTTTTGCAACTCAAGAACAACGGATGGCCCGGGGATACGACCTGACCGCGCAAATGCGCATGCCGTTCTATCAACATCTCAATACCAGCGTCAGCGTGGAGCAGTATTTTGGTGACCAGGTGGATCTGTTTCATTCCGGAACCGGGTACCACAATCCTGTGGCGGTGAATCTGGGATTGAGCTATACGCCGGTGCCGCTGATCACCGTGACAGCACAGCATAAGCAGGGTGAAAATGGCGTCAGTCAGAATAACCTCGGATTAAAGCTAAATTATCGTTTTGGTGTGCCGCTAAAAAAACAGCTGATGGTAAGCGAGGTGGCAAACAGCCGATCGCTGCGCGGCAGTCGTTATGACGATCCACAACGTAACAATCTGCCGACGCTGGAGTATCGCCAGCGTAAAACACTGTCGGTATTTTTGGCCACGCCCCCCTGGGATCTCAAGCCTGGTGAGACGGTGGCGTTGAAGGTGCAGGTGCGTAGTTTGCATGGGATCCGTCGTCTGGCATGGCAGGGTGATACTCAGGCGTTGAGCTTAACGGCGGGCAGCAATAGCCGAAGCGCTCAGGGTTGGACGATTATTATGCCGAAGTGGGACAACAGAGAAGGTGCGACAAACCGCTGGCGGTTGTCTGTGGTGGTAGAAGATGAGCAGGGCCAGCGTGTCTCTTCCAATGAGATCACGCTATCACTGACCGAACCGTTTATTACCGTTTCGGAAAATGATCCTCGTTAACAATGACGCATGAGCGCGTTATCAGAAAATGCGTTCCTGGTGCACCCATACCGCGGCTTCAACGCGTGATTTGAGCTTCATTTTCTTCAGCATATGCTTCACGTGAACTTTTACTGTGCTTTCGGTGATGTCGAGGCGGCGGGCGATCATCTTATTAGGCAGACCCTGGGCGATGAGTTTAAGAATATCGCGTTCGCGCGGCGTCAGTTGAGTAACATCACGGTCGGATGTTGCGCGATTGGCGCGCAGGCTGGCGGCCAGAACCGGGGTTAAGGCTTCGCTCAGCACCATTTCACCAGCGGCAGCCTGCTGCAATGCTTTCAGTAAATCTTCCGGCTCCATATCTTTCAGCAGGTAACCGTCGGCACCACGCTTCAGTGCGGTAACCACATCTTCTTCATGATTGGATACGCTAAACACAACGATACGGCCCGACAGTGATTTTTCACGCAGCTTATCGAGGGTTTCCAGACCGTTCATGCCGGGCATGTTGAGATCAAGCAGGATCAGATCGGGATCAAGGGATTCAGCCAGCTCGATACCCTGCTCACCATTGCTGGCTTCGCCGACAACGGTAATATCGGGCGCCATGCTGACAAGCTGTTTTACACCGGTTCTCAGCATCGGATGATCGTCGATCAACAGGATAGTTGCCGGTTCCAGATTACTCATGGGTATCTCCTTGGACTTCTGTGAAGTTTGTTTCGGGAATAAAAGTGACAGCAACTTCAGTACCGCCCGTCTCGCGACGGCGTACGCGGCAATCGCCGCGCAAGCTCTGCGCGCGGTCGCGCATTATTATCATGCCGTAGTGGTTACTGCGTTCGGCGTTTTCCGGTACGCCGCAGCCGTTATCTTGCACTGTCAGTTTGACCTGCTTGCCATTTTGCACCACCGTCACGACCACTTCATTGGCCTGAGAGTGTTTAAGTGCGTTGCTCAGGGCTTCGCGCGCAATTTGTAGCAGGTGAATCGCCTGATGCGAAGGGACCAGGCGTGGCGGTAGCTGATAATCCAGCTTAACCGTAAATCCAAAACGGGCGCTGTACTCCTGACAGCTGGCTTCCAGCGCCGGTCGTAATCCAGGTTCTGTGAGCTGTAAACGGAAGGTGGTTAACAGTTCTCGCAGTTGTGCCCATGAAGCATTTAGCTCGTTACGAATCTGGCTGAGCAACTCGCGACAGTTATCTGAAAGCGCATCGCCCTGCATCTGTAAACAGCTAACCTGCATCTTCATACAAGAGAGCGATTGTGCAATAGAATCATGAAGTTCGCGCGCAATGGTGGCACGCTCTTCCATCACAATCAACTGCTGTTGACGCTCCTGATGCCTGTCGAGCGCAAGCGTTGCGGTCAGTTGCTCAACCAGAGTATCAACCAGCTGCTGCTGATCGTGGCTGAGATGGCGTCCGTTCGGCAAGGTGGCGAGCAGAATACCATACTGGGTATGCGCATCGGTCAGCCGCCATTTCAATGTAATCCCGCCGTCAATCGCGGGCAGCGTTCCGCGAGGACACAGATGGCAACCTTTCTCATCACAGCTGGCATTTGACTGACAGGTAAATTCCTGATGATTGTCTTCATCTTCCAGGTCGTAAACCCGGAGCTCAATATCATGCAGCAAGGTCAAATTTTGCAGACCATTCAGTACCGGAGAGAGGCGTTCGCACAACGGCACCTGAGAGTGCAGGCGGCGGTTAGCTTGCCACAGAAAAGAAAGAATCTGATTTTTGTGCTCCAGCCCCGCCGTTTTCTCCTGTACTCGCTGTTCCAGCACAGCGTAACTTTCGGCCAGTTCTTCCGACATATTATTTAGCGCCGAGCCCAAAGCCGCCATCTCATTACGACCGCTGATATGCGCGCGTTGGGTAAAATCACGCTGGCTGACGGCTCGCGCCATCGACAGCAGCTGTTTCCACGGTTCTAACAGGCGCACGCGCAGCCAGATAATGGTGAAAACCAGCAGCAATGCCATAAATACGGCCATCAGGCGATGCAGCAGGACGACGCGTTCAATGCGTAATTCGGTGGTATGGTCAAAGGCGGTGACCAATTTATCCAGTCCGCCCACAAAGCGCGTCACATCCTGCGCTACCGCATCAGGCGTTTGCGCATGCGCAAGTCCCGGCGCAAGTTCAGTGTGCCAGTAATCCTGTAATGCTTTTAACTGCGCCTGTTGTCCATCTCGCTTTGCGGCACGCGTCAACTCCGGGCTAAACGCCGTTTGCTCCATTTCATCCAGCAGCGGTTGATCGCTAGCGTCCAGCGGTACGGCTGCCAGCAGGCGATAACTCTGCATGCGCAGCGATCCCGCTTTGTTGATTGCATGGGCGCTACCCTGAACGCCCTGAACCAGCCAGCCGGAGACAGCCATACCCGCCACGCCGATGGCTGTGGACAATAAAACAATCAGCGCCACCTGGTTGACCAGCGTAAGCGGGGAGAGACAACGTTTAAACATGGTGACTTGTTCCTTCGGGTTTTCGTCGAACAGAAAACCTTATTGAATGACGATTCTGCTGCAGGCAGTGGCGTTATTCTCGGCGATACACTGGAGTATACCCATACCTCAAACGGGCTACCTCTTAATTGCCAGTGGAGGGAGAGATCCTGGGCGAGGGGGAGTAGGGGGCGACAGAAGCGTGAAAAACCACATCTTTTTTACCGAAGTTATGTACTCATTAAGGGTAATAATAAATTTTAGGCATGAATAATGACACCTTTTCCTTTGATTTATATCAACTTACCTCCAGCTGTAAACCCTAATGTTGCAGGCATCGAAACAAGTATCAGAGGTGTCTATGAGTCACTCATCTGCCCCGGAAAGGGCATCTGGAGCTGTAATTACCGAATGGCGGCCGGAAGATCCCGCCTTCTGGCAGCAGCGTGGTCAACGAATCGCCAGCCGTAATCTGTGGATTTCCGTCCCTTGCTTGCTGCTGGCGTTTTGCGTGTGGATGTTATTTAGCGCCGTGGCGGTGAACTTACCGAAAGTCGGATTTGATTTCACCACTGAACAGCTGTTCATGCTGACGGCATTACCTTCGGTGTCCGGCGCGCTGCTGCGTGTTCCGTACTCCTTTATGGTCCCCCTGTTTGGTGGACGTCGCTGGACGGCATTTAGCACCGGCATCCTGATCATTCCTTGCGTATGGTTAGGTTTTGCGGTGCAGGATACCTCCACGCCGTTTAGTACCTTTATTATTATCTCCCTGCTGTGCGGCTTCGCTGGTGCGAACTTTGCGTCCAGTATGGCAAACATCAGCTTCTTCTTTCCAAAACAGAAACAGGGCGGCGCGCTGGGTCTGAACGGTGGCCTGGGCAACATGGGCGTCAGCGTGATGCAGTTGGTCGCGCCGCTGGTGGTTTCATTGTCAATCTTTGCCGCATTTGGTAGCCACGGGGTTGAACAACCGGATGGTACACAGCTGTATCTGGCAAACGCCGCATGGATTTGGGTGCCGTTCCTCGCTATTTTCACGCTGGCCGCATGGTTCGGTATGAACGAACTGGCAACCTCCAAAGCCTCGCTGAAAGAGCAATTGCCGGTGCTGAAACGCGGGCATTTGTGGATTATGAGCCTGCTGTATCTGGCGACCTTCGGTTCCTTTATCGGTTTCTCAGCTGGATTTGCGATGCTGTCGAAAACGCAGTTCCCTGAGGTGCAGATCCTGCATTACGCCTTCTTTGGCCCGTTCATTGGTGCGTTGGCGCGTTCTGCGGGCGGCGCAATCTCTGACCGTCTGGGCGGGACCCGCGTCACGCTGGTGAACTTCATTCTGATGGCTATTTTCAGTGCCTTACTGTTCCTGACGCTGCCATCAAACGGTGTCGGCGGCAACTTTATCGCCTTCTTTGCGGTATTCCTGGCGTTGTTCCTGACGGCTGGTCTGGGGAGTGGTTCAACCTTCCAGATGATCTCTGTAATCTTTCGCAAACTGACGATGGACAGAGTGAAAGCTGAAGGTGGTTCAGAAGAGAAAGCGATGCGCGAGGCGGCAACCGATACGGCGGCAGCATTGGGCTTTATCTCTGCTATTGGTGCGATCGGCGGCTTCTTTATCCCGAAAGCATTTGGCACGTCCCTGGCATTAACCGGTTCTCCGGTCGGTGCGATGAAAGTATTTCTGATCTTCTATGTCGCTTGTGTGGTTATCACCTGGGCGGTATACGGACGTCATTCTAAAAAGTAAAAAAGAGGTATACACAAAATCATTCTAACTGCATCAAGGCGGCAAGTGAGAAATCCCCAGGAGCTAACAGAAGTAAGTGACTGGGGAGAACGAGCGCAGCCAACGCGAAGCAGTTTGAAGGATGAAGTGTAAGTTGATTATCCATTGCGCGGTGTTAGACCGCGCTTTTTTTTATCTGTAATTAGTTACAACATACTTTTGTATTGTGGCATGACAACAGTCTGTGAGAACGGCGAACGCAACCTGCTAAGCAGGGGGGATACCCCTTAATACCCACTTATAAAGAATTTAACATTTGCATGATAATTGAATTATTAAAAATCCTTTAAATTCAATTTATTACGTTAATTATCAATATCCCACTTTGGGGGTATGTAAAAACCAACCCTCATTTTTCATCCCTGCCTGCCTTGATCGTTATCAATTCTCACGCCCTTTCAGAGCGTTACCTTCGCTCTCAATCAAGCAATGTCGATTTATCAGAGAGCCGTCAGGCTCCTACAGGAGAAAACCGATGAGTAAATTCCTGGACCGGTTTCGCTACTTCAAGCAGAAGGGCGAAACCTTTGCCGATGGGCATGGCCAGCTTCTCAATACCAACAGGGACTGGGAGGACGGATACCGCCAGCGTTGGCAGCATGACAAAATCGTGCGTTCAACCCACGGGGTAAACTGCACTGGCTCATGCAGCTGGAAAATCTATGTGAAAAATGGTCTGGTGACCTGGGAAACCCAGCAAACCGATTATCCGCGTACCCGTCCGGACCTGCCAAACCACGAGCCTCGTGGTTGCCCTCGTGGTGCAAGCTATTCCTGGTATCTCTACAGCGCTAACCGTCTGAAATACCCGCTGATGCGCAAACGCCTGATGAAAATGTGGCGTGAAGCGAAAAGACTGCACAGCGATCCGGTAGACGCATGGGCCTCCATCATCGAAGACGCCGATAAAGCAAAAAGCTTCAAACAAGCGCGTGGTCGTGGTGGTTTTGTGCGTTCTTCCTGGCAGGAAGTGAATGAGCTGATTGCCGCTTCTAACGTTTACACCGTTAAAACCTACGGTCCTGACCGCGTGGCGGGCTTCTCGCCGATCCCTGCGATGTCGATGGTTTCCTACGCCTCCGGTGCACGATATCTGTCGCTGATTGGCGGCACCTGCCTGAGCTTCTACGATTGGTACTGTGACTTGCCGCCTGCGTCTCCGCAGACCTGGGGTGAGCAGACTGACGTTCCGGAATCTGCCGACTGGTATAACTCCAGTTACATTATCGCCTGGGGTTCAAACGTTCCGCAGACCCGTACCCCAGATGCGCACTTCTTCACGGAAGTTCGCTACAAAGGGACTAAAACGGTCGCCATCACCCCGGATTACGCCGAAATCGCCAAACTCTGCGATCTGTGGCTGGCTCCGAAGCAGGGCACCGATGCCGCAATGGCGCTGGCAATGGGCCACGTCATGCTGCGCGAGTTCCACCTTGATAACCCGAGCCAATACTTCACCGACTACGTGCGTCGTTACACCGACTTCCCGATGCTGGTGATGCTCGAAGAGCGTGACGGGTATTATGCGGCGGGTCGTATGCTGCGTGCCGCCGATCTGGTTGACTCCCTGGGTCAGGAAAATAATCCAGAGTGGAAAACCGTTGCCATCAATACCGACGGCGAAATGGTTGCGCCAAACGGTTCAATTGGTTTCCGCTGGGGTGAAAAAGGTAAATGGAACCTTGAACAGCGCGACGGCACGTCCGGTAACGAAACCGAACTGCAGCTCAGCCTGTTGGGCAGCCAGGACGACATCGCTGAAGTCGGCTTCCCGTATTTTGGCGGCGAAGGCACCGAGCACTTTAGCAAAGTTGAACTGGAAAATGTTCTGCTGCACAAACTGCCGGTAAAACGCCTGCAACTGGCAGATGGCAGCACCGCGCTGGTGACCACCGTTTACGATCTGACCATGGCCAACTACGGTCTGGAACGCGGTCTGAACGATGAAAACTGCGCCTCCAGCTACGACGATATCAAAGCGTATACTCCGGCATGGGCAGAGAAAATCACTGGCGTATCGCGCGCTCAGATCGTGCGTATTGCCCGTGAATTTGCCGATAACGCAGATAAAACGCACGGCCGCTCAATGATTATTGTTGGCGCGGGTCTGAACCACTGGTATCACCTCGATATGAACTATCGTGGGCTTATCAACATGTTGGTGTTCTGTGGTTGCGTCGGCCAGAGCGGCGGCGGTTGGGCCCACTATGTGGGTCAGGAAAAACTACGTCCGCAGACCGGTTGGCAGCCGCTGGCGTTTGGCCTTGACTGGCAGCGTCCGGCGCGTCACATGAACAGTACGTCCTATTTCTATAACCACTCCAGCCAATGGCGCTATGAGACGGTCACCGCGCAGGAACTGCTGTCTCCGCTGGCAGACAAATCCCGCTACAGTGGCCATTTGATTGACTTTAACGTTCGCGCTGAACGTATGGGCTGGTTGCCATCTGCGCCGCAGTTAGGTACTAACCCGCTGTACATTGCGCGTGAGGCAGAAAAAGTCGGGATGACACCGGTGGATTACACCGTTAAATCTCTGAAGGAAGGTTCTATTCGCTTTGCGGCTGAACAACCAGAGAACGGTAAAAACCATCCGCGTAACCTGTTTATCTGGCGTTCTAACCTGCTCGGCTCTTCCGGTAAAGGCCACGAGTACATGCTGAAGTATCTGCTGGGTACTGAACATGGTATTCAGGGGCTGGATCTGGGTAAACAGGGGGGCGTGAAGCCAGAAGAAGTGGAATGGCAGGATAACGGACTGGACGGCAAGCTGGATCTGGTCGTTACCCTGGACTTCCGTCTGTCGAGCACCTGTCTGTACTCCGACATCGTGCTGCCGACCGCCACCTGGTATGAAAAAGACGATATGAATACCTCGGATATGCATCCGTTTATTCACCCGTTGTCTGCCGCCGTTGATCCAGCCTGGGAATCGAAGAGCGACTGGGAAATCTACAAGGCTATCGCCAAGAAATTCTCTGAAGTTTGCGTGGGCCACCTTGGCAAAGAAACTGACGTAGTGACGCTGCCTATCCAGCACGACTCGGCCGCCGAACTGGCGCAGCCGTTGGATGTTAAAGACTGGAAGAAAGGCGAATGCGATCTGATTCCAGGCGTTACCGCGCCGCACATCATGACAGTTGAGCGTGATTACCCGGCAACCTACGAACGCTTCACGTCCATCGGCCCACTGATGGATAAAGTCGGGAACGGCGGGAAAGGGATTGCCTGGAACACCCAGAGCGAAATGGACCTGCTGCGTAAGCTCAACTACACCAAGGCTGAAGGCCCGGCAAAAGGCCAGCCGATGCTGAATACGGCGATTGATGCCGCTGAGATGATCCTCACCCTGGCACCGGAAACCAACGGTCAGGTGGCGGTGAAAGCCTGGGCGGCGCTGAGTGAATTTACCGGCCGTGACCATACGCATCTGGCGCTGAATAAAGAAGACGAGAAAATCCGCTTCCGCGATATTCAGGCGCAGCCGCGCAAAATTATCTCCAGCCCGACCTGGTCAGGACTGGAAGATGAACATGTTTCTTACAACGCCGGATACACCAACGTTCACGAGCTGATCCCATGGCGTACGCTGACTGGTCGCCAGCAGCTGTATCAGGATCATCAGTGGATGCGAGACTTCGGTGAAAGCCTGCTGGTTTACCGCCCACCAATTGATACTCGTTCGGTGAAAGAGGTGATGGGCGAGAAATCAAATGGTAACCCTGAAAAAGCGCTCAACTTCCTGACGCCACACCAGAAGTGGGGTATCCACTCCACCTACAGCGATAACCTGCTGATGCTGACGTTAGGCCGCGGCGGTCCGATCGTGTGGATGAGCGAAGCGGATGCGAAAGAACTGGGTATCGAGGATAACGACTGGATCGAAGTCTTTAACAGTAACGGGGCACTTACCGCCCGTGCGGTTGTGAGTCAACGTGTCCCGGCCGGGATGACCATGATGTACCACGCCCAGGAACGTATTGTGAATATTCCGGGGTCGGAGATTACCGAGCAGCGCGGCGGGATCCATAACTCGGTGACCCGTATCACACCGAAACCGACGCACATGATTGGTGGTTATGCCCACCTGGCCTACGGCTTTAACTACTACGGCACCGTAGGTTCGAACCGTGATGAGTTCGTGGTGGTTCGTAAGATGAAGAACATTGACTGGTTGGATGGCGAAGGCAATGACCAGGTACAGGAGAGCGTAAAATGAAAATTCGTTCACAAGTCGGCATGGTGCTGAATCTCGATAAGTGCATCGGTTGCCACACCTGTTCAGTAACCTGTAAAAACGTCTGGACCAGCCGTGAAGGTGCGGAGTATGCCTGGTTTAACAACGTTGAAACCAAACCGGGTACTGGCTTCCCAACTGATTGGGAAAACCAGGAAAAATGGAAGGGCGGTTGGATCCGTAAGATCAACGGTAAACTGGTGCCGCGCATGGGTAACAAAGCGCTGCTGCTGGGTAAAATTTTTGCTAACCCGCATTTGCCAGGTATTGATGACTACTACGAACCGTTTGACTTCGATTACCAGACTCTGCACAACACCCCGGCAGACAGCAAAGCACAGCCGATTGCCCGTCCGCGCTCGCTGATCACCGGTCAGCGTATGGATAAAATCACCAAAGGTCCGAACTGGGAAGATGACCTCGGCGGTGAGTTCGAGAAGCTGGCGAAAGACAAAAATTTCGAGAACATGCAGAAGGCGATGTACGGTCAGTTCGAAAACACCTTCATGATGTATTTGCCGCGTCTGTGCGAGCACTGCCTTAATCCGGCGTGCGTGGCGACTTGCCCGAGCGGTGCCATTTACAAGCGTGAAGAAGATGGCATCGTGCTGATCGATCAGGACAAATGCCGCGGCTGGCGTATGTGCATCACCGGTTGCCCGTATAAAAAAATCTACTTCAACTGGAAGAGCGGTAAGTCAGAGAAGTGCATTTTCTGCTATCCACGTATCGAAGCCGGTCAGCCGACCGTGTGCTCCGAAACCTGCGTCGGTCGTATCCGTTACCTCGGCGTACTGCTGTATGACGCGGATGCGATTGAAAGCGCGGCAAGCACCGAGCATGAGAAAGATCTTTACCAGCGTCAACTGGACGTGTTCCTCGATCCGAACGATCCGGCTGTTATTGAACAGGCGCTGAAAGATGGTATTCCGCTGAGCGTTATCGATGCCGCACAGCAGTCTCCGGTTTATAAAATGGCGATGGACTGGAAGTTGGCGCTGCCGCTGCATCCGGAATACCGCACATTGCCGATGGTTTGGTACGTGCCGCCATTGTCACCGATTCAGTCTGCCGCCGATGCAGGCGAGCTGGGCAGCAACGGTATTCTGCCGGACGTTGACAGTCTGCGTATCCCGGTTCAGTACCTGGCGAACCTGCTGACCGCAGGCGATACTCAGCCGGTGCTGTTGGCGCTGAAACGTATGCTGGCAATGCGTCACTACAAACGTACGGAAACCGTTGACGGTAAAGTCGATACCCGTGCGCTGGAAGAGGTGGGCTTGAGCGAAGCGCAGGCACAGGAAATGTATCGTTATCTGGCGATCGCGAACTACGAAGATCGTTTCGTGGTACCGAGCAGCCATCGTGAACTGGCGCGTGAAGCGTTCCCGGAGAAAAGCGGTTGTGGCTTTACCTTCGGTGACGGTTGCCACGGTTCTGATACTAAATTCAATCTGTTCAACAGCCGCCGCATCGACGCTGTCGATGTGACCAGCAAAACGGAGCCGCACCAATGATTGAACTCGTCATTGTTTCGCGTTTGCTCGAGTACCCGGATGCTGCCCTGTGGCAGCATCAGCAGGAGCTTTTCGATGCACTCGCGTCATCTGAGAACCTGGATAAAGAGGATGCCCAGACTCTGGGCGTTTTCCTGCGCGATCTAATCGCGCAAGACGTGCTGGATGTGCAGGCAAGTTACAGCGAACTGTTTGATCGTGGCCGTGCCACCTCGCTGCTGCTGTTTGAACATGTACACGGTGAATCCCGCGATCGCGGTCAGGCGATGGTTGACCTGATGGCACAGTATGAACAGCACGGTTTGCAGCTCGACAGCCGCGAACTTCCCGATCATCTGCCGTTGTATCTGGAATATCTTGCGCAACTGCCGAAAAGCGAAGCGCTAGGTGGCTTGCAGGATATCGCGCCGATTCTGGCTTTGCTCAGCGCTCGTTTGCAGCAGCGTGGAAGCCGTTATGCAGTACTGTTCGATTTGCTGTTAAAACTGGCGAATACCGTTATCGACAGCGATAAAGTGGCTGAAAAAATTGCGGATGAAGCCCGTGATGATACCCCACAAGCGCTGGATGCGGTCTGGGAAGAAGAGCAGGTAAAATTCTTCGCCGATCAGGGGTGTGGCGAGTCGGAAATCTCCGCTCACCAGCGTCGTTTTGCCGGGGCCGTTGCGCCGCAGTATCTGAATATCACCACCGGAGGACTGCACTAATGCACTTCCTGAATACGTTCTTCTTTGACATCTATCCGTACATCGCGGGTTCTGTCTTTCTGATCGGCAGTTGGCTGCGTTATGACTACGGGCAGTATACGTGGCGTGCGGCCTCCAGTCAGATGTTGGATCGCAAAGGGATGAACCTGGCGTCAAACCTGTTTCACATCGGGATCCTGGGGATTTTTGCCGGGCACTTCTTGGGTATGTTAACGCCGCACTGGATGTATGAAGCGTGGCTGCCGCTTGAAGTGAAACAAAAGATGGCGATGTTCGCGGGTGGCGCCAGTGGCGTAATGTGTCTGATTGGCGGTGTACTGCTGTTGAAACGTCGTTTGTTCAGCCCACGAGTGCGGGCCACCACCACCGGAGCGGATATTCTGATCCTCTCTCTGTTGGTTATCCAGTGTGCGCTGGGTCTGCTGACCATTCCGTTCTCCGCCCAGCATATGGACGGCAGCGAGATGATGAAGCTGGTGAACTGGGCGCAGACAGTGGTGACCTTCCATGGCGGAGCGTCTCAGTATCTGGATGGCGTCGCATTTATTTTCCGTGTGCACCTTGTGCTGGGTATGACGCTGTTCCTGTTGTTCCCATTCTCGCGTCTGGTACACATCTGGAGCGTCCCGGTCGAATATCTGACACGCAAATACCAGATTGTTCGTGCACGTCACTAATCGTATTTCTGTGAAAGATAAACCCTGCTTCGGCGGGGTTTTTTTATGCCTGTTTGCCGGATGGCGGCGCAAGCGCCTTATCCAGCCTACGCAGGTTTAAGCGAGCGCCGTAGGCCTGCGTAGTGCATCAGGCAATTTGTGGGCATGTGTCGAGTTTGTAGGTCTGATAAGCACAGCGCATCAGGCAAATAAAGGGCATTGCAGATTGATTTTGTGTTGGTGCTTTATGAAGTGATGGTGGTGGGGGAAGGATTACTCAGCGCTGCGCGCTTCGCCCTTCGGGTCGTTGCCTGCGGCAACGCTTTCTCGCTAACGCTCGAATCGAACCTTGTTCGAAGCTTCTCATCCTTCCCGAATAGGAAGAATTTGGGGCATTGCAGATTGATTTTGTGTTGGTGCTTTATGAAGTGATGGTGGTGGGGGAAGGATTCGAACCTTCGAAGTCGATGACGGCAGATTTACAGTCTGCTCCCTTTGGCCGCTCGGGAACCCCACCAGGGGTATACTAATTTTGTGAGTCTAAAAGAATGAATGGTGGTGGGGGAAGGATTATTCGTCGCTTCGCTCCTCACCCTTCGGGCCGTTGCCGTTGGCAACGTTCTCTCGCTTTCGCTCGAGTCGAACCTTAATCGAAGGTTCTCACCCTTCCCCGACAAGTGCAAACTTCTGTATTGCTCACCGGGATAACTACATCGCTGTAGTAAATAATGGTGGTGGGGGAAGGATTCGAACCTTCGAAGTCGATGACGGCAGATTTACAGTCTGCTCCCTTTGGCCGCTCGGGAACCCCACCACGGGGTAATGCTAATTACTGGCCTGCTTCCGTTGGAAGCGGGGCGCATCATATCAAATGATGCGCCCCTGTAAAGCATTCCGTTGATAAAAAAGAACTGGTTGCCTGATTTTTACACGCAAAGATGTAAAGGTAACCAATTAACTTATCAATCGATTACAGAATAATCGTTCGGTTACCGTAAACAAAGACGCGCTGAGCCAGAACCTGATACAGCGCACGGCTTAAAACATTTTTTTCAACGTCGCGACCCGCGCGCATCATATCTTCGGCAGTGTAGGTGTGATCAACATGGATCACGTCCTGCATAATGATTGGGCCTTCATCAAGGTTATCATTCACGTAGTGGGCCGTCGCGCCGATGATTTTTACGCCGCGCTCATAAGCTTGATGATACGGGCGAGCACCAATGAATGCTGGCAGGAATGAATGGTGAATATTGATAATTTTATTTGGGAAGCGTGAAACAAATGTCGGGGTCAGAACGCGCATGTATTTAGCCAGCACGACATAGTCCGGCTGATGGGCGTCGATAGCGTCAGCCATTTTCTGATCATGTTCGTCACGTGTTAAACCTTCATGGCTGACCAGCTCAAACGGAATATCAAACCGTTCAACCAGAGGACGCAACGTCTCGTGATTGCCGATCACCGCGGCGATTTCAACATCCAGCCCGCCATAATTGGCCTTCATTAACAGATCGCCCAGGCAATGCGCTTCCTTAGTGACCAAAATGACGATGCGGCGGCGGCCTGCTGGGGTTAATTCACGAATTGAGCCTTCAGGTAAGGCGCTGTCCAGATCGGCAAGCAGCGTGACGTCGTTAAAAATGCCCTCCAGTTCGGTGCGCATAAAAAAGCGTCCGGTGCGGTGGTCCACAAACTCATTGTTCTGCACGATGTTCAGTTCATGCTTGTAACAGATATTCGTAATGCGCGCGATCAGACCTTTTTGGTCCGGGCAAATAGTACGCAGCACTTTTCTTTGTAATGAATGCATTTGCAGCGGTGATCCTGTTGAGAATGTTTGCAAAATTGATACTGTCGGGCGTTGATTAGCCGCAGCACTTTTTAAATTTTTTACCGGAGCCACAAGGGCAGGTATCGTTTCGTCCAATTTGAGGGCGTGTACCGTCTATATAGTACCACTGACCGTTTTCTTTTAAAAAACGAGAGCGCTCGATAATTGCACCTGTTTTACCTTGTTCAGAAAACCGCGCGACAAAACTGACATAGCCGATATCTTCTGTGTCTGCCGTCTCTTGTTCAAAAACGGTCAGTCCGAGCCATTCTGTATGACTAAATCCTGCGATAATGTCGTCGCGAAACGAGGCCGCATGACAATCTGGATGCCAGGTTTTGATCAGGTAATCTGCGTCTTTCATCACAAAAGCACAGTAACGAGAACGCATGAGGTGTGACGGCGTAGGTGCTACTTGCGCGCCGGACACATAACGGTAGCAACATAGGCTATACTCGACAGCGCTACCACAGGGACAAAGCTGAGACACAAAGTACTCCCTGGAATATAAAAACGGCGTAAAAACGCCAGAGTGGCACTATGTTAACTGAGCGGTAGCGATGTTGCTACGTCTGCAAGCCAGGGGAAGTTTGTACGTATAATGAGAAAAATAAAAATTGGGCTGGCGCTAGGTTCCGGCGCGGCGCGAGGTTGGTCGCATATTGGGGTTATTAAAGCCCTTAAGCATATGGGCATCGATGTTGATATCGTGGCAGGGTGCTCCATCGGTTCGCTGGTTGGCGCTGCCTACGCCTGCAACAAGTTGCCTGCTCTTGAAAAGTGGGTATGTTCTTTCAGCTATTGGGATGTTTTACGGCTGATGGATCTCTCGTGGCGCAGGGGAGGTTTACTGCGCGGTGAACGGGTATTCAATCAGTACCGTAATGTCATGCCGGTAGAAGCAATTGAGCAATGCACACGCCGTTTCGCAACAGTTGCTACTAATCTGAGTACGGGGCGGGAGCTGTGGTTTACCGAAGGTGATTTGCATCTGGCTGTCCGAGCCTCCTGTAGTATTCCTGGTCTGATGTCTCCCGTGGCGCATAATGGTTACTGGCTGGTCGATGGCGCGGTGGTGAATCCCGTCCCTGTATCCCTGACTCGTGCGTTGGGGGCCGATATTGTTATCGCGGTCGACCTGCAACACGATGCGCATCTCATGCAACAAGATTTACTCTCCTTCAACGTCAATAGCGATGCCGAATCGGGTAATGATGCTGACGAGCTTTCATGGCATGCCCGTCTGAAAGAGCGATTGAGCAACATTACGGCCAGGCGTGTGGTCACGGCACCGACGGCGATGGAGATCATGACGACGTCTATTCAGGTTCTGGAAAATCGTCTGAAACGTAACCGCATGGCCGGCGACCCTCCAGACATACTGATTCAGCCGTTTTGTCCACAAATATCCACGCTGGATTTTCACCGCGCCAGTGCAGCAATTGCTGCCGGGCAGTTGGCGGTCGAGAAGAAAATGGATGAACTTCTACCCCTGGTGAAAACCAACGTCTAACGCATTTTTTATCAACACTTAAGCTAATTCTGACAGGCGTGAGTGGCAATAGCATGCCACTATTTATTAAAGCCAGTCAGGGGGGAGAATATGACGCAGCCATTGGTCGGAAAACAGATTCTTATCGTTGAGGATGAGCCGGTATTTCGCTCACTCATGGACTCATGGTTTTCCTCTTTGGGAGCGACAACGGCGGTGGCTGGCGACGGGCTTGAAGCACTTGAACTACTTGGACACTTCACGCCAGATCTGATGATTTGCGATCTGGCTATGCCAAGAATGAACGGCCTCAAACTGGTTGAGTATCTACGCAATCGTGGCGATCAGACCCCGATACTGGTGATTTCTGCGACGGAAAACATGTCCGACATAGCCAAAGCGCTACGACTCGGGGTGGATGATGTCCTATTGAAGCCGGTGAAAGACCTTAATCGCTTGAGAGAAACCGTCTTTGCATGTCTTTATCCCAACATGTTTAATTCACGCGTGGAAGAAGAAGAGCGGCTGTTTCGCGACTGGGATGCGATGGTGGACGATCCTGCCGCCGCCGCGAAGCTGCTAAAAGAATTACAGCCTCCAGTGTCGCAAGTGATTTCGCACTGCCGCATTAACTATCGACAATTGGTAGTAGCTGACCAACCGGGGCTGGTGCTGGATATTGCGCCGCTGTCGGATCATGACCTTGCATTCTATTGCCTTGATGTGACGCGGGCAGGGGATAATGGTGTTTTGGCTGCATTATTATTGCGGGCGCTATTTAATGGTCTACTGCAGGAGCAACTGACACAACAAAATCAGCGGTTGCCGGAGTTAGGTACGTTATTGAAACAGGTAAATCATTTGTTGCGGCAAGCAAATTTACCAGGGCAGTTTCCCTTGCTGGTGGGGTATTACCACAGCGGATTAAAAAATCTGATTCTGGTATCTGCAGGGCTGAATGCGACATTAAATACAGGTTCCCACCAAGTGCAAATCAGCAATGGCGTTCCGCTGGGTACCTTAGGTAATACGTATCTTAATCAGTTGAGCCAACATTGTGAGTCATGGCAATGCCAAATATGGGGGGCGGGGGGGCGCCTGCGCTTGATGTTGTCTGCGGAATGAACAATTGAGAGGCGTGCAAATGAAATTGGTTCACCCTCCCCGTGCTGTGAGTGCTACTATCAGCGCCAGATTTATTCGTATTTATCTTAATTATACCGACGCGCGTCCTTTTCAGACCAGAAGTTTGTCGCTGTACTGATATACTCGGATGCGATACAGAATGATGAACACGTTCAATACATGAACAGTCCAGGAGAGTTTTAAATGGCTGCCCTTAATTCAAAAGTCAAAAAAGCCGTTATCCCAGTTGCGGGATTAGGAACCAGGATGTTACCGGCTACGAAAGCAATCCCGAAAGAGATGCTACCGTTGGTTGATAAGCCATTAATTCAGTACGTCGTAAACGAATGTATTGCTGCGGGCATCACTGAAATTGTACTTGTAACTCACTCGTCTAAAAATTCTATTGAAAACCACTTCGATACCAGCTTTGAACTTGAAGCGATGCTGGAAAAACGTGTAAAACGTCAGCTGCTGGAAGAAGTGCAATCTATTTGCCCGCCGCATGTGACTATTATGCAGGTGCGTCAGGGTCTGGCAAAAGGTCTGGGCCACGCAGTATTGTGCGCGCACCCTGTGGTTGGCGATGAACCGGTTGCTGTAATCCTGCCGGACGTAATTCTTGACGAATACGAATCAGATTTATCCCGCGACAACCTTGCCGAAATGATTCATCGTTTTGATGAAACAGGTAGCAGCCAGATTATGGTTGAACCGGTAGAAGATGTTACGGCTTATGGTGTTGTTGATTGTAAAGGCGTTGAATTATCCCCGGGCGAAAGCGTCCCGATGGTTGGCGTGGTTGAAAAACCAAAAGCTGATGTAGCGCCTTCTAATCTGGCCGTTGTGGGTCGTTACGTTCTTAGTGCCGATATCTGGCCTCTGCTGGCTAAAACCCCTCCGGGAGCGGGTGATGAAATTCAGCTGACAGATGCAATCGATATGCTGATTGAAAAAGAGACGGTTGAAGCTTATCACATGAAGGGCAAAAGCCATGACTGTGGTAATAAACTGGGCTATATGCAGGCGTTCGTCGAATATGGTATTCGCCATAACACTCTCGGCGCTGAATTTAAAGCCTGGCTGGAAGACGAGATGGGGATTAAGAAGTAACCTTCTGGTATTATCTGGTCAGAACGGTGCTGTATTAACAGCGCCGTTTTTTTTATACCTAATCCGGGTAGGGCTGAGCGAAGTACCAGTAAAAAAAATCCCGCCAATGGCGGGATTTTAAGCAAAGTATTTCTGAATTATTCCTTGATCAGGAAATCGTCCAGTTGTTTACCTTGCTCTTCCATCGCTTTTTTGATTACTGCCGGTGTACGACCCTGACCAGTCCAGGTTTTAGTTTCACCGTTTTCGTCAACATAGCTATATTTAGCCGGACGTGCAGCGCGTTTAGCTTTGGTGCCAGATTTAACAGCAGCCATGCTATTCAGCAGTTCGTTCGGATCAATGCCGTCAGCGATCAGCATTTCACGATATTGTTGCAGTTTACGAGTGCGTTCTTCAACTTCAGCGGCAGCAGCGCTTTCTTCTTCGCGACGCTCGCTAACTACAACTTCTAATTTTTCCAGCATTTCCTCAAGCGTTTCCAGAGTGCATTCTCTTGCCTGCGCACGAAGAGTACGGATGTTGTTCAGAATTTTAAGTGCTTCGCTCATTGTAGTAATCTCAAACTTATATTGGGGTGGTTTGTTGAGCTAATAATAGAGCGATAAATTCAGTTGTGCAATAGCCAGGAATGTAAGGAATTCAAAATTGCGCTTTATTTAGTAACAGAATTAATTCTCCTGTCTTAAATTCCTCATGATGTTGGGCATAAAAAAGGCTTATTGGCGAGGGGGCTTCTCAGCGGCTGAGAGTAAAAATTCAAGATTCAGGTCACATTTTATGGTGTACAAATAGTATCTCTTTGCAGTGATTTCAACCTTTTGTATTAGTTTTGCTTACGTGAATTCGCTAATACATGGTGAGAGTGGGTAGATTCAATAACAATATGGGAAGGGTTTCTTTATTGCCGTATGATGATAAGTGACATTGATAAATTTCATGAGCACTATTTGTGAAAGAGAGTGTATATACGCGTCCGAGCTCGGGCTGTATGGTCGATGGTTGTATGCTCTCTCACAACCTGCTACTTAAATTCAGGCGGCACTGAGCGGGCTTGCCCGCGCATTTATACGCCTTTGGGCGCAACGCTACACCGACACTTTCGTGAAATATGATACAATCCCGCGCATATTTATTTCCCCATGTGAGGGCCTTCGGTCAATGGCACAGCTATATTTTTACTATTCTGCAATGAATGCCGGTAAGTCGACTGCATTGCTGCAATCTTCGTACAATTATCAGGAACGTGGGATGCGTGCTGTTGTATATACAGCGGAAATTGATGACCGTTTTGGTGCTGGAAAAGTAAGTTCACGTATAGGTCTGTCGTCGCCTGCAAAATTGTTTAACCAAAATTCATCTTTGTACGAAGAGATTCGTGCTGAAAATGAGCAGCAAAGAATTCACTGTGTACTGGTTGATGAGTCGCAGTTTCTGACTCGACAACAGGTTTATGAATTATCAGAAGTTGTCGATCGGCTGGATATTCCTGTGTTGTGCTATGGCTTACGCACAGATTTCCGTGGTGAATTATTTGGCGGTAGCGAATACCTGCTTGCGTGGTCAGATAAGCTCGTTGAATTAAAAACCATTTGTTTCTGTGGGCGTAAGGCCAGCATGGTTTTACGTCTTGATCAGTCTGGAAGGCCCTATAACGAGGGCGAGCAGGTGGTTATTGGCGGGAATGAACGCTATGTGTCGGTATGTCGTAAACACTACAAACAGGCGCAGTCTGAGGGCTCTCTGACGGCGATACAAGAACGACACAGCCACGATTAACCCTGCAGGCTTCTGAGCGTTTATAAACAAAGGGTAGGTCGGGACATTCGTCAATGTCCTCTACCCTGTCAGACTCTCTTCTGACGGCTATTCTCACATCTTCCTGAATACATCTCTTACCGCGCCATTCTATTCACATGGTTAAATTGGGGATCACTCATTTTTCATAACACAAGACGAAAAAAAACGGTCCCAACTGGGACCGTTTATGATGAAACTAAAACTTATCTGAGAAAATTAAGCGGATTTCTTCACTTTCTTTTCTGCTTTCGGTGCAGCTACTGCTTCAGTCTTAGCGGTTGTCTGGCCTTCGCTGTACTCACGACCGTAGTATGTATCCAGCAGGATCTGTTTCAGTTCAGCAATCAGCGGGTAACGTGGGTTTGCACCAGTACACTGGTCATCAAACGCATCTTCAGACAGTTTGTCCACGTGTGCCAGGAAGTCAGCTTCCTGAACGCCAGCTTCACGGATAGACTTAGGAATACCCAGCTCAGCTTTGATTTCTTCCAGCCAGCCCAGCAGTTTCTGGATTTTCGCGGCAGTACGGTCGCCCGGTGCGCTCAGACCCAGATGGTCTGCGATTTCAGCGTAGCGACGGCGTGCCTGCGGACGGTCGTACTGGCTGAATGCAGTCTGTTTAGTCGGGTTGTCGTTCGCGTTATAACGAATAACGTTGCTGATCAGCAGGGCGTTCGCCAGACCGTGAGGAATGTGGAACTGAGAACCCAGTTTGTGCGCCATTGAGTGACATACACCCAGGAAGGCGTTAGCAAACGCGATACCGGCGATGGTTGCTGCACTGTGTACACGCTCACGTGCTACCGGGTTCTTAGAACCTTCATGGTAGGACGCCGGCAGGTTTTCTTTCAGCAGTTTCAGCGCTTGCAGAGCCTGACCGTCGGAGAACTCAGAAGCCAGTACGGAAACGTAAGCTTCCAGAGCGTGAGTTACGGCATCGAGACCACCGAACGCACACAGGGACTTCGGCATATCCATCACCAGGTTGGCGTCAACAATCGCCATATCCGGAGTCAGCGCATAGTCTGCCAGCGGGTATTTCTGCCCAGTTGCATCGTCAGTAACAACCGCAAACGGAGTCACTTCAGAGCCGGTACCGGAAGTGGTGGTGACGGCGACCATCTTCGCTTTCACACCCATTTTCGGGAACTTGTAGATACGTTTACGGATGTCCATAAAGCGCAGCGCCAGTTCTTCGAAGTGAGTTTCCGGGTGCTCGTACATAACCCACATGATTTTCGCGGCGTCCATCGGGGAACCGCCGCCCAGCGCGATGATGACGTCTGGTTTGAAGGAGTTAGCCAGCTCAGCACCTTTGCGAACAACGGTCAGAGTCGGGTCAGCTTCAACTTCAAAGAACACTTCGGTTTCAACACCAGCAGCTTTCAGAACGGAGGTGATCTGGTCTGCATAACCGTTGTTGAACAGGAAGCGGTCGGTCACGATCAGCGCACGTTTGTGACCATCGGTAATCACTTCATCCAGTGCGATTGGCAGAGAGCCACGACGGAAGTAGATAGATTTCGGAAGTTTGTGCCACAACATGTTTTCAGCTCGCTTAGCAACGGTTTTCTTGTTGATCAGGTGTTTAGGACCAACGTTTTCAGAGATGGAGTTACCACCCCAGGAACCACAACCCAGAGTCAGGGAAGGTGCGAGTTTGAAGTTGTACAGGTCACCGATACCACCCTGAGAAGCTGGGGTGTTGATCAGGATACGTGCGGTTTTCATCATCTGGCCGAAGTAAGCAACACGTTCTGGCTGGTTGTCCTGGTCAGTATACAGGCAAGAGGTATGACCGATACCGCCCATCGCAACCAGTTTTTCAGCTTTAATGACTGCGTCTTCGAAGTCCTTCGCACGGTACATTGCCAGTGTCGGAGACAGTTTTTCATGCGCAAACGGTTCGCTTTCATCGACAACCGTCACTTCACCGATCAGAATCTTAGTGGTTTCTGGTACGGAGAAGCCTGCCAGTTCAGCAATCTTGTATGCCGGCTGACCAACGATAGCTGCGTTCAGCGCGCCATTTTTCAGGATAACGTCCTGGACTGCTTTCAACTCTTTGCCCTGCAGCATGTAGCCGCCGTGAGTCGCAAAACGCTCACGTACTGCATCATATACAGAGTCAACCACGACGACAGACTGCTCAGAAGCACAGATTACGCCGTTATCGAAGGTTTTAGACATCAGAACAGATGCAACAGCACGTTTGATATCAGCGGTTTCGTCGATAACAACAGGGGTGTTACCTGCGCCTACGCCGATAGCCGGTTTACCGGAGCTGTATGCCGCTTTAACCATGCCTGGACCACCGGTCGCAAGGATCAGGTTGATGTCCGGGTGGTGCATCAGCGCATTAGACAGTTCAACGGAAGGTTGATCGATCCAGCCGATCAGATCTTTCGGTGCGCCAGCAGCGATTGCTGCTTGCAGAACGATGTCTGCTGCTTTGTTAGTTGCATCTTTTGCACGCGGATGCGGAGAGAAGATGATGGCGTTACGGGTCTTCAGGCTGATCAGTGATTTGAAGATCGCAGTAGAAGTTGGGTTAGTGGTTGGAACGATACCACAGATGATACCAATTGGTTCCGCAATGGTAATGGTACCGAAAGTGTCGTCTTCAGACAGCACACCACAGGTTTTTTCATCTTTGTAAGCGTTGTAAATGTATTCAGAAGCAAAGTGGTTTTTGATCACTTTATCTTCGACAATACCCATGCCGGATTCGGCAACGGCCATTTTCGCGAGAGGGATTCGAGCGTCTGCGGCAGCCAGAGCGGCGGCACGGAAGATTTTGTCAACCTGTTCTTGAGTGAAACTGGCATATTCACGCTGGGCTTTTTTTACGCGCTCTACAAGTGCGTTAAGTTCAGCGACATTAGTAACAGCCATGATGCTCTCCTGATAATGTTAAACTTTTTTAGTAAATCATCTGCTCGATACGAGAGTATAGACAGACCGACGAAAATTTGTGTAACGGTTTGAAAATCAAACGGTTAATTAACGTCCACTTTACTTTGATTTACTAAAAGAGCTTATACGCTAGTGCCAGTTAACTCTAACGCGTTACCTCCAGGTGGCGTAAGCAAGATTACTCACTTCTGAGTAGTAATTGCGTGATCTGGATCAAAAATTCGCAAAGCTGACACCTTTCAGCAGGCCCTTTTAGCGTTTCTCGTCAAGTGTTAATAAATTGACGTAATGAATGCTAATAACGTTAGCATAATTAATACATATTAATAACACTGAGTATTGGTAGCGTATTTACGTAGATATACGAAGATAGAAGGTGAAGTATGCTGACAAAAGGCGTATCTTCAGCGCGGATTTTATCAATTTTTATGACTCATTTTATCCGGCTAACGCTTCGGAGCTAACCGTGATCCAAACGCTATTTGATTTTCCTGTCTATTTTAAATTTTTCATTGGGTTATTTGCGTTGGTCAACCCGGTAGGGATCATCCCTGTCTTTATCAGTATGACCAGTTATCAAACTGCTGCAGCGCGAAACAAAACCAACCTTACGGCAAACCTGTCAGTCGCTATCATTCTGTGGACTTCGCTGTTTCTTGGTGATGGTATTCTGCAACTTTTCGGTATCTCAATAGATTCGTTCAGGATTGCCGGCGGCATTCTGGTTGTGACTATCGCGATGTCAATGATTAGCGGAAAACTAGGGGAAGATAAACAAAACAAACAGGAAAAATCAGAAACCGCAATCCGTGAGAGTATCGGCGTTGTACCGTTGGCATTGCCGTTGATGGCGGGACCGGGGGCGATAAGCTCAACTATTGTTTGGGGTACGCGATATCACAGTGCGATTAACCTGTTTGGCTTTTTTGTCGCGATTGCGCTGTTTGCCCTGTGCTGCTGGGGGCTGTTTCGCATGGCGCCATGGCTGGTACGACTGTTGGGACAAACTGGCATCAACGTCATTACGCGTATTATGGGGCTACTGTTAATGGCCTTGGGTATCGAATTCATTGTTACAGGTATCAAATCCATTTTCCCAGGTTTGCTGGCCTGATATCTCTCTTCTGTACAAACGGAGTCGGTCCCGGCTCCGTTTCCTTTCATTATCAGTAAAACTTCTCACTAAAGTTGAAAATCAGCATAGTGATAATAAAAAATGCTGATGGTTATTCATTTGTTTATTCATTGATTTTATGAATGTAACACTCATCCATCTGCCAGAGAGAGCCTGATATCGCTGTTATTTAATTAACATCATACTCTGGGGCTTGCTGTAGGATTATCGAAATGTTATTAGTTATTTCAGCGTTTTTTTCAGTTGAATGTGCTAATTAATAACCAATTGTTAAATTTATGTGTATTTTGACGTGGTGTTGACACCTGACAGGGTAGTTAACACCTGGCTTGATGTAATTTATTGTTTTTCATGGTTTTATTATAGAAAACCTTCATTCGTAAGACTTTCTTTGTAAGATTTATTTCCAATAAAAGAGAATTGGTTAACAAATTTGTAAAATGTATTGGCGGTTAAGAAACGCATTTGATACTTTCCGGCCAGGTATTATGCAGAAGAATTCACGTTGATGAGAATCATTTGCAGTTAGTTTCTCTCAACAGGGTAATAGCGTGTTTCCGGCAGGGGAGGCACGTAGATAATCGACGTAAGGCAGTCATACGAACCGCCAGAATAAATAAAGTCGGTGATAGCAAGCAGTAAAACAAAAAACGACCTGACGGCAGAAAATCTCCGGTGCCGTACAGTGATCCTGACAGGATTAACAGTCTGGTTAAAAAACCAGCCATAATAATGAGGGAGTACAACACAATGACTAACATCACTAAAAAAAGTTTAGTAGCTGCGGGGATCTTAACTGCGCTAGTCGCTGGAAATGTTGCCACGGCGGCAGTAGTGCCAGCGGGTGTGCAGCTTGCTGAAAAGCAGACTCTGGTGCGTAATAACGGTTCGGAAGTGCAGTCACTCGATCCCCACAAAATCGAAGGTGTACCTGAATCCAACATTAACCGTGACCTGTTTGAAGGTTTATTAATCAGTGATGTCGATGGCAAACCATCGCCTGGCGTGGCTGAAAAATGGGAAAATAAAGATTTTAAAGTCTGGACATTCCATCTGCGTAAAGATGCTAAGTGGTCTGACGGCACGCCTGTTACCGCGCAAGATTTCGTGTATAGCTGGCAAC
The DNA here is from genome assembly GCF_030334285.1 of Citrobacter sp. Cf087. NCBI lineage: Bacteria > Pseudomonadati > Pseudomonadota > Gammaproteobacteria > Enterobacterales > Enterobacteriaceae > Citrobacter > Citrobacter sp. Cf087. The sequence continues at coordinate 965,714 of NZ_JAOWED010000031.1, forward strand.
GTTTGGCTAATCCAAATACTGCATCACCGTACGCCAGTTATTTGCAGTACGGTCATATCGTCAATATTGATGATATTATCGCCGGTAAAAAACCGATCACCGATCTCGGTGTAAAAGCTCTCGACGATCATACTTTTGAAGTCACCCTCAGCGAACCTGTTCCTTATTTCTACAAACTTCTTGTGCACTCTTCCGTTTCACCGGTTCCTAGAGCTGCTGTTGAAAAATTCGGCGAGAAGTGGACCCAGCCCGCTAACATCATTACTAACGGTGCGTATAAACTGAAAGACTGGGTTGTGAACGAGCGCATTGTGCTTGAGCGTAATACCAACTATTGGGACAACGCCAAAACGGTTATTAACCAGGTAACCTACCTGCCTATTTCTTCTGAAGTGACTGACGTTAACCGCTATCGCAGCGGTGAAATCGACATGACCTATAACAACATGCCGATTGAGTTATTCCAGAAACTGAAAAAAGAGATCCCGAACGAAGTCCACGTTGACCCGTATCTGTGCACCTATTATTACGAAATCAATAACCAGAAAGCACCGTTCAACGATGTTCGTGTTCGTACCGCCCTGAAGCTGGCGTTGGATCGTGACATTATCGTCAATAAAGTGAAAAACCAGGGTGACCTGCCGGCGTATAGCTTTACTCCTCCATACACCGATGGCGCGAAACTGGTTGAGCCAGAGTGGTTCAAGTGGTCTCAGGAAAAGCGTAATGAAGAAGCGAAGAAACTGCTGGCTGAGGCCGGATATACCGCTGAGAAACCGCTGACCTTTGACCTGCTGTATAACACTTCAGACCTGCATAAGAAGCTGGCTATTGCCGCGGCATCTATCTGGAAGAAAAATCTGGGTGCTAATGTGAAGCTGGAAAACCAGGAATGGAAAACGTTCCTCGATACGCGCCATCAGGGCAACTATGATGTTTCACGTGCGGGCTGGTGTGCGGACTATAACGAACCGACGTCCTTCCTGAATATGGTGCTGTCCGACAGCTCGAATAATACCGTCCACTATAAGAGCCCGGCATTTGATAAGCTGATTGCGGATACGCTGAAAGTGACTGATGAAGCGCAGCGCAGCGAACTGTATTCGAAAGCGGAACAGCAGCTGGATAAAGATTCTGCGATTGTACCGGTTTATTACTATGTCAATGCCCGCCTGGTGAAACCATGGGTTGGCGGATACTCCGGTAAAGACCCGATGGATAATATCCACGTTAAAGACTTGTATATTATCAAGCATTAATGGCAAGACGTGGGGCAATCATTTTTGCCCCACAGTGTCTTTTTTCTTCGAACTATTAATACCGCTTTACCTGAACGTCGGGGTTAAAGAGGTATAAAGGCACACGCCAGAAGGTACGGGCAATGTTAAAATTCATATTACGTCGCTGTCTGGAAGCGATTCCGACGCTGTTTATTCTTATTACGATTTCATTCTTTATGATGCGCCTTGCGCCCGGAAGCCCATTCACCGGGGAACGCGCGTTACCGCCAGAGGTGCTGGCGAATATTGAAGCGAAATATCATCTTAACGATCCTATCTCGACGCAGTATTTCAGCTATCTGAAACAGCTGGCGCATGGCGATTTTGGACCATCCTTTAAATATAAAGACTACACGGTTAACGACCTCGTTGCTTCGAGTTTTCCGGTTTCTGCGAAGCTGGGTGCGGCAGCCTTTATTCTGGCGGTACTCGTCGGCGTTAGCGCCGGGGTGATAGCCGCGCTGAAGCAAAATACACGTTGGGATTACACGGTGATGGGGGTGGCAATGACTGGGGTAGTTATCCCCAGTTTCGTGGTCGCTCCCTTATTGGTCATGATATTTGCCATAACTTTGAAATGGCTGCCCGGCGGGGGCTGGAACGGTGGGGCGTTGAAATTTATGATCCTGCCAATGGTAGCCTTGTCACTGGCCTACATCGCCAGTATCGCTCGTATTACTCGCGGTTCGATGATTGAAGTGCTGCACTCTAACTTTATTCGTACCGCGCGCGCCAAAGGGCTGCCGATGCGGCGGATTATTTTCCGCCATGCGTTAAAACCTGCGCTGTTGCCAGTGCTGTCCTATATGGGACCGGCATTTGTCGGCATTATCACTGGTTCGATGGTTATTGAAACCATCTATGGTTTACCTGGCATTGGTCAGTTGTTCGTCAATGGCGCGTTAAACCGCGACTATTCGCTGGTTCTGAGTCTGACCATACTGGTGGGTACTCTGACCATCGTGTTTAACGCGATTGTCGATGTGCTTTATGCCGTTATCGACCCGAAAATTCGTTACTGATACTGGAGCTCGCTATGATGTTAAGTAAGAAAAACAGCGAAGCGCTGGAGAATTTCAGTGAAAAGCTGGAGGTCGAAGGCCGCAGCCTGTGGCAGGACGCGCGTCGACGCTTTATGCATAACCGAGCTGCGGTAGCAAGCCTGGTGGTGCTGGTAATTATTGCGCTGTTCGTGACGCTCGCGCCGATGCTGTCGCAGTTTACCTACTTCGATACTGACTGGGGCATGATGTCCAGCGCGCCGGATACGGAATCAGGCCACTATTTCGGTACTGACTCGTCGGGACGTGACCTGTTGGTACGCGTGGCGATTGGCGGGCGCATCTCGCTAATGGTCGGCATTGCGGCGGCGTTGGTCGCGGTTGTTGTCGGTACACTGTACGGTTCTCTGTCGGGCTACCTCGGCGGAAAAATCGACTCGGTGATGATGCGTCTGCTGGAAATTCTCAACTCCTTCCCGTTCATGTTCTTTGTGATCCTGCTGGTCACCTTCTTTGGGCAAAATATCCTGCTGATTTTTGTCGCTATCGGGATGGTCTCCTGGCTGGATATGGCGCGTATCGTGCGTGGACAAACGCTGAGCCTCAAGCGCAAAGAGTTTATTGAAGCGGCGCAAGTGGGTGGGGTGTCTACCGTGCGTATCGTTATCCGCCATATTGTGCCGAACGTGCTGGGTGTGGTGGTGGTATACGCTTCATTGCTGGTGCCGAGCATGATCCTGTTTGAATCCTTCCTGAGCTTTTTGGGATTAGGTACGCAGGAGCCGTTAAGTAGCTGGGGCGCTCTGCTCAGTGATGGTGCCAACTCAATGGAAGTCTCACCATGGCTGCTGCTGTTTCCGGCAGGTTTCCTGGTGGTCACTTTGTTCTGTTTTAACTTTATTGGCGATGGCTTGCGTGATGCCCTCGACCCGAAAGACCGTTAAGGAGTGCAGCCATGAGCGTAATTGAAACCTCAACCGCGCCGCTCGCGCAACAACAGGCTAACGCACTGCTGAACGTAAAAGATTTGCGTGTGACGTTCGCTACCCCCGACGGCGATGTAACTGCGGTCAACGATTTAAACTTTTCTCTGCGAGCTGGAGAAACGCTGGGTATTGTCGGAGAATCCGGCTCAGGTAAATCGCAAACGGCCTTTGCCCTGATGGGCCTGCTGGCGGCTAATGGTCGTATCGGGGGCTCCGCTACGTTCAACGGACGTGAAATTCTGAACTTACCGGAACGTGAACTGAACAAACTGCGCGCCGAGCAGATCTCGATGATTTTCCAGGACCCGATGACGTCTCTCAATCCGTACATGCGGGTCGGGGAGCAGTTGATGGAAGTTCTGATGCTGCATAAAGGCATGAGCAAAGCGGAAGCTTTTGAAGAGTCGGTCAGAATGCTGGATGCGGTGAAAATGCCGGAAGCGCGTAAGCGCATGAAAATGTATCCGCATGAATTCTCCGGTGGTATGCGTCAGCGCGTAATGATCGCTATGGCGTTGCTGTGTAGGCCCAAATTACTGATAGCCGATGAACCGACCACTGCGCTCGATGTGACGGTACAGGCGCAAATCATGACGCTGCTGAATGAACTGAAAAGCGAATTCAACACCGCGATTATCATGATCACCCACGATCTGGGGGTTGTTGCCGGTATTTGCGATAAAGTTCTGGTGATGTACGCCGGTCGTACGATGGAATACGGCAGTGCGCGGGATGTCTTTTATAAGCCCGTTCATCCGTATTCGATTGGTTTGCTGAATGCCGTACCTCGTCTGGATGCAGAAGGGGAAGAGATGCTCACGATCCCGGGCAACCCACCGAACCTGCTGCGTCTGCCAAAAGGCTGTCCATTCCAGCCGCGTTGCCCGCATGCGATGGAAATCTGTAGCAGTGCTCCGCCACTGGAGGAATTTAGTCCAGGCCGTTTGCGCGCCTGCTTTAAGCCGGTGGAGGAACTGGTATGAATGCGGTAACCGAACAACGTAAAGTGCTCCTTGAGATTGCTGACCTTAAAGTCCATTTCGATATTAAAGATGGCAAACAGTGGTTCTGGCAACCATCTAAAACCCTTAAGGCAGTTGATGGCGTAACCCTGCGACTGTATGAGGGCGAAACCCTGGGCGTGGTCGGTGAATCAGGCTGCGGGAAATCGACCTTTGCCCGTGCGATTATCGGCCTGGTGAAGGCCACCGATGGAAAGGTTGCCTGGCTGGGTAAAGATTTACTCGGCATGAAACCCGATGAGTGGCGGGAAGTACGCAGTGATATCCAGATGATTTTCCAGGATCCGCTGGCATCGTTAAACCCGCGCATGACCATTGGTGAAATCATTGCCGAACCGCTGCGTACATATCATCCGAATCTTCCTGGTCAGGAAGTCCGCGATCGTGTGAAAGCGATGATGATGAAGGTAGGATTACTGCCCAACCTGATTAACCGCTACCCACATGAGTTTTCAGGTGGCCAGTGTCAGCGTATTGGTATTGCCCGCGCGCTGATCCTAGAACCGAAGTTGATTATCTGCGATGAACCCGTTTCGGCGCTGGACGTGTCAATCCAGGCCCAGGTGGTTAACCTGCTGCAACAACTTCAGCGAGAAATGGGATTATCGTTAATCTTCATTGCCCACGACCTCGCGGTGGTTAAACATATCTCCGACCGTGTGCTGGTTATGTATCTCGGACATGCGGTGGAATTAGGGACCTATGACGAGGTGTACCATAACCCGCTGCATCCTTATACCAAAGCGCTGATGTCTGCGGTGCCGATCCCCGATCCGGATCAGGAAAGGAACAAGGTTATCCAGTTGCTGGAAGGCGAGTTACCGTCCCCGATTAACCCTCCTTCCGGTTGCGTGTTCCGTACGCGCTGCCCGATTGCAGGGCCGGAATGCGCAAAAACGCGCCCGGTTCTCGAAGGAAGTTTCCGACACGCAGTTTCCTGCCTGAAAGTAGACCCGCTATAATTCCGAGGGCTGACAAAAGTCAGCCCTTTTTTTGGTGAGGTATCTGTGCCAGGTTTAGTCTCTTCTGTCCGCCGCGCGCTCTTTCGCAAATTATTCGATTTAAACACCCGTTCAGGGCGTCGCTTTGAAGGTATGTGCGCGCTATTCGCCTTGCTCAGCGTTATTGTTATCTTCATTGAGTCCGGAGTAGGGACACAATACCATTTAACCTTTGAGGAATGGCGCGTTTTTGTCTGGCTGGAGATCTTTATTACTCTGGTCTTTACTCTCGAATATCTTCTGCGCTTATGCTGTTGGGCCAATCCCGCCAAATATGTGTTTAGTTTCTGGGGGATAGTTGACCTTGCCACCATCCTGCCGCTGTATGTGATGTGGCTATGGCCGGAAATCAGTCTGAGTTATGTTTTCGCCTGGCGGGCGATGCGTGTCCTGCGTGTACTGCGTATTCTCAAGCTGTTGCGCTTTATGCCTTCTCTACGGGTGTTCTGGAATGCGTTAAAAAGTGCCCGACATCAGCTGATGTTGTTCTATTCCTTTATCGCTATTCTGATGGTGGTTTTTGGTGCGATGATGTATCTGATTGAAGGGCCAAAATATGGATTTACTACGCTGAATGCGTCGGTGTATTGGGCGATTGTTACTGTAACCACCGTCGGCTATGGCGATATCACACCGCACACCCCGTTGGGGCGCATGGTGGCGTCCGTGCTTATCCTGATTGGCTACTCGGTGATTGCGATACCGACGGGATTGATTACCACGCACATGAGCAGTGCGTTCCAGCATCGCGGGCACCAACGAAAATGTCCCCAGTGTCAGCAGGCGCAGCACGAACATAGCGCGCAGTTTTGTAACCGTTGCGGAAGCAAACTACCGGGCTAAAAATGAAAAAAGCTGCGAGAGCAGCTTTTTTGTTTGATTATTCGCGCCAGAGAATATGGCAGAGCTTATGATCTTTTTCGCGACATAATAAAACGCGCGCAAAAATATCGTTAATCTCGCCGTCTTCTGTATCTGCCAGACCAATCACCACTTCGGCAAAGAAATCAGGGTTCAGGTCAAAATCAACATGCTCCTGCCAGTCTTCTGCCGGATCGAATAACTCGGCACCGCCGCGTTCTTCAAACTGCAAATTGAACAGAATGATATCTGCCGGATCGAGGTTATCCGCAGCCAGTTCGAGAAAAATGTCGTAAGCCTGCTCAAGCGTTTCGTCTTCGGTCAGGCGATTGTTCAAATCCATATCCATAATGACTACCTGTTTACTGTCTGATGGGCACGTTTTACAGCAACGGACTAAAGAAGTAAAACAGTCGCTCTGCTATCCGCTGCCAGAGTGGTCGTTTTACCCACAAACGGGCATCAAGCAGGCGGGAACGCGAAATATAATCATCCTGCACGGCGGCGAGGTCGCCGCCGAATCCGGCATCGTCAATGACCAGCGTGATTTCAAAATTGAGCCACAGACTGCGCATATCCAGGTTAACGGTACCGACCAGGCTCAGCTCGCCATCGACCAGTACGCTCTTGGTGTGCAGCAGGCCGCCTTCGAACTGATAAATTTTAACGCCAGCTGCCAGCAACTCAGTGAAAAAGGCCCGGCTTGCCCAGCCAACCAGCAGGGAATCATTCTTACGTGGAAGAATGATACTGACGTCGACCCCGCGCTGTGCTGCCGTACAAATTGCATGCAGCAAATCGTCGCTGGGAACAAAGTAGGGCGTGGTCATAATTAAATATTCGCGCGCTGAATAAGCTGCGGTTAACAGCGCCTGATGAATCAAGTCTTCTGGGAAACCAGGACCCGAGGCAATTGTGTGAATGGTGTGCCCGCTGGCCTGCTCAAACGGCATGATATTGACGTCCGGTGGCGGGGGCAAAATGCGCTTTCCGGTCTCAATTTCCCAGTCGCAAGAATAGACGATGCCCATAGCGGTGGCTACCGGGCCTTCCATTCTTGCCATTAAATCAACCCATTGCCCAACGCCTGCATCTTGTTTGAAGAAGCGCGGATCGACCATGTTCATGCTGCCGGTATACGCAATGTAGTTGTCGATCATGATCATTTTGCGGTGCTGACGCAGGTCCATACGGCGTAAAAATACACGCATCAGGTTCACCTTCAGCGCCTCTACAACCTCGATGCCTGCGTTACGCATCATCGCCGCCCAAGGGCTGCGGAAGAATGCCACGCTGCCGGCGGAGTCCAGCATCAGGCGACAGTGAATGCCACGCCTCGCGGCAGCCATTAACGACTCGGCTACCTGATCGGCCATACCACCCGGCTGCCAGATGTAGAACACCATCTCTATGTTGTGGCGCGCCAGTTGAATATCACGGATCAGCGCCTGCATCACGTCATCTGAACTGGTGAGCAGCTGCAGCTGATTTCCCTTAACGCCGGCGATTCCTTGACGACGCTCGCACAGTTTAAATAAGGAGGAGGCGACGCTGCTGTTTTCCTGCGCAAAAATATGCTTACAGGCTTTAAGATCGTTCAGCCACTTGGCCGTTGACGGCCACATTGCCCGGGCGCGTTCGGCGCGGCGTTTACCCAGGTGGAGCTCACCGAAGGACAGATAAGCAATGATCCCTACCAATGGCAGAATATAGATGATCAAAAGCCAGGCCATTGCGGAGGGCACTGCGCGTCGTTTCATTAGAATGCGTAATGTTACGCCAGCAATGAGTACCCAGTAACCCAGAATGACCAGCCAACTCACCACGGTGTAGAAGGTTGTCATAAATTTAAAAATCCTTTTGAAAGCGTATTGTTAAGAGTTTACGCATCAGGATTAATCTGGCAAATAAAAACACGGGAAAACCGCTGGTCTGCATTCGGTGTGGCGTTATAATGGCCACTCAGTGACTGAAAGAGTAGTAAACATGAAGCGTAGTAGAACGGAAGTGGGACGCTGGCGGATGCTGCGTCAGGCTAGCCGCCGTAAAGCACGTTGGCTTGAAGGACAATCGCGTCGTAATATGCGTATCCACACTATCAGAAAGTGCATTCTCAACCATCAACGCAACTCGTTGCTGTTTGCGATCCACAGCATCTGATCCCAAAAGGGCACCGCTGGCGGTGCCCAATGTCTGTTTTTGTTTTGTTTTTAAAATACTTTTTTGTATTGTCATTCAGCCCATTTCGAAGAATTTCGCACAAAAACGTTCTGTTACGCTGAACCCTTCTGCCGCCTGCCTTTCAGCCTTCCAATTATCACACTCCGAGTACAAGTGTTACATTGCGGGTATCTTTGAGCAATGAGTTTTGTGTACACTTTTGCGTACTCAAAAGCCAAATGTGTACCCATTCAATGATCACTGACACAAAGCTCAGGAAGGCCCTTGGCAAGAAACGCGATGATATCGAAACTATTTCAGATTCTCACGGACTCAACGCAAGGATCAGTCAGGCCGGAAAGGTCTCTTTCTTCTACCGGTACAGATGGGCTGGCAAAGCTGTAAAACTCAATGTCGGCGATTATCCAGCAATGAGTATTGCTCAGGCAAGGGAAAGGCGTCAGCAATTCAGAACCTGGCTTACTGAAGGACTCGATCCCCGAGAGCAAGTAAAGCTGGAGAAATTGACCCGCGAAGGTTCCATGGCCGTATCGGAAGCATTCAATTATTGGATCGAGAAACACTGCATCGCTAATCAACTGACAAAGACAGATTATTATCAGTTGGTATTTGCCAAGCATATCGCCGAGCCGATGCGAAACGTCAAAGTAGACAATTCGACAAAAAGGCACTGGATAGATGTTTTTGATCAGATTGAAAGCAGGGTGATGGCTCATTATATGCTTTCGCTGTGCAAACGCTCATTCAGGTTCTGTATTAACCGAGGCGTAATATCGACCAATCCGCTCGAGGGATTGCTACCCACTGACGTTGGCCAAAAACCGAAAAAGAGAACGCGGCGCTTGGATGATCGTGAACTGGTGGCTATTTATCGGTGGCTGCAAAACCGCATGTCCATAGAGTCCGTGTTTCTTGTGAAATTTATTATGTTGACCGGCTGTAGGACGGCAGAGATTCGGTTGAGCGAAAGGTCATGGTTCAAGCTGGATGAAAATGAATGGATAGTTCCTGCTGGAAGTTACAAAACGCGAGTGCACATGAGAAGGGCTCTTTCTGATGCTGCGGTGGGACTGGTAAAAAATCATCTTGAGAAGATCAACACAAAGCATTTAGTCACTTCACAGCGCTTACTGGATGGGGAAATTAAAGACGTCCCGGTTCATCCGCCAGTTGCTTCGAACTATGCCAGGTATATTTGGTCAGAATCCGGCATGGAGCCCTGGTCTCTCCATGATATGAGAAGAACGATCGCAACAAATCTTTCAGAACTTGGCTGTCCGCCGCATGTGATTGAAAAGTTACTTGGTCACCAAATGGTTGGCGTGATGGCGCACTATAACCTGCATGACTACATCGATGATCAAAAACACTGGCTCCACGTTTGGCAGAGCCATCTTGAAAACATCATCGGTGAGCCGTTCAGTTAATTGACTGTTTCACACCTTCCCACTCTTTGACTGACTCCGACTTCCAGCGGTTAGGATTACCAGGAAAGTCCGGGGCGGGGAACGGCTTCGCAAAACCCCGCGGCATCGTGTCTGTGCTTTGCCATGACCAAAGGGTTTTACGTGAGATTTTGTATCGACTGGTCAGGTCTGACGTCAGCAAAATATCATCCATCATTTTTCTCCAATGGCCCGAACTGGGCCATTTCCAAAAGTAATATCAAGAAACCTGACCAGGCAACGCGCGCAACCGGCGCATACCTGTCATCGCCGTGGCCACGTAGCTAGCCTTACGGTTCACTACCTCCACCCAGACCTTCACACCTTCAACTCTCACCGTGTACGTCTCTTTCATCTTGCTGCGGCCATAGTCGCCGTAACGTTCTGCATGAGTGGCCAGTGCTATGTCGCATGCCTTACGCGCTAACGGGGATTGCTGGTTGCCTCGGTTAATCAGTCGCATGGTCACCGCCTTCTGGATTAGATGGTTGACGGAAAACCGCTCGGGACGGCGACAATCGCAATATGCATCGGTTTCGGTATGCCCGAAAATTGCCTTACAGCGACGGATATGGGCGCAGTCGCCGCAGGTCTTACCCTTCGGGAGTTGCATTTTATCGGGGTCTGCCGGGTTATAATTTAGCTCAGTCATTCCAGGCCTCCAGCTCGTTCTGGATTTCCTCGTCGATCTCGTCATTGGTGGCGTCTTCGTTTAGATAGTCGCGCGCCTCTTTAAGATACTGTTCTCGGCGTTCGTGGTACCAGGCAGAGAACTCCGGTGACCAGCCGCGACCATTACCTTGAAAATCAACCAGAGCGTTGTCCTCAGCCATACGCTCAACCATGCAGTCGGCAGTTGTCAGGGCGCATTCCCGGATGTAACCGCGAAGGTGGTGTTTGCGCCACCAAGGACTTACTTTCGAATCGCAACGTCCTTTGAACTCAATTTCCCAGCGGCGGATGCAGCGTGCGTTTAAAGATTTACTCATCTCGTTACCGGGAGGGTTCGCCCTCCCGCCTCCCTTAGGCCACGTATTCCGGTTTCATATCCGCCAAGGTGATGCTGAACTGATCGTGCAGTTCGTCGCCCAGATGACGTTTCGCCGTTGCAAGAACTCGCTCAACTTCCCCAAACCGTTCAGCTGCATCCGGTTCATCCGGAGACGGCAGGGAGTTTATCGCGGCTTCAACCTTGTTACGTGAATCAACCAGGTAGTAGCGCTTCACTGCCTTATTCTTCAGCTCGGTGAACAGGGCAGATCCGAGCGTGGCCTTCGCGCTTTCGATATCAGCACGCAGTGCTTTGGCGCTATCAACATCCTGTGCTGCCTCGATGCGCTCGCGGAAATCATCGGCAAGAGCGTCGATATTTACCGACGATTCGTGTGCGCTTTGCGTAGTTGTGACGGTGTCACCTGCGATTTCAGCAACGCTCATTCGTTGGGCTGAGCCAGGGTTAATAACTTTTTCTTCTCGTTCTTCGACTTCATCGGCACTGTAAACACCAAGAATCACATCAGGGCAGTACAAGCGAGCCCAGCGCTTTACCGCGAGATAAGCGAGCTGCTGACGCGGATCACTTGCCCATAGTGTCGAATTACGAACCTGAGCCTGAGAAAGCATGAGTACCAGTTCGCGTGGCTCATCCTCGCCTTTCATCGTTGCCCACACACGAATTCCTACACCGGCCTCATCCTTTAAATCCCAACTGGGCGCGATGTACTTATTGCCTTTAGAACTGGTTCTCTCTACAAATCGACCAATGATGTTTTCCCATGGGCCAAACCAATCGTAATGAAGGCGATCTTTTGTAGGCGACATGTTGGTAACAACCGCATTAACCAGTTGAGCTTCGTAACCCAACACTCCGCTATTACCGACGATGTGGGTCTTCTGAGCTACGGCAAAGGGGTCCATACCCCATCGTGCGGCCTGCATGACCACAGCCATGCAGGCATCTGGTTTTCCGCGGAAGTGGTCAGGTACAAAAGCGCCACTATTTGCCATCACTGTCGACAAGGTGCGTAGGCGGTCGAAAAGTTCCCCATTAGTCAAAATTGAGATGTTATCGATCATTTGCGTCTTGTTTTCGTTGGTAGTAATTGCAGTAGACATGTTCTTTTCCCCTTATGCCTGAGTACGCAGCGCTTCAAGGCGGCGCAGGTCGAAGTCGTTCAGTTCGTCGGTGTAATCAGCGGTGATCGGTGCTGGCCATTCGCCAGTGTCAAAGCCGGTAGCGATGGCGCGCATCGCCTTGCGGTACTCAAGCATGCCCAGCTCCAGCAGTTCGGCTGATGCCTCGATGATGGCGATCCAGTGGTAGTTCTCGTCTTTGTTAACGAAAATCCAGAAGAACTGGTCCAGCGCTGCGGTCTCGCAATACATGGCCGCGCTCAGGTGGTAGTCACGATCGATGATTTCGCGGTGCAGTTTGGCGCGCAGGCCTTCCTGCTTAATGTTCCACATACTGATGGTTTTCAGGTCGGCACCGATGCGTACCCCGTCCAGGTCGATCTCAAGGTCTGGACGAACGCGGACTTCCAGACCGGTTTCATCGTCAAAGCCAAAGTAGCTGACCTCAACGGCGCGACTCGGGTGCTGGAGCAGCATCCCGGCGGTTGGGTGCTGTAGCAGGGCTTTCTGAATAGCCAGTGCGGTGCTCAGTTGCTGACGGGTGACCAGCACTTTCCCTTGCGGATTCTCACGCCAGGCATCCAGCAGTTCGTCGGCAACGACGGCGTCCGGATTAACAGACTTCACGGTCTGGATCAGATCCGCTTTGGTACCGGACACTTTCAGTGGTTGGGGCTTCTGCGCCTCCTGTGCAACCAAGTCAGGATTGATGATTGCCAGTTGCTCGAGTAACGCATCACGGCTACCGCTGGTTTTCACCTGTGCTGGCAGAGTGGCGTTGTATTCCTTGATGCAGGCTTTCATCGCCGCTGCGGTCTGCTTCTGGTCCGCTTCGATACGCTGATACTCTTCAGGAAGCGACATATAGCTCTGACCAGTTTCCTCGACTGAACCACCCAGCGGCACCTGTGCTGGCAGAGTGGCGTTGTATTCTTCGAGCAAGGCTTTGATCTCATCTGCACTCAGCAGCGCTTGCAGACCTGCGTTGTAATCATCGATAAACGCGCGGATCGTTGCCGTCGTGGTGAATGCGCCTTCCGGAATTACCGGTTCAACGCTGAATTCCTCATCGAGCTGCTCTGGCTGCAACGCCAGTGCATGAACCAGGTTACCCATGTCCAGCACCGGAGAACGCTCTTTGGTGATCGTTTTGGCAACGTGGCGCGCGTTGAAGTACATCAGGCTAACGCGGGCATCTTTTACCTGCGTGCTGCTGATCCCGTTCGCTGCGTGATAAACCTCGTTCGGCAGACCTTCATAGCGACCTGGCTCGAAGTAAGCGGGATACACAACAGCCGGTTCGTCAGATTGCGCTTCTGGCTCGGTTTGATTCACTTTTTGGGCGTTTTGATGCGCAGATTCATCATTCTGATGCGCATTTTCTGGTTTTTGTTTCACATCGGCTTGCTGGCCGGTATGTGACTCTTCACCAGTTTCCAGACTGCTTTCGCCTGACTGCACTTCATTACCAGTCTGTTCTTCATCACTGACAGTTTCTTCCATCTGCACATTGCTGGTGGTTTCCTCATTAAGTGGTGAACGGTCATCTTTTTGTTGGGCGGTTGATGCGAGGTCTTCTGTGATCCATTTCGGGTCTGTAGCGTCACTAATCCCCTCAACATATTCGCCGCGGGAAGCTGCAAGAATTTTGTTTACCTCTTCAGCTGTTACTTTTTCCTGTTTCATAGGTACAGGCATAGACGAACGACCGCAGGCTATATCAACGAGCAATGGATCTGGGTTGGCGTGGTCGGTTTCCGTCAGTACTCTATTCAAATATTCTTGGTGTTTTACAGGATTAGCATAAAGCCCTTCTGGTGTGGTTTTTACTGTTGCGATAATGCAGGCACGTGAGTAGTCCAGGCTACCAGGCATTGAAACGAATCTCTCTCGAGTCGCCAGCCATTCGGGATCGTCCATCTTATTCATGATGGAGTTTGCCTGTAGTTCTATATCCAGCGGGACGTTGTAAATATCAAATTCGCGGTCACGGGCACGTAACGCCAGAGCAATTTCATGCTCCAGCCCGAGAATGGTTTGCGGGAATTTGCGGTCAGAGGCAATACCGCCACCGGCGTTCGCACCTGTAGGTGTGCGATTAATGGTTGTTACACGGTTGCCTTTCTGCCATTCCTTGACCAGCAGGCCGCGATCGATGTATTCAGTTTTGAACCACACCGTCAGGAACTGGATAACTGTCGCCAGCTCCGGTTTTTTACCGTCGACAGGGAAGACTTTCTTAACGGCATTCACGACTTTATGAATATCGTGCTCAATGGCTTTTTTGAATGCTTCTACATTCCCAGCAGCCAGCAGCAGGTTTTGGGCGTACGCGTTATCAGTGTCCATCTCAAGGCGGACAATCTCGTTTTTCTGACCAGCGTCGACGTGATAGAGATATTCACCATCACCGATGAACTGAGCCAGTACGCGCTGACGGAATGGCAGGGTGGCTACGACGATCAGGTTCGGCTGCTCTGGCTGCTGAGATTGTTCTTCGGTACCGACTTCACTATTAACGACATTATCATCAGCCTGACTATTTTCTTCCTGCGCCGCGTTATCAGCTTTCAATTTCACATTCCAGGTACGCTGGTCTTCGGCCAGTTCGTAACGATCGCACCAGGTGAAATCAACTTCGCCTTCTTCCGGCAGATCATCAACAACCGGGAAATCAGTGCGAATTGGTTTGGCATAGTCCTTACCGCGACCCGTTTCTATGCCAGCATCTTCCAGCGCAACGTCCAGCATTAGATTGGCGCGAGCCTCGGTTTTCGCAGTGAACCAGACCACTGCATCTTGCTTTCCGGATTTCTGAGTGGCTTTTACCACATTAAAGAATTCCATGTGAGATCCTCATTTTTGGGTGTTAGAATCCCCGGACCATTGATAGCGCCCATTGGGTTAACTTTGGTTTTAATGTTGTTTCCGGTGTAACTTTGGTCGGTACCACCGGACGTAGATCCCGCCTTGCGCGGGTTTTACGTTAGCCTTCGTGAGCCATCTGGTCGTGCGAAGCGCAACGTTTGGAACAATACTCTTTCTCTTTGCGCGCTAGCTGTGAGCCGTTGCGATAGAGAAGGGTGCTTTTGATTACTTCTTCTGTTTTAACCGGCTTGCCGCAATAACCGCATTTGGTCTGCATCATCATTTCCTCAGAACTTAACGTCTGCCTGAGCAGGTAATTCGTCGCTGCTGATGATCCTTTCAACTGGGTAGCAATTCCCTGAAACTTGCTGTTCAACGGCAGCCTGTTCACACAGTTTCTGGTCGTCATAAACACCCAGAACCACATCCTGAAAATCGCCGTTGGTCATGCCAATGGTCAGCACTAACGCGAAAAGGGTGTTCATCAGTGCGTACCTGCTGGAACCAGATTCGGTCCAATGGTGCGCGAAGCATACGGGCTGCGGATATGACGCAGATTTCCCTGCGGTTCGTGCCAGTAGGTGCCGTTGATATGGTCATAGGAAACCTGCCAGGCTGCGCCGGTACGGCTATTTCTCATTGGGACGGCGCGACCGTTGTTTGGTATTGCATTCGCGGTTTTCATGACAGAGCCTCTTTAAATTCTGCAAAACTGAGTGCTTCCTCGCCATCGGCGAGACCTTCAAAATATTCCTCGTATGCTTTTTCCATCTCACCCTCGATACCTTGTTGCTGGAACTCAGTGAACTTCGCTGGTGGTGCCGTGACGCTGATCTTCACGGTTGAGCTTTTTCACTCTGCAATTCGCCACCGCGAAGCTCACTCGTGCTTTGCCCTTGTCGCCAGGCTGGCGGAACGTTTCAAACCTACTGCGCGTTAATCTCGCCACCTCATTCCGGTCTTCGTATGCCCCGGACGGCTACTTCGTGGGCGTCCTTCCTCGGTGGTTGTGTTGATGAATAGAGTAAAACACCACTTTACTTTTTAGTCAAGTAATGCGGATTAATAAAGTAAAGTGATGCTGTACCTGTGCGAAATTTATGCAGATTATTGCTGCGAAAGTGGGCTTAAAATGTATATGATTAAAAAAACATCAATGAGGGTGAGTTATGGATCGTGACGAACTGGAAGAAGACCGCGCAGCATTCATTGCGGGTGAGATTGGCGGTGCAGTTGTCAGTCTGATAGCTAATGGGATAGTGATCAGCCGTGATGCAATAGTTGATAGCCTAGAAGCTAAGCGTAGGGCAGTGGGAAATGTAATTCACAAGGGGGTATTGCGGGATGCAGCTGCTATGGTGCGAAAAGGGCAATAAAAACCCGGCGCAGTGGCCGGGATTTAACGAGATTCTTTGTTCACCTCATCAAATATGTCGTTATTTAGTCGCTGTAACTCTATGAAATTTATTATGAAATATATTGCACAGTATATCATTACAAGACATAGGAAAATTGAAATACTGAAAAGTATTGTCACTTTCTGCAGCAAGAAGAATGAAAACTCATGGCCTGCAACATACTGATTTATAATGTAACAAAGCGTAGATAATCCAAAATGCAGAAGAAATGAATTTCTGACTTTAGCAACATTCGATCTGATTGCTCGAAGATAGTTAGTGTTTTTTACACCACTTGGATTGAATGTGACGATCAACCCAAGTCCGATAGAAAACATAATCCCTGCAACTGTAAAAACAGTGGATGCGAAGAAGCTGTCCGGACGAACACTCCAGACTGTGCTGCTAAACATTGTTAGCATTGATATGATAATCGCACTAACTGTTAATTTTATCATTGCTCAATTCTACCAGAAATCTGCTCATTTCCTGTAGTAATTGATGCTCAACTAGCTTTCCAGATTGAGTGGTCTCGATACTGACTCGTTTTGTAAGAAGCAAATCCTTACCTTTTACTTCAGTTTTGTTGTCCTTACGCTTAAAAGAAATGTTATCAAGATCACTGACTGGCTTTAAATAAGCACCAAGAGCTTTTTTATACTCATCTTCGGACATTCTTCGTGGCTTTTTAAATTTAATCAATAGCTCTGCAGATATCATTTGGCTAAGGGCAATATCATTAAGTTGCTCAGTATCCGACATGGAGCTTCTTATAATATCTAATACTTTCTGCGTTAACTTAATTGATTTTTTCCCTTCAGTTGTTGCAGGTAAGTTTGTATGGCTGTCCTGTGGTACAACATCTATCGCTTGACCACTCAAAGGTTCAGGATCTCTAACAACAATGGCCTTCAGGTCACTTAATTTAGTTTTGCCTTTAGCTGATATTAAAGGTGTAAATTCTAGTAAATCATTATTGGTGAACCAACTTAGGTAAGTTTGAAGACGAGCGATTGTCTTATTTAATGGTAGATTAGTAACTAAGTACTCATCAGACATTGAAAAATAATAATGATTTTTACAAATGGCCGTGGCATCAATATGAGCGGTCTCTATATCATTCATAGAGAAAACCTCTTTCTCAAAAAGAGTGTCCGTTATATGTTGAACCTCTTTATCAGAAGTAATCCTTAGCATCGTACAAAATACAGAATTTGATATGGGTGATTCTTTAAAGTAGGACAGAACATCTCTTTCTTGATTAGGATCTTCAGGGTTAAGAACCATACATCTTTCTTTAGATAATTTTACTTGTTCCAATCTGGATGTTAAGGATGCTTTAGCATTACTTGATGCTTTTGATAGGTTAGGATTCTTTATCTCAAAAGCGCGAAGAGTAACCTGCTTTGGTTTGCTCAGAGGTAATGATATTTCTTCATTTGGTGACATAAAAAATCCTTATCTTTACTGTCAAAAAAATAGTCATTTGCTAAAGGGAGCAGTAACAATCATCAATTTCTTTATGTATGGCTCAACTAATCAGCATCACCCTTAATCCGCCGTCCCATGTACTTGGCGTACAGTTCGTCGAGTTCTTTCAATCGAAGAGATACGATCCGCAACATGTTCTGTTGTTCTTCTTCTGGCAGTTGGCGGTAGAGCTCTAGCAGGCGCTGTTCATCAGGCTTAAGGCCATCCTTCTCTCCAACATCCTCACCAAGTAGCCAGGGGACAGATACCCCAGCAGCGTCAGCAACCGCTAATGCAGAATTTTTGCTGATTCTTCCTGTTTTGAACCAACTGGAAACAGCCTGCTTACTGACACCAGCAACCCTGGCCATCTCTGTTTTAGAGAAACCTTTCCGGTTCAGTTCTGTAAGCCTGGAGATCAGCCCAGTAGTCATTGTGTTTTCGCTCATTTCACTAGTGTAAATGATTGCTTTACCAGTCGGTAGGCATTCATTGATTGACTCATTGGTAAAATGATGCTTTACTTTTTCCATCTAAGGAGGTCCTATGACTGGTATTGAGAAAGCTATTCAAAAGTTCGGCACAGGTGCGGCACTCGGAAGAGCGCTTGGATTTTCAAAAATGACAATTTCCAACTGGAAAAAAACTGGCATTCCGCCCGATCACATTCGCTCTGTTTTTGAGCTTACGGGAGTCACCCCGCATGAGTTGCGGCCTGACTTATATCCCAATCCAACCGATGCCTTACCAGTGCAAGAAACGAGGGCATAACCATGCAGTCACTGTCACTTCATCAAAATAGCGGATATCAACCGGCTGCGATGATAAATCGCAATCAACCTGTCTCGGTAGATAAACATGACCAGATCCGCGATGCCGTTCGTGCGTGGGCGGGTGTCGATGGTCAGGATGTCGTATCTGCTCTGATCGTCGAAGAGTACCAGGCGCGAGGGGGGGACGAGATCACTTTCCCTGATGACCTCAGCCGACAGCGTCAGAAGCTTTTCCGCTTCCTGGACAACCATTTCAACAGCGAACGGTACCGCGAAAACGTTCGCCAACTGACTCCGGCAATTCTTGCTGTTCTGCCGCTCAAGTACCGCAACCGTCTGCTACCAGAAGACAACGTTATGGCTCGTCTGGCTCGGCTGGAGAAAGAAACCAGTGAAGCAAAGATTGCCGTCGCGCTGGATGCGCCACGGCATCAGAAGCTGAAAGAGTTGAGCGAGGGGATCGTGGAGATGTATCGCGTTGACCCTGGGTTAACCGGTCCGCTGATGGAGATGGTGCAGATGATGCTGGGGGCTATATGACGGGTTCAAAAAAAGGTAAAGGTCGGACCGCGCCAACGGAACCGACCTTCGGTGTAATTCCAGGCAGAAATTACGAGAGCATTATGACAAACGTATGTACAAAACACCAGGCGAAAGGGGCATAGCTATGTCGAATGTTGCTTACGCCGATTTTGCGGCGCGTACCGCCGTCAGGAGCAACCGGATGGAGAACCAGAAGACCGGATTCATCCCGTTGTACCGGAGTGTACTGAAGAAGCCCTGGGCTAAAGATGTCTTCCTGCGCACGCTATGGGAGAACCTTCTGTTGGGCGCCGCCCGCCAGCCCTACACGGCAAACTTTAAAGGCCGGCAGTGGCCATTACAAACCGGACAACTGGTGACCACGTCGGCAGATCTCGGGCTGAAATTATGCGACCGAAATGGGGAGCCAACCAGCCGTCATGCAGTGGAACGAATGCTGGCTCATTTTGTGAAAGAGGGGATGATTTCAACCGCCGGGGAGAAGAGAAAAGGCACTGTGATTACCATCACAAATTATGTGCAATATGCTCAAAAAACAGACGATGTACCCGCGCAATTCCCCGCGCATTACGGCGAGCATTACGCCGCGCATGACGAAGCCAGCAATGGCGGGGCTTCCGGTGGCGATGCCGAGCATTTACCCGCGCATAAGGCCGCGCAATTCCCCGCGCATCATGAACAACAATATAATAACAACAATATAAATAATAAGATCTCTTCGTCTCGGAATTCTGAAGAATCCCGAAACGAGGCGACTGAAAAATTCCTCTCTCGTCACCCGGAAGCTGCTGACGGAATCTACACCCCGGCAGGTAAGTCCTGGGGAACAGCCGATGATCTCAAAGCGGCACGCTGGATACATACCCTGCGCCTGACTGTCAATGCCAGCCTGAGCGAACCAAATTGGGTCGAATGGGCTAACACAATCCGCCTGATGCGTGTGCAGGACAACCGCACGCACTTCGACATTTGCGATTTGTTCAAATGGGCCAACAAAGATGATTTCTGGAAAGACAACATCCTGAGCCCTTCAAGTCTGCGCAAGCAGTGGGACCAACTGACGACCAGGCGTATACGTTGCGGTGACCATGCGGCCCCGGCAACCGGGAAAAACAAGGTCGATTACAACAACACAGACTGGATCAACGGGGTGTTCGATGAAAAACCTTTCTGAGCAGATGGTCAACTTCGACCGCGAAAACTTTGTACGTGTAGCTCACGGTATGCAGGAACAGCAGGACGTGCAGGCTCCCGACGTTGAGCAAACTGCGGAAATCTTCAACTCCCTGTTCAGCGCCCTTCGAGCTGCGTTCCCGGCCAGCGCTCACAGCTTCAATAATCAGGCTGAGTTCGACGAATTGCGACGCCAGTGGTTGCTGGCTTTCAGTGAAAACGGGATCACAACCATGGAGCAGGTCAACGCTGGTCTTCGTGTGGCGCGTCGCCAGGAGCGCCCGTTTCTGCCATCTCCTGGGCAATTTGTTGCCTGGTGCAGGGAAGGGCGTTGTGTGCTCGGTATCACGGTTGCTGATGTCATGGCTGAGTACTGGAAGTGGCAGAAGCTGGTTTTCCGTTACACGAGCAGTGAGAAATATCCATGGTCCAGGGATGTTCTGTATCACATCTGTCTCGAACTACGTCACCGTAGCACCGAAGGGCAACTGAGCCGACAGGAACTGGAGCGCGAAGCTGTGAAGGTGCTGGAAATGTGGGAACGCCGTGTGTTGTCAGGAAAACCGATACCACCAGTACGACGCGCTCTGGCTGCGCCTAAACCAGTAACCGGGCCAACACCGGCAGAGATGCTGATGGCTCAGTACAAACAACGCAAAAACGCTGGTCTGATTTGACGGGAGACGCTATGAAAACTGTAATTTACGCACTGAAAGCAATGGGCAAATCTACCTGTCGCGAAATTTCCGCCAGGCTGAATAAAGACGTACGCGACATGCTTAAGATTCTGGAAAACATGGAAGACCAGGGGGCGGTAAAATTTGTTAACGGTTACTGGTCAGTTGCCTGTGCAGAAGACAAAAAACAAGCGCTACCAGCAGAACCAGCTAAAACTGTCCTGCGTGCGAAAAATTTGAACGACACTCCAAAAAAGCCGCTGCGTGGTGAAGTTGCCGAACCGATAAAACCTGAGGCCATAGTCGCACTACTGACTGAAAGCGGGAATATGGGCACCGTAGCACTCGCGTTGGCGGTGGAACGCGATCCAAGAGGTTTAGCATCAAATCTATGCCTGATGGCAAAGCGCGGATATATCCAAAAAATCGGTCAGGGGAAAGGTGTTAAATGGGGACTTCCCGACTACAGGGCTGTTCCCGTGGTGCCGGAATTTGCAGAGTTGCCAGATATCGAAATCACACCGAAGGTTGCGGCGCCAGCCGTGGCGGATACGGACCGTGTTCAGGTTGAAGAGTTTCTGGACAGCATCCCTGTGCTGAAAAAGGCGAGTCAGCCAGTACTGGTCCCGACACTGCGTGAAATCAGTAATGAAATCCGCAAAACAAAATCCAATCTCGATAGCCTGGAAAAACTCCGAGACGCTGTTCGTGAAGTGAACCGGAATCGCCGTGTGCTGCGCTTATTTGTCGGGGAGGCTGAATAACGATGGCAAGCAAATCACTGTGGGCGATCGTCGATTTCCTTCGGGTTAACCAGACCATAACACCTCGTCAGGTTCAGAGCCTGCTGGGTTGCGACTGCAAGAAGGCGCACAACCTGCTGCTTCACCTGACACGCAAAGCGGTAGTTATCCGTACTGGCGAGCCGCATCGCCCGGTCTATTCACTTCAGCCCGGCGGGGAGCTGAACATCAAGCAGCTCAAATCGAACATGAGCAAAAACATGGTCGCATCAGTATGCCGCACAAGTCCGGCTATGCAGCGTGTACTGGCATTTTACGGGAGAGCATCAGCATGAGCAGCAGAGAAAAATTTGAAGCGTGGGTAATGACTGAAGTCTGTATTTCTAAATCAACGCTTGAGGGATTGCGAATTGATAATGGATACCGGAACAGCACACTTTCTGGAACAGATTACAACCGCATGTGGAGTTGCTGGCAAGCCGTAGAATCAGCATCAGAGCAAAAACTCACAGACATGGCAGTACAGCTCGCTAACGCCGAGAGCAAGTGCAGGGAGCTGGCGGTGGAGAATGCGGGGCTTAAAAATCCAGATAACTGGTTGTCACAGAGTGATTACGGTTACGAGGCATCTGAGGTTGCCACACAAAATGGCGCAACTGAAGATGAATCACTGAGGGCCGGGATGATCGCAATTATTAATCGAATCGGAACCCCAGCCACAGATGCTTTCCTGGCTGAAGTGCGGGCGCAGGGTGTTGATATGTTTGCCTTGATGTTCGCTGAAGAGGCGATTAAGTCCAACAACATCACTACCGGATGGAGAGCTAAGGCCAGCAGAGCAGCATCTGAATACGCTGAAGCCCTTCGAGAGGATGCCGCCCAACTTCGCAAAGGAGCCGCGCTATGAGCAATACAGCAAAACTGCAACTCGGGTTCTCCCCGCTGAGCAAAACAATCACCCTGGCGAAAATGCGCGATGTAGAAGGCGGTCGTCTACGCGTTGGCAATGATCGTGGGCGTGATGTGACAAACGAAGCTGCGCAACTCGTGTGGCAACTGGTTATGGCTGAAGGTGGAGAGATTGGCTGGGAACTTGATGATGGTTCTCGCATGATTCTGAAGGCAGAGAAACGAGAGGCAGCCCAATGACAGCACTCAACAAACAGGCGCTGCGTGAAAAAATAAAGAGCAAGCGCGAATTTTTCGACATTCAGACCATCATCGATGTTGATGTGCTGGAAGCTCTGCTGGATGAGAACTACAGGTTGACCGCGGAGCGTGATGCTCTGCGAGAAAACATAGGCGGCGACAATACCCGAGCAGCGGCTGATATCTATTTTCAGTTGGTAGAAGAATGCGAGATTCCCCCTGGTGGCTCACTGGTTGGATATGTCGACGACATCAAGGATCGCATGAGCAACGCGGAGAATCACTCCGCCGAACTTGGCAATGCCCTCTGCGAACTTCTACCCGGCACCCAGTACATGGACCCACCAGATGGTGGTAGCGTTACGCCACTTGAGCAAGTGCGAAGAATGGTTGCTGAATATCGGGAGCGGATTGAAGAGCTGGAATCACGGACGGTGACCGTTAAATTACCAGCCGATTACCGTAACTCTGACGGCAGCATCAACGATGACATGTTTAATACCTGTGCAGTTGTTGGTGCATTTCGTGAAGCGCTCCGCGCCGCTGGCATTGGCGTGAAAGGGGAGTGATATGGCACTGACGAAAAAACAACGCGCAGAGCTACGCATGAAGTTCGGGGGGCGCTGTGCTTATTGCGGCTGCGAACTTGGCGATAAGTGGCATGCAGACCATGTAGAAGCGGTGCGAAGAAATATCAGCAACGGCTACGCAATGGACAGGCCAGAAAATGACACGGTCAGCAACATGGTTCCAGCATGCATTCCATGCAACTTGTTCAAAATGTGCAGCACAGTAGAAGACTTTCGCAGCCGCATAGCCACTCAGGTTGATGTAACTCGACGTGCGTCAAGAAGTTACCGCACGGCGGAATCATTTGGCCTGGTTAAACAAACTAACGCGCCAGTTGTGTTCTGGTTTGAAAGATATCAAGAAGGAGCGTCAGCATGACAACTAACAACCACCCTGCACACGGTCCTGTATCACTCGATCGCCTGCACCAGATACGCGAAATACTCAGCAAAGCAGCGGCACAAAGTGACGGCGGTGGTCTCGGCTACGCAATGGCTGATGCTGTGAAGGTGATTGATGGGGCTATTGCAGCGTTTGATGCCGAGCCTGTGGCAGTCAACGACGATATGGCTTACACATTCCATCATGCGTTGTCTGATTCATCGTTAGGCGCTGATGAGATGGAGGAAATTAAGATTGGATTGCGAGCTGCGTTTGCCAATATTGCCGCCCCGCAGACAGCGCCGGTAGTGTCAGACATCGACACAATCGCGCTTAATACTGCTCGCAATGTCATGTGTGACATTAATCGTATGGAAGGCTGGCCAGGTGGTGACGTCCAGTTGCTGGCGCACATTCAGAGTCGCATTGACGAAGCCTGCCGCGCCGCCATGCTTCAGGGTGCCGAACCTGTAAGCCAGCCTTACATGTTGCCCCCACTCGACTACCTGGACACTGTGAAATTCAATGCTGATTGCGCAATCCAGGATCCAGATAGCATCTACACTAATGAGTTTTTCCTGTCGCTTGATGAGGTGTTTGGCGAGAGAGGTAATTACAGCGAACCCGTCCAGGCTAAGGCGGTATCAATGCTGATCGCCGAAGTATTCAGGCTGCGTGGATATTCGCGAGCAGCACCTCATCAGGAGGCGAAGTCAGCGCTTGAACATGGAATGCAGCGTTACGCTGGGGCTATGCAAAAACTCGCAGATGCTGGTGATTGATATAACCTGCCATACAAGCGATATGTGAATTCCCATATCGACAATATAACCCGCTACGGCGGGTTTTCTTTTTCGCTTCATCGATCCCTGCTACGATTCACTTACTTTTACTGATGGGAATAGGGATATGAAGAAAGTTCTTGTTGTTTTATTGGTGTCACTTTTTTCACTGACAGCAACGGCAGCAAACAAGCCATGCTCAGGTAAGAAAGGCGGGATATCGCACTGCTCGGGTGAAAAATTTGTTTGTAATGATGGCACTATCAGCAAGTCTAAAAAGGTTTGTCAGAAATAGTTGCCGATGAATGGCTCTTGCCGTCAAAATCAAACCTGCTATATGCGGGTTTTTTCTTTCTGGTAGCGGGCTGTGGTAACGCTGTGCCTCCAGCGCTCGCTGAGGCGCTGGTGCGTGCTAATTTGCCGGAGCTTTGTCAGCAGAAACAAATAGCGGCGTAATAAAACATTGCTAATTCAACCCGCTACGGCGGGTTTTCTTTTTTTAATACTGACAGAAAATTAACAATTTGTGCTCTTAAAACGTTGATCATTTCCGTGCATAGGTATACTGTATAAAAACACAGTACATGCAATGGAGGCTATTATGAAAGTTGAATTAACCATTGATCGCATGAAAGAACTTCCTAAAGGCGCAGTACCAGCACTGGAGAAAGAACTGCTTAAGCGCCTGAATGATCACTATGACAATTGCAGGCTCACAATCCGCCGTGCCGGGTCCGATGGGTTAAGTGTTTTTGGTGGTGACAAGGACGATAAAAAGAAAATTGAATCAATCCTCCAGGATACCTGGGAAAGCGCTGACGACTGGTTTTATTAGAATTGCGCTTAAGGCTGGCGCGCATTTTTCAGAATACCGCAATTTGCGTAACCCTCTGATGCTGCTGCCGACAATCTTTAATCGCGTCTGTTAGTCGCTCGAAGGGAGAAAATAAATGTGAGTGATTCAGCTTTGCAAACGTCAGAAGACAACTGGTATGACATTGTAAGAAGGTCTGACGGCTGCGTGGTGTTTAGCTTTCCTTCATCGGGCAGGCATCTAATTTATCGCGTCAATGGCATGGTTTCTATGCGGCCTTTGCTGGATGATGAAGAGGTCTTTACTCCTAATGGTTTTATGCAGTTTATTCACCGTCTCGGCTACCGGGTAACCCCACCTTCTGATAATATGAAATCAACGGTCTGAACAACCGTAACCTACTGCGCCACGGAGAGAAACCATGGCGCACGAACTACAACTCATCAAGCAGTCATCAGGAATCCTGATCCCCGCGACGCCGGAGACCAGCGATATTCTGCAATCAAAAATCAAACTAGGCGCCGTGCTGGTGGCCGAGTTCCGGCAGGTGAGGAATCCCGCATTCCATCGCCGTTTCTTTGCGCTCCTGAATCTCGGGTTTGAATACTGGGAACCTACTGGCGGGGCGATCTCCTCCAACGAACGCAAGCTGGTAACCGGGTACGCTAAATTCCTCGCCTCATTCGCGGGAAGTGAAGCCGCACTCCTGGATGCTGCTGAGCAATACCTTGAGCGTATCGCTGATAAGCGCGCCGGTAGTATCAGCATCTGCAAATCCTATGACGCATACCGAGCATGGGTGATCGTCGAGTCTGGCCATTACGACGCTATACAGCTTCCTGACGGCACCCTTCGCAAACACCCCCGCAGCATTGCCTTCGCCAATATGGATGAAACCGAGTTCCAGCAGCTGTACAAAGCCGCGCTCGATGTTCTGTGGCGCTGGGTATTGTCCCGGGCATTCAAGACTCAGCGAGAAGCGGAAAACGCCGCTGCGCAGCTTATGAGCTTTGCGGGGTGATGGCGATGAAATTTTCTTGGTTCCACCATCACGAATGCACAACCGAACAGGCAGACGAGCTGGTGGCAAGTTACCGCCGCCGTGGCGCCACAGTAGAACGTAGCCTGAATCGCGACAACATCACCTGGACTGTCAGCGCAAAATTACCTGAATGCGAGCATCCGGCGCGTACACCAAGAACCTTTCGACAAAAGGTCTGGGGGTGATTATGGCTAAGTTACCGCGCCGTAAGTGCGCCAACAAAGAATGCCGCCAGTGGTTCCACCCAATGCGCGACACGCAGACCGTATGCGGTTATGAGTGCGCCAGCGCAGTCGGGAAAGAGCAGACCAGAAAAGCCCGTGAAGATGCACAGCGCAAAGAGGTAAAGCGCCAGCGCCAGGAGGCGAAAGAACAGCGGGCGCAGCAGGCCGAACGTCACCAGGCGGTGAAGCCACTCAGCCACTTCGTCAAGCAGGCGCAACAGGCATTCAATGAATTCATCCGGTACCGGGATCGGCATCTGCCGTGCATCAGCTGCGGTCGCCACCATGACGGGCAATACCACGCAGGGCATTACCGCACCACCGGCGCCAACCCAGAGCTGCGCTTCAACGAGGACAACTGTCATCGCCAGTGCGCTCCCTGTAATAACTATCTCTCCGGCAACCTGACGGCATACCGCCCGGCGCTGATCGCCAAAATCGGCCAGGCGCGCTTTGATGCCCTGATGGGCTCTCACGAATTACCGAAATGGAAACGCGACGACTACATCCGAATCCGCGATGAGTACCGCGCAAAACTCAAAGAACTGAAACAGTGGGAGGCAGCGTGAAAATCACTTACAGCGACGAAGGAACCCATGCCCGTATCTGGTTGACCGGTCCTTTCTGGCAGTTTGGAAGAGCGAGGCGTGTTGCTGACGCTGGACTCATGGCTTCCCCAGTTAATTCGTGGGAATCGAAAGGATTGACCTTCCAGATAACTCTTTACGGGAAAAGCTCTCACATTCTGCGCGCATATAAAGCGATAGCTAAGGCGGCCGCATGAATACTCAATTTCTCGAATACGTCCGTCAGCAGCTGATTATGGCCACCGCCGATTTGAGTGGGGCGACTAAAGGGCAGTTGATAGCCTGGCTGGAGAACGCGCAGTTTGATACGGGAACGTATAAACGTAAGAAGCCTCGAGTCCTGGATGAAGTGACTGGGAAAATGATAACTCTGGATAACCCACCAATACCGGGTAAACAGTCCCATGCTAAGGGCTCGCATATTCCCCTGGTGCAACCGGTTGAATACTCCACTGCATCGTGGCGTCGTGCGCTGATGTCACTCGAAGAACATCAGAAGGCCTGGTTGCTATGGAACTACAGCGAGAATGTGCGCTGGTGCTATCAGGTTGAAATCACTCAGTGGGGTTGGCAACAGTTCAGCCAGCAACTGGCTGGGAAGAGGGTGGCGAAAAAGACTATCGAGCGGTTGCGTCAGTTGATATGGCTGGCGGCGCAGGATGTGAAAAACGAGTTAGCTGGGAGGGATGTGTATCAGTATGGTGATCTCGCTGCGCTGGTGGGCGTTAATAAAACAAACTGGTCTCAGAATTACGTGGAACATTACGATGCAATGGTCAGTCTGTATAAGGGGCTGGACTCACAGTCACTACATCATATTTCGCGATCACGTTCACAACAAAAGGCAGCAAATTATCAGCAAGGTATTGCAGAAATGAACTAATTAGCATATATTTCGTGTAAATCTGATATTGTGCCATTGTTGTATGCATTGGCAGTAAATGAGTTTTCGAGCCCGAGGTTAACGCCTTGGGCTTTTGCGTTTCTGGAGGTTTTAATTGTTTAACGTCAACGCGTTGGTGAGAAAAGGAGTCAAGAATGTTCGTTTCAGATGACCTTTTGGAGAAAGGAATGGACATTACTTACGATGACATTAGAGCCAGTAGAGAGGCGCTTGAGCAAAAATATCTCAAACGCAAAACTGAGTTGCATGAGTACGGGTATAAAATAGTAAGAAGTTATAAAGAGTCTTTAAAGCTTCCTGACAATCACTATGTCAAAGCTGATGGCTCCCAGCGGGCGTATGTAACTTGCGGTGTAATAAATAGTAAGCAGAATTATGAGTCTCGACCATTATCTGTCTTGCCTCTTGATGATAATTATGGTCTTCAATTTTTGATCAGCACAGCAGTTGAAGACTCTCCAGCAAGTAATGATCAATACGTCTATGTGGAAGTTTACATTTGGAAAGAAGCGGGGATATTGATGGTTACCATCGATAAGCAAGATACCCTGTCTGTTCCGTACCCAGAAGAAGATAATGCCTTTGCTGGCGTGGACGCACTGATTAAATCTCGAGTACTGTTTAAATGTACTGACGAACGACTTGATTAATTAACTTAAATCAACTTCAAGCCCCGGCACCCGCTGGGGCTTTTTTATTTCAGGCTTCCGGGAATCATCCGCTACGTGCTTTGTTGATAAATCCAGCCCGTGAAGCCTGACCTTTTCATCACACACAGCGCCATCCGAAAAATCGGAGGTGAGGCTATGACCAGAATGGGCACCATTTACAGCAGACTTTCATATGGAACAGGAACCACGCTGACCGGCTGCGGTGTATCAGCGAAGGCATATGCCGAAACAGCTAAAACAGCAAAAGAGGTGTCCTGGATGTTGGCCGACAGAATTGCAGGGTTAAGCCTGAGCGACTGGGCAATTATTGTCGGTATCGCATGCACCGTTATCACCTGTGCAGTGAACTGGTATTTCCGCTGGAAAGAACGGGAGGATCGGCGCAATGGCTATGCCACCAAAGCTGAAGAATAAACTGAGTGCAGCGGTCGTTGGTTTAATTCTTGCGGGGGCTTC
>NZ_JAOWED010000032.1:0-201196 GCF_030334285.1 Citrobacter sp. Cf087
GGGTGGATCAGGGTAACAACCATTTTGATGTTGTCGCCCGGCATTACCATCTCTACGCCTTCCGGCAGTTCGATGGTACCAGTCACGTCAGTAGTACGGAAGTAGAACTGCGGACGGTAGCCTTTGAAGAACGGAGTATGACGGCCGCCTTCGTCTTTGGACAGAATGTACACTTCAGATTCGAACTTGGTGTGCGGCTTGATAGAGCCCGGCTTAGCCAGTACCTGACCACGTTCGATTTCTTCACGTTTGATACCACGCAGCAGAACACCAACGTTCTCACCAGCACGGCCTTCGTCCAGCAGTTTGCGGAACATTTCAACGCCAGTACAGGTAGACTTAGCAGTCTCTTTGATACCAACGATTTCAACTTCTTCACCAACTTTGATGATACCGCGCTCTACACGACCGGTAACAACGGTACCACGACCGGAGATGGAGAATACGTCTTCGATAGGCAGCAGGAACGGCTTGTCAATCGCACGCTCTGGTTCTGGGATGTAAGAATCCAGGAAGCCAGCCAGTTCGATGATTTTCGCTTCCCACTCTGCTTCGCCTTCCAGCGCTTTCAGAGCAGAACCACGAACGATCGGAGTGTCGTCGCCCGGGAAATCGTACTGAGACAGAAGTTCACGAACTTCCATTTCTACCAGTTCCAGCAGCTCTTCGTCATCAACCATGTCGCATTTGTTCAGGAACACGATGATGTACGGAACGCCTACCTGACGACCCAGCAGGATGTGCTCACGAGTCTGCGGCATCGGGCCGTCAGTCGCAGCAACAACCAGGATCGCGCCGTCCATCTGCGCAGCACCGGTGATCATGTTTTTAACATAGTCGGCGTGGCCCGGGCAGTCTACGTGTGCGTAGTGGCGAGTCGGGGTGTCATATTCAACGTGAGAAGTGTTGATGGTGATACCACGAGCTTTTTCTTCCGGCGCGTTATCGATCTGGTCGAATGCACGAGCAGCACCGCCGTAGGTTTTAGCCAGTACGGTAGTGATTGCAGCGGTCAGGGTAGTTTTACCGTGGTCAACGTGGCCGATGGTGCCGACGTTAACGTGCGGTTTTGTACGTTCAAATTTTTCTTTAGACACGGCTATATTCCTTACTATAGTGCTCTCCCCTATGGAGAGAGCACGGGACTTAGGTTTTAATCCTGTGGATTATTTACCACGGGCTTCAATAACGGCCTGAGCAACGTTGTTCGGCGCATCGTCGTACTTCAGGAACTCCATGGAGTAAGAAGCACGGCCTTTGGTCAGAGAACGCAGCTGGGTTGCATATCCGAACATTTCAGACAGCGGAACTTCAGCATGGATAACAACGCCAGTGACGTTGGATTCCTGACCACGAAGCATACCACGACGGCGGCTCAAGTCACCGATTACGTCACCGGTGTTCTCTTCCGGAGTCTCTACTTCAACCTTCATGATAGGCTCAAGCAGAACTGGTTTCGCTTTCTTAAAGCCATCTTTGAAGGCGATAGAAGCGGCCAGTTTAAACGCCAGCTCAGAGGAGTCAACGTCATGGTAAGAACCGAAGTGCAGACGCACGCCCAGATCAACAACCGGGTAACCAGCCAGCGGGCCAGATTTCAGCTGTTCCTGGATGCCTTTATCAACGGCCGGGATGTATTCGCCAGGAATTACACCACCTTTGATGTCGTTGATGAACTCGTAGCCTTTCGGGTTTGAACCCGGCTCCAGCGGGTACATGTCGATAACAACATGACCGTACTGACCGCGACCACCAGACTGCTTAGCGTGTTTACCTTCGATATCGGTAACTTTCGCGCGAATCGCTTCACGGTAAGCAACCTGAGGTTTACCGACGTTCGCTTCAACGTTGAATTCACGCTTCATACGGTCAACGATGATGTCGAGGTGCAGCTCACCCATACCAGCGATAATGGTCTGGTTAGATTCTTCGTCAGTCCATACGCGGAATGACGGGTCTTCTTTAGCCAGACGGCCCAGAGCCAGACCCATTTTTTCCTGGTCAGCTTTGGTTTTCGGTTCTACCGCGATGGAAATTACCGGCTCAGGGAATTCCATACGTTCCAGAATGATCGGGTGATCCGGGTCACACAGAGTGTCACCAGTGGTCACGTCTTTCAGACCGATAGCAGCAGCGATATCGCCCGCGCGAACTTCTTTGATCTCTTCACGTTTGTTAGCGTGCATCTGTACGATACGGCCGAAACGTTCACGTGCAGTTTTCACGGAGTTCAGGATGGTGTCACCGGAGTTAACCACACCAGAGTACACGCGGAAGAAGGTCAGGTTACCCACGAACGGGTCGGTAGCGATTTTGAATGCCAGAGCAGCAAACGGCTCGTCATCGCTAGCATGACGCTCAGCAGGAGTATCTTTACCGTCGTCCAGAATACCGTTGATCGCAGGTACGTCTACTGGGGATGGCAGGTAATCAATTACCGCATCCAGCATCGCCTGAACACCTTTGTTCTTGAACGCAGAACCACAGGTTACCAGGATGATTTCGTTGTTCAGAACACGCTGACGCAGAGCTTTTTTGATCTCTTCTTCAGTCAGTTCTTCACCACCCAGGTATTTCTCCATCAGCTCTTCTGAAGCTTCTGCAGCGGACTCGATCAGGTTCTGGTGCCATTCTTCAGCCAGTTCCTGCATGTCAGCCGGGATATCTTCATAAGTGAAGGTTACGCCTGCATCTTCTTCGTTCCAGTTGATGGCTTTCATTTTCACCAGGTCAACAACACCGGTGAACGCTTCTTCAGCGCCAATTGCCAGCTGCAGCGGAACAGGGTTCGCGCCCAGACGGGTTTTGATCTGACCAACAACTTTCAGGAAGTTCGCACCCATACGGTCCATTTTGTTAACGAACGCAATGCGCGGAACTTTATATTTGTTTGCCTGACGCCATACGGTTTCAGACTGAGGCTGAACACCACCAACTGCGCAGTAAACCATTACTGCACCATCAAGCACACGCATGGAACGTTCTACTTCGATAGTGAAGTCAACGTGCCCCGGGGTGTCGATGATGTTTACGCGATGCGGTTCATACTGCTTAGCCATACCAGACCAGAATGCAGTAGTCGCTGCGGAGGTGATAGTAATACCACGTTCCTGCTCCTGCTCCATCCAGTCCATGGTGGCTGCGCCGTCATGAACTTCACCGATTTTATGGTTTACACCGGTGTAGAACAGAATACGTTCGGTAGTAGTGGTTTTACCGGCGTCGATGTGCGCACTGATACCGATGTTACGGTAGCGCGCGATGGGTGTTGTACGAGCCATTTGATTCCTCGTTTATCTTTTAGGCGTTCAATTTAAGTAGCCCAAAGCGGGCTGCTTACTAGAAGCGCCCGCCTGGTGACTAAAACTCCGAAGGGATTACCAACGGTAGTGTGCGAACGCCTTGTTGGCTTCTGCCATACGGTGAACGTCTTCACGTTTCTTAACTGCAGTACCTTTGTTTTCTGCAGCATCAGAAAGTTCGTTCGCCAGGCGCAGAGCCATGGATTTATCACCGCGTTTACGAGCAGCTTCAACGATCCAACGCATTGCCAGAGCATTACGACGGACCGGACGGACTTCAACTGGTACCTGATAAGTAGAACCACCAACGCGGCGAGACTTAACTTCGACAGTCGGGCGCACGTTTTCGAGAGCTACTTCGAAAGCTTCCAGTTCGTTTTTACCAGAACGCTGAGCCAGGGTCTCCAGCGCGCTGTATACGATAGTTTCGGCAGTAGATTTTTTACCATCTACCATCAGGATATTTACAAATTTAGCCAGCAGTTCTGATCCGAACTTCGGATCCGGCAGAATTTTACGCTGACCAATGACGCGACGACGTGGCATGGAAATACTCCGTTGTTAATTCAGGATTGTCCAAAACTCTAAGAGTTTAGTTTGACATTAATATAAAACGTTTGGCCTTACTTAACGGAGAACCATTAAGCCTTAGGACGTTTCACGCCATACTTGGAGCGTGATTGCTTACGGTCTTTAACGCCGGAGCAGTCAAGCGCACCACGAACGGTGTGGTAACGAACACCCGGGAGGTCTTTTACACGACCGCCACGGATCAGGATCACGGAGTGCTCCTGCAGGTTGTGACTTTCACCACCGATGTAGGAAGTCACTTCAAAACCGTTAGTCAGACGAACACGGCAAACTTTACGCAGTGCGGAGTTCGGTTTTTTAGGAGTGGTAGTATATACACGAGTACATACGCCACGTTTCTGCGGGCATGCTTCCAGCGCAGGCACGTTGCTTTTTGCAACTTTGCGTGCACGTGGTTTGCGTACCAGCTGGTTAACTGTTGCCATTAAATAGCTCCTGGTTTTAGCTTTTGCTTCGTAAACACGTAATAAAACGACCTCATACAATATGAGGACGCAGAATTTTAGGTCGGTGTCGAAAAGGTGTCAAGAAATATACAACGATCCCACAATTACCAGGACATCTGGCTGGGATGCTTCACCGTAAGTCTGACGAAGTCAGTATAGCTAACCCTGACGACACTGTCTGAAATTTGACCGCTCAACCCGCGAGCCTTAATGTCTTCTTCCAGTACATAGACCTTAATGGAGGCATTTTGCAGACTTTCAAGGAAACGGCTTCCTTCGATTGCTGCCGTCACGCCATCCTGGAGCAATAAAAGTTCATCGTCTTTATCAATCAGACGAAGAAGAGAGGAGAAATCGGTAAGCCACGCGGAGCGATGTAGTGTGTGCAGCATGAGAGTCTCAAAACCTTAAAATGACGTCATAGTTGCCTAACTCACGGCGTAAATCTTCCGGTTCAAGCGCTGTCGCATCGATCACAAAATTACTCCCCTGCTGAAGGCCCCGCTCGCGTAATGAGGCAGCGCAGAGCCAACATTGATCGATATCGTACAACCCTAACAGCTTGAAGGTCGCGATATAGTCTCGCGCCAGCACGGCATCCGGTTGCTGTCCCTGAAGGATTTGAAAGACGCCATCACCGATAAAAAACACGCCGAGGTCTTCCGTTAATGCAGAGGTCGCCAGCAATGCATCTAACCCTTCACGGCCAGATGCGCTGCCGTGCGGCACGGTAGAAAAGACAAAAGCAACACGTTTCATCAGAATTGCACCACGCGATCGCAGGTCAGGGAAGCCTCAGCCAGCGATCCAAGCCCGCTGAGGTTAAAACCTGATTGTAAATTAGATCCTGCCAGCCCCAGCCGCTTTGCCTCAGTCTCATCAACCACGCCGCGTCGCAACGCCGCAGCCACGCAAATATTCAGTGTTACACCATGCTGTTGGTTCAGCTGTTGCCAGGCCCGTACCAGATCGTATTCATCACTGGCAGGCGAAGTGAGTAGGTTGGCGTTATACACACCTTCACGATAGAAAAAGACGCTGCTTAGCTCATGCCCTTCTTTGAGTAGCGCATGAGCAAATTGCAACGCGCTGCTCGCCTGCTGCGTGCCGTAGGCTGGCCCCGTCACCATGATGGCAAAACGCATTACTTATCTTGCCCCTGGAAATCGCCACTTTTGAACTGACGAATATAGAGGTAGACCGTATGTTTGGAGATGTTCAGCCGATCGGCGACCTGGTTGATGGCATCTTTAATATCGAAGATGCCTTTCTCATACAAATTCAGGACGATCTGGCGGTTCTTCGCGTTGTTGGAAACATTACGATCGGCATTCACTTCTTCGATTGTGAATTCCAGCGTCTGGGTAACCAGATCTTCCACCGAAGAAGCAAAGTTGACGGCAGAGCCCACTTCCGGGGTTTCCGGTGGGATAAAGGTATTCATTATCTGCGAGAAAGGGACATCAAGGTTCATGTTGATGCACAGCAGACCAATCACGCGATGCTCACGGTTGCGAATGGCAATCGTCACCGACTTCATCAAGACACCGCTTTTCGCACGTGTGAAGTAACACTTCGACACGCTGCTATCCGCACCCGTCATATCATGCAGCATACGCAACGCAAGGTCGGTAATCGGTGAGCCAATTTTACGGCCCGTGTGTTCACCGTTAGCAATGCGGATGGCCGAGCATTTCAAATCCTGCAAAGAGTGCAATACGATTTCACAATGGGAACCAATGAGCATCGCCAACCCGTCCACTACCGCTTCGTAGGATTTGAGGATATCGAAGTCGGTTTGATCGAAAGGACGTTGATCCAGCAAATCTAGCTCACTGGTTTCGTTGGTTAAAAGCGACCTGGACATGAAAAAAAGCACTCCTTTTCAGGAGCCTGTCGTTATGTTGTCAGGGCAGGCTCATCACTATTATAGGGGCATCTAAAGTAATACAGCGCACAAGGCGCTTTCCAGTATTAATTATATCCTGTCGATAATAAAAAACCGCCGCCCTGTGGGCGGCGGTTTCTGTTAGCTTATTTTTTGCTGCTGTCTGCAGCTTTATCTGCCGGTGCAGCATCTGGCTGCGCGTCAGCTTTCGGTGCCGGTTTGATGTCTAACAGTTCAACATCAAAGACCAGCGTAGAGTTGGCCGGAATGCCCGGAACGCCCGTTTTGCCGTAAGCCAGATCCGGTGGGATAACCAGCTGGATTTTGCCGCCTTTCTTGATGTTTTTCAGGCCTTCAGTCCAACCCGGGATCACGCCGTCAAGACGGAAAGAGAGCGGCTCACCACGGGTATAAGAGTTATCAAACTCTTTACCATCGATCAGCGTACCTTTGTAGTTAACAACCACGGTATCGCTGTCTTTCGGTGCAGCGCCGGTACCTTCTTTCTCTACTTTGTAGACCAGGCCAGTAGCCGAGGTTTTAACGCCTTTCTCTTTAGCAAATTTCTCGCGGTAAACTTTACCTTTGGCTTCGTTGTCAGCCGCGTCTTTTTCCATTTTTGCCTGAGCGGAGCTCTTCACGCGCGCTTCAAACGCCTGCAGAGTTTGTTCGATTTCCTGGTCAGACAGTTTGCTCTTGTCTGCAAACGCATCCTGAACACCAGCGATCAGCTGATCTTTATCCAGTTTGATGCCCAGCTTTTCCTGCTCTTTCAGAGAGTTTTCCATATAACGACCCAGGGACGCGCCCAGCGCGTAAGCGGCTTTTTGGTCGTCATTCTTGAATGCTGCTTTGCTGTCAGCAGTAGCGGCTGGTTTCGCAGCATCAGCAGCGAAGGTGATCGGGGCATGCAGAGCAACAGCCATTGTGGTCGCCAGCAGCGTTACTTTAAACAGTGATTTCATCCATATCTCCAGGGCCGGGGCATCTCACCCCAGGGTTAACTAACATAAAAATGTACTATAAAGCGTTGCAGAACAAATCAACATACAGGCACGCCCTATTATCACCACTTTTCAGACTCTTTTTGTTTAAATTAGTTTCGTTACCGAAGATTGAGTGCTGTGCAAACAGGCAAAGTTAAGTAGAATTCGCCGCAGTCCGCGATCTGCCGGAGAAAAAAGAAAGAGGTGAATCATGCAGGATACAACAATGGAAACTCGCCTGGCTGAACTGGAAAGTCGCCTGGCATTTCAGGAGATAACCATTGAAGAGCTCAACGTGACGGTGACCGCGCATGAACTGGAAATGGCCAAACTGCGCGACCATCTGCGTCTGCTGACGGAAAAGCTCAAAGCAACGCAACCGTCCCACATCGCGTCGCAATCTGAAGAGACCCCTCCGCCACATTATTGAGACGTAAAAAAGCGGGGATATCCCCGCTTTTTTTGTGTCCGAAAGCGCTAACGCTTATCGGATCTACTCACATATACCCAAAGGATTTCAAATCACAGCAAGGCGGCAAGCTTGAGGAAGTCCTGGGAGCATAGATAACTATGTGACCAGGATTCGAAAGCGCAGCCAACACCGCTGTGGGTTGAAAGACGAAGGGTATTAGTGGCAACCGCAGCCGCCGCCGTTACCTTTACCGCCACCGCCGCAGCAGCCTTCGCCGCCGTGCTCGTGACCATGGTCGTGTCCACCGCAGCAACCGTCATGACCGTGGTCATGATCGTGGTCGTGACCGTGCGCACCGTGAACGTGGCCGTGAGCCAGTTCTTCTTCGGTCGCTTCGCGGATAGCAACAACTTCTACGTTGAATTTCAGATTCTGGCCAGCCAGCATGTGGTTACCGTCAACCACAACGTGGTCGTCTTCCACTTCGGTAATTTCTACCGGTACTGGACCCTGGTCAGTTTCAGCCAGGAAACGCATGCCAACCTGCAGTTCGTCAACGCCCATAAAGACGTCTTTAGGAACGCGCTGCACCAGGTTTTCGTCGTACTGACCGTATGCGTCGTTTGCGCCAACAGCAACATCGAATTTGTCGCCAACTTCATGACCGTCCAGCGCTGTTTCCAGGCCAGAAATCAGGGAACCGTGACCATGCAGGTAGTCCAGCGGTGCACTCACCGGAGACTCATCAACCAACACACCGTCTTCTGTACGTACCTGATAGGCCAGGCTGACCACCAGGTCCTTTGCTACTTTCATGATATCTCCTGAGCATGGAAAGAATAGTGGCGCAGATTGTAGCGGAATTCTGCACCCGTGTACCCTCTAGCTTAAAAAAAGCTGCGCCATATCGCTAGTCCGGATGAAAAATCCCGATCACTTGCTCTTCATTGCGAACGTGCTCGCGCGCCTCTTTATCGGCTTCCCGCATCTGATGACCGCACTTAACACACTCAACAATATCGATATTATTTTCACGCCACATCGCCAGCGTATCCTGCGACTGGCAGGACGGACATTTTGCGCCTGCGATAAAACGTTTACGAATTGCCATGATTATCCTCTACTCAAATTCATCCCAGCCATCCAGCTGACGTCGCTCTTGCTGCATCTCTCGTTGGAAAATTTCCTCCAGCTCGCGCCGTGCTTCCCTTGCTCGAGAGATTTGTACCGTATCTGTATGCATGGGGATCAGTTCCCGCAGCATGCGCATATCCAGCCGACGAAAATGCAGCTGAGCACGCTGGGCCTGGTGCGGATGCATCCCCAGTGTAACCAGCGTTTTACGCCCCAACTCCAGCGCACTGGAGAACGTTTCGCGGGAAAACTGCGTCACACCGGCCTGTAATAACTCATGCGCCTCTACACGTCCGCGCGCTCGCGCAAGAATATGCAAATGCGGAAAATACTGTTGGCACAGTTCCACCAGTTTCATTGTGTCTTCAGGCTCATTACAGGTAATAACAATAGACTGTGCCGCCTCTGCTCCTGCGGAGCGCAACAGTTCCACCTGAGTGGCGTCACCGTAGTAGACCTTATAGCCATATTTGCGCATCAGATTCACCGCGCTGATATCTCGCTCCAGGACGGTAATACGCATTTTATTGGCCATCAACAGGCGACCAATAACCTGACCAAAACGCCCAAACCCCACCACAATCACCTGCGGTTTATCATCTTCCACCCAGGGTTTTTCGTCTTCCTCATCCGTGCCGTTAAACTGGCGGGAGAGCCATTTATCAATCAGCTTCATCACCAGCGGCGTGGTCATCATCGACAGCGTGACGGTCACCAGCAGCAACGCCATTTGGTCGCCCTGAAACAGCCGTTGCGAGGATGCCGTTGAAAACAGCACGAAAGCGAATTCACCGCCCTGACTTAAAACCCCGGCAAATTGCATCCGTTCAGAGCTTCTCATGCCGTTAAGACGCGCCAGTACATACAGCACCAGCATTTTAACGACCACCAGCACGATCACGCTCGCTGCCACCCACAGAATATGGGTGTAGAGCACGCCGAGATTGAGCGACATGCCAACGGAGATAAAAAACAGCCCGAGCAACAGTCCCTTGAACGGATCGATTGCCGTTTCCAGCTCATGTCGGTATTCACTTTCCGCCAGCAGCACACCCGCGATAAACGTTCCCAGCGCCATCGACAGCCCCAGCGCATCCATAAATAAAGCAGAACCCAGCACCAATAGCAGCGTGGCAGCGGTGAACACTTCCCGCACGCCAGAATCCGCAATGAAGCGGAAAACCGGACGCAGCAAATAGCGCCCGCCAATCAGCATGCCGGCAAAGGCCAGCACCTTCATTCCCACTTTAATCCAGTCAAAATGTTCGTCAGCAGACCCCGCCAGCAGCGGAACCAGCGCCAGCGCAGGGATCACCGCCAGATCCTGAAACAGCAGCACCGAAAAACCCAACTGCCCGGATTCACTGCGGTTCATGCCTTTTTCGCGCATCAACTGCAGCGCCATCGCGGTCGATGACATCGCCAGACCAATGCCCCCAACCACTGCCGCCTGCCAGGAGAACGCAGTGAGTATCAATAATCCGGCCAGCACCACCGCGCTCAGCATCACCTGCGCGGCGCCGACGCCAAAAATTGAACGCCGCAGTTGCCACAGCTTGGCCGGATTAAGTTCCAACCCAATGATGAACATCAGAAAAACCACGCCCAGCTCGGAAAAGTGCAGGATTTCATCCACATCGCTGATGAACCCTAATCCCCACGGGCCGATGGCAATACCCGCCAGCAAGTAACCCAACACCGGACCGATACCCAACCTGGACGCCAACGGTACCGCCGCCACCGCCGCGAAGAGAAACAACACTCCGGCTGTCAACAAATCTGAACCTTCCATCAGCGGCCTCCCACAGGGATCGGATTCGCCAGCCAGTCACCATACGCTTTCGCATGGCTGTCCAGCTCCTGCTTCGTTTGCCTTCTGGCCCAGTAAACGATAATAGGGCTCATCCAGTGCATGCGGCACATACCGGCCGTCAGCTCGAAAGGGCGCAGCACATCGCTCATTGGATAACGGTTTAGCGCGTCATAGCGGTAGGCACTTTCCGGTTCTCCGGTAGTGATAACGCTACGCCAGTACTTTCCCGCCAGTTGATTCCCTCCGGGACCGCTGGCAAATCCGCGGCTCAGTACGCGGTCAAGCCACTCCTTTAACAGCGCCGGACAGCTATAGGTGTAAAGCGGATGCTGAAAAACGATCACATCATGCTCACGCAGCAGCGCCTGTTCATGCGGAATATCGATAAAAAAATCAGGATAGTGCGCGTAAAGGTCGTGCACGGTAACATTGCTGAGCTGCATGGCCGGTTTAAGCAGAACACGGTTCGCGACCGAGTCCTGAGATTCCGGATGGGCATACAGCAGCAAGACTTTCGCTGGCTGGAACATCATCCCCCTCCCGGTTTTGTCTTTTGTCTATTTTCGACGTTTTGGGCTACCATTGCGCCTCGGTGCGGCAAACGGCCCGCACATTACATTATCATAATGATAAATTAACATAGTCTGAACATACGGCGCCTTATGATTGTTTTCTCATCGTTACAAATTCGTCGCGGCGTGCGCGTCTTGCTGGACAATGCCACGGCCACCATTAATCCAGGGCAGAAGGTTGGCCTGGTAGGTAAAAATGGCTGCGGTAAATCTACCCTGCTGGCATTGCTGAAAAATGAACTCAGCGCCGACGCTGGAGGATTTACCTATCCGGGAAACTGGCAGCTCGCGTGGGTGAATCAGGAAACGCCTGCGTTGCCACAGCCCGCGCTGGAGTACGTCATTGACGGTGACCGCGAATATCGTCAACTGGAAGCGCAGTTGAACGACGCCAACGAACGTAACGATGGACATGCCATTGCCACTGTCCATGGCAAGCTGGATGCCATCGACGCCTGGACCGTGCGTTCACGCGCCGCCAGCCTGCTGCATGGCCTCGGTTTCTCCAACGAACAGCTTGAACGGCCGGTCAGCGACTTCTCCGGTGGCTGGCGTATGCGCCTCAACCTGGCCCAGGCGCTGATTTGCCGTTCAGACCTACTACTGCTCGATGAACCTACCAACCACCTCGATCTCGACGCGGTGATCTGGCTGGAAAGATGGCTGAAAAGCTATCAGGGCACGCTGATCTTGATCTCCCACGACCGCGACTTCCTCGATCCGGTGGTGGATAAAATTATTCATATCGAACAGCAAACCATGTTCGAGTACACCGGCAACTACAGCGCGTTTGAAATCCAGCGTGCGACCCGCCTCGCGCAGCAACAGGCCATGTACGAAAGCCAGCAGGAGCGCGTGGCACATCTGCAAAGCTATATCGATCGTTTCCGCGCTAAAGCAACGAAAGCAAAACAGGCGCAGAGTCGTATCAAAATGCTGGAACGCATGGAGCTGATTGCCCCAGCGCACGTGGACAACCCGTTCCACTTCAGCTTCCGTGAACCGGAAAGCCTGCCAAACCCGCTGCTGAAGATGGAAAAGGTCAGCGCTGGCTACGGCGATCGCGTCATTCTCGATTCGATCAAACTGAACCTGGTGCCGGGTTCCCGCATCGGTCTGCTCGGTCGCAACGGCGCGG
This sequence comes from Citrobacter sp. Cf087, assembly GCF_030334285.1. Taxonomy (NCBI): domain Bacteria; kingdom Pseudomonadati; phylum Pseudomonadota; class Gammaproteobacteria; order Enterobacterales; family Enterobacteriaceae; genus Citrobacter; species Citrobacter sp. Cf087. The sequence goes on from NZ_JAOWED010000032.1 coordinate 12,283, forward strand.
GTAAATCGACGCTGATTAAGCTGCTGGCCGGCGAACTGGCCCCCATCAGCGGCGAGATTGGCCTGGCGAAAGGCATCAAGCTGGGCTACTTCGCGCAGCACCAGCTGGAGTTTTTACGCGCTGATGAATCACCAATTCAACATCTGGCGCGCATGGCGCCGCAGGAGCTGGAGCAGAAACTGCGAGACTACCTGGGTGGATTCGGCTTCCAGGGCGATAAAGTCAGCGAAGAGACTCGCCGCTTCTCCGGTGGCGAAAAAGCGCGTCTGGTGCTTGCATTGATCGTCTGGCAGCGCCCGAACCTGCTGCTGCTCGATGAACCGACCAACCACCTGGACTTAGATATGCGTCAGGCGCTGACCGAAGCGCTGATCGATTTTGAAGGCGCGCTGGTTGTCGTCTCGCACGACCGTCACCTGATCCGCTCCACCACCGACGACCTCTATCTGGTACACGACAAGAAAGTCGAGCCGTTTGATGGCGATCTGGAGGATTATCAGCAGTGGCTGAGCGATGTCCAGAAACAGGAAAATCAGAGCGACGAACCAGCGAAAGAGAGCGTTAACAGCGCCCAGGCACGTAAAGACCAGAAGCGTCGTGAAGCGGAACTGCGCACTCTGACGCAACCGCTGCGCAAAGAGATCATCCGTCTGGAAAAAGAGATGGAGAAACTGCACGCGCAGTTAGCTCAGGCGGAAGAGAAACTCGGCGACAGCGAACTGTACGACCAAAGCCGCAAAGCCGAACTCACCGCTTGTCTGCAGCAGCAGGCCAGTGCGAAATCCGGGCTGGAAGAGTGTGAAATGGCCTGGCTGGACGCTCAGGAACAACTTGAGCAGATGTTGGGTGAGTAAGGTTTTGCCGGATGGCGACGCTGGCGCGTCTGATCCGGCCTACATAAAGCGTGCGGCCTGCTGCCCGTAGGCCGGATAAGGCAAAGCCGCCATCCGGCAAAAGCCCAGCTTAGCGTTGCATCGCCAGACGCTGGCGGATTTCTTCGAAATGCTCGCGGTTAAACAGCTTGCCGTTGAGAAAACGAGTTTTCAGCTCCCCTTCCTGCTCTTGTTTCCAGGTTTGTTCATCATGCAGACGCAGTTCCCCTTGCTCATCACGCGTGACGCGAAGCAGACCACGGGCTGAACGCTTCAGGCCATTATCGGTTTTCGGCTCTTTGAAAATCGTCCGGCCTTTGCCGTCGACTTCTCCCCACGTCGCTTTCATCGCAAAACCGAAGGTGTCACGCGTGTTGTACTGATAGGTAAAGGAACCGACGCCAAACACGACGTTTGAACTGGCAAATCCTTTCGCTTCCAGACGACGCAGGATCTCATTCGCCCGCTCAAGGGTGATGGAGTCGCCATAAATCAGTCCAACATGTGGGTCGAGCACCTTGTAACCTTTGGCGTTAATCGTACCGCCAAAAATCTCCCACAGCACTTCCACGGACCCTTTCTCCTGAGCGGTACGATCGCTGCTTGTATCGTTATCTTCGCCAGTACCGCACAGAATCTCTACCGGGTTGCCGCTATCCGGACGGAATACCACACGACCTTCACGCGCCAGAATGATGCTCTTCAGTTCGCGAGTAAATTCCGTCAGCACCTGCCAGTAGTCCCAGGTATCAGATACTATCGATACAAATCCTTGCGGGTAGAGATCGGCAATCAGGCGGCGGAAGGTTTCAATCTCATGCTCGCGCTCGCCCATACACATCACGCTGTGTTCAGTAGCTGGAATGCTGGCGCCGATAAAATAGGGCTCGCCGTCGGTGTAGTAATCGCGGGCGTACAACAGAGATGGAATACTGTCGGTCCCTTTAAAGCTCAACAAATGCCCACTGCCCGCCTGCATGGTGTCCTGTAATCCGGACATACCGCGAAATGAAAAGTCATGGCACTGGAAGTCAAGATGCGTCAGGTCGCTACAGGTTTTCTGTGCCCAGCGTGCGCAGATTTTACGGTAATGGTGAGCAATCGTGGCGTTTGTCGACGCTTTCCACAATTCCGCCGACAGGACGGTCTCCAGGTAATTCACCAGCCAGAAAAATTCGGGTTTGGTGTTGATAATGGTTAAAACCGGCACAGTCATTGGAACTTTGCTACCTTCATCCAGCGCCTTGATATGCAGCGGCAGATAGCCCAACTGATGCAATGCACGAATATGGTCCACCGCCACCGCATCTTTGCCGAGATAGCTATCCATGACCTGTTTGTATTCACTCACAACCTCATCTTCCGGGCGGGCAAAGAACGCCTCATTAAACAGGTCGACTAAAAACCACTGCATAAACCCCTGCAGGCCGAAAAATACCAGTTTGCCATCCGCCAACGGCGAGGAGAAAAAGCGATCGCTGCGTGGGGTAAAGTTGGAATATACGCGACGGGTGCCCTGCGGATACTGAACGCGGTGAGACACTTTGTAGCCGTCGATAGCTAAAATTGGATTCATTTTCATAATCAGTCTCTCTCTCAGGCGCGGTAAATCGCGTCAATATCGATAAGTTCAAGCTGCGGATGTTCCAGCGTCGGGGCAGCTAAAGAAGTGGTGGTGTAGATGGCGTCAATACCGTTAGCAAACAGGTGTTCAACGCCCTTAGAAAAGATCCCGTGGGTGACGTACAGGCTAACGCTGCGGGCACCGGCATCACGTAGCACCTGCGCAGAACCTATGAAGGTGCCGCCAGCATCACACAGGTCGTCGACAATCAGCAGATCCCTCCCCCTGACGTCTCCGGCCAATAACGCAAATCCCGTCAGGCTGCCGCTTGCCACATCACGTTTTTTGCTCAGGATGGCGTACTGCTCCACACCGGCCGCTCTGGCTACGGCATCAATCTTCTTCAGCGATCCTGCATCGGGAGCAACCAACATCAGCGCGTTTTGCTGAAACAGCCGCGATAATGACGCGCTTTGCATCAGGCAAACCTCCTGGGGGATCGCCACAAAGTTGTCGATTGCAGCCGCCGCCGCGTCACTGTGCGGGTCGAGCACGTTGACCTTGTCAAATTTCAACGTATTGAGCTGACTGGCGAAGACTTTCAGCGCAAAGCTGTCACCCGATACCATATGTCTGTCCTGACGCGCCCACGGCAGCCAGGGAAGGTCGAGATGGCTGACCAGAACATCGGTCTGATGACGGACCGCCTCAACCAGTTGCGCCAGCAGCATAAAATCGTTCATATCGCGCATAGCCGTGGCACGGATGCGCATCAGGCGAGCAAAGGTTGGCAACGCATCGGTGACTTTTAACCAGACAGCACCATCAGGAAAAACACCGCTGGCAACGGCATAGACCTGGTCGTCCAAAGTTAGTGTCAATTTTATGTTCATCGCGCTCACCCCTTAATTGTGTCCCTTCGACACAATTAATAATGTCTCTAAGACACATATTAAGCAAGCAGAAAATGAATTATTTTTAAGCTGTTAGTTAATCTACTGATAAATAATGAGAAAAAACGAACCTTGCCCCCCGGTGCCGGGCTGGTACACTTATCAGCGTTACAAATCATCGTGAGTACCTTATGACCACCGAAGCCGACTACCTGAATCAGTACGACGCCAGCCGCTTCCCTTCACCTCTGGTGACGGTAGATAGTGCGTTATTTACCCTGCATCAGCAGGCGCTGTGCGTATTACTGGTCGAGCGGGCAAAGCAGCCGCAAAAAGGACGTTGGGGATTACCCGGCGGCTTTATTGATATCGAAAACGATGATTCAACCCGTGCCACCGCGCTGCGCAAGCTCACTGAAAAAACGGGTGTTTCGCCTTCGTGGCTGGAACAAATGGATACCTTTTCCGGGCCTGATCGTGACCCGCGCGGCTGGAGCCTGACGGTCACCTGGTTTGCACTAATCGCCTGGGTAGACTGCTCGCCCCATATCGCCAGCGTCAGCAATGCCCGTTGGGTGCCGGTTGATGAGTTGAAAAACTATTCACTCGCGTTTGATCACGAGAAAATCATTACAGCGGCGCTGCATCGCTTGCGGCAAAAAACGATGTACTCGCTCCTGCCAGTGTACTGCTTGCCGGAAACATTTACCCATGGGCAACTACTCGAAGCCACTGAGGTGATCCTCGGTCAGTCGATCCAGCGTAAAAGTCTGATTCGTCGCTTTGAAGCGTCAGGAATGTTTGAAGATACTGGAGAAAGCGTGGCGACAGGGACGCGTAAAGCCCGTCTGTGGCGACGTAAACCTAACGTCGATTTTCATTTTTTCTCGCGTAACCTGCTGACTGACTAGCGACAAAATCACATATTGGCTAACCCGCACGCGCTGTGCGCGGTATAGTTATTCTTTCCGATTATTAATTGCTCCGGTGTTATGGTTGAAATCACGTCCACAGAAATGACCCCACCTACCGACGATTCGCGAGAATTCCGCCCGATGCGCGGTATCAGTAACCGCCATCTGCAGACGATGCTGCCGCGATTAATTCGCCGTAAGGTGAAGTTCGACGCCCACTGGCAGCGTCTGGAATTGCCCGACGGTGATTTCGTCGATCTGGCGTGGAGTGAAGATCCACAACAGGCGAAACACAAACCGCGCCTGGTGGTTTTTCACGGTCTGGAAGGTAGTCTGAACAGCCCCTACGCACATGGCCTGATTGAAGCAGCACAAAAGCGCGGCTGGCTGGGCGTGGTAATGCATTTTCGCGGTTGCAGTGGTGAGCCCAATCGTTTGAACCGTATTTATCACTCCGGTGAAACAGAAGATGGCACCTGGTTTTTACACTGGCTGGATCGTGAGTTCGGTCACGCACCGACCGCCGCGGTAGGTTATTCACTCGGTGGAAACATGCTGGCTTGTCTGCTGGCAAAAGAAGGCAACGATATTCCGATAGATGCAGCGGTTATCGTTTCTGCGCCTTTCGTGCTCGAAGCCTGTAGCTACCATATGGACAAGGGCTTTTCCCGTGTCTATCAGCGCTACCTGCTCAATTTATTGAAAGCCAACGCCTCGCGTAAGCTTGAGGCGTATCCCGGTTCGCTGCCGGTAAGCCTGGCCCAGTTGAAATCTTTGCGCCGCATTCGCGATTTTGACGATCTGATCACCGCCAAAATCCACGGTTTCGCCGATGCTATAGACTATTACCGCCAGTGCAGCGCCATGCCGTTGCTCAATCGGATCGCCAAACCAACGCTGATTATCCATGCTAAAGACGATCCGTTTATGGATCATCACGTGATCCCGAAACCGGAAAATCTGCCTTCGCAGGTGGAATATCAGCTGACTGAACATGGCGGCCACGTCGGATTTATTGGTGGCACAGTGCGCCGTCCTGAGATGTGGCTGGAATCAAGAATCCCGGACTGGCTGACAACGTATCTGGAGGCGTCATCATGATTATCCCATGGCAAGATATCTCTCCGGACGCGCTGGACAATCTGATTGAAAGCTTTGTCTTGCGTGAAGGCACCGATTACGGTGAACATGAACGCTCGCTCGAACAAAAAGTCGCCGACGTCAAACGCCAACTACAATCAGGTGAAGCCGTGCTGGTGTGGTCCGAACTGCATGAAACGGTCAACATTATGCCGAGGAAGCAGATTCACGAGTAATCCGTAGCCGCCGGCCGACTTTACTATAATTACAACCATTTCATGGAGTTGTTATGTCTGCCAAACATCCGGTGATTGCGGTAACAGGATCCAGCGGCGCGGGGACCACCACCACCAGCCTCGCGTTTCGTAAAATTTTCGCGCAGTTAAACCTGCGCGCCGCCGAGGTGGAAGGTGACAGTTTTCACCGCTATACCCGTCCGGAAATGGACATGGCGATTCGCAAAGCACGCGATGCCGGGCGGCATATCAGCTATTTCGGCCCCGAAGCTAACGACTTCGGTCTGCTGGAGCAAACCTTCATTGAATACGGCCAGACGGGCAAAGGTCAGTCGCGTAAATACCTGCACACCTACGATGAGGCCGTACCGTGGAATCAGGTTCCGGGGACATTTACGCCCTGGCAGCCGCTGCCTGAACCGACGGATGTCCTGTTCTATGAGGGACTTCACGGCGGCGTTGTCACCCCTCAGCAAAATGTGGCCCGGCATGTCGATCTGCTGGTTGGCGTGGTGCCGATCGTGAACCTGGAGTGGATCCAGAAGCTGACCCGCGATACCAGCGAGCGTGGACACTCGCGTGAAGCGGTGATGGACTCGGTGGTGCGCTCAATGGACGATTACATCAATTACATCACACCACAGTTTTCCCGTACGCATATCAACTTCCAACGCGTACCAACCGTCGATACCTCTAATCCCTTTGCCGCCAAGAGCATTCCGTCACTCGATGAAAGCTTTGTCGTGATTCATTTTCGTAATCTGGAAGGGATCGACTTCCCGTGGCTACTGGCCATGCTGCAGGGCTCATTCATTTCTCATATCAATACGTTGGTCGTACCGGGCGGAAAAATGGGTCTGGCGATGGAATTGATTATGCTGCCGCTGGTGCAGCGACTGATGGAAGGCAAAAAGATAGAGTGATATGTGGAAAGCGCCCGATGGCGCTTCGCTTATCGGGCCTACGACTCAACATCACCCTGTAGGCCGGATAAGGCAACGCCGCCATCCGGCATCAGCAATTACGCGGCAACCACTTCATAGGAGTGGGTAATGTTCACCGCCTTTTCCAGCATCAGCGCCACGGAGCAGTATTTTTCCGCCGAAAGATCGACCGCACGTGCGACGGAAGCATCTTTCAGATCGTTACCCGTTACGATGAAATGCAGGTTGATATGGGTAAACAGGCGCGGCGCTTCATCACGACGCTCGGAGGTCAGCTTCACTTCGCAGTTGGTCACATCCTGACGACCCTTTTGCAGGATCGACACCACATCAATTGCGCTGCAACCACCCGCAGCCATTAAGACCATTTCCATCGGGCTCGGCGCTTTATCACCGGAGTTACCGTCCATCAAAATCTGGTGGCCAGAAGCGGACTCACCGAGGAAGGTCAGCCCTTCAACCCACTTAACACGTGCTTGCATATTTTATTACTCCGATGCATCAATTTTCCTGACAGATTACGCGCACACAACAAATCTCGCAACGGAAGGCGACCTGCGTCATGCTGAAGCGAGACACCAGGAGACACACGGCGAAAGCTATGCTAAAACAGTCGGGATGCTACAGTAATACATTGACGTACTGCATGTATGCAGAGGACATCACATTACAGGCCGTCGCACGTATTGACAGCCCCCTTCCCAGGTAGCGGGAAGCACATTTTTGCAAACCCAGAGACAGGATGTTTTTTGACTCTGGAGACAGCTTATAACAGAGGATAACCGCGCATGGTGCTTGGCAAACCGCAAACAGACCCGACTCTCGAATGGTTCTTGTCTCATTGCCATATACATAAGTACCCATCGAAGAGCACGCTGATTCACCAGGGTGAAAAAGCGGAAACGTTGTACTACATCGTTAAAGGCTCAGTGGCAGTGCTGATCAAAGATGAAGAAGGGAAAGAAATGATCCTTTCTTATCTGAATCAGGGCGATTTTATTGGTGAATTAGGCCTCTTCGAAGAAGGTCAGGAACGCAGCGCCTGGGTCCGTGCTAAAACTGCATGTGAAGTCGCTGAAATTTCCTACAAAAAATTTCGCCAATTAATCCAGGTCAATCCAGATATTCTGATGCGCCTGTCCTCTCAGATGGCTCGCCGTCTGCAGGTCACGTCTGAAAAAGTGGGCAACCTTGCCTTCCTCGACGTTACCGGTCGTATCGCGCAGACTCTGCTGAATCTGGCGAAACAGCCTGATGCGATGACCCACCCGGACGGCATGCAGATTAAAATCACCCGTCAGGAAATCGGCCAGATCGTTGGCTGCTCCCGTGAGACCGTCGGTCGTATTCTGAAGATGCTGGAAGATCAGAACCTGATCTCCGCACACGGTAAGACCATCGTCGTCTACGGCACACGTTAACCCCATCGAAGTGGCGCGTTACCCCGTAATGCGCCACTTTTGTTTGCTCCGATGTGGCGAAGACTGATATACCACCCAGAGATCAACTACGCACTACGACAAACGCTGGTGCTATGTTTACCTGTGGCCGTCGGTCTGATCATCGGTCAGCTTCATCTGGGGCTCCTCTTTTCCCTCGTCCCTGCCTGCTGCAATATTGCCGGTCTTGATACCCCGCATAAGCGCTTTTTCAAACGCTTAGTGATTGGCGCGTCTTTGTTTGCCGGATGCAGTCTGATCATGCAATTACTGCTGGCACAGACTATACCGCTACCGCTGATCCTCACCGGCCTGACGCTGATTCTTGGTGTAACCGCAGAATTAGGCCCTCTGCATGCGCGACTACTACCTGCCTCGCTTATCGCGGCAATTTTCACACTCAGTCTGGCAGGTAACATGCCCGTCTGGGAGCCGCTGCTAATCTACGCGCTGGGCACATTGTGGTACGGTCTGTTCAACTGGTTCTGGTTCTGGATGTGGCGCGAGCAGCCGCTGCGTGAGTCGCTCAGCTTGTTGTACCGCGAATTAGCCGATTACTGTGAGGCCAAGTACAGCATGCTGACCCAGCATGCCGATCCAGAAAAAGCGCTGCCTCCCCTGCTGGTGCGCCAGCAAAAAGCGGTGGATTTAATTACCCAGTGCTATCAGCAAATGCATATGTTGTCGGCGCATCGCAACAACGATTATAAGCGCCTGCTACGTGCCTTTCAGGAGGCGCTCGATTTACAGGAACATATTTCCGTTAGCCTCCACCAGCCGGAAGAGGTGCAAAAGCTGGTCGAACGTAGCCACGCCGAACAAGTGATTCGCTGGAACGCGCGCACTGTCGCCGAACGCCTTCGCGTACTGGCCGATGATATTTTGTATCACCGCTTACCGACCCGTTTCTCAATGGAAAAGCAGATTGGCACGCTGGAGAAAATCGCCAACCAGCATCCGGACAATCCGGTAGGTCAATTTTGCTACTGGCACTTCAGCCGTATTGCCCGTGTGCTACGCACCCAGCGACCACTGTATGCCCGTGATTTAATGGCTGACAAGCAGCGTCGGCTGCCGCTGATCCCTGCCCTGAAAAGCTATTTGTCGTTGAAATCTCCTGCGCTGCGTAATGCCGGACGCATCAGCGTCATGTTGAGCATTGCCAGCCTGATGGGCAGCGCCTTACACCTGCCAAAACCCTATTGGATTTTGATGACAATCCTGTTTGTCACGCAAAATGGCTACGGGGCAACCCGGGTACGTATCTTACACCGTTCAGTAGGGACGCTCGTCGGTCTGGTGATCGCCGGCGTCACGCTGCACTTTCATATTCAGGAAGGTTACACGCTGGCAGGCATGCTACTGATAACCCTGGTGAGTTATCTGACCATCCGCAAAAACTACGGCTGGGCTACCGTCGGCTTTACCGTCACCGCGGTATATACCCTGCAACTGCTGACACTGAACGGGGAACAGTTTATCGTGCCGCGGTTTATCGATACGGTCACTGGCTGCCTGATCGCTTTTGGCGGGATGCTCTGGCTGTGGCCGCAGTGGCAGAGCGGTTTACTGCGTAAAAACGCCCACGATGCGTTAGAAGCCGATCAGGAGGCCATTCGCCTGATTCTTAGCCACGATCCCCAGGCCACACCGCTGGCGTATCAACGCATGCGGGTCAACCAGGCGCATAACACGCTGTTCAACTCGCTGAACCAGGCGATGCAGGAGCCAGGGTTCAACTCGCACTACCTGGCGGACATGAAACTGTGGGTTACGCATAGCCAGTTCATCGTCGAACACATCAACGCAATGACTACGCTGGCAAGGGAACATACGATGCTGACGCCGGATTTGGCGCAGCGGTATCTGGAGTCCTGTGAAATTGCGATCCAGCGCTGTCAGCAGCGGCTAGAATATGACGGTCCCGGAAGCTCCGGCGATGTGAATATTCTCGAAGCGCCAGAGATGCTGTCCCATGGGCCTTTAAGCACCCTTGAGCAGCATCTGCAGCGGGTTTTAGGGCATCTGAACACCATGCATACCATTTCGTCGGTAGCATGGCGTCAGCGACCGCACCATGGGATCTGGCTGAGCCGCCGGTTGCGGGACATGAAAGGTTAAGAGAGTTGCCGGATGGCGGCGTAAACGCCTTATCCGGCCTACAGAGTAAGGTGTGATTCGTAGGCCGGATAAGCGTAGCGCCATCCGGCAATCCGTCAACCCATCACTTTCGCCACGGCCTGCGCGAAGCGCTGCATCCCTTCATCGATATCAGTCTGCTCCACCACCAGCGACGGCGCGAAACGCATCACGTCCGGTCCGGCGTTCAATACCATCACGCCTTCATTCGCCGCGGCGTACAAGAAATCACGCGCCCGGCCTTTAAATTGCGGCTTCAGTTCGGCGCCAATCAGCAGTCCCATACCGCGAATGTCGCTGAAAATGTCAAACTGCTGGTCAATTTTCTGCAAATGCTGAACAAACGCCTGGCGTTTGGCCTGAATACCTTCCAGCACTTCCGGCGTGTTGATGATATCAAACGCAGCTCCCGCAACCGCGCAGGCCAGCGGGTTACCGCCGTATGTGGAGCCGTGTGAACCCACGTGGAACGCGGAGGCAATCTCCTGGGTGGTCAGCACCGCGCTCACCGGGAAACCGCCACCGAGCGCCTTGGCGCTGGTGAGGATATCAGGCGTCACGCCGTAGTGCATATAGGCAAACAGTGAGCCAGTACGCCCCATCCCGCTCTGTACTTCATCAAATACCAACAGCGCCTGGTGCTGATCACAGAGCTCACGCAAGCCTTGCAGGAATGCCGGCGTTGCCGCAGTAACGCCACCCTCGCCCTGAATAGGCTCGATCACCACCGCGCAGGTGTGATCGTCCATCACCGCTTTGACCGCATGCAGATCGTTAAACGGGACATGGATGATATCTGCCGGCTTTGGTCCAAAGCCGTCGGAATATTTCGGCTGCCCGCCGACGGATACGGTAAACAGCGAGCGGCCGTGAAACGCGTTATGGAAGGCAATGATTTTGGTTTTGAACGGGCTATGACGCACGCAGGCATAGTGGCGCGCCAGCTTAAAGGCGGTTTCGTTAGCTTCGGTACCGGAGTTCATGAACAGTACGCGTTCGGCGAATGTTGCCTCAATGATTTTACGGCCTAAGCGCAACGCAGGTTCGTTGGTGAAAACGTTGCTGGTATGCCACAGGGTTTCACCCTGGGTTTTTAACGCCTCAACCAGTGCAGGATGGCAATGCCCTAACGCGGTAACTGCAATGCCGCCCGCGAAATCAACATACTCTTTACCCTGTTGATCCCATACTCGACTCCCTTTCCCTTTTACCGGGATAAACTCAGCCGGTGCATAAATCGGCAGAATCACTTCATCGAATGTCGCGCGTGTAATTGCAGTTTGTTCAGTTGCCATGTCATTACCACCCTGTTAAGCAGAAATGCTAGTGAAATTATAATCACAAAATATGAATAAAAAATCACTGAATAGCAACCACAAATCACCGGTTGAGGAAATTAGCCAGCAGCTGATGCCCCTGTTCGCTGAGAATGCTCTCCGGGTGAAACTGCACCCCTTCCATATCCCACTCCCGGTGGCGAATACCCATGATCTCCTGCGTTTCACTCCAGGCGGTCACCTCAAAGCAGTCAGGAAGGGTTTCGGGAGCGACCACCAGAGAATGATAGCGCGTTACCGTTAATGGATTGGCGAGCCCCTGAAAAACGCCCTGCCCGTTATGCGTAATCGGCGACGTTTTACCATGCATCACTTTCGCCGCCCGAACCACGGTCGCGCCAAAGGCCTGCGCCATCGCCTGGTGCCCCAGACAAACGCCCAGCAGAGGGATCTTCCCTGCGAAATAGCGAATAACCTCCAGCGAAATACCGGCGTCATCCGGCGTACAGGGTCCCGGGGAAATGACGATTTTTTGCGGGCTCAGCGCGTCAATTTGCGCCAGCGTCAGCTCGTCGTTGCGCCTGACAAGGACATCAGCCCCCAGTTCGCAGAAGTATTGGTACAGGTTCCAGGTGAAAGAGTCATAGTTATCGATAAGCAGGATCATGGCGGCTCCGGTACATAAGAACCGCGCTATTCTACTCAGTTTCCGGTGCTTCGCTTACCACTTTACGAAATATCGCCCGCAGTGCAGAGAGGTCACCCATCGCCCCGCTCTGATTAGCCTGATTCCACTCCTCAACCGGAATGCCATCCCAGCTCAGCACATACCCTGCATGAATCGCTAACTGTTCGAAGAAAATACGCTGCGCCAGACCGCTACCAATGCGAAACGGATGCAGCACATTGATTTCGCAATAATAGTGCGCAAGACGATCGACAAACTTGTCTTCCGGTAATCCCACCAGCCAGGACTCATCTTCCAGGTCCTGCATCAGTGCATTGCCCTCTTTCTCGATATAGGCGAAATGGCAAAAGCGAGTATCGCCCTGGTAAATATCGACTTCGCGCAGGTGTCCCGCCCAGTCAAAAATATCCCGATACAGCTGGCGATGAATGGCGCACAGGTGCGGTAAGCCCCGTTTAAGCGGCCCCAATTCGATAGTCGCCGCACGCAGCGCCGTCAGTTCATAAGCCGCCTGCGCCAAACGCTGCGCCTGATGAATCCCCAGACGGTTACGCATGACATTCAGGCCCGGATATAAATACGGGTCGCGACCATCACCGAATTTATCGCTCATAGTGCCTCCTCAGCTCTTCAAGACGCGCCAGAGCGTCTTCAGCACTCAGAGTAACCCGTAGAATATCTACGCCTTCCAGCCGTCGGCTGGCCTGGAAATTGGCGTTTCGCCGCTGTTCCCACAGCCTGGACTTTTGTTTATCGGTGAGTTTTTTCACGTGACCTCCCTGAATGAGCCGACACTTGCCACAAGTATAAGCAGCAATTTCGGGTTACGCAGAGAGAGGGGGGAACGCGGGCAAGAACTACCCGCGCGAGATACGATTACGGCAGAACTTTAGCAGAAAGGATAACAATCGGTTTTGACGGAACATTCTGGTATGGACCGACATCATGGGTCTGTACCTGAGAGATCTTATCCGCGACATCCATACCTTTCACAACTTTTCCGAAGACAGCATAGCCAAAGTCGCGCTGGCCGTGATCGAGGAAAGCGTTGTCTGCAATGTTGATAAAGAACTGGCTGGTCGCGCTGTCTTTATCCGCTGTACGCGCCATAGCAATCGTGCCGCGGGTGTTACGCAGTCCGTTATCGGCTTCATTCTTGATGGGCGGGTTAGGTTTCTTCTGCTGCATCTGCTCGGTAAAACCGCCGCCCTGCACCATGAAGCCAGGGATCACACGGTGGAACGTAGTGTTGTTATAGAAACCGCTGTTGACATAATCGACAAAGTTTTGCACTGAAACCGGGGCTTTCTGACTGTTCAGCTCCAGCTCAATGTTACCAGCAGAGGTTGTCAGCAGAACATGAGGGTCACCTTTTGCTGCCAGTGCTGCGGGAGAGAGAGCAGAAAGAGCGAGAACAGCTGCAACAGCCGCCAGAGTCGATTTGAGCATGAGAATTCCTTAACAAGAGCAGAAATGAAGCAAGTGAATTGATTCTAAAGAGCCTTCAAGGACAAGGCCATCCCTTTACCTAATTTTACGTACTTGAAACAAATGTAACCTTACTGCCGCATGAATCAATGTGATTTAGATCACATACAAAAATGTAATAAACAAAGTCATTACCAATAAATATTTAAATACATCACAAAAGCGCCTAAAATCTGCCCGCTCACGGCGCAGTCAATGCGCCTTACACTTCTATACAGGCCAGTCATGACTAACAGCAATCGCATCAAGCTCACATGGATTAGCTTTCTCTCCTACGCCCTGACAGGTGCGTTGGTAATTGTCACCGGGATGGTGATGGGAAACATCGCAGATTACTTCCATTTGCCCGTTTCCAGCATGAGTAACACCTTCACCTTCCTGAATGCCGGCATTCTGATCTCTATCTTTCTAAATGCATGGCTAATGGAAATCGTGCCCCTGAAAACCCAGTTGCGCTTCGGCTTTATCCTGATGGTACTGGCAGTCGCCGGACTGATGCTCAGCCATAGCCTGGCCTTGTTCTCTGCCGCCATGTTTGTATTGGGTCTTGTGAGCGGTATAACCATGTCGATTGGTACGTTCCTGGTAACTCAAATGTACGAAGGTCGCCAGCGCGGTTCACGCCTGCTGTTTACTGACTCCTTCTTCAGCATGGCCGGTATGATTTTCCCGATGGTTGCCGCGTTCCTGTTAGCGCGCAGCATCGAATGGTATTGGGTCTATGCTTGCATCGGCCTGGTATACGTCGCTATTTTCCTGCTGACCTTCGGTTGTGAATTTCCGGCACTGGGTAAACACGCTCAGCAGTCAGACGCGCCGGTAGTAAAAGAAAAATGGGGGATTGGCGTGCTGTTTCTGGCGATCGCCGCGCTGTGCTACATCCTCGGTCAGTTGGGCTTTATCTCCTGGGTTCCGGAATACGCCAAAAGCCTGGGTATGAGCCTGAACGACGCAGGTAAACTGGTCAGCGACTTCTGGATGTCTTACATGGTTGGCATGTGGGCGTTTAGCTTCATTCTGCGTTTCTTCGATTTGCAACGCATCCTGACCGTACTGGCGGGTCTGGCCACCGTACTGATGTATCTGTTTATCACGGGTACGCCGGAACATATGCCGTGGTTCATTCTAACGCTGGGCTTCTTCTCCAGCGCGATTTATACCACCATCATTACCCTTGGATCCCAGCAGACGAAGGTCGCCTCACCCAAACTGGTTAACTTCGTTCTGACCTGCGGCACCATCGGTACTATGCTCACCTTCGTGGTAACCGGCCCTATTGTGGCACATAGCGGCCCACAGGCGGCATTGCAGACGGCTAACGGCTTATATGCGGTTGTATTCGTAATGTGCTTTATTCTTGGCTTCGTCACGCGTCATCGCCAGCATAACGCGCCAGCAACGCATTAATTTCAGTGCCGGGGGCGCTTCGCTAGCCCGGCCTACACACTGCCGGATGGTATCCACATCATCCGGCATATTTTCGCCTCCTCTCTTCTTTCTCTGGTCATGTAGGCCAATTCTTACAAAAACCCCTTAATTTGTACGCTATTTGTACAAACACGAAAACTCAAATAATTCCGTCACTTATAAAAATGCTGACAAATCAGTTATATACCTCTTAAGGAGTATATAAGGGCGAATTTGATTTGCATCAATAAGTGCGATTGCTGAATCGTTAAGGTAGGCAGTAATAGAAAAGAAATCGAGGCAAAAATGAGCAAAGTCAGACTCGCTATTATCGGTAATGGTATGGTCGGCCATCGCTTTATTGAGGATCTTCTTGATAAATCCGACGCTGCCAATTTTGATATTACCGTCTTCTGTGAAGAACCCCGCAAAGCATACGACCGCGTACACCTGTCTTCCTACTTCTCCCACCACACCGCCGAAGAGCTTTCTCTGGTGCGTGAAGGATTCTACGAGAAGCATGGCGTTAAGGTGTTAGTGGGCGAGCGCGCAATTACCATTAACCGCCAGGAGAAAGTAATCCACTCCAGCGCAGGTCGTACGGTTTACTACGATAAGCTAATCATGGCGACGGGCTCTTACCCGTGGATCCCACCGATTAAAGGTTCGGAAACCCAGGACTGCTTCGTTTACCGCACCATCGAAGACCTCAACGCGATTGAGTCTTGCGCGCGCCGTAGCAAACGCGGTGCCGTGGTCGGCGGTGGCCTGCTGGGCCTGGAAGCCGCTGGTGCGCTGAAAAGCCTCGGCGTTGAAACCCACGTGATTGAATTCGCCCCAATGCTGATGGCTGAACAGCTGGATCATATGGGTGGCGAGCAGTTACGTCGCAAAATTGAAAGCATGGGCGTGCGTGTGCACACCAGCAAAAACACCAAAGAGATCGTTCAGGAAGGCACCGAAGCGCGCAAAACCATGCGTTTTGCCGACGGTAGCGAACTGGAAGTCGATTTCATCGTCTTCTCTACCGGTATTCGTCCACGCGACAAACTGGCCACCCAGTGCGGCCTTGACGTCGCGCCACGCGGCGGTATCGTCATTAACGACACCTGCCAGACTTCTGACCCGGACATCTATGCCATCGGCGAATGCGCAAGCTGGAACAACCGCGTGTATGGTCTGGTCGCTCCTGGCTACAAAATGGCGCAGGTTGCCGTTGACCATATTCTCGAAACTGAAAACGCCTTTGAAGGCGCGGACCTGAGCGCCAAGCTGAAGCTGCTCGGCGTTGACGTCGGCGGTATTGGCGACGCGCATGCTCGCACGCCGGGCGCACGTAGCTATGTCTATCTCGACGAAAGCAAAGAAGTCTACAAACGCCTGATCGTTAGCGAAGATAACAAAACCCTGCTCGGCGCGGTTCTGGTTGGCGACACCAGCGATTACGGCAATCTGCTGCAGTTGGTGCTGAACGCCATTGAACTGCCGGAAAATCCAGATTCACTGATTCTGCCAGCACATGCGGGCAGCGGTAAGCCATCTATCGGTGTCGATAAACTGCCGGACAGCGCGCAGATTTGCTCCTGCTTTGACGTCACCAAAGGCATGCTGGTTGCCGCTATCAACAAAGGCTGCCATACCGTTGCGGCGCTGAAAGCGGAAACCAAAGCCGGTACCGGATGTGGCGGGTGTATCCCGCTGGTAACGCAGGTCCTGAACGCCGAACTGGCGAAACAGGGTATCGAAGTGAATAACAACCTGTGCGAACACTTCCCGTACTCACGTCAGGAACTGTTCCATCTCATCCGTGTAGAAGGCATCAAAACCTTCGAAGAGCTGCTGGCCAAACACGGGAAAGGCTACGGCTGCGAAGTGTGTAAACCTACCGTGGGTTCTCTGCTGGCGTCCTGCTGGAATGAGTACATCCTCAAACCGCAGCATACGCCGCTGCAGGACACCAACGACAACTTCCTGGCTAACATCCAGAAAGACGGTACTTACTCCGTGATCCCGCGCTCTGCGGGTGGCGAAATTACCCCTGAAGGCCTGGTGGCCGTGGGCCGTATCGCGCGTGAGTTTAACCTGTACACCAAAATTACCGGTTCTCAGCGTATCGGTCTGTTCGGCGCGCAGAAAGATGACCTGCCGGAAATCTGGCGTCAGCTGATTGAAGCCGGTTTTGAAACCGGCCACGCGTATGCCAAAGCGCTGCGTATGGCGAAAACCTGCGTAGGTAGCACCTGGTGTCGTTATGGTGTCGGCGATAGCGTCGGCTTCGGCGTGGAGCTGGAAAATCGCTACAAAGGCATTCGTACCCCGCACAAAATGAAATTCGGCGTCTCCGGTTGTACCCGCGAATGTGCGGAAGCTCAGGGCAAAGACGTGGGTATCATCGCCACTGAGAAAGGCTGGAACCTGTACGTTTGCGGTAACGGCGGGATGAAACCTCGCCATGCAGACCTGCTGGCAGCAGATATCGATCGCGAAACGCTGCTCAAGTACCTTGATCGTTTCATGATGTTCTACATCCGTACCGCCGACAAACTGACCCGTACCGCACCGTGGTTAGACAATCTGGAAGGCGGTATCGAGTATCTGAAGTCCGTCATCATCGACGACAAGCTGGGCCTGAACCAGCATCTTGAAGAAGAGATGGCCCGTCTGCGTGAAGCGGTGGTCTGCGAGTGGACAGAAACCGTTAACACCCCATCCGCGCAGGTTCGCTTCAAACACTTTATCAACAGCGATAAACGCGATCCGAATGTCCAGGTTGTGCCTGAACGTGAACAACATCGTCCGGCCACGCCTTATGAGCGTATCCCGGTGACTCTGGTGGAGGAAAACGCATGAGCCAGTGGAAAAACATCTGCAAAATCGATGACATTCTGCCTGCAACAGGCGTCTGCGCCCTGTTAGGTAACGAGCAGGTTGCAATTTTCCGCCCGTATCACAGCGACCAGGTGTTTGCGATCAGCAACATCGACCCGTTCTTTGAGTCCAGCGTGCTTTCTCGTGGGCTGATTGCTGAACACCAGGGCGAATTGTGGGTTGCCAGCCCGCTGAAAAAACAGCGTTTTCGTTTAAGCGACGGACTGTGCATGGAAGACGAACAGTTCTCCGTGAAACATTACGAAGCGCGAGTGAAAGACGGCACGGTGCAACTGCGCGGTTAATAAATTTTTGGGAGGCGCAACGCCTCCCCTTTTTTGACGTATTTGTAGGTCTTTTATTGGTAGGCCTGATAAGCGTAGCGCCATCAGGCAATTGCAAAAGCACATTGCCGGATGGCGGCATAAATGCCTTATCCGGCCTACGGTTACGATTTCTTTTTATTTTTGTACTTCAAGGATAATCAACACATGTTCACAGACACTATCAATAAGTGTGCGGCTAACGCTGCGCGCATCGCACGCCTGTCGGCAAATAACCCGCTCGGGTTCTGGGTCAGTTCGGCAATGGCAGGGGCCTACGTTGGCCTCGGCATCATCCTTATTTTTACCCTCGGTAACCTGCTCGACCCGTCCGTACGTCCGCTGGTGATGGGTGCAACCTTTGGTATCGCCTTAACGCTGGTTATTATTGCCGGTTCAGAACTGTTTACCGGTCACACCATGTTCCTGACGCTCGGCGTCAAAGCGGGCACCATCAGCCACGGCCAAATGTGGGCTATCCTACCGCAAACCTGGCTGGGAAATCTGGTCGGATCCGTGTTTGTCGCCCTGCTTTATAGCTGGGGAGGCGGCAGTCTGCTGCCGGTCGATACCAGCATCGTCCATTCGGTCGCGCTGGCGAAAACCACCGCGCCTGCAACGGTGCTGTTCTTTAAAGGCGCACTGTGTAACTGGTTGGTTTGTCTGGCAATATGGATGGCAATCCGTACCGAAGGCGCGGCAAAATTCCTCGCTATCTGGTGGTGTCTGCTGGCGTTTATCGCTTCCGGCTACGAGCACTCGGTGGCCAACATGACGCTGTTTGCCCTCTCCTGGTTCGGTCATCACAGCGAAGCTTATACCCTGTCAGGAATTGGTCATAACCTGCTGTGGGTGACACTCGGTAATACTTTGTCCGGTGTCGTATTCATGGGATTAGGTTATTGGTATGCTACGCCAAAATCGGAGCGTCCGGCTCCGGCAAAAATCAACCAGCCAGAGGCGGCTGCTAATAATTAATTAAGGGGTAATGTCGTGGACCATTTGCCTATATTTTGTCAACTACGTGACCGCGACTGCTTGATCGTCGGCGGTGGTGATGTCGCAGAACGCAAAGCGCGGTTACTGCTGGAAGCGGGCGCCCGTTTAACGGTTAATGCACTGGCGTTTATTCCGCAGTTCAAAGTATGGGCAGATGAAGGCATGCTGACGCTGGTTGAGGGACCGTTCGATGAGTCCCTGCTCAACACCTGCTGGCTGGCTATTGCCGCCACCGATGACGATGCCGTCAACCAAAGCGTCAGCACCGCCGCGGAGTCACGTCGTATCTTCTGCAACGTGGTCGACGCGCCAAAAGCAGCCAGTTTTATCATGCCCTCCATTATCGACCGCTCGCCGCTGATGGTGGCGGTCTCCTCCGGCGGGACATCGCCGGTGCTTGCCCGTCTGCTGCGTGAAAGGCTTGAATCCGTACTGCCTCAGCATTTGGGCCAGGTCGCACAATATGCCGGCAAGTTGCGCTCCCGGGTGAAGAAACAGTTTGCCAGCATGGGTGAACGTCGCCGCTTCTGGGAAAAATTGTTCGTGAATGACCGCCTGGCGCAGTCGCTGGCGAACAATGACCTGAAAGCCGTCGAGGAAACCACCGAGCAAATGCTCAGCGAACCGCTGGATCACCGTGGTGAAGTGGTGCTGGTTGGCGCCGGTCCTGGCGATGCCGGCCTGCTGACGCTGAAAGGGCTACAGCAGATCCAGCAAGCGGATGTCGTGGTCTATGACCGCCTGGTTTCCGACGACATCATGAACCTTGTACGCCGCGATGCAGACCGGGTGTTCGTCGGCAAACGTGCGGGCTATCACTGCGTACCGCAGGAAGAGATCAATCAGATCCTGCTGCGTGAAGCACAACAGGGCAAGCGCGTGGTACGACTGAAAGGTGGCGACCCGTTCATCTTTGGCCGTGGTGGCGAAGAGCTGGAAACGCTGTGCCATGCCGGTATTCCATTCTCTGTAGTGCCTGGTATTACCGCAGCATCCGGTTGTTCTGCCTATTCCGGCATTCCACTGACCCATCGTGATTACGCTCAGAGCGTGCGTCTGGTTACCGGACACCTGAAAACCGGCGGTGAGCTGGACTGGGAAAACCTGGCGGCCGAGAAACAGACGCTGGTGTTCTACATGGGACTGAATCAGGCAGCCACCATCCAGGAAAAACTGATTGAGTTTGGCATGCAGCCTGATATGACCGTCGCGCTGGTAGAAAACGGGACTTCCGTGAAGCAACGCGTCGTCAACGGGGTTCTGACGCAGCTCGGCGAGCTGGCACAGCAGGTTGAAAGTCCGGCGCTGATTATCGTCGGTCGCGTGGTTGGACTACGCGATAAGCTGAACTGGTTCTCGAATCATTAATTGAATGCTAATAAATGCCCTGATATTCAGGGCATTTATTTATGATTCACAAAAGTTAATATTTAATCTAAATAAAATATCATCCATAGCATTCATCAATTTATTAAAAATAGATACATTTCATAGCATTTTAATTCATTAAAAATATAATTTATCCTAACATTATCATGTCCTTATTCGGACTATTTAAAATCTTCCTTAGTTGATATCTTAATCGCCGAGAAATGGATTTCATCCATTTAATAAATAGATATTTTACAAGGATTTTATCATGTTTAAATTTGCAAAAATCACCATCGTGGCAGGTGTACTGGCTACGCTGACCGCATGTACTGGTCATATTGAAAACACAAAAAACAACTGTAGCTACGATTATTTATTCCATCCGGCGATTTCAGTTTCTAAAATTATTGGTGGCTGCGGCCCGGCTGCAAATCAATAATATACGCGATTGCGCAGATACAAAAAAACCGGGAATTTCCCGGTTTTTGCATTTATAGATTAGCTACTCATTCACACATCATCGCGCTCACGCTCTCGCGCAAAATACGCAGCACCGTTTCTTCTCCACTTCGGTTAGGATTAATGCGAATCGCATAATCACCCAGCAACGGATTAGCTTCGCGAAACGTCCCCGAAAGGCGATAGAACAGCGGAGGGATCTCATACTTCGACTCAGCTCCTACCGGATACGGTAGCGCACCTCTCTCTTGCGCCGCTTTCAGCACACGGGCGGCAATCGGCTGGTGAAACTCCACGATCAGCACCTTCGACTGGGCATTGGCAATAACAGCCTGTTTCACCTCGGGTAGCACTCCACTATTGAGCATTGTTAGCAGCCGTTCAGATACCCCAGCCTGTACCGCATGCATCACCGGGGCGAAAACCAGGCCACGCAGCACCTCCAGCGCCTGCGCTCCCTGGATCTGGCTGCCGCCGGAATAGAGGGTGTTACGGATTTTAGCGATGACCTCTGCCTTGCCAACAACCGCCCCTACGCCTTCCGGGCCGAAGAGCTTAAAGCAGGAAAAGGTGGACAGCGTCGCCCCGCATTCGCAGCCGATACCCTCTACTTTCATCACCGCGTAGTTATCATCGGTTAATGTCGGTACGCCGCATTGTGTTATTTCCGCCAACACATCCGCTAAAACGTAATGGTCCTGCGGTTGCTGCCGCGTATGCTGTACCAGCGCGGCATCAGGGCGATACTGCGTAATAGCCCGCATGATTGCCGAGGGACTGTTGAAATCAGCCCTGACCAGGGTGATGCCCATCTGCTCGATGATCACCTGTGTTGTAGGATACACAGGTGCGTCGTGTACCAGCAGCCGCTGCCCGGGTTTGAGCAGTGCGGCCAGCCCGGCGCGAATAGCCCCGGTGCCAGCCCCCTGAACCAGCACGGCGGCTTCAGCATGAAACGCCTCGGCCAGCACCGTTTCCACACGCTGCGTGACCCGGGGCTGATTCAGCCCCGGGGTCAGCCCGAAATCGCCACCGGCCAGAAAGTCAGCGCCAGGAAAGTGACGGCAGAGCGTATCCACCAGCGCAAACTGCTTTTGTTGTGCTTGCGCGAGCGTCAGACTTTGTAGAGGGAACGTCTTCATGTTTTACGCCTCCTCAGGCCGGAACAAACAGACCAAACCAGTAGAGAATATTCAGCACAATACCCGTAATCATCACCGCCACGACCGGGGCCGCCATCTTCTGCACCGGACGCCCTATCGATTCGTTAAGGAAGTAAATCGCCACCGCAATCGAGAAACCGGTGTAGCCAGCCATCTTAATGGCGGCAAAAATCGAGCCTATCAGCAGCGCCATTTCCATCAGCATATTCATCGCATTACGAATATTGTCCGATGCGTTACGCACTGACGGATAACGCCCCAGCCATTTGCCAATTGAGCGCAGCAGCAACACTTCCGCGGAAATCACGATAGCGCCAAGGATTGCCGCTATCCACGGGTTCGGTGCCAGATAACCAACGGAATAAACAAAGGTGAAGCCCGCTACCGCGTATACACCGGTTGCCAGCGCGGTGGTGGCAATCAACGGCACAAAACCCAACCCACGCATAAATTCCGCCAGCGCCGCCTGGTTAACCAGCGTCTGCGATTGCTCAGGCGTAATCCCCGCTGAATAGGCTTTTTCCAGCGTAAAAATTGAGACCTCGCTACCAGCAAAAATTTTCATACTGGCAACGGCGGCAATCAGCGCGCCTACAATGGCAATATACGGCAGGTTTTTAATAATCCGTGAGGTTCGTTCTTCAAAGACCGATAGCCCACTGGCATCCATCTCCTCATCACCGCGATGGCGAATATCATGCGTAATGGCGATCGCCAACAGCATCATCATCCCCACAAAAATCTCAATCGATTCCGGGTTCAGATGCGGGAAGTAACGCACCACCACCACGCGGGTCATCAGTACCACTACTGCCGCGATAATGCTGTGTTTCCAGCCAAACTGGTAGAAAATCGCCACCAGCGGGAAGAGTGCGAATGCGGAAACCACCGGAGAACTCAGCTCACCGAGGCTGCCCAGTACATCAACCGGCAGCGCCGTGAGCAAATGGTTCACCGGCAGCAGGCAGGTCAGAATCAATACGCCCCAGATAGCGCCCAGACCGAACGCCAACAGGCTGTTCATTGCCAGCACGCCGAGAATATCCGTCGGCAGGAACAGCAGCCAAGCGTTGAGCAAGCCGGTTTTCAGGGTAAAGGAGATCCCCACCGACGCGACAAAGCCGATACTCAGACCAAACGCGATACTTCCCGCCTCCCGGCGGTTCATGTACCCCTCGATCAGCTGCGGCAGAATCGGGCGGATGCCGTCATGAAAGACGGCCGCCGAGCGGTGTGCCAGAAGTGACGTCATGCCGGTCAGGCAGGCCACCACCACAATCTGAATATACAGATCCATAGTCATGCCTTTTATTTCAGGTGGTTAACCAGCATCGGAATCGCATGTTCAACATGTTCGACGGAGAGACCAAACGCCACTTTCCCTTCCGCAACCATTTTTGCGATATGTTCGTCTTTCGCCTTAATACCCGGCTTGGCGATAGTGCAACTCTTGTTGTAGCCAATCACCGCGATGGCAATCGACAGTGCTGCACCCGCACCGGTGTTACAAGCGCCGATGTAGTAATCCAGTTGTCCGGATTTCACCTTCATCGCCGCTTCCATATCGTTATGAATGGAGACTTCAAAGCAGCCCGGTGCTGCGGTTTCGATGGTTTTTTTAATCTGCTCACGCTGTAAGCCAGCAACGCCAATCTTTTTCATGATTCTGTCCTTATTGGAAAAATTTTGAGGGGTTATCACGTAACATCGTGTCCACATCGGCCTGACTGAATCCTGACTGGCGCAGCTGTGGGATAAAGGTGGTTAACAGATAGTCGTAGCCATTGCCGCCATTGGCTTTTAAATGCGAGCGGCGGGTAATGTCCATAGAGAGCATGACGTGGCTAAGCAGTCCGCAATCGCGTATCGCGTGCAGCATGGCGATGCGTTTCTCGTCCGGGTAATAGTTGTTTTTTCCGATGGTATCGAATTGCACATACGCGCCGAGCTCGATCATGCGTAAGATATTGTCGAGATTATCTTTCAGGTCGCAGTGACCAACGGTTACGCGGGAAAGGTCGACGCCGTGCGCCTGTAGCAACACCAGCT
Organism: Citrobacter sp. Cf087; assembly: GCF_030334285.1. Classification (NCBI taxonomy): domain Bacteria; kingdom Pseudomonadati; phylum Pseudomonadota; class Gammaproteobacteria; order Enterobacterales; family Enterobacteriaceae; genus Citrobacter; species Citrobacter sp. Cf087. The sequence goes on from NZ_JAOWED010000032.1 coordinate 36,456, forward strand.
GTTCCACTCCCATCGTGCTAAAAGAGGTATGGGTTGAGATGGGGCGTCCGGTTTCGATGTGTGCCCGCGCCGCGGCGATAAACACCTTCTCTTCAAGCGGCGTAATCACGCCTTCACTAGAGCCAATTTCCGCGATAATTCCGGCCTTCAATTCAGTGCCATCAATACCGACGACAATCTCATCGACCATCTCCTGCGCGAGCTGTTCTACGCTGCGGGCCGCAACATGTTCAGGGAAGAACGCATCCTGGTAATAGCCTGTGCAGGCCACGACGTTGATTCCGGTATCGCGCATCAGGTCGAGCATGAATTGCGGATTACGTCCCATATAGCGGTTGGTCATCTCAATAATGTTGCTGACGCCTAACGCCCGGAGATCCTTCATTTCCTGACAAATGAGATCGTACTGATCTAACCGGCAGTCGAGGTTATTCTTAAATCCGGAGAGATCGATATGCAGATGTTCGTGGACCCAGGTGTAGCCCGTCGGATCAAAGTTCATAAGGTGTCTCCTGTAAGGCGTAATGCCGAGAGAAAAGAACAGCCGTTTTGTGGCGCCGCCGCGCCGAAAAATTCACACACCGTAGCGCCAACATCGGATAACGTCGCCCGGATGCCTAATTGCGCAGGCTCAAGCCCCTGTTGATACACCAATACCGGCACAACTTCCCGGGTATGGTGGCTGTGCCCTATGGTCGGATCGTTGCCGTGATCGGCCATGACCACCAGACAGTCATTTGGCTCCATAGCGGTCAGAAGGCGTGAAAGATTAAGATCAACAAGCTGCAGCCGTTCGGCATAACGTGCGACGTCTTCAGCGTGTCCGGCGAGATCGGTTTCCTGAATGTTGGTACAGATAAATACCGTCGATTCCGCGTTAAATTCGTTAAGCGTGATATCCATAATCTGCTGGCTATCTACCAGGTTTTGCCAGCTGCGCCCGTGCGGATTGCCAACGATGTCCGCCACTTTACCGACCAGCACGGTAGGGATTCCGGCGTCATGCAGTTTTTGCGGTACCTGTACCTGCTCATCTACGCCAAAGCCCATATGCCTGACCTGAAAACCGCTTTCATACGCGCCGGAGCGTGGGGCATTAATGCCGACAAAGCGCCCTTCCATCGTTTCGGCGGCATCCAGAATGCGCTGGCTGTTCGCAAGCTGGCCGCCAAAGGTGATGACGCGCCCGACCTGAACCTGTTCACGCACTACGCGGCCAATCTTTAGCACCTCATCAAACGCAATAGCGGACAGGTTGGCAGTGACGTTGTAGACCTGACCTAAATCCGCTTCGAGGTTATCGCCCACTGCAACCGCATCGTTGATCCAAAGAAACGCCAGGTCGCCGCCGCGACGTTCCACCTGCCAGCCTGCGGCTTTTAGCGCTTGCTCAACGCGATCAATGACGTCGCTAAATGGCATCCGCAGCGGGGCCTGAGGCCGTGTACCTAAAATCTCCTGATGGCCCATAAAGGTATCTCCCCCTTCATGCTGCAGCTCCGCAACGCCCCAGACTGCCGATTCCGAAGGTTTCATCACGCCCGGCGCAAAGCCCAGAGCGTTAATCAGCCCCAACTTCTCAAGCGTTGGCAGCCGTAACTGCGGGAGTTCGCCCAGGATATGACCACAGGTATTCGCTCCGGCATCCTGCGGCCTGACCCGCGTGACGTCTTTCATTGCGCCAACGCCAAAACTGTCGATTACCAACACCACGAATCGGGCCATTAGTCCTCCAGAATATTGCCGAGACTGTCGTATCGCGCGACGATTTCAGCTACGCCGCGCTGAATGCCCGACACCAGCACCACGTCGCTACGCGTCACGAAGATCTGGGTGCGAAAACAGAAGATCACCGCGCTGCTCACCGGAAACTCACCGGCCACAGGCAGGTAGTAGTCAATGCTGCTGTCGTCCACGGGTTTTAGCTTCGCTGCGATCGGCGCGTCATTTTCTGGCGTAAAGACCAGCGCATTTTGCGCATGGCCGCGACGATAATAGCCCCCGCCGTAGCAATAACTGTCCCCGCGAAAATTGTGCGATATCTCGCTCAACCACAGCATCGCAATGCGTTCCGGCTGGTCGCCTTTTTGATTGGAAGGAATGGTGCCGGTCAACGCATGACCCGGCTCCGCATGGGTGACACCATATTCCGCCAGCAAAGGGAGTGACGAACAGCTACTGGCTGACGGCGCATTAAGCTGCTCAATGGCAATCCCGGCCTCAACCAACTGACGTCGGGCATTTACCAGCGTATGCAGATTAGGCGTCGGCATCGTCTGCGCGGAGTTTTCATCCCATAACAGGCATGGGAAATGGGTGAGGCCGCTCAGGCGCAGGCACGGCAGTCTGCGGATTTCATTGACCACATCCGTCAGATACATCAGCGGAAATCCGCTTTCCTGCCCCGGGTAGAGAAAATCATCTTTGTCGTACACCTTCAGCATCACGTTCTGTTCACAACCGGCCTTCACCGCAGCAGCGGAAACTTCGCGCGCTTTCTCCAGTGAGAACAATGTGATGACTTCAGTACCTTGCGCTACAGCTTCATTGACCAGCCGCGACGGGATCTGCACCAGATGTCCCTGATGCGCAACCGGCAACCCGGCACGGCGCATGACGCGACTCTCCTTGTAATCGACAACCACGATGCCTTCATAGCCAAGCTGCAACAGTTTCTCCGCCAGCCACGGGTTACGTCCAACCTGTTTGGTCATCAGATACAGCGAGATACCATGTTGCCCCGCGACATCCAGCAGACGTTTGCCATTCTCAATGACCTGGTCAACATCAATGACCCAACTATCAGGAGCGATCTTTCCCTGCTGCCATAACGCGATAGCGGCGGAGATTAGCGCGGGGTTCTGGCGTTTCAATGCGTCTATAAACATTTCTCGGCCTCGTTTCTAATCCTTCAGTTAAATATTCATTTTTTTGAATATTTAAGATGCAATAAGCTCATTCCCCATTGATTTCAGACGCCTTCGTTCGCCGCCATCCACAATCCATACAAGTTCGCCAGCATATAGCCTTCTTCATTCGCGTGCAGCGCCACCGTAAACTCTTTCATCAGCGCCTGATGTACCAGCAAAATAGTTGGCCAGAGATGAGATTGCGCCAACTCCTCCAGCAACTCGCCATCCAGCGCTTCAATCACTTCGCCCTGGCGGCTGCGCATTAACGCACTCGCCATATGGGTCATCGCCATGGTTCCTTGCTCGCTGTGAATCGGCAAACGCCACTCTTCATCCAACCGCCTGACCACTTGCAGCATGCCGCTACAAATATCCTTGTCGATAACGCCTGCTTCACACAGCAGGTTAAGCCTGTTTTCCATGTCGTTTGCCTTCACTTAATAACTGGGTTCCTGTTCACCGTTCGCCACACGTTGTTGGTGGGCAAGCAGCGCCTCTTTGTTAACAACGGCGCGCAGTAGCTGCTGCATCGCATAATCCTCTGCGCGGGTAAGTACCACGGCCTCCGTGGCCTGCAGAAATCGCGGATCGTTGGTGAGCGGCGTGGCTTCTAACCCCAGTACCGCCAGCTCGGCCTCGGCAACCACGTTCCAGATAACCGCATCCACATCCCCTTTCGCGATGCGCTGCAAGCTTTCGTGATAAGGCATATCGATCAATTCAACGTCACGGTTGCCAAAACAGGCCTCGGTCATGATTTTCTGATCCGCCGAACGGTTATCGAGCCCGACACGTTTTACATCTGCAGATTCGCCCTTGCGACAAATTAGCTGATGCTCGCCAACGTAGGTATGCGGTCCCAGCGCCAACGTGATACGCAGCCCGTCCTGAGCAAGGTAACTTTCCGCCGCCAGACGAGAAACCACCGCCATGTCGTAGACGCCGTTTAGCAGGCATTCCACGCGAATATCAGCCCCACGCATGTGTGCGTAATAAAACGGGATCCCATCGAACTGCGCTTTCAGCCCACTCGCCAGCCCTTCATATAAACGGGTGTAAGGCAGCGGCATCGCACAGACCACGTTATTAATATCCACATGCTTTAGCAGCGTACGGTTATCCATCTCCACCAGATAGCTACCGTTGCGCCCACGACGCTCAATACGGATTGCCCCAGAGGATTCCAGCGTTTTCAACGCAGCCTGGGTTAACCCTACCGATGAGTGACACTCGGCTGCCAGTTCATCAATAGTTTTCAATCTGTTACCGCACTTCTCACCGAGCAGGTAACGGGCCAGGGTTGTCAGCACAACCCCCTCTTTCTTGATAAATGTCCGACGCATTTTATATTTTCAGTAAATTGAATATTTATATCTTCATTAAAGTGAAGATATAACGCAATGAGGAAATATGCAAACGGCGAGGCGCTTCACATTTTTTGAGGTTCACAAACCAACAGGCGAAAAAAAACCGGGCCTAACCCGGTTTCTTCAACAACACAGAGCGCATTACGGCTTGGCGACAAAACCAATCGCTTCGTAAACGGCTTTCAGCGTAACAGAAGCACGTGCGCTGGCTTTTTCCGCACCGTCTTTCATCACTTTCTGCAGGAAAGCTTCATCGTTACGGAAACGGTGATAACGCTCCTGAAGCTCGGTCAGCATACCGGAAACGGCCTCTGCGACTTCACCTTTCAGATGACCATACATTTTGCCTTCGAAGTGCTGTTCCAGCTCCGGAATGCTCTGGCCGGTAACCGCAGAGAGGATATCCAGCAGGTTGGAAACGCCCGCTTTGTTCTGCACGTCGTAGCGTACAACAGGCGGCTCTTCAGAGTCGGTCATCGCGCGTTTGATTTTCTTAACCACAGATTTCGGATCTTCCAGCAGACCGATCACGTTGTTGCGGTTGTCATCCGACTTGGACATTTTCTTCGTCGGCTCCAGCAGCGACATCACGCGCGCACCGGATTTAGGAATGAACGGCTCAGGCACTTTGAAGATCTCGCCATACAGGGCGTTGAAGCGCTGGGCGATATCGCGGCTCAGTTCCAGATGCTGTTTCTGATCTTCGCCAACCGGTACCTGGTTGGTCTGATACAGCAGAATGTCTGCCGCCATCAGTACCGGATAATCAAACAGGCCGGCGTTGATGTTCTCCGCATAGCGTGCGGATTTATCTTTGAACTGGGTCATACGGCTCAGCTCGCCGAAGTAGGTGTAGCAGTTCAGTGCCCAACCTAACTGTGCATGCTCCGGTACGTGAGACTGCACGAAAATTGTACTTTTTTCAGGATCGATACCGCATGCCAGGTACAGCGCCAGCGTATCGAGCGTTGCTTTACGCAGCTGCTGAGCATCCTGACGAACGGTGATGGCATGTTGGTCAACGATGCAGTAGATGCAATGGTAGTCATCCTGCATGCTCACCCACTGACGCAGCGCACCCATATAGTTGCCAATGGTCAATTCACCTGAGGGCTGTGCGCCACTAAAAACGATGGGCTTAGTCATTTTTTGATTCCTGATTTTCGCTATGCGGAAGCCCGAGAGCGGGCAGTAGTTCATTAATACGGTCGTAAATAACGTCGGGCTGGCTCAGCGCGATCGACTCACCGTAGTTGTAGCCATAGGTCAGGCCAACGGACGGACAGCCAGCAGCTTTTGCCGCCTGAATATCATTGCGTGAATCCCCTACGAAGAGCATTTGCTCAGGCTTGATGCCAAGCTTGCTTGCCACCAGCAGCAGCGGATCCGGATGCGGTTTTTTATTCTGCACGTCGTCACCACCGATGACCACGCTAAAGTATTTGGCGATATCTAATGCTTCGAGTAATGGTGCGACAAACGGGGTCGGTTTGTTGGTCACCAGACCCAGCGGCAATCCTTTCGCATGCAGCGCGCCCAGCGTGTCGGCAACATCAGGGAACAGGAATGTCCCCTCTTCTGCGACATCACCGTAGTATCTGTCGAACAGCTTACGCAAAATACGTACCTGTTCCTCAGCGGGAATATCATCATCAACGGGCGGTTTACCCATCGTTTTACGTAATGTCGCGCGCTCCTGACGAGACCACGCCAGCGCGCGCTCCATCAGTACGTCTGCACCGTTGCCAATCCAGGTGATAACGCGTTCTTCTCCGGCAACCGGCAATTCCAGCGCATACAGCGCCATATCCACCGCTGCGGCTAATCCCGGCGCGCTGTCGACCAGTGTACCGTCGAGGTCAAATGCAGCGCCCCGAATATCCTGAAACTTATCCATGACTTACCTTCGCCAGTTCATTGCGCATTTCATCAATGACTTTTTTGTAGTCTGGTTGGTCGAAAATCGCGGAGCCTGCGACAAACATATCTGCGCCTGCAGCAGCTATTTCGCCAATGTTGTTCACTTTGACACCGCCGTCCACTTCGAGGCGGATATCGTAGCCAGATTCATCAATGCGACGACGCACTTCGCGCAGCTTATCCAGCGTTTGTGGGATGAAGGACTGCCCGCCAAAGCCTGGGTTAACGGACATCAGCAGGATCACATCGAGCTTATCCATGACGTAGTCCAGATAGCTCAGCGGCGTTGCCGGGTTGAACACCAGGCCCGCTTTACAGCCATGCTCTTTGATCAGCTGTAAAGTGCGATCGACATGCTCGGAGGCTTCCGGGTGAAAAGTAATGATGCTGGCACCGGCGGCGGCGAAGTCCGGGACAATACGATCGACTGGTTTCACCATCAGGTGAACATCAATCGGGGCAGTGATGCCATATTTACGCAGCGATTTCAGTACCATCGGTCCGATGGTCAAGTTCGGTACGTAGTGATTGTCCATGACGTCGAAGTGCACAACGTCGGCACCGGCAGTCAGCGCTCTCGCGGTGTCCTCACCCAGGCGGGCAAAATCAGCCGACAGAATTGAGGGGGCGATCAAATACTGTTTCATCCGCTTCTCCTTGAGATTTATTTCTTCGCAGGCGTTACGACTCCTGGTTTATACAGTGCCAGCAGTTCGTTCACCTTTTTACGCGTGCCGCCATTGCTGCTTATGCTGCGCCGCACTTTGACCTGAAAATGTTTCGCCGCTCGGTACCATTCACGGGTATCGGGCGTATCGTGGTTCGAAATTAACACTGGGATCTGCTTACTGACCAGCTTTTCTGCCATCTCGGCCAAATGCGCCTGCTCTTTCGGGCTAAAGCTGTTGGTGTGATACGCAGTGAAATTTGCCGTCGCCGAAAGTGGTGCATAAGGCGGGTCACAATAGACCACAGAGTTGCTATCCGCACGGTCCATGCACTCTTCATAGGAGAGGCAATGGAACTCCGCATTCTGCGCTTTCTCAGCAAAATGGTACAACTCGGCTTCCGGGAAGTAAGGTTTTTTATAACGCCCAAACGGGACGTTAAACTCGCCGCGCAGGTTATAACGGCATAATCCGTTGTAACCAAAGCGGTTCAGATACAAGAACAGCACTGCTCTGCGGAACGGATCCTGGCTGGCATTAAATTCTTCTCTGAACCGATAGTACACCTCAGCCTGATTGGTTTCAGGCATAAACAGCTCACGAGAAGCCTGCACATACTCATCGGTACGCGTCTTCACGATGTTATAGAGACTGATAAGGTCGCTGTTGATATCGGCAAGAATATAACGAGAAAAGTCGGTGTTGAGAAACACCGACCCGGCACCCACGAAAGGTTCAATCAGGCACTCACCCTGAGGTAAATGCCGTTTAATATCATCAAGCAGGGGGTATTTCCCCCCTGCCCATTTCAAAAAAGCGCGATTTTTTTTCATGCTGACTAACTAATTACACCTTCTCCGGCTGTGGAGAAAGCTCCGACAGCATCCTGCGCTTTAGTCTTTGTCCCGCAATTGGGCGAAACAGCAAACCATTGCAGAACATATCCTATCTTACTTCAAATCGGCCTGAACCTGGTGCAGCGGTTTTGCCCACGGGTTTTTCGCCTGAATATCAGCGGGTAACGTAGACACTGCACGTTTCGCATCTTCTTTAGACGCATACACGCCTGTCACCAGAACATACCACGGTTGACCGTTACGCGTCGTCTGGTACACCACATAGTTCTTCAGGTTTTCTTTCTTCGCCCAACCGTTCAGATTGTCGTAGTTAGAAGAACTGCTGAGCTGCAGCGTGTAATGGCTGGACGGCGCAGATTTTAACGCTCCAACGTTACCTGCACTTTTCGCTCCGCCAGCAACAGGTGTTGTCGTTGTTGCTGTCGCCGTTGGCGCAGGCGTTGCGGTCTGTGCTGGCGCCGTCGTGGTTGCTTTCGGCTCAGCGGTCGCTTTCGGCGTAGCGGTTACCACAGGCGCTTTGGTTGTGGTAGTCGGCGCAGTTGCGGTTGGTTTTGCCTGGGCAACAGGTTTCGGCTCTGTCGGCGTCGCTTTCACCGTAGTTTGCGGTTTGCTCTTCGGCTCAATTACGGCCTGTTTACGTTCCTGATGCGTAGCCGCAGGACGTTCAGTCGTTTCCGTTTTCGCAGTCTGGCGCGCAGCATTACCATTACGCATCGGCGCAACGGTCGCAGGTTCGGTCGGCAGCGTAGAGTTAACTACAGCGTTGTTAACTTGCTCCTGGCCTTGCGGTTGTGTCAGAGCGTTGTTCAAATCGCCCTGCACTTCAACACGCTGCTGCCCTTCAGTTGCCGCAGGTGCCTGACCTTGAGTCGGGGTAGAGGAAATCGGTGGCAGGGAAACATCCTGCTGGGTATTGCCAGCAGTCTGCTCTGCGCCCGTTGCAGGTGTCGTTGCACTCGCCTGATCCGTTGCATTGCTGCCAGAGAGATCGATGCTCTTCTCACCAGATGCTGCCTGCTCATTGGAAGAAGATGAGGGGGCTTTCAGCGCAGAACCAATGCCGATAATCAGCAGCAGCAGTACCAGAACACCCACGCCCATCATCATATACTGGCGGGAGGCAGGCTTGCTGGCGACTTTCTTACGCTTGCGCGGACGACGTTCTACACGCTCTTCATCCACGGTATCGTCATCAGATTCATACTCTTCTTCAATGTTCTGCTCTTCATCACGCTCTTTGCGTGCGCGCGCAGGACGGCGATCGTCAGCATCCAGATCAACATCATCAAAATTGATTTGCGGCTCATTATCGCGTTCAGACGATTGACGAGAACGACCAGTACGACGATCGCTGGGATCGGGTTTCAGCTCGTCTTCTGGTTTGAATTCATCCATTTAACACCCCACTCAAAGGTTAATGCTTACGACTTTGCACATAACCTGAAGCTAAAAGACCTACGTTTCGCAACGTAAGCCTGACCTTTCTTGTTGTTACGCCTGCTGGCAATCAGCAATAGCGTTAAGAACCACCTCGTGCGACACTCCGCCGCGCACTTCACTCTTCCCTATCGCTCGCGGAAGCACCAAACGAATCTCTCCCGCTAACACTTTTTTATCTCGCAGCATGTGCGGCAGATAAGCCTCAGTGGACATTTCACGCGGCCCATTCACCGGTAAGCCTGCTCGCTGTAACAGCGTAATGATGCGCTGCGTATCAGCGGAGGTGAACTGACCCAAACGTTCAGACGTACGGGCAGCCATTACCATACCAGCGGCCACCGCTTCACCATGTAACCAATTGCCATAACCCATTTCAGCTTCGATCGCATGGCCAAACGTGTGCCCCAGATTCAGTAAAGCACGTAAGCCCATTTCACGCTCGTCTGCTGCGACAACTTCTGCTTTCAGCTCACAACAACGACGAATACAGTACGCCATCGCCGGACCGTCCAGACGCAACAACGCATCCAGATTGTCTTCCAGCCAGCTGAAAAATTCACCGTCAAGAATGATGCCGTATTTGATCACTTCCGCCAGCCCCGATGCCAGCTCACGCGCAGGAAGCGTTTTCAGACAATCGAGATCCACCACCACGGAGGCCGGTTGGTAAAACGCGCCAATCATGTTTTTACCGAGGGGATGGTTTACGGCGGTTTTGCCGCCAACGGAGGAGTCGACCTGCGACAACAGGGTTGTCGGGACTTGAATAAAACGAACACCACGTTGATAGCTGGCTGCCGCAAAACCGGTCAGATCGCCAATCACGCCGCCGCCAAGGGCAACTAACGTGGTATCACGACCGTGCGGTTTTTGCAGTAACGCGGTGAAAACCGTATCCAGAACCGTCAGGCTTTTATGCTGCTCGCCATCGGGAAGGATAACGCTATCAACGTTAACACCCGCCTGTTCAAGTACGCCGCGAACCTTATCGAGATAAAGGGGGGCCAGGGTTTCGTTGGTCACCAACATAACCTGATCGCCCGATTTCAGCGGTAAGAATGAAGCTGGCTCATTGAACAAACCAGCCGCGATGGTGATAGGGTAACTACGTTCCCCGAGAGTGACTGTGATCCTCTCCATTACGCGACATCCACCTTAGTTACATGTACCCGCAGACGAGTGTGTATTCAGCCAGAATTAGTTGCTTTCCAACATATGAATAATCTGGTTTGCTACGACTTTTGCGCTCTGATCGTCGGTTCGAATGGTCACGTCAGCAATCTCTTCGTACAGAGGATTGCGTTCGTCAGCCAACGCTTCCAGAACTTCACGAGGCGGTGATTCTACCTGCAGCAACGGGCGTTTCTTGTCACGTTGAGTACGCGCAAGTTGTTTTTCAATTGTCGTTTCAAGATAGACCACGACGCCACGCGCGGAAAGACGGTTACGTGTTTCACGTGATTTTACAGAGCCACCGCCAGTTGCCAGCACAATACCCTGTTTTTCCGTCAACTCGTTGATGACTTTTTCTTCGCGATCACGGAAGCCGTCTTCACCTTCTACATCGAAGACCCAGCCCACATCAGCTCCGGTTCGTTTCTCAATCTCTTGATCAGAATCGTAAAATTCCATATTGAGTTGTTGAGCTAACTGGCGCCCAATAGTGCTTTTTCCGGCACCCATAGGCCCAACCAGAAAGATATTGCGTTTCTCTGCCATTTTTTCGGTACTACTAAGACTATTCGTTAATGGTAAACCCGCTTCGCAGACACCCAGCGCAGCAGGACATGAACTGAAACCTCATAAGATATTGCGAGAGTCAGACTGAAAATTATCTCAATACTCAAGCGGGTTTGGCAACTGAATAAATCACCAAACCTAACGCATTTCTGGTCGTGGCAGGCATGCTACCCTGCAAACATCAGACCTGGCGACGTATCGCGCAGCCAAATGACACCCAATAAGCCTATGGCACACCACCGGAAAGGCAAAGCGTATTCACTGCCGCATAAGTAAAGAAAAGTACCGACGCTCAAATCGGTACTCCTTGTATGCTAAATACACCCTCACGTCAAATCCCTGAAACGTGTTCAGTGCAAAAACAATGGCTTTTCATGCATAAGTTATTCCGTTGAAACCAGTCTGGGCGTTATAAAGACCACTAATTCGCGCCGTTCATCTTCTTTACCATCATGGCGAAAAAGAGAGCCAAGCCAGGGAATGTCGCCTAATAGCGGCACGCTGTCGGCTGCGGATTTATTCTTATGTGAAAAAATCCCGCCAAGCGCAATCGTCTCGCCGCTTCTTACCTCGACCTGCGTTTCAATCTCTTGCTTGTCGATAGCCAACACTTCGCCATCTGCCTGCTGTAGAACCTGTCCCGGAACATTCTGGCTGATATGCAGTTTCAGCCTGATTCTCCCTTTCTGCAACACCGTTGGCGTCACCTCCATCCCCAGTACCGCTTCCTTGAACTCGACGGATGTCGCACCGCTTTCACCGCTGGAGACCTGATAAGGGATCTCACTGCCCTGCTTAATACTGGCAGGTTGCAGGTGAGATGCCAGTAATCGTGGACTGGCAATGATATCCAGTTGCTGTTTTTGCTCCAGCGCAGACAACTCCAGTTCCAGTAAACGACCGTTAATACGGCCAATGTTAAATCCCACACGGGATGTGGCGGTGGCTACAGAGAGATCGCTGGCAAGCGTTGTGACATTCCCAACCGCCCCCGGTTGTTGTGCGTCAGCCAGTGACCACTTCACCCCCAGCTCACGCAAACTTTTCTCATTAATGGTGACGATATGCGCCGCCAGTTCAACCTGGGCAACCGGCAAATCCATTTGCGCCACCCACGTTTCCAGGGTGTTGAGAACAACACGATTGTCACGCAGCAGTAAGCGGTTGGTTCGTTTATCCACCGTCATGCTTCCTTTGGCACTGAGCAGCTTTTCTCCGGCTTTTACCAGCTCGGTGGCATCAGCATAGTGCAAAATGATGCTGCGATGTTCCAGCGGAAGACTAGCCTGAATCCGCGCCTGCTCGTTTTCCTGACGAGCCGCATTTTCACTCTGCCATTGAACAGAATGCACATGCAGAATATTGCCCTCCTGGCGTAATACCAGACCGGCGCTTTTCACCACCGTCTGCAATGCCTGCTTCCAGGGGACATCCGTCAAATGCAGCGACAGCACACCGCTGACATCCGGCGAAACCACCAGGTTTTTTTGTTCTTGTTCAGCCAGCGCCTGCAATACCTGCGTAACCGGCACATCATCGACTACCAGCGTCACGTTTTGCGGTTTCGTCGCCAGCGCGCTTGTTATCCCAACCGCCAGTGCCATTAGTATCAACGCTATCCATCGCTTCATTTACCGCTCCTTGTCGCTGCCACTGCCACCGCGGCGGTTCGCAGTTTTTTTCTGTGTCGAGAGTTATGTTCTGGGCCGTTATCTGCATAATCGTCCAACCGTTTTTCAGGACGTCATTTCGCTTAACCCGCAGCCATTTTTTCTGGCTATCCTGAACGATGCCGATGGGTCGTGTGCCCTGACTCACCATGCCCTGAAAACGCCATGTCGACAGCTCAGCAATTTGACAACGGTCCTCCGGCGGCAGGAAGGGATTACGCATACCGGTAAGCATCAGTACGCTTACGCATATCAACAGCCAGCGCTCAACCATCATTCAGGCGCTCCAGCTTTAGCGTTAGCAGCAGCTCCGTACCTTCTGCGCTAAGCGAAAATCGGCTGACGTTCATCCCCTGAGCCGCCAACTGGACAAACGTCAGCGGGATAGCATCCCAGGCCGATATCAGCGCCATCTCTCCCCCCTGAGCTGAGGGTTGCCAGTGGATAAGACGGGTAAGTGAATTCTGAAACAGCAGCGGGGAGAACAGGGTCAGTTTCTCTTCAGACTCTGCTGGTGATGCCGCCAGCAGATATACATCTCGCCATTGCATCTGAATAGCCGCACGTTGCTGGACCAGCGACTCGCGTTGCATAGTCCGCTCCCGCGCTAAGGGGTAAAGACATAGCGTCACCAGTATGAGTAACCCCAACATCCAGCCGCACCAGCATATGAGTCGAAAGCGTGGCGACTGCGCTAACCAGACATCACAGAGCGTTATCATGCGCACCGCTCCGTGTCAGTCGAAAGTGGAATTGCCAGCGTCCCTGCGCATCCTGCTGCGTTTCTCCAGGGCTGTTCAACATAAACAACGGCAACTGGCGTAATTGCGCTTCCAATGCCTTCAATGCGGCAAAGTTCAGTGTGTTTCCCGTCAGTTCCAGCGTGTCCTCCTGCCAGGTCATTTTTGTTAACCACGCCTGCTCCGGCAGTAATTCCGCCAGCCCTTGCAAAGCCCGCTGCCAGCTTCGGGTCTGCTCACGCTGTTTGTTCCGCGCCTGAACCTGCTGCCATCGTTGCTGGCGCTGTTGCACACGCGGCTTCAGCGCCATGAGGGCCTCAGCCCGCGTCTTTTCGGCGTCTGCCAGCAACAATTCAGCCCGATTTTCTACACTCAAAGCGCTGTAATAGCGCAACAACACGCCAATACTAAGCAAGAGTGAAGCGCTAAATAAGATGCCCCAGAAGCGCAGGCAAGCGTAACGCCGAGCCTGACGCCAGGGCAGAAGATTAATGGTCGCAATCATCAGTACACGCCCCCCATAGCGAGTCCCAGCGCAATGGCGAAGTGATGGCTTTGCGTTGGAATGGGCGGCTGGCGTACAGACACGGCGCTTAAAGGATCGAAGCCGCCGGGGGAGCATTGCGCAATGACTGTCGTGGGCAGAGATAATGTCGTGGCAAGCTCCTCGATACGGCCAATATCGCCCGTTGATTTACGTCCCCATGCTGAACGGGTCGCCCATAACCACTGGGCATCATCACGCCATACCAGACACTGGTGATGCTCCGGCAGGAAGGGAATAAATCGCTGTAACGCGCTGGCGTCCGGGGTAATCGCCGTAACCTGCACCTTCAGGGTTTGGATAAGCGTCAGAAGCGCTGAAATCTCTTTGCTTTGCGCAGCAGTGACGTTAAACGCCGGGCTCAACGTGTCTTCGCTATAATCAAAATGCAGTGCATCCGGCGCCATATCCAGTTCACGCGCCATCGAACCGGACAGCCATGCGGTTTGCTCTGGCTCACGTAACGTCATTGTCGGACGAGGAAACTTTTTTTGTAACGTCCTGTTGGCGGGAAAAGAGAGATGAATATGGTGTCGGCGAGGGAGCTCCCGGCTCCACGACAGTAGCGCGGCGACCAGCTGTTCAGGCTCGCGAATGTGGCCATCGACGATAACCTGAGGCGTCAGCGGTATACGCCACCAGCGTTGCAGATACCAACCTGATGCTTCGCGAACGATAGCGACAGCCAGCACTTCATGTTGCTGAATATGCAGACCAATTTTCCAGATATTGAAAGCCATTGCTGATGATCTCCTTATCACCCGTCGCTTTAACGGGTATATCAATGCGTCTGGCTTGCCTTTATACTACCGCGCGTTTGTTTATAAACTGCCCAAATGCCACTAAATGGGAAATCTCCAGTGAAGTTCGTAAAGTATTTATTAATCCTTGCAGTATGTTGCATCCTGCTGGGAGCAGGCTCGATTTATGGCCTTTATCGCTATATCGAGCCGCAATTACCTGACGTCGCGACGCTCAAAGATGTGCGTTTACAGATCCCGATGCAGGTTTACAGCGCTGACGGCGAGCTAATCGCGCAGTATGGCGAGAAACGTCGAATCCCGGTCACGCTGGATCAGATGCCGCCGGTAATGGTTAAAGCCTTTATCGCCACAGAAGACAGCCGCTTTTATGAGCACCACGGGGTAGACCCGGTGGGGATCTTCCGTGCGGCCAGCGTAGCATTGTTCTCTGGTCACGCGTCGCAAGGGGCGAGTACCATTACCCAGCAGTTGGCGAGAAACTTCTTCCTGAGCCCGGAACGTACGCTGATGCGTAAGATCAAAGAAGTGTTCCTGGCGATCCGCATTGAACAACTGCTGAGTAAAGATGAGATCCTCGAGCTGTATCTGAACAAGATTTACCTGGGGTATCGCGCCTATGGTGTGGGTGCTGCCGCGCAGGTCTATTTCGGTAAAACGGTGGATCAACTCAGCTTAAGTGAAATTGCGGTGATTGCCGGTCTGCCAAAAGCGCCGTCAACCTTCAACCCTCTCTATTCGATGGACCGGGCAACCGCGCGACGTAACGTTGTACTGTCGCGTATGTTGAGCGAAAACTACATCACGCAGGCCCAGTACGATCAGGCGCGCGGCGAGGCCATTGACGCCAACTACCACGCGCCGGAAATCGCTTTCTCTGCACCGTATCTGTCTGAAATGGTGCGCCAGGAGATGTATAACCGTTATGGTGAGAAAGCCTATGAAGACGGGTATCGCATCACCACCACCATTACACGCAAAGTACAGCAGGCAGCTCAGCAGGCAGTACGCAACAACGTGATGGATTACGACATGCGCCACGGCTACCGCGGCCCGTCGAACGTGCTGTGGAAAGTGGGCGAAAGCAGTTGGGACAGCAAAAAAATCACCGATACGCTGAAAGCGCTGCCGACTTATGGACCGCTGTTACCGGCGGTTGTTACCAGTGCCAATCCGCAGGAAGCCATTGCCGCGCTGGCGGATGGTACGTCAGTGTCATTACGCATGGATGGCATGCGCTGGGCGCGTCCTTACCGCTCGGATACTCAACAAGGCCCAACGCCGCGCAAAGTGACCGACGTGGTACAGGCCGGCCAGCAAATCTGGGTACGCCAGGTGGGCGATGCCTGGTGGCTGGCGCAAGTGCCAGACGTCAACTCCGCACTGGTCTCCATCAATCCGCAAAACGGCGCGGTGCTGGCACTGGTTGGTGGTTTTGACTTCAACCAGAGCAAGTTTAACCGTGCAACGCAGGCGTTACGCCAGGTGGGTTCTAACATCAAGCCATTCCTGTATACCGCCGCGATGGATAAAGGTCTGACGCTGGCGAGCATGCTCAATGACGTGCCAATCTCCCGCTGGGATGCCGGTGCTGGTTCCGACTGGCAGCCGAAGAACTCCCCGCCGCAGTACGCCGGTCCTATCCGCTTACGTCAGGGGCTGGGTCAGTCGAAAAACGTGGTGATGGTACGCGCCATGCGCGCCATGGGCGTGGATTACGCGGCAGAGTATCTGCAACGTTTCGGTTTCCCGGCACAGAACATTGTGCATACCGAGTCACTGGCGCTGGGTTCGGCTTCGTTCACACCGTTGCAGGTGGCGCGCGGTTACGCAGTGATGTCTAACGGCGGCTTCCTGGTCGATCCGTATTTCATCAGTAAGATCGAAAGCGATATGGGCGGCGTTATCTTCGAAGCGAAGCCGAAAATTGCCTGCCCGGAATGCGATATTCCGGTGATTTACGGCGATACCCAGAAATCTAACGTGCTGGAAAACAGTAATGTAGAAGATGTCGCCGTCTCGCAGGAACAGCAGAATGCCGCCGTGCCTATGCCGCAGCTTGAGCAGGCTAACCAGGCACTGGTCGCGCAAAGCGGCACACAGGAATACGCTCCGCACGTGATCAACACACCGCTGGCCTTCCTGATTAAAAGCGCGCTGAACACCAATATATTTGGTGAACCAGGCTGGATGGGAACCGGTTGGCGCGCAGGTCGCGATTTACAGCGTCATGATATCGGCGGGAAAACCGGAACCACCAACAGCTCTAAAGATGCGTGGTTCTCCGGTTACGGACCAGGCGTGGTGACGTCAGTATGGATCGGCTTTGATGATCATCGCCGCAACCTTGGCCATACGACAGCTTCCGGCGCGATCAAAGACCAAATCTCCGGCTACGAAGGCGGTGCGAAGAGTGCGCAGCCAGCATGGGATGCCTACATGAAGTCCGTGCTGGAAGGCGTGCCTGAACAGCCGTTGACGCCGCCACCGGGTATCGTAACGGTCAATATCGATCGCAGCACAGGACAACTGGCAAGCGGTGGCAATAGCCGCGCAGAGTACTTCATTGAAGGCACTCAGCCGACGCAACAGGCGGTGCATGAAGTGGGGACGACCATTATCGATAATGGTGAGACGCACGAACTATTCTAATCTTTTGCCGGATGGCGACGCCAGGGGCGTCTTATCCGGCCTACATTTTCGGCGCAATTATTTGAAAGTGCTGAACTCTGTAGGCCGGATAAGGCGTCAGCCGCCATCCGGCAATATAAACTACAATCGCCCCTGCCCTTTCAGCCATTCGCGTACGAGGAACAACGCACTGACATTACGCGCTTCGTGAAAATCAGGATCTTCCAGCAGGTCCATCAAATGCGCCAGCGGCCAGCGCACCTGCGGCAATGGCTCAGGTTCATCACCCTCCAGCGATTCAGGATATAAATCTTCTGCCACCACGATGTTCATCTTGCTGGAGAAATAAGATGGTGCCATGCTGAGTTTCTTTAAAAACGTCAGATCTTTTGCGCCAAACCCCACCTCTTCTTTCAGCTCCCGATTCGCCGCCTCAAAAATGCTTTCGCCAGGATCGATTAATCCCTTGGAAAAACCCAGTTCGTAAGATTCGGTCCCGACTGCGTACTCGCGGATGAGGATCATGTGGTCGTCAACAATCGGCACAATCATTACCGCTTCACGCGTGGATGGACGCATACGTTCATAAACGCGGCGTACGCCATTGCTGAACTCAAGGTCCACGCTTTCGACTTTAAACAGCCGGGATTGGGCGACGGTTTCCACTTTCAAAATCGTGGGTTTCTGTAATGATTTGCTCATTGTGAGGATCTTTGCTGTGAAATCTGGGGTTATTGTGCGATATACCGCACGGTTTCGGCAATGTGAATTGCCGTTTATTTACATTTATGTAACGTACTAAAAGTTAATCCCTATTTCAAATTAAAAGTCAATAGGTTGAAATAACTCCAGGAATTTGCTGATATTCCATTTTTAGTGATTTTGCTATGATTCGCTTTTACTGGGCTGTACTTAAAGATGCTCAAGTTCGACTCCACACTTGCCGATAGCCAACCACAGAATCACGAATATTGAACAGGGTGCGACTGACCACGCCTGACAGACTAAGTAAGATGGGGAAAGCATGAGCACCATTCTGATTTTTTTAGCTGCTTTGCTGGCCTGCTCATTGCTTGCAGGATGGCTACTCAAATCAAAATCCAGGCAGAAAAATTTACCCTTGAGCAGCGTCTTCTCAGACGCCTCGAAACGTAAACTCGCGCCTGAAGAACGCAGTGCCGTCGAAAACTATCTCGAAAGCCTTAGTCAAATTCAGCAAGTACCTGGTCCAACTGGAGCCAGTTCTGCGCCAGTCTCATTAACGTTGAATGCCCAAAGTAATAGCGTCATCGTGCTTACTCGTTCGATTACACGTTACGGCATCACCACCGACGATCCTAACAAATGGCGCTACTATCTTGATTCCGTTGAGGTGCACCTTCCCCCTTTCTGGGAACAATACATCAATGACGAAAACAGCGTTGAGATAATCCATACCAATACAATACCGCTGGTTATCTCGTTGAACGGCCATACGCTGCAGGAATATATGCAGGAAGCGCGTGGCTATGCGTTGCAGCACACCGCTTCTACCCAGGCATCCATTCGTGGTGAAGAAAGTGAGCAGATTGAACTGCTGAATATTCGCCAGGAAACCCATGAAGAATATGCGCTCAGCCGCCCTTCGGGATTGCGCGAGGCGTTGCTGATAACCGCATCATTCCTGCTGTTCTTTTTCTGTTTGGTTATCCCGAATACGTTTGTTCCGTGGGCAGTCGGTGGCGCGGTGTTGCTGTTAGCTGCGGGTCTGTGGGGATTATTCGCCCCGCCGCCCAATACCGCCCTGCGGGAAATTCATTGTCTGCGCGGTACGCCGCGTCGCTGGGGGTTGTTTGGCGAAAACGACCAGGAGCAAATTAATAATATCTCGCTGGGTATTATCGATCTGATCTACCCACCTCACTGGCAACCTTACATCGCCCAAGACCTTGGCCAGCAAACGGATATCGATATTTATCTCGATCGCCACGTTGTCCGCCAGGGGCGTTTTTTATCTCTGCACGATGAAGTCAAAAATTTCCCGTTGCAACATTGGCTGCGCAACGCCGTCATCGCTGGCGGCTCGTTGCTGGTACTGCTGATGCTGCTGTTTTGGATCCCGCTGGATATGCCGATAAAGGTCACGCTTTCCTGGATGAAGGGCGCGCAAACTATCGAAGCCACCAGCGTTAAACAGCTCGAAAACGCGGGCGTTCGCGTGGGTGATACGCTGCACCTGAGCGGTACGGGTATGTGTAATATTCATACCCAAGGGAGCTGGAATGCGCAGCCCACCACGCCGTTTATGCCTTTCGATTGCTCACAAATTATCTGGAATGACGCACGCGCATTACCACTGCCCGAATCCGATTTGGTGAATAAGGCCACTGCGCTCACGCAGGCCGTGAACCGCCAGCTGCATCCCAAACCTGACGATGACTCTCGCGTCAGCGCATCACTACGCTCGGCAATCCAAAAGTCCGGCATGGTGTTACTGGACGATTTTGGTGAGATTGTCCTGAAAACGGCCGATCTGTGTGCAGCCAAAGATGAATGTGTACGCTTAAAGAATGCGCTGGTTAACCTCGGTAACAGCAAAGACTGGGCCGCGCTGGTAAAGCGAGCGAACGCAGGCAAACTGGATGGGGTGAACGTGCTGCTGCGTCCGGTAAGCGCTGAGTCGTTAGATAATCTGGTGAATACCTCTACGGCACCATTTATTTCACGCGAGACTGCGCGAGCGGCCCAGGCGCTGAATAGCCCTGCTCCCGGCGGTTTCCTGATTATCAGCGATGAAGGCAGCGATCTGGTCGATCAGCCGTGGCCGACGACCTCGCTATATGACTATCCTCCCCAGGAACAGTGGAACGCCTTCCAGCGCCTGGCGCAGATGCTGATGCAGACACCATTTCGCGCAGAGGGGATCGTCACCAATATTTCGACTGACGCCAATGGCACCCAGCACATTGGCCTGCACCGTATCCCGGATCGTTCAGGGTTATGGCGCTACCTTGGCACGACGCTGCTGATGTTCTCCATGCTCGGATGCGCTGTCTACAACAGCGTGCAGGCATTCAGACGCTACCAGCGTCACCGCACCCGCATCGCGGAAATTCAGAGCTACTACGAAAGTTGCCTGAATCCAACGCTGATTGACGACCCGGAAAGCCTGATTCGATAACACGCTCGCACGACAGGATATGCTACTCTGTCGCGCATCATGTTTTCTTGTGGGGAGTTTCCATGCATATCAATATTGCCTGGCAGGATGTCGACACCGTGTTGTTAGATATGGACGGCACGCTGCTCGACCTGGCATTCGATAACTATTTCTGGCAAAAACTGGTGCCGGAAACCTATGGCGCGAAGCAGGGTATCTCTCCCCAGGAAGCCCAGGACTATATTCGTCAGCAGTATCATGCCGTGCAGCATACGCTAAACTGGTACTGCCTGGATTACTGGAGCGAGTGCCTGGATCTGGATATTTGCGCCATGACAACGGAACAGGGACCACGCGCCGTTTTGCGTGAAGATACCGTACCGTTTCTTGATGCCTTAAAAGCCAGCGGCAAGCGCCGTATTTTGCTCACCAACGCGCATCCGCATAATCTGGCGGTGAAGCTGGAGCATACCGGTCTGGCCTCACACCTTGATTTATTACTTTCCACCCACACATTTGGTTATCCCAAAGAGGATCAGCGGTTATGGCACGCTGTGGCTGAAGAAACGGGAATGAGTGCAGAGAAGACGCTGTTTATTGACGACAGCGAACCCATTCTCGACGCCGCTGCTCTGTACGGTATTCGTTACTGCCTCGGCGTGACCAATCCCGACTCCGGCATCGCCGAAAAGCAGTACGCACGCCATCCGTCACTGAATGACTACCGCCGACTGATCCCCTCACTGATGTGAAGGAGACGCCATGAAAGAAAAGCCCTCTGCTGAAGTCAGGCTGGATAAATGGCTGTGGGCTGCACGCTTTTACAAAACGCGTGCGCTAGCCCGCGAAATGGTTGAAGGCGGTAAGGTGCACTACAACGGCCAGCGCAGTAAGCCGAGCAAGATTGTCGAGCTGAACGCCACCCTCACCCTTCGCCAGGGAAATGACGAGCGAACGGTCATTATCAAGGCCATTACCGAGCAGCGTCGCCCGGCAACGGAAGCCGTTACGCTGTATGAAGAAACCGCGGAAAGCGTGGAAAAACGCGAAAAAATGGCGCTGGCGCGTAAACTTAACGCGTTAACCATGCCGCACCCGGACAGGCGACCGGACAAGAAAGAGCGCCGCGACCTGTTACGATTTAAACATGGCGACAGCGAGTGACTGTCACCTGCAAGAGAGATGATTATGCCGCAACATGACCAATTACATCGTTATCTGTTTGAAAACTTTGCCGTGCGCGGCGAGCTGGTGACCGTTTCGGAAACCCTGCAACAGATCCTCGAAAATCATACTTACCCGCAGCCGGTCAAAAACGTACTGGCTGAGCTGCTGGTTGCCACCAGCCTGCTCACCGCTACGCTGAAGTTTGCCGGTGATATCACTGTGCAGTTGCAGGGTGATGGTCCGCTGAGCCTGGCCGTCATCAACGGCAACAACAATCAGCAGATGCGCGGCGTGGCCCGCATGCAGGGTGATATTCCTGAAGATGCCGATTTGAAAACCCTGGTGGGCAACGGCTACCTGGTGATCACCATTACCCCGGAAGAAGGCGAGCGTTATCAGGGCGTGGTCGGTCTGGAAGGTGACACGCTGGCAGCCTGTCTGGAAGACTACTTCATGCGTTCCGAACAGCTGCCGACACGCCTGTTCATCCGCACTGGCGACGTTGATGGCAAACCCGCTGCTGGCGGAATGCTGCTGCAAGTGATGCCGGCGCAAAACGCACAGGCAGATGATTTCGATCACCTGACCGCCCTGACCGAAACCATCAAGGCCGAAGAGCTGCTGACGCTGCCGGCCAACGAAGTGCTGTGGCGCTTATACCACGAAGAAGAGGTTACTCTCTACGATCCGCAGGACGTTGAGTTCAAATGCACCTGTTCACGCGAACGCTGCGCAGGCGCACTGAAAACGTTGCCGGACGAAGAAGTTGACAGCATTCTGGCGGAAGAAGGCGAGATAGATATGCACTGCGATTACTGCGGTAGCCACTATCTGTTTAACGCCATGGATATTGCAGAGATCCGCAGCAACGCCTCCCCTGCCGATCCACAGGTGCATTAATCACCGTCTTGCCTGAAGGCGCGGCGCTTATCAGGCCTACGGAAAAACTGTCGTAGGCCTGATAAGGCGTTCGCGCCGCTATCCGGCATAAACGCTGCCGGCAACACACTCACTCGGTGTAATAAGTCATCGGCAGTCTTTTGCCATCAATAGTGATATCCCGCCAGATTCTGGGGGCTGAACCCAGTTGCTGATTCGCCACCGCCTGCAGCAATTTATCCTTATTGAATCCTTCAGGTAGCCTGGCAACAGCTAACAAATCCCATTTGTTTTTCTGCATGCCGAAGACCAGACTCTCCCCATCGCCAAAAGCATATAGCACCTGCTCAGGATGACCATCCGCATTGAGGTCCTGACTCACCAATACGCACGCATTCTGCTCAGCACAAGAGGTGATGCGATACCCCTGTGCTTTGACAAACGTCCAGAACGCATCGTCTGGCTTCTCGCTCCCCGGAGCAATCACAACCTTCGATACTAACTGTGTTGCGGTTAGCTCTTTAACCGGATCCCGGCTCCCTTGCAGCAGAGAATTCAAGTCGCGTCTGCGCTTACTGTCTTGATTAAACGCCACATCTTTTTGTAATGCTTCCAACGCTGCGCGCCCCGGTTTTCCGCTGTGATCCAACATATACAGGCTGACCTGATCCGGTTTAATTTTCCCGCTGTGATACAGCCCCATATGGCTGTTAACGCTGATACGCCAGGCATCAATAACCGGCGACGACAGCAGAACCAACAGCCCCAACGCCAGCAACGAAACGCCAAGAATGACCGGCCCCTGAAGCTCAAGCGGATTGCGCCCGCGGCGTAAAATGCTGGCCAGATAGCCAAACGACCATACCAGCAGTACCACGACCACCAGCACGCCATACAAACGCTCAGGCGTCCAACCGTACTGCTGTATTCGCACCCACAGTGACCAACCAGCAATCAGCATATAGATGGGCGCGACAATCAGAGAGCATTTGATCAGGTAGCGTAACGCGCCAGGATAGGGTAACGCCTCTTTTTGCGGTTCACGCACGATAGCCATCAACAGCAACAGGAGCAGCGTCAGCGTTGACATCAACCCGGCCGCAGACACGCGTTGCGAAATAGCCTCCAGTCCAGTGAAGGGCAAGGTCAGTATGAACATCAGCGCCAACAGCGCGACCAGAGGTAACAGACCGGTGGCAATAAACGTCAGTAATTTTTGTACCGCCGTGACCAAACGCGACTGTGTACGAGCCAGTACCACTGCCAGTGCGGTAATCAGACCAAAGGCCACATAGCCAAACCAGTCGGTATCAAAGAAGAGCGTGCTGAAGAAGGGAATACCGACCAGCTTAAACATCTCGCTCCATAGCAGGAGCACCAGCCAGAACAGACCGTTGGCGACAAAGACAATCAGCAACGTCAACGCATTAAGCCACAATTGCCGATAAAAATGCGGGTAACGCGCCTGCTCACGAGAGACATGAAGCGAGTACTGAATCCAGGGCAAGGCAAGCATCGCCATCAGCAGTAAGCGCCAACCGTAGAACATAAAAACTTCATGTTGCCGCCACTTATCACTGTCCTCGACTTGCCACTTTAGCCAGACGCTCATCGCCAGCACCACAACAAAGATCAGCGCCATCCAATACCACAGCGCGCGTTGTTTGAAAGAAACGACAGTAAGCAAAAGTGCCGAGGTGATCGCAATCGTCGCAGGCATGCCATAGAACAGCCAGCCGTCGTTATGGGGCACCAGATATGTCATCAGCAGGTAGCATAATGCCCCCTGCAGCAGGCCGATAAATATCATGCCCAAACGCGTTGTACGTGAAATTTCAGCACTATCCATGTCAGTTTCCAGAATGAAGGGAAAAGCTAATTATCGCATCAACTTCACAATTTTGAGCATTGGTAGGCTGATTTCAGACTAACGCGACGGGAAGTGAATCGATATTGTATATGTATGAGTTACGTTATTTTCTTACGTGAATGCGATTACACTCACAAGATTCCCGCCAAAAACACTCTTCATTAACGTTTTAAGAACATTTTCCACAACAAAAAAGGGTTTCCTGCCATAATATCCGCCTCTTTGTGACAGGAGTCGCAGCGTATTCGGTAACCCGTGATTTTCCCGGATGCGTAAATCTATGAGCCTTGTCGCGGTTAGCAATCCCTAAAAAACCTTACTATTCCAGGTAATACATATTGGCTAAGGAGCAGTGAAATGCGTGTGAACAACAGTTTAACCCCGCAAGATCTCAAGGCTTATGGTATCAATGACGTTCAGGATATCGTTTACAATCCAGACTACGACACGCTTTTCCAGGAAGAACTTGATCCAAACCTGGAAGGTTATGAACGTGGCGTGTTAACGAATCTCGGCGCCGTTGCCGTTGATACCGGTATCTTTACCGGACGTTCGCCAAAGGATAAGTACATTGTCCGTGACGACACCACGCGCGACACGCTCTGGTGGTCCGACAAAGGTAAAGGTAAGAACGACAACAAACCGCTCTCCCCGGAAACCTGGCAGCATCTGAAAGGATTAGTTACCCAGCAACTTTCCGGCAAGCGCCTGTTTATCATTGATGCATTCTGCGGTGCTAACGCCGATACCCGTCTTTCCGTGCGCTTCATTACCGAAGTTGCCTGGCAGGCGCATTTCGTCAAAAACATGTTCATCCGCCCAAGCGACGAAGAGCTGGTTGATTTTAAACCGGATTTCATCGTGATGAACGGCGCTAAGTGCACCAACCCACAATGGAAAGAGCAGGGTCTGAACTCTGAAAACTTCGTGGCTTTCAACCTGACTGAGCGTATCCAGCTGATTGGCGGCACCTGGTACGGCGGCGAAATGAAGAAAGGTATGTTCTCCGTGATGAACTACCTGCTGCCGCTGAAAGGCATTGCCTCCATGCACTGCTCGGCAAACGTCGGGGAAAAAGGTGATGTGGCAGTCTTCTTTGGCCTGTCCGGTACCGGTAAAACAACGCTGTCCACCGATCCGAAACGCCGCCTGATTGGCGATGACGAACACGGCTGGGATGACGACGGCGTATTTAACTTCGAAGGCGGTTGCTACGCGAAGACCATCAAACTGTCTAAAGATGCCGAGCCAGAAATCTACAACGCAATTCGTCGTGACGCGCTGCTGGAAAACGTCACCGTGC
Source organism: Citrobacter sp. Cf087 (assembly GCF_030334285.1). Taxonomy (NCBI): domain Bacteria; kingdom Pseudomonadati; phylum Pseudomonadota; class Gammaproteobacteria; order Enterobacterales; family Enterobacteriaceae; genus Citrobacter; species Citrobacter sp. Cf087. The sequence continues at coordinate 62,064 of NZ_JAOWED010000032.1, forward strand.
GCGAAGATGGTTCCATCGACTTCGACGACGGTTCCAAAACTGAAAACACCCGCGTTTCCTACCCGATTTATCACATCGATAATATCGTTAAGCCAGTGTCAAAAGCGGGTCATGCGACCAAAGTGATCTTCCTGACTGCCGACGCATTTGGCGTGCTGCCGCCGGTTTCTCGCCTGACAGCAGACCAAACTCAGTACCATTTCCTGTCTGGCTTCACCGCCAAACTGGCCGGTACCGAACGCGGCGTTACCGAACCGACCCCAACCTTCTCTGCCTGCTTCGGCGCAGCATTCCTGTCTCTGCACCCAACGCAGTATGCAGAAGTGCTGGTGAAACGTATGCAGGCGGCAGGTGCGCAGGCGTATCTGGTTAACACCGGCTGGAACGGTACTGGCAAACGTATCTCTATCAAAGATACCCGTGCGATTATTGACGCCATCCTGAACGGTTCGCTGGATGACGCAGAAACGTTCCGTCTGCCGATGTTTGACCTGGCTATCCCGACCGAGTTGCCGGGCGTGGATACGCGCATTCTCGATCCGCGTAATACCTACGCGTCTCCAGAGCAGTGGCAGGAAAAAGCCAATGCACTGGCGAAACTGTTTATCGAGAACTTCGAGAAATACACCGACACCCCTGCGGGTGAAGCGCTGGTTAGCGCCGGACCGAAGCTGTAATTTTTGATTCGTTATATAGCCCCTTATCCGAGAGGGTAAGGGGTTTTTTATTGTGTTTATCTTTTAAAATGTACTCGGTACACCTATAATCTGTACTATCAACCCCATGCGCAGGACGCGCTATGTTCACATTTATTGAGCTACAAGGATTTAGTAAACGCCGTCCGTTACTTTTGCCTGACGATGAGTTTCGCGCTTTTCAAGAGGCGCTTATAGAGAACCCTGAGGCTGGAGATACTATCGCTGGTACAGGTGGATTCAGAAAAATTCGCTGGAGTCGCTCTGGTATGGGCAAACGCAGCGGTATTAGGGTTATCTATTACAACGTGACGCGCAAAGGTCGAATCTATCTCGCTTTGCTCTATCCTAAAAATGAACAGGATGATTTAACCGAAGAGCAAAAAAGAGTTTTAATGCACTTATCCAATATGCTGATTTAATCATGGGAATTTTAATCATCAGGACACCGCTATCCGGTGTGGTGAGGCCAAAATGAAAGACGAATTATTTGCCGATTTGCTGGCCAGTGCAGAAGAAATGGTGCGTATAGAGAAAGGTGAAGAAACACCTAAGCCTGAACATGTACATACCTTTAGCGAAATTGATGTTAAAGCCATCCGCGAAGCAACAGGGTTACGCCAACAGGATTTTGCCATAGCTGTTGGCGTGAGTTATGACCTGGTTAAAAGCTGGGAAACGAAACGACGCCAGCCGACTGGTGCACCAAGAAAACTGCTTTTATTAATTCAAAAAAATCCATTTATAATTAATCAATTAAAAGCAATTTAAGCCAGAGGTTTTACTCTGTATCCCGTAAACAAAGGGAGGCATTTCGCCTCCCTTTCTTATACGTCTTTCGTGATACCCTGCGCGCGAGTGAAAGGAACCGGAAGCCATGCACGAATCGACAACCCACCACGTTCACTGGTACCAATCTCCAGCATGCCGTTATGGTTATCGATAATACGTTGCACAATCGCCAGACCCAGCCCCGTGCCGCTGGTACTGCGCGCGCTGTCGCCGCGGACAAATGGCTGGAACAGGTGCTTACGCTGCTCCGGCTTGATGCCCGGACCATCATCTTCTACCTGGAACCAGGCGCGATGCGTCTCCGTACCGCTACTGACCTTAATCCAGCCGTTGCCGTAGCGGGCGGCGTTAACCACCATATTGGCAACCGCACGCTTGATCGACAGCGGGTGCATCTTCACCTGAATGGCGCCAGGCTGCAGCGCAGTTTCGATTTCACGTTCATAGCCGCTTTCTGCCGCAACCACTTCACCCAGCACCGAGTTCAGATCCGCCATCTCCATCGGCATCTCCTGACCGGTACGCAGGTAATCGATGAACTGCTCGATGATGGCGTTACACTCTTCGATGTCCTTATTGATGGACTCCGCAAGATAACCGTCCTCTTCGCCCATCATTTCCGTTGCCAGACGAATACGCGTCAGCGGAGTACGTAAATCGTGGCTCACGCCCGCCATTAACAGCGTACGGTCATCGGCCAACTGCTTCACACCTGCGGCCATATGGTTAAAGGCTCGGGTTACGGAGCGCACCTCTGAAGCGCCATACTCCCGCAACGGCGGTGGAATGATACCTTTCCCCACCTGCAGCGCCGCATGTTCAAGATCCACCAACGGTCGGTTCTGGATACGGATAAACAGCCACGCGCCACCGATAGCCAGCAGCATAATCGCCAGCGTATAGCGGAACAGCGGTGAGAAATCGCCTTGATGAATTTCCGTAAGCGGCACACGTACCCAGATGTTGGGCGACAGCCAGGTTTTCAGCCACACAACCGGCGAGCTTTTGTTTACCTCAACGCGGACTTCCGTTGGGCCACCCAACTGCTGCGCCATCTGATGGCTTAAGAATTCATAGTGTTGCGCCCAACGCAGTCCGGCTTCTTCAGCGGCCTCGTTGGAATAGAGGGAAATACCCAGCTCACGATAAATTTCCCGACGGAATGCGGGCGGCACCACCAGTTGCGTACCGTCCTCCAGCTGTAGTTTATCGGTCATCAGCATACGAACTTCGTAGGCCAGGACCTTATTAAACTGCTGGAGGCTCGGCAGAATCGCGAAGTTCAGCACTACCAGGTAAGTCGTCACCAGGCTGGCAAACAGCAAGGTGACGATGAGCAATAACGTGCGGGCAAACGAACTTCGTGGCGAGAAGCGCATTCGCCTCATGCTTTAGAACCGTCCGGAACAAAGACGTAGCCCAGACCCCATACGGTCTGAATGTAGCGTGGATGCGCCGGATCTTCTTCCACCATGCGACGCAGACGGGAAATCTGGACGTCGATAGAACGTTCCATCGCAGAATATTCACGACCACGGGCGAGGTTCATCAACTTGTCGCGGGACAGCGGCTCACGCGGATGGCTAACCAGTGCTTTCAGCACCGCAAACTCACCGCTGGTGAGCGGCATAGGCTCATCTTCACGGAACATTTCACGCGTACCGAGGTTCAGTTTGAACTTACCAAACGCAATGACCGCTTCTTCCTGAGAAGGCGCGCCCGGCAGTTCATTCGCCTGACGGCGCAGGACTGCGCGAATACGTGCCAGCAGCTCACGCGGGTTAAACGGTTTCGGGATGTAATCGTCAGCGCCGATTTCCAGTCCAACGATACGGTCCACTTCTTCGCCCTTCGCCGTAACCATAATGATCGGCATCGGGTTGCTTTGGCTGCGCAGGCGACGGCAAATAGACAGGCCATCTTCTCCCGGCAGCATTAAATCCAGCACCATCAGGTGGAAAGACTCACGGGTCAGCAGACGATCCATCTGCTCAGCGTTTGCGACGCTTCGAACCTGGAAGCCCTGCTCGGTCAGATAACGCTCCAGAAGCGCACGTAAGCGCATGTCGTCATCGACCACCAGAATCTTATAGTTCTCTTGCATTGTTATTACTCCCAAAGGTTCGCAACAATTAAGTGTATATTCTTAAGAAAGCTAACGTGAGTCACCAGCGAATTCTGGTATGAATTCCAGGCTAAATTGTTACAAAGCATATTAAACAGCAGCTTAAGTATACAATGTTTCTCGCAATACATTATTTATTCTGTTGATATGCTCACGTAATACTAATTGTGCGCATCATCACAGAGTCGAAGGTAAAACAATAAGATGAAAACGCCCCTGATAACCCGTGAAGGGTATGAAAAACTCAAACAAGAGCTGAATTATCTCTGGCGTGAAGAGCGCCCGGAAGTCACCAAAAAAGTAACCTGGGCCGCGAGTCTGGGTGACCGCAGCGAAAATGCCGACTACCAGTATAATAAAAAGCGCCTGCGTGAGATCGACCGCCGCGTCCGATATTTGACCAAGTGCATGGAGAATCTGAAAATCGTCGATTACTCCCCGCAGCAGGAGGGCAAAGTCTTCTTTGGCGCATGGGTTGAGATTGAAAATGACGATGGCGACATCCGCAAATTCCGTATTGTTGGCTACGATGAGATCTTCGGTCGTAAAGATTACATCTCTATCGACTCACCAATGGCGCGAGCGCTGCTGAAAAAAGAAGTCGGCGATCTCGCAGTAGTAAACACCCCTGGTGGCGAAGCCAGCTGGTACGTGAACGAGATTGAATACGTTAAGTGAGACCGGAACAATCCGAAGCCCCGGCAGATGGCTGGCATTTTTGTCAGTCAATCCGTATAACTATCCCCTGATTTTTTATCCTATAGACGAAGCTATCCATGATGAATGATTCTTTCTGCCGCATTATCGCAGGTGAAATTCAGGCTCGTGCTGAACAGGTAGAAGCTGCCGTTCGCCTGCTTGACGAAGGGAACACCGTGCCGTTTATCGCACGATATCGTAAGGAAATCACCGGCGGTCTGGACGATACGCAACTGCGTAATCTGGAAACCCGTCTGGGATATCTGCGTGAACTGGAAGACCGCCGTCAGGCAATCCTGAAATCTATCGGCGAGCAAGGCAAACTGACCGACGACCTGGCAAAAGCGATCAACGGCACGTTAAGTAAGACCGAACTCGAAGATCTCTATCTGCCGTACAAACCTAAGCGCCGTACCCGTGGGCAGATCGCCATTGAAGCAGGCCTTGAGCCGCTGGCAGACCTGCTGTGGAACGAGCCGTCTCACGACCCGGAAACAGAAGCCGCTAAATATCTCAACGCCGACAACGGCGTGGCGGATATCAAAGCGGCCCTCGACGGCGCACGTTACATCCTGATGGAACGCTTCGCTGAAGATGCCGCGCTGCTGGCGAAAGTGCGTGACTATCTGTGGAAGAACGCGCATTTGGTTTCCACCGTGGTAAGCGGTAAAGAAGAGGAAGGCGCGAAATTCCGCGACTACTTCGATCACCACGAACCGATCTCTACCGTGCCATCCCACCGTGCGCTGGCCATGTTCCGTGGCCGTAACGAGGGCGTGCTTCAGCTTTCGCTGAATGCCGATCCGCAGTTCGATGAGCCACCGAAAGAGAGCCACGGCGAGCAAATCATTCAGGATCACCTTGGCCTGCGACTGAACAACGCACCGGCAGACAGCTGGCGTAAAGGCGTTGTAAGCTGGACATGGCGAATTAAGGTGCTGATGCACCTCGAAACCGAACTGATGGGCACCGTGCGCGAACGCGCGGAAGATGAAGCAATCAACGTCTTTGCCCGTAACCTGCATGACCTGCTGATGGCGGCTCCGGCCGGCCTACGCGCCACCATGGGCCTCGATCCCGGCCTGCGTACCGGCGTGAAGGTGGCGGTTGTTGACGGTACCGGTAAGCTGGTCGCGACCGACACCATTTATCCACACACCGGTCAGGCCGCCAAAGCCGCCGTTGCCGTTGCGGCGCTGTGTGAAAAATACAACGTTGAGCTGGTGGCGATTGGTAACGGTACAGCGTCGCGCGAAACCGAGCGCTTCTTCCTCGACGTGCAGAAACAGTTCCCGAAAGTCACCGCGCAGAAAGTGATCGTCAGCGAAGCCGGGGCATCGGTTTACTCGGCTTCCGAGCTGGCGGCGCAGGAGTTCCCGGATCTCGACGTTTCATTGCGTGGCGCAGTGTCTATCGCCCGTCGTCTGCAGGATCCGCTGGCTGAGCTGGTGAAAATCGATCCGAAATCCATCGGTGTGGGCCAGTATCAACACGACGTTAGCCAGACACAACTGGCGCGTAAGCTGGACGCGGTGGTGGAAGACTGTGTGAACGCCGTCGGCGTCGATCTAAATACCGCTTCCGTTCCGCTGTTGACCCGCGTGGCCGGCCTGACACGCATGATGGCGCAAAACATCGTTGCCTGGCGCGATGAGAACGGTCAGTTCCAGAACCGTCAGCAACTGCTGAAAGTCAGCCGTCTGGGGCCAAAAGCTTTTGAACAGTGCGCAGGCTTCCTGCGCATCAACCATGGCGATAACCCACTGGATGCCTCCACCGTTCACCCGGAAGCCTATCCGATTGTGGAACGCATTCTGGCCGCTACCGAGCAATCGCTGCGTGACCTGATGGGCAACAGCAACGAACTGCGCAATCTGAAAGCCGCCGATTTTACTGACGAACGCTTCGGGGTGCCGACCGTCACCGACATCATCAAAGAGCTGGAAAAGCCGGGTCGCGATCCGCGTCCTGAATTTAAAACCGCGCAGTTTGCCGATGGTGTCGAAACCATGAACGATCTGCTGCCGGGAATGATCCTGGAAGGGGCGGTCACCAACGTCACCAATTTCGGCGCGTTTGTTGATATCGGCGTTCATCAGGATGGCCTGGTGCATATCTCTTCGCTGTCGAATAAGTTCGTCGACGATCCACACACCGTGGTGAAAGCGGGCGACATTGTGAAGGTGAAAGTGCTGGAAGTGGACCTGCAACGTAAGCGTATCGCGCTGACCATGCGTCTGGACGAGCAGCCGGGTGAAACCAATGCGCGTCGCGGCGGCGGGAATAACGATCGCACTCAGGGCAATCGCCCAGCGCCAAAAGCGGCGAAACCGCGTGGTCGTGACACCCAGCCTGCGGGCAACAGCGCGATGATGGATGCGCTGGCGGCGGCAATGGGTAAAAAGCGCTAAGTTTAAACCGTGTGCCGGATGACGGAATCAATACCTTATCCGGCATATTTAATATATCCCCCGCTTTTCACCACAATATATTTATCACTTTATTAACAGATGAAACCTTAATTAAACATTAAGATTCTCAATAATTACCTCCGCGAACCATTCTTTCCCTACCAGAATAAATATTGAGGAATATCAAAATTGGCTCAAATTATTATCCAATTGTACATTCCGTCACATTTATTCTATTGATGATAGAAACCATTCTCATTATCATTGTTTTGTTGATTATTTACTCTTTCCTTACGTTGGCTAATCATCTGGTCTCATGCCGCCCTGTCGCCCCATGAGGTAATCATCCAGTTAGCGAGATATAAGTAGGTCCCTATGCAATTCACTCCTGACAGTGCGTGGAAAATTACCGGCTTTGCCCGTGAAATCAGCCCGGCTTATCGTCAGAAACTGTTGTCACTTGGCATGCTGCCCGGCTCCTCCTTCAACGTGGTACGCGTCGCCCCGCTCGGCGATCCTATCCATATCGAAACGCGTCGCGTAAGTCTGGTATTGCGTAAAAAGGATTTGGCGTTATTAGAAGTGGAAGCGGTTTCCTGTTAATACAGTGAGTCTATAAAAATGAAAAAACTAACCATTGGTTTAATTGGTAATCCTAATTCCGGCAAGACAACTTTATTCAACCAACTCACCGGCGCGCGCCAGCGTGTAGGCAACTGGGCTGGCGTTACCGTGGAGCGTAAAGAAGGTCATTTCGCCACAACGGACCATCAGGTCACGCTGGTGGATTTACCCGGCACCTATTCTCTGACGACAATCTCATCCCAGACCTCTCTCGATGAGCAGATTGCCTGCCACTATATTTTAAGCGGCGACGCGGATCTGTTGATCAACGTGGTCGATGCTTCAAACCTTGAACGTAACCTCTACCTGACGTTGCAACTGCTTGAGTTGGGCATCCCCTGCATCGTCGCGTTGAATATGCTGGATATCGCTGAAAAGCAGCAAATCCGTATTGATATCGACGCCCTCTCAGCACGTCTTGGCTGCCCGGTGGTTCCGCTGGTTTCCACCCGCGCCCGCGGCATTGAAGCGCTGAAGCTGGCGATCGATCGCTACAAAGAAAACGACACCGTCGAGCTGGTCCATTATGCCCAGCCGTTGCTGCAGGAAGCGGACTCCCTCGCCGACGCGATGGCCAAAGATATGCCGCTCAAACAGCGCCGCTGGCTGGGTCTGCAGATGCTGGAAGGCGATATCTACAGCCGCGCCTATGCGGGTGATGCCGCGCAAGATCTCGATGCATCTATCGCACGCCTGAGCGAGACAATGGACGATCCGGCGCTACATATCGCCGATGCGCGCTATCAGTGCATTGCCGCTATCTGCGATACCGTCAGCAATACTCTGACGGCAGAACCGAGCCGTTTCACCACCGCGGTAGATAAAATCGTTCTCAACCGCTTCCTCGGGCTACCGATTTTCCTGTTCGTGATGTACCTGATGTTCCTGCTCGCCATTAACATCGGTGGCGCGCTGCAACCGTTGTTTGACGTTGGCTCCGTAGCACTCTTTATCCATGGTATTCAGTGGATTGGCTACACGCTGCACTTCCCGGACTGGCTAACCATCTTCCTGGCCCAGGGCCTTGGCGGCGGGATTAACACCGTGCTGCCGCTGGTACCGCAAATCGGCATGATGTACCTGTTCCTCTCCTTCCTTGAAGACTCCGGCTACATGGCGCGCGCCGCGTTTGTGATGGACCGTCTGATGCAGGCGCTGGGACTGCCGGGCAAATCGTTCGTCCCGCTGATCGTCGGCTTTGGCTGTAACGTACCGTCCGTGATGGGCGCACGTACGCTGGACGCCCCGCGTGAGCGTCTGATGACCATCATGATGGCGCCGTTTATGTCCTGCGGCGCACGTCTGGCGATTTTCGCCGTCTTTGCCGCGGCGTTCTTTGGTCAGAACGGCGCACTGGCGGTCTTCTCGCTGTACGTACTGGGTATCGTGATGGCTGTGTTGACGGGCCTGATGCTCAAACACACCATCATGCGTGGTGAAGCAACGCCGTTCGTGATGGAGCTGCCGGTATACCACGTGCCGCACATCAAGAGTCTGATTATTCAGACCTGGCAACGGCTGAAAGGCTTCGTTCTGCGTGCAGGTAAAGTCATCATCATCGTCAGCATTTTCCTCAGCGCGTTTAACAGTTTCTCGCTGAGCGGGAAAATCGTCGATAACATCAACGACTCTGCTCTGGCCTCCGTTAGCCGTGTTATTACTCCTGTGTTTAAACCGATTGGCGTTCACGAAGATAACTGGCAGGCAACCGTAGGTTTGTTCACCGGCGCGATGGCGAAAGAAGTGGTGGTGGGTACGCTGAACACGCTCTATACCGCGGAAAACATTCAGGAAGAAGAGTTCAACCCGGCAGATTTCCACCTCGGTGACGAGCTGATCGGCGCAGTGGATGAAACCTGGCAAAGCCTGAAAGACACCTTTAGCCTGAGCGTACTGGCTAACCCTATCGAAGCCAGCAAGGGCGACGGCGAAATGGCGACGGGCGCAATGGGCGTGATGGGCGAGAAATTTGGCAGCGCCGCCGCCGCGTACAGCTACCTGATCTTTGTTCTGCTGTATGTGCCGTGCATTTCAGTGATGGGCGCTATCGCACGTGAATCCAGCCGTGGCTGGATGAGTTTCTCGATTCTGTGGGGGCTGAATATCGCTTATTCACTGTCAACGCTGTTTTATCAGACGGTCAGCTACAAAGAGCACCCGACCTACAGCCTGGTGTGCATTTTAGCGGTCATCCTGTTTAACATCGTGTTGCTGGGCCTGCTGCGTCGAGCTCGCAGCCGCGTGGACCTCGCACTGCTGGCAACCAACAGAACGGCGAGTTCCTGCTGTTCCAGCACGACTGGCGATTGCCACTAAGGTTATCGACAATGGCATCACTTATTCAGGTTCGTGATTTATTGGCTTTGCGGGGGCGCATGGAGGCGACACAAATAAGCCACACGCTGCATACCCCGCAGCCCATGATTGACGCCATGCTGAATCAGTTAGAAAAGATGGGCAAAGCGGTGCGGATTCAGGAAGATGCCGACGGGTGTCTTTCCGGAAGCTGCAAAAGTTGCCCGGAAGGTAAAGCCTGCCTGCGCGAATGGTGGGCTTTGCGCTAATCAGATGCTATTTGCCGGATGGCGCTACGCTTATCCGGCCTACAAATGATGCAAACGTCCAGGCCGGATAATTCGTTTATGCAGATATCCGGCTTTTTTGCGTAATGGATTCCACATAGATTTCATTATTTCAGCAAAAAAGATCTATCCTCCAGCCAGCTACCCGCGAAGGTGATGGTTACATTTACACCATTATTGAACATCAAAGCAGCGCCGATGCTCACATGGCATTTCGGCTAATACGCTATGCCATTGCGGTAATGCAGCGTCATCTGGATGCGGGACATAAGAAGCTGCCTCTGGTAATCCCCCTACTTTTTTATCATGGTGCAGCAAGCCCATACCCCTATTCACTTTGTTGGCTGGACGAGTTTGATGACCCGGAGTCCGCCAGACAGCTTTATAGCACCGCGTTTCCACTGATCGATATCACCGTTGTGCCCGATGACGAGATTATGCAGCATCGCCGGATGGCGCTGTTGGAACTCATCCAAAAACATATCCGTAAACGCGATTTGATGGGGCTGGTAGAAAAACTGGCCATCCTGCTTGTTAAAGGACACGCTAATGACAACCAGTTGAAAGCCTTGTTTAATTACCTGATGCAAGCCGGAGACACCGTGCATTTTGGGGAATTTATTCATGAAGTCGCCGAACGTTTACCCCAACACAAGGAGAGATTGATGACAATCGCTGAGAGGCTACGACAGGAAGGACATTTTAATGGTCTTCAGGAAGGCCATCGGAAAGGATTACAAGAGGGGTTACAAACAGGTCTACAACAAGGCAAACGAGAGGAAGCTTTGCGCATCGCGACGACCATGCTAGCGGATGGTATCGACAGATTAACAATACTCAGAATTACCGGGCTTAGCGCTAAAGACCTGCCTGCGCAATCGCATTAATTTCAGGCCCGGCAAGCGCGACGCTACCGGGCAAGTCAACATTGGCTATAGCTGTTGTTTTAACGCCACCAGCGCTGAGCAGAACTCCGCCGGATGCGAGATAAACGGTGCATGCGCCGCCTTAGCAAACACCAAAGACTCGCTCTGCGGCCACAGTGCATCCAGCATCGGGACGACTTTGCGCGGCACCAGCCCGTCAAGATAGCCGTACAACCGCAGGAAAGGCATTTCCACCGCGCACAGCGGTTCTCGCAGATCGACTGTTTTCAGGATCTCCAGCCCGCCATTAAGCACCTCGACGTCCGGCATGGGTAAAGCCAGCACCGTTTTCTTCAACGCTCGCGCATCCTGACGCGCGGTTTCCGTACCCATCGTTTGCAATGCCAGAAAACGCTCAACTGTACGCTGGAAATCTTCGCTCAGCTGCTGTTGGAAGCCTGCCAGCACCTCTGGCTTAATACCCGGCCACTCTTCCCGCGCGCTAAAGCAAGGGGAAGACGCGACGGTCACCAGCGCCTGAACACGCTCAGGATGCGTTAGGGCTACCTGACTCGCGACCAGCCCGCCCAGACTCCAGCCGAGCCAGATAGCTTTCTCCGGTGCCTGTTTCAATACCCGCTCAGCCATCTCTTCCAGCGACATTGCACCGAAACCCTGGCTACGACCAAATCCCGGTAAGTCGACAAGATGCAGCGTAAAATGCGAACTCAGTTCCTCGCTTATGCAATGCCACACTTGCGCATTCAGTCCCCATCCGTGCAGCAGCACAAGATGGCAATTTCCCGAACCCTGGGTCTGCCACCAGATGTCATTCATCAGTTATTGTTCTCTTTTAGCCTGAAAGGATGCATCTATGCTAACAGTACCGGGATTGTGCTGGCTATGCCGAATGCCCCTGACGTTAGGGCATTGGGGGATCTGCTCAGTCTGTACGCGGGCAACGCGCCAACACGCCAGCCTATGCCCCCAATGTGGACTCCCTGCCGCTCATACCGTCATTCCCTGTGGGCGCTGCCTGCAAAAACCGCCGCCGTGGCAGCGGCTGGTCACCGTCAGCGACTATGTTCCGCCGTTGAGCGGGCTTATCCACCAGCTCAAGTTTTCGCGACGCAGCGAAACAGCCTCCGCTCTTTCGCGTTTGCTGTTGCTGGAGGTACTACAGGCCCGGCGCGTCAGCGCCCTTCCTCTGCCGGACAGGCTGGTCAGCGTCCCGCTCTGGCAACGCCGACACTGGCGCAGAGGGTTTAATCAGAGCGATTTACTGTGCCGTCCGCTTGCACGCTGGCTGGGTTGCGACTGGGACAGCCGGACCATCTCGCGGGTTCGGGCAACCGCCACACAGCACCATCTCAGCGCCCGATTACGTAAACGTAACCTGAAAAATGCCTTTCGCCTTGAATTGCCGGTGCAGGGACTCCATATGGTTATTGTGGATGATGTCGTCACTACCGGAAGTACCGTCGCGGAAATCGCGCAGCTGCTTTTACGCAACGGCGCGGCGACTGTCCAGGTATGGTGCCTGTGTCGAACCTTGTAGAGCCTCGATGATGGGCGTATTATAACCAAGTAAAATAGTCAACTATTAGGCCATTACTATGATCCATATTTCCGATGCTGCACAAGCGCACTTTGCCAAACTGCTGGCAAATCAGGAAGAAGGGACACAAATCCGCGTATTTGTGATTAATCCCGGCACGCCTAACGCTGAATGCGGCGTTTCTTATTGTCCGCCGGACGCCGTGGAAGCAACCGACACCGCCATTAAATTTGACCTGCTGACCGCATATGTTGATGAACTGAGCGCACCGTATCTGGAAGATGCAGAAATCGATTTCGTTACCGACCAGTTAGGCTCCCAGCTGACCCTGAAAGCACCAAACGCCAAGATGCGTAAAGTTGCCGATGATGCACCGCTGATGGAACGCGTGGAGTACATGCTGCAATCGCAGATCAACCCACAGCTGGCTGGCCACGGTGGTCGCGTATCTCTGATGGAAATCACCGATGAAGGCTACGCCATTCTGCAGTTTGGCGGCGGCTGTAACGGCTGTTCAATGGTCGATGTGACGCTGAAAGAAGGTATCGAGAAGCAGCTGCTGGCTGAATTCCCTGAACTGAAAGGCGTTCGCGATTTAACCGAACACCAGCGCGGCGAGCACTCTTACTACTAACGCCAGACTTGTAGGCCCGGTAAGACGCATCCGCGTCGCCACCGGGCATCGATGCCGGATGGCAGCGTAAACGCTTTATCCGGCCTACGCCCTTACATTTCTCTGCACGCACCCTGTAATAATCCCCCGCATAATTTGACCAGCCTCTCATAATTTAAATTTTGCCTGCCCAGGTGATTTTCAAGCGCCACATGTTACCCGTATCATTCGTATCAGCACCTAACACACACATAATAGCCAGCTAAACTGATTAGTTTTGCAGGCAACCAGCATTGGTGCTGAGAATACTCTGTTCCCGGTCGGGACAATCGGAATTTGTCATCTAAACACTGACGTTACCCATAACAAAGTTAAGGCCAGGTAAATCATGCCATTAGTCATCGTTGCTATCGGTGTAATCTTGTTACTCCTCCTGATGATCCGTTTCAAAATGAACGGCTTCATCGCTCTCGTCCTGGTGGCGCTTGCTGTCGGATTGATGCAAGGGATGCCACTGGATAAAGTCATCGGTTCAATTAAAGCCGGCGTCGGTGGAACCCTTGGCAGCCTCGCCCTGATTATGGGTTTTGGCGCCATGCTGGGCAAAATGCTGGCGGACTGCGGCGGCGCACAGCGCATCGCAACCACCCTGATTGCTAAATTCGGCAAAAAACATATTCAATGGGCGGTGGTATTAACCGGCTTCACCGTTGGTTTTGCCCTGTTCTACGAAGTTGGTTTCGTACTGATGCTGCCGCTGGTGTTCACCATTGCCGCTGCTGCCAATATCCCGCTGCTGTACGTTGGCGTGCCAATGGCTGCGGCACTGTCCGTAACGCACGGCTTCCTGCCACCGCACCCGGGTCCAACCGCTATTGCCACCATTTTCCACGCAGATATGGGTAAAACCCTGCTGTTTGGTACGATTCTGGCAATCCCGACCGTTATTCTCGCCGGTCCGGTATACGCACGTTTCTTGAAAGGCATTGATAAGCCAATCCCGGAAGGTCTGTACAGCGCAAAAACCTTCACTGAAGAAGAGATGCCAGGCTTTGGCGTCAGCGTCTGGACCTCTCTGGTCCCGGTTATTCTGATGGCGATGCGCGCCGTGGCGGAGATGATTCTGCCGAAAGGTCATGCTTTCCTGACTGTTGCTGAATTCCTCGGTGATCCGGTCATGGCAACGCTGATTGCAGTGCTGATTGCGATGTTCACGTTTGGTCTGAACCGCGGACGTTCGATGGATCAGATTAACGACACGCTGGTGTCTTCAATCAAAATCATTGCGATGATGCTGTTGATCATCGGCGGCGGCGGTGCCTTCAAACAGGTTCTGGTTGATAGCGGCGTGGACAAATACATCGCCTCAATGATGCACGGCTCTAACGTGTCTCCGCTGCTGATGGCATGGTCTATCGCTGCAGTACTGCGTATCGCATTGGGTTCCGCAACCGTTGCAGCGATCACCGCTGGTGGGATAGTGGCGCCGCTGATTGCAACAACCGGCGTAAGCCCTGAGCTGATGGTTATTGCGGTTGGTTCCGGTTCTGTCATCTTCTCCCACGTGAACGATCCAGGTTTCTGGCTGTTCAAGGAGTACTTCAACCTGACCATCGGTGAAACCATCAAGTCATGGTCAATGCTGGAAACCATTATCTCTGTCTGCGGTCTGGTAGGGTGTCTGCTGCTGGGTATGGTGGTCTGATAAAACGGTGCCGGGTGGCGCTTCGCTTACCCGGCCTACCGCTGTCATCGTAGGCCGGATAAGACGCACTCTGCGTCGCCATCCGGCAAAATAACACTACTTCTTCTTCGCGGCCGCTTTTCGCCGCTTATCCAAATCCTTAATCAGCTTATTCACTCTCTCATCGGCAAACATCTGCTCCAGCGTGGCGGTGAGCTTACGCCGCCAGTTTTTGTACTGGTCGCTGGTCCCCGGAATGTTGACCGGTTCAGCCATATCCAGCCAGTCTTCCGGTTGTAGGCCCAGCAGCGCACTGTTGCTGTCAGCGATGTAGCGTTGCATGCCGCGATTAAGAATCGGCGTCATCGACATCAGGGATGCCTTGTGACCGGCACGTTTTGGCAGGCAGCCATATTTGTGCAGCGCGTCCAGCAGCCCCTGTTTCGCCAGCTCTCGGTCCTGATACAGCCCGCGCAGCACGACTTCATCCGGATACAGGCCCAGTGCTTTACCCAGCGTCAAATCGCCGCTATCCCAATAACCTTTAAGCGTAGGAAGGTCATGCGTCGCCGCGACTGCCATTGATTGTTCCGGGTACGCTTTCGGCGTACGGAAATTTTTCTCATGGTCATTCTCGAAATAAAGCACTTTGTAGGAGTACACACCGCTGTCGCGCAGCTTGCTGACGATCTCCACCGGCACAGTACCCAGATCCTCACCAATTACCATGCAGTGATGACGTTTACTCTCCAGCGCCAGAATTGAAAGCAGGTCATCGACCGGATAGTGCACGTAAGCACCGTGATCGGCAGTTTCACCGTAGGGGATCCACCACAGACGCAGCATCGACATAACATGGTCGATACGCAGCGCACCGCAGTTCTGCATATTGGCACGCAGCAGCTCGATAAACGGTTCGTAGGCGCGTGCCGTAATGATGTGCGGATCCATCGGCGGCAGCCCCCAGTTTTGTCCGAGTGGACCGAGAATATCCGGCGGCGCACCAACCGAGGCTTTCAGGCAATACAGCTCGCGGTCACACCAGGTTTCCGCCCCACCTTCGGCCACGCCAACCGCCAGATCGCGATACAGTCCAATCGGCATCGCAAAACTCTGGCTGGTTTTCCAGCAGTCAGCAAACTGGGTATACGCCAGCCACTGTAACCACAGGTAGAAATCCACATCGTCACGATGTTCTTCGCAGAAGCGTTTTACCTCTGGCGAGTCCACTGACTGGAAAGCTTTCGGCCACACCGGCCATCCCCAGCGCAATGCGTCCTCTTTCACCTGATGCGCATGCAGCGCATCAAAGGCTGCCTGCCAGTAGAGGCTGTCCCCTTCCTGAGACACAAACTGGCGAAAGGCCGCCATCTGCTCATCATCACGTACAGAGAAGCTTTTCCACGCCATACGTAGCGCCGTCATCTTCAGTGCAGTAACGGCAGAATAATCAACCCACTCGGCATCGCGCGCACGTTGCAGAGCTTGCTGAGTCGCGGGTTTCTGCCACCACGCCTGCGCCTCTTTACTCAGGCGGAAATCGTCTACGGCGTTCACATCAATATAAATCACGTTCAACCAGCGGCGTGAAGACGGGCTGTACGGGCTGGCGCTCTCCGGGTTAGCCGGATACAGCGCGTGAATAGGATTAAGCCCGATAAATGCGCCGCCGCGTTGCGCCACATCGACCAGCATGGCGCGGAGATCGCCAAAGTCGCCAATCCCCCAATTCTTTTCTGATCGCAGGGTGTAGAGCTGAACGCATGCGCCCCACAGCTTCTGCCCGGCTAACAGCGCCTGCGGTTCATAGCAGCGCTTTGGCGCCACGATGATACGACAATGGGTACGCAGCTCGCCCTGGGTCAGGGTCAACGTGTGATACCCCTCCGGCAGCTTCGCCGGAAGAGTGAAAGATTTACCGCCGACGGCATGCCCTTTGTGCTGCACGCCCTCTTCGGTGGTCAGCAGCCAGTTAAACTCTCCGCTTCCCTCAACCGCCAGCGGCATTTTCTTACCGGCGGTATAGACCATGACATTCGGCACCGGAGTTACCGCCACCTGAGTGGCAGCGGTGGTGCGATGCATGGCGTCAAGCAAACGCCGTTTGGTTTCGGCACCAATAGACTGCGGTTTACCGTGGGCATTAATGTAATTGGGGCTGATCCCCGCCGCCAACGCGGCATTATCCAGACGTTTGCTTTCCATCGCGATTCCTTAACGTTTCGCCTGCCAGATACGAGCCTGATAATCGCGGATGGAGCGATCCGAGCTGAACATGCCGCAACGTGCGGTATTCAGAATCGCCGCCCGGGTCCAGGCTTCCTGGTCACGATACAACACGTCAACCTGCTTCTGAGCTTCAACGTAGGCCGCGAAGTCCGCCATCACCAGATACGGGTCGCCGCCCTGCTTGCCGATACTGTGCAGCATCTGGTCAAAGGCATGCTTGTCGCCGTCGCTGTATTTCCCGCTTTCCAGCTCTTTCAGGACAGCATCCAGCACTTTGTCTTTTTTACGCCATTTCACCGGGTCGTAGCCTTTGGCTTTGAGCACCTTCACCTCTTCCACGGTATGACCAAAGATAAAGATATTCTCGTCACCCACCTTCTCGGCGATTTCGACGTTTGCGCCATCCAGCGTACCAACGGTTAACGCACCATTCAGCGCCAGCTTCATGTTACCGGTACCGGAAGCCTCTTTCCCTGCGGTTGAAATCTGCTCAGAGATATCCGCCGCCGGGATCAGCATTTCCGCCGCCGAAACACAATAATCCGGCAGGAAGACGACCTTCAGCTTGTCGCCAACTTTCGGGTCGTTATTGATAGTTTGTGCAACCTGGTTGATGGCGAAGATGATATTTTTCGCCAGGTAGTAACCTGGAGCAGCTTTTGCGCCAAACAGGAATACGCGCGGCACGCGATCTGCCTGCGGGTTCTCACGGATTTCTTTGTACAACGCCAGAATATGCAGCAGGTTGAGGTGCTGACGCTTGTATTCATGCAGACGTTTAATCTGAATATCAAAGATAGCGTTAGTCGTTATTTCAATACCGGTACGCGCTTTAATAAACTTCACCAGGCGCTCTTTGTTCGCCAGCTTGATGTCGCGATACTGCTGACGGAACTTCGCGTCGTCGGCATATTTTTCCAGGTTAATCAACTGGTCGAGGTCGTTGGCCCACTCTTTTTTCAGCGTTTTATCCAGCAGTGCGGCAAGCGCCGGGTTGCACTGCTTAATCCAGCGACGTGGGGTAATCCCATTGGTGACGTTATGGAATTTGTTCGGCCAGAGCTGGTGGTATTCAGGGAACAGATCTTTCACCACCAGATCGGAGTGCAGCGCCGCCACACCGTTAACAGCAAAGCCGCTGACCACGCACATGTTAGCCATGCGCACCTGTTTGTTGTGCACCACCGCCAGCTTCGCCCAGACTTCAGCATCACCCGGCCAGGTTTTATCGACCAACGTCTTAAAGCGCTCGTTAATCTCTTTGATGATTTGCATATGGCGCGGCAGTAGCGCTTTCACAAGCTTCTCGTCCCAGCACTCCAACGCCTCTGGCATAAGGGTGTGGTTGGTGTAAGCAAAGGTTTTGCTGGTAATGGCCCACGCATCGTCCCAGCTCATCTGGTGCTCATCAATCAGCACGCGCAGCAGCTCAGGAATGGCAATGGTCGGGTGAGTATCGTTGAGCTGAATAACTTCAAAATCAGCCAGCTCATGCAGTTTACGCCCTGCCAGATGATGGCGGCGCAGAATGTCAGCTACAGAACAGGCACACTGGAAGTACTGCTGCATCAGGCGCAGCTTTTTACCCGCGGTGTGATTATCGTTCGGGTACAGCACTTTCGTCAGTTTTTCGGCGTCGATGCCCTGCTGCTCTGCGCGCAGGAAATCACCGTCGTTAAATTTGGTCAGGTTAAACGGATGCGCGTGGCTGGCCTGCCACAGACGCAGCGGTTGCGCTACGCCGTTACGGTAGCCGAGAACTGGCAGATCCCAGGCCTGACCGGTGATGGTAAAACCAGGCTCCCAGTGGCCTTCTTTGCTGACCTTGCCGCCAATCCCAACCTGCACATCCAGCGCCTCGTTGTGACGGAACCACGGGTAGCTGCCACGATGCCAGTCATCCGGGGCTTCCATCTGTTGCCCATCGGCAAAGGACTGACGGAACAGGCCGTACTGGTAGTTGAGGCCATACCCCGTCGCCGACTGGCCGACAGTCGCCATCGAATCGAGGAAGCAGGCTGCCAGGCGTCCCAATCCACCGTTACCCAACGCCGGATCGGTCTCTTCTTCCAGCAGGTCGGTCAGGTTGACGTCATGTGCTTTCAGCTCATCGCTCACCTCCTGATACCAGCCGAGGTTGAGTAAGTTATTGCCGGTCAGACGGCCAATCAAAAACTCCATCGAGATGTAGTTAACGTGACGCTGATTTTTTGCCGGTTTCACCGCAGGCTGGGCGCTGAGTAACTCAGCCAACGCCCCACTCACTGCCTGCCACCACTGGCGCGACGTCATTTCTTGAGCCGACAGTAAACCGAAGCGCTGCCACTGACGCGTCAGGGCAGCCTGAAATTGATCTTTGTTGAAAGTAGGCTGTGACATAGGGGTTCCAGATCCTTAGGTAATAAAACAACGTTATCGCTAGTTTGCCTGGCTCGTTGTTGACATTCCTCATCCTGGCACGGATTAGGGAGGGAGGAGGAGCGGGGATGAGCATAAAAGTGTGATCTCCGCCACTTAAAGGGGGCGTAATCACCCGTAAATTCGCGCAAACCGTGCATAACGCCCTTTGGATGACGCATTAATAACAAAGGATTAATCGACAATCTCAAATAATGGAGTGACGATGAGAAACAAAATGTAAATAGAGAAATAGTTTCTAACCTGAAATATCTATGCCGGGTAAGATAATTCACATAAAAATTTTAAGTCGGCCACAAAATTCGTCGATTTTGATTAGTCGCCTGAGTAACTATATAAAAACAGAGGGATTTTCCGACACATTAAAAATTACAACGGATCCAGTCGCCACGCCTGTTGCGACTCTTTAAAACAATTATTGCAATAGATGTATAGATTTGTGACATAGTGCAAAATCAGACACACAAAAAGTCCGCTTAGCTTGCATAAAACACCAATCTGGCCGACCTTATATCTATTAATTACGAAGCGCAAAAAAAATCATTCTTCCCTATTTTCACACAGTGAAGTGACTAACTTATGTTGATTCCGTCTAAATTAAGTCGTCCGGTTCGACTCGACCATACGGTGGTTCGTGAGCGCCTGTTGGCTAAACTTTCCGGCGTGAACAATTTCAGGCTTGCCCTGATAACAAGTCCTGCTGGTTATGGAAAAACAACGCTGGTTTCACAATGGGCGGCGGGGAAGAACGACTTAGGCTGGTACTCTCTGGATGAAGGCGATAATCAACAAGAGCGCTTTGCCAGCTATCTGATCGCCGCCATCCAACAGGCAACGGGTGGACATTGCACCACCAGCGAAGCGATGGTGCAAAAGCGCCAGTACGCCAGTCTGACGTCACTGTTTGCCCAGCTATTTATCGAACTGGCCGAGTGGCACCGTCCGCTCTACCTGGTGGTGGATGATTATCATCTGATCTCCAATCCGGCTATTCACGAAGCGATGCGTTTCTTCCTGCGCCACCAACCTGAAAACCTCACGCTGGTCGTACTGTCGCGCAACCTGCCGCAGTTGGGTATTGCCAACCTGCGGGTACGCGATCAACTGCTGGAAATAGGCAGCCAACAGCTGGCCTTTAACCATCAGGAAGCCAAACAATTTTTCGACCGACGTTTGTCCTCTCCCATTGAAGCGGCAGAAAGCAGCCGGATGTGCGATGACGTTGCTGGCTGGGCCACAGCGTTACAGCTGCTCGCCCTTTCCGCCCGCCAGAACAATAACTCTGCTCACCAGTCGGCACGACGCCTCGCCGGGATCAACGCCAGCCATTTGTCCGATTATCTGGTTGATGAAGTGCTGGACAGCGTCGACCTCGGCACCCGTCACTTCCTGCTGAAAAGCGCCATTCTGCGTTCCATGAACGATGCGCTGATCGTCCGCGTTACCGGGGAAGAAAATGGCCAGATGCGACTGGAAGAAATTGAGCGCCAGGGGTTATTCCTGCAGCGGATGGATGACGTTGGCGAGTGGTTCAGCTATCACCCGCTGTTTGGCAGCTTTTTACGCCAGCGCTGCCAATGGGAGTTGGCGAACGAACTGCCCGAAATACACCGCGCCGCCGCCGAAAGCTGGATGGCGCAAGGCTTCCCCAGCGAAGCTATCCACCACGCGCTGGCGGCCGGTGACGCCCATATGCTGCGCGATATCCTGCTTAATCATGCGTGGGGACTGTTTAACCACAGCGAGCTGACGTTACTGGAAGAGTCGCTGAAAGCCCTGCCGTGGGAAAGCCTGCTGGAAAATCCGCGTCTGGTTCTGCTACAGGCCTGGCTGATGCAGAGCCAGCACCGCTACGGAGAGGTTAACACCCTGCTGGCGCGCGCAGAGCAGGAAATAAAAGGCGACATGGAGCCAACGCTGCACGCCGAATTCAACGCTTTACGGGCGCAGGTAGCGATTAACGATGGCAACCCTGACGAAGCCGAACGCCTGGCAAAACTGGCGCTGGATGAATTACCCATCGCCTGGTTCTATAGTCGTATCGTCGCCACCTCGGTGCACGGCGAAGTCCTGCATTGTAAGGGCGATCTCACGCGCTCTCTGGCGTTAATGCAGCAAACCGAGCAAATGGCACGTCATCATGACGTCTGGCATTACGCACTGTGGAGCCTTATCCAGCAAAGCGAAATTTTGTTTGCCCAAGGCTTTTTACAGGCCGCCTGGGAGACTCAGGAAAAAGCGTTCCAGCTGATCAAAGAGCAGCACCTGGAACAGCTGCCAATGCACGAGTTCCTGGTGCGCATTCGTGCGCAGCTACTGTGGGCATGGGCGCGTCTGGATGAATCAGAAGCCTCTGCCCGTAGCGGTATTGAACTGCTTTCCACTTTCCAGCCGCAGCAACAGCTACAGTGTCTGACGCTGCTGGTTCAGTGTTCACTTGCGCGGGGCGATCTTGATAACGCTCGCAGCCTGCTCAACCGTCTGGAAAACCTGCTGGGCAACGGTCACTATCACAGCGACTGGATCTCCAACGCCGATAAGGTGCGGGTGATTTACTGGCAAATGGTGAGCGACAAAAACTCTGCCGCCAACTGGCTGCGCCACACGCCGAAACCAGAATTCGCCAATAACCACTTCCTGCAAAGCCAGTGGCGCAACATCGCTCGCGCGCAAATCCTGTTGGGTGAGTTTGAGCCGGCTGAAATTGTGCTGGAAGAGTTGAATGAAAATGCACGCAATCTGCGCCTGATGAGCGATCTGAACCGTAACCTGCTGCTGCTTAATCAGCTCTACTGGCAGGCAGGGCGCAAAAATGACGCCCAGCGTGTGTTACTCGAGGCCCTACAGCTGGCGAACCGCACCGGGTTTATCAGCCACTTTGTTATCGAAGGCGAGGCCATGGCGCAACAACTGCGCCAGCTGATTCAGCTCAATACCTTACCGGAACTCGATCAGCACCGCGCCCAGCGCATTTTGCGTGAAATTAACCAGCATCATCGCCATAAATTCGCCCACTTCGATGAAGGGTTCGTTGAGCGTCTGCTGACTCACCCGGAAGTACCGGAGCTTATCCGCACCAGCCCGCTGACCCAGCGCGAATGGCAGGTTCTGGGACTAATTTATTCGGGCTACAGCAACGAGCAGATCGCCGCAGAGCTGGCCGTCGCGGCAACGACCATCAAGACGCACATCCGCAATTTGTACCAAAAGCTCGGCGTCGCACACCGCCAGGATGCGGTGCAACATGCGCAGAAGCTGCTGAAAATGATGGGATACGGCGTTTAGTTAATGCCTGATACGCGACGCTTATCAGGCCTGGAATTACCTTAGCACAGCTCTAACTGAATATGATGGTCAGCAATCACCTGCATCACACCAGCAGGCGGCAGCGTGTCGGTATACACCGCATCCACCATGCTGATGCTGCCCATATTCACCATCGCGTTACGCCCAAACTTCGAGTGGTCCACCACTAGCATCACATGACGTGAATTCTCAATGATCGCGCGTTTGGTGCGAACTTCGTGATAATCAAATTCCAGCAGCGAACCATCGCTGTCGATACCGCTGATGCCTAAGATGCCGAAGTCCAGACGGAACTGAGAAATAAAGTCGAGGGTCGCTTCGCCCATAATACCGCCGTCGCGGCTACGCAGTTCGCCACCGGCGAGGATTATGCGGAAATCCTCTTTCGCCATCAGCGTATTCGCCACATTGAGGTTGTTGGTCACAATGCGTAAATTGCTGTGATTGAGCAGCGCGTGAGCCACCGCTTCCGGCGTGGTTCCGATATCAATAAACAGCGTAGAACCGTTCGGGATCTGCGTGGCAACTTTGCGAGCAATGCGCTCTTTTTCCGCCGTCTGCGTTGCTTTACGGTCATGCCACGGGGTGTTAACCGAGCTGGATGGCAACGCCGCGCCGCCGTGATGGCGCAAAATCATGTTCTGATCGGCCAGATCGTTGAGATCGCGGCGAATCGTCTGCGGGCTGACGGAGAAATGCTCCACCAGCTCTTCAGTACTGACGTATCCCTGTTTTTTTACCAGCTCGATGATCGCGTCATGTCGTTGTGTTTGCTTCATTATTGTTCCCTGAAATTTTGCCGGATGCGCTGACGCTTATCCGGCCTACAAATTGGTCCAAACGCACACCGCCTTCCGGCACCACAAAACTTGAATCAAGTTCGTTTTCGTACATTTATAGTATCGGCAAACGCCATTGCCAAACCCACGGCCAACCCGGCGATATGAGCACCATTCGCCATCGACATGCCGAATAGATCAAACCAGCCGGCAACAATCCAGATCAAGGCAAAGATAATCAAACCACGCTGCAGGAAAATACCGCTCTGCGGATCGCGCTCGCCGCGCAACCACACGTAGCCCATCAGCGCATACACCACGCCAGACAATCCACCAAACCACGGGCCGCTAAATTTCTGCTGAACATAGCCGCTCAACAGGGCGCTGATCACGGTAATAACAATCAGTTTTCCACTGCCCAGACGCTTTTCAACCGCACCGCCGAGATACCACCACCACAGCAGGTTGAACAGAATATGCATCAGCGAGAAGTGCATAAAAGCGTGGGTGAAATAACGCCAGAATTCAAATTTCAGTGAAGGGTCAAACGGCCATGCCAGCCAGAGCATCACAGCCTGGTCGCCCAGCACGTTCATCGCGATAAACACCAACACACACGCGGCCATCACCAACCAGGTTACCGGACCTGCGCGTTCGCGCAATGTGGCCAGGAACGGATAACGTTGGTAGCGCAGACCGCTGTCGGTCTGACCCGACTGCCAGCTTGCTGCGAGGTAGCGCGGATCGCCCGGATTCTCCAGAAACCGCACCAGTTCAGCGTGCACGCGCTGAGCCTGGGACTCATCCGCCAGCCAGACATCCGTTTGCTGATGTTGTTGAATCGTCAGGATAACGCCCTGTGTCGCCATATAATCAACAAATGCCTGCGCCACGCGGGGGTTAGCAAAAGAGGTAATCATCAACATGGTTGCTGTCGCTTATTCCACACAAAAGAGGACAGTATATATACCCTTCTTACTTCGAGCTGCATCTTTGTTGGCTTTCCTCGCTCACTCCGGTCACGTACTGTTCGTACGCTCCCGGAGATTCGCTGCGTCGCCGTCGCGATGCAACTCGAATTAATTTGGGTATAGCCTTACGAACCGTATGCCACTTCTGCCGGAAAATGTCGATGCCAGGCATCGAAGCCGCCGTCAACGCTGTAAACCGCGTCATAGCCCTGCTGCAGAAGATATTGCGCCGCGCCTTTACTGCTGTTGCCGTGATAACACATCACCAACACGGCAGTGTCGAAATCATGCTCGCGCATAAATGATCCCAGCGTGTCGTTCGTCAAATGAAATGCCTGTGGGGCATGGCCCATTGCATAGCTTTGCGGGTCGCGAATATCCACTAACACCGCCGCCCCCTGATGCAGCTTCTGATGCGCTTCTTCGACATTAATACATTCAAACTGATCCATTGCTCTCTCTTCTTTTTATGGCAGGTGACGCTTTTCGGACATGTTACTGCTTAGTGTACGTCCCGACGGCAGTTAAACGCCATAATGTTATATGTATCACTGTAAATTGTTTATCCGATGTTACCAATGGCGCGATTCTTTGCTATTATGCTCGATAACGAACATTAATGAGCTATAACGAAAGTGCGAGAGGCCAGCATGGAAACCAAAGATCTGATTGTGATAGGAGGAGGCATCAACGGTGCCGGTATCGCGGCAGATGCCGCTGGACGCGGTTTATCCGTGCTGATGCTGGAAGCGCAGGATTTAGCCTGCGCCACCTCTTCCGCTAGCTCCAAACTCATCCACGGTGGCCTGCGCTACCTGGAACACTACGAATTTCGTCTGGTGAGCGAAGCGCTGGCCGAACGTGAAGTGCTGTTGAAAATGGCACCACACATCGCCTTCCCGATGCGCTTTCGTCTGCCCCACCGCCCGCACCTGCGTCCGGCGTGGATGATCCGCATTGGTTTGTTTATGTACGATCATCTGGGCAAACGCACCAGTTTGCCAAGTTCTATCGGTTTGCGTTTTGGCGCAGATTCTGTAATGAAACCTGAGATTGTGCGCGGTTTCGAATATTCTGACTGCTGGGTAGACGATGCACGACTGGTTTTGGCAAACGCCCAAATGGTCGTACGCAAAGGCGGAGAAGTATTAACCCGCACTCGCGCCACCTCTGCTCGCCGTGAAAACGGTTTGTGGATTGTTGAAGCTGAAGATATCGATACCGGCAAAAAACACACCTGGCAGGCGCGTGGCCTAGTCAACGCCACCGGTCCGTGGGTGAAAGAGTTCTTTGACGACGGTATGCACCTGCCATCGCCGTACGGTATTCGCCTGATTAAAGGCAGCCACATCGTGGTGCCGCGCGTCCATACCCAGAAGCAAGCTTATATTCTGCAAAACGAAGATAAACGCATTGTGTTTGTTATCCCATGGATGGACGAATTCTCGATCATCGGGACGACAGACGTTGAATACAAAGGCGATCCGAAAGCGGTGAAAATTGATGAAAGCGAGATCAATTACCTGCTGAAGGTTTACAACGCGCACTTTAAGAAGCAGCTGGGCCGTGATGATATCGTCTGGACTTACTCGGGCGTGCGTCCGCTGTGCGATGACGAGTCTGACTCACCGCAGGCAATCACCCGTGATTACACGCTGGATATCCACGACGAAAACGGCAAAGCGCCGCTGCTGTCGGTCTTTGGCGGTAAGCTGACGACCTATCGTAAGCTGGCTGAACATGCGATGGAAAAACTGGCGTCGTACTATCAGGGCATCGGCCCAGCGTGGACCAAAGAGTGCATTCTGCCAGGCGGTGACATTGGCGGCGATCGCGAAGACTACGCGGCCAAACTGCGCCGTCGCTACCCGTTCCTGACCGAGTCGCTGGCGCGCCATTATTCTCGCACCTACGGCAGCAACACCGAATGGGTCATCGGCGAAGCCACCTCGCTTGCCGAGTTAGGTGAAGACTTTGGCCATGAGTTTTATGAAGCCGAGCTGAAATATCTGGTCGATCACGAATGGGTTCGTCGTGCAGAAGATGCGTTGTGGCGTCGCACGAAAGAAGGTATGTGGCTGAACGCTGAGCAGCAGTCGCGCATGACCCAGTGGCTGGCAGAATACATTGAGAAGCACCAGCTGTCGCTGGCGTCCTGATAAAAATGCCGGATGGCGGCGACGCCTTATCCGGCCTACAAAAGTGCATAAACGTAGGCCGGGCAAGCGCAGCGCCCCCGGCCTCGTGTTTTACAACCGCACCGAATCAATATGCCAGATGTTTTCGGCGTACTCTTTGATCGTCCTGTCCGATGAGAAGTAACCCATGTTGGCGATATTAATCATCGACTTGGTAGTCCACTCTTCCGGGTGACGATACAGTTCATCAACCTTATCCTGACAATCAACGTAACTGCGATAATCCGCCAGCACCTGATAGTGGTCGCCAAAGTTGATCAATGAGTCCACCAGGTCGCGATAGCGTCCCGGCTCCTCTGGGCTGAATACACCGCTGCCGATCTGCGTCAGCACCTGGTGCAACTCCTCGTCTTTCTCGTAATATTCACGCGGCTTATAGCCCTGACTACGCAAGGCTTCAACCTCTTCCGCCGTATTACCAAAGATAAAGATATTTTCTGCGCCCACATGTTCCAGCATCTCGACGTTGGCACCATCCAGCGTACCAATGGTCAACGCGCCATTCAGCGCAAATTTCATATTACTGGTCCCGGAGGCTTCGGTCCCGGCCAGTGAAATCTGCTCAGACAGGTCGGCAGCAGGAATTATCACCTGCGCCAGGCTGACGCTGTAATTGGGGATAAACACCACTTTCAGTTTGTCGCCAATTTGCGGATCGTTATTGATCACTTTCGCGACATCGTTGATCAGATGAATGATGTGCTTCGCCATGTAATAGGCCGAAGCCGCTTTACCGGCGAAGATATTCACACGCGGCACCCACTCGGCGTCAGGATCGGCCTTAATGCGGTTGTAGCGGGTGATCACATGCAGCACGTTCATCAGCTGACGTTTGTATTCGTGAATACGCTTGATCTGTACGTCAAACAGCGATTTCGGATTCACTACCACGTTAAGCTGCTGGGCAATGAGCGTGGCCAGACGTTTTTTGTTCTCCAGCTTCGCTCGGCGTACCGCCTGGTTCACCAACGGGAAATCGCAGTGCTGTTCAAGCTCGCTCAACTGGCTGAGATCGGTACGCCAGGTGCGGCCAATATTCTCATCCAGTACCTCGGAGAGCGGCGGGTTAGCCAGCGCCAGCCAGCGACGCGGCGTCACGCCGTTGGTAACGTTGCAGAAGCGGGTCGGGAAGATCTTCGCAAAGTCAGCAAATAGCGACTGCACCATCAGGTTGGAGTGCAGTTCAGACACACCATTAACCTTGTGGCTCACCACGACCGCCAGCCATGCCATACGCACCCGGCGGCCGTTAGATTCATCGATAATCGACGTCCGCCCCAGCAGACCGGTATCGTTCGGATACTGCTCCTGCAGCGTTTTCAGGAAGTAGTCGTTAATCTCAAAAATGATTTGCAGATGACGCGGCAGAATTTTGCCCAGCATATCCACCGGCCAGGTCTCCAGCGCTTCGCTCATCAAAGTGTGGTTGGTATACGAGAAAACCTGACAGCACACTTCAAACGCATCATCCCAACTGAACTTGTGCTCATCAATCAACAGACGCATCAGCTCAGGGATCGACAGCACCGGATGGGTGTCGTTGAGGTGAATGGCGATTTTATCCGCCAGATTATCGTAGGTTTTGTGCAGTTGATAATGCCTATTCAGAATGTCCTGCACCGTGGAGGAGACCAGGAAATACTCCTGGCGCAAGCGCAGCTCGCGTCCTGAATAGGTGGAGTCATCCGGATAGAGCACGCGGGAGACGTTCTCGGAGTGGTTTTTATCTTCCACCGCCGCAAAGTAGTCGCCCTGGTTAAATTTACCGAGGTTGATCTCGCTACTGGCCTGGGCATTCCACAGGCGCAGCGTATTGGTGGCATCGGTGTCGTAACCGGGGATAATCTGGTCGTAGGCAACCGCGAGGATCTCTTCGGTTTCTATCCAGCGCGTTTTCTTGCCTTCCTGCTGTATACGTCCGCCAAAGCGCACTTTGTAGCGCGTATTGTGGCGTTTGAACTCCCATGGGTTACCGTATTCCAGCCAGTAGTCCGGCGACTCTTTCTGTCGGCCATCAACAATGTTTTGCTTGAACATGCCGTAGTCATAGCGAATACCGTAGCCGCGTCCCGGCAGTCCCAGCGTTGCCAGCGAGTCCAGGAAGCAGGCCGCCAGGCGCCCGAGGCCACCGTTGCCTAGGCCTGGGTCGTTTTCTTCATCGATCAGATCTTCAAGATCCAACCCCATACCTTCCAGCGCATTTTTGACATCGTCATAAATACCCAACGATAACAGTGCATTGGAAAGCGTGCGGCCAATCAAAAACTCCATAGACAGGTAATAAACCTGTCGAGTTTCCTGGGATAATTGCGCACGGTTAGAACGCAGCCAGCGCTCCACGAGACGATCGCGCACCGCGAACAACGTGGCGTTCAGCCACTCATGTTTATTGGCAATGACCGGGTCCTTACCAATCGTGAACATCAGCTTGTAGGCGATAGAATGCTTAAGTGCCTCTACGCTGAGTGTGGGCGATGCATAAGTAAATGGAGCATTCATATAGGTGATTCCTGGATATCTATTTCAAGCGATAGTAAAGCTCACGGTATGACTTCGCCGCGACTTGCCAGCTAAAATCCATGGTCATGGCCTGGCGTTGTACAAACCGCCACAGCGAAGGCCGGGACCACAATACGAAAGCACGCCGGATCGCACGTAGTAGCGACCAGGCATTACTATCTTCAAATACAAACCCACTGGCGATACCGTCCGCCAGGTTTTCCAGCGAACTGTCAGAGACCGTATCAGCCAGCCCACCGGTGCGCCGCACCAGCGGCAGCGTGCCGTACTTCAGTCCATACAATTGCGTTAAGCCACATGGCTCAAAACGGCTGGGAACCAATATCACATCGGCCCCACCCATGATGCGGTGCGAGAAGGCTTCGTGATAGCCAATCTGCACGCCCACCTGGCCCGGATGTTCCGCCGCCGCGGCGAGGAAACCTTCCTGTAATACTGGGTCGCCCGCGCCAAGTAACGCCAGTTGCCCCCCCTGCTCTAACAGACCCGGCAGAGCCTCCAACACCAGATCCAACCCTTTCTGACTGGTCAGACGGCTGACTACGGCAAACAGAGGCACTTTGTCGTTAACCTTAAGTCCCATCGCGATCTGTAGCTGACGTTTGTTCTCCGCCTTTTCTTCCAGCGTGTCACGCGTATAGCGCGACGCCAGCAGCAGGTCGGTTTCCGGGCTCCAGATTTTTTCATCCACGCCGTTCAGCACGCCGGAAAGCCGTCCTTCCCGATGACGCTGCTGCAACAGACCTTCCATACCATAGGCAAACTGCGGCTCGGTAATCTCCCGCGCGTAAGTTGGACTCACTGCCGTAATGTGGTCTGCGTAGTACAACCCTGCCTTCAGGAACGAAATCTGGCCGTTAAACTCCAGCCCGTGCACATTAAAGAACGACCATGGCAATTGGATGTCATCCATATGCTTTGCATAAAACATGCCTTGATACGCCAGGTTGTGTACGGTGAACACCGATTTCGCCGGATGGCCGCGCGCCGCCAGATACGCCGGGGCCAGACCGGCATGCCAGTCGTGCGCATGCACCACATCCGGGCGCCAGAATGGGTCAAGGCCGCAGGCCATTTCACATCCGGCCCAGCCAAGCAACGCAAAACGCAGGACGTTATCGGTATAAGCGAACAGGTTGGTGTCGTGATACGGGCTACCGGGACGGTCGTAAAGATGCGGCGCGTCAATCAGGTAAATACCCACGCCGTTGAAATGCCCGAAAAGCAGCGTGATACGTCCAGCGAAGGTATCGCGACGCGTCACGACCTGTGCATCGGGAATGCCGCGACGAATATCTGGAAACGCCGGGAGCAACACGCGGGCATCCACGCCGTCCGCAATTTGCGCGGCAGGTAACGCCCCAATAACATCCGCCAGTCCCCCGGTTTTTAACAGGGGGAACATCTCTGAACAAACGTGTAAAACCTGCATTATCGCTCCTGTTTGATCTGCAGTTTGCGCAGCATTTCACGCGTGACCAGCACAATGCCTTCCTCTGAACGGTAGAAACGACGCGCATCTTCTTCCGCGTTTTCACCTATCACCATGCCTTCAGGAATAACGCAGGCGCGGTCGATAATGCAACGACGTAAGCGGCACGAACGTCCCACCCACACTTCAGGTAACAACACTGCCGAATCAATGTTACAGAATGAATTCACCCGCACTCGCGGGAACAGAACGGACTGCACCACTACCGAACCTGAAATTATGCATCCGCCAGAAACCAGCGAGTTCAGCGTCATTCCGTGGCTACCGGAACGGTCCTGCACAAATTTCGCCGGTGGCAGCGATTCCATGTGCGTTCGGATTGGCCAGTCCTGGTCGTACATATCCAGTTCAGGCGTCACCGAAGCCAGATCAAGGTTCGCCTTCCAGTAGGCTTCCAGCGTCCCCACATCGCGCCAGTACGGTTCGGATTCCGGGTCAGACTGCACGCAGGACAACGGGAATGGATGTGCATACGCCATGCCAGCTTCGGTGATTTTCGGGATAATGTCTTTGCCAAAATCGTGACTGGATTTTTCATCGAGATCATCTTCCGCTAGCAGTTCATACAGATAATCGGCGTTGAAAATGTAGATCCCCATACTGGCAAGAGATTTGGTCGGGTCGCCTGGCATGGCTGGCGGATTGGCGGGTTTTTCAACGAACTCGATAATTTTATCGGTGTCGTCCACGTCCATCACGCCAAACGCGCTGGCCTCTTCAATAGGCACTGGCATACAGGCCACGGTGCAACGCGCGCCCTTCTCGACGTGGTCGATCAGCATGCGTGAGTAGTCCTGCTTATAAATATGATCGCCCGCGAGGATCACCACGTATTCCGCTTTATAGCGTCGAATGATGTCCAGGTTTTGGGTCACCGCATCCGCCGTACCGCGATACCAGTTTTCACCCTGCATTCTCTGCTGGGCAGGCAGCAAATCGACAAACTCGTTCATCTCTTCGCTAAAGAACGACCAGCCGCGCTGAATATGCTGCACCAGCGTATGGGACTGGTACTGGGTGATCACGCCAATACGGCGGATCCCGGAGTTAATACAGTTGGATAAGGCAAAATCGATAATGCGGAACTTACCGCCAAAGTGCACAGCAGGTTTGGCACGTTTGTTGGTCAAATCTTTTAAGCGGGTACCGCGGCCACCGGCCAGGATCAGGGCAACAGATTTTAATGGCAGCTGGCGCGCCAACATTACACGATCGTTCTTCTCTAAACTCACCATGACTAACTCCTTTTTTATCTTCTCTGGAACACACACAGTCCGTGCGCAGGTCCCTGCCAGACAGCCGTAAGCACCGGATTATCCTCTCCGGCAAATGGGGGAATGGCATGCCATTCCCCTTCAGGTAAAACGATATCTGTCACCTCAAGCGTGGCGTTTATTGCAATCAGAAAACGGTCTGAAAGCTGGATTTGCATCTGCCTCGGGCCGTTTTGCCACTCATCCGCACTTAAGGGTTGTGCGTACTTATTCAGCCAACGAACATTGCCATCGCCCTCTTCCCACCAACAATCCCCTGTTAATGCTGGGATTTGCCGGCGCAGATGAATCAGCGCGGCGGTAAATGTGGTTAGCCCACTGTTTGCCTGTTGCCAGTCCAGCCACGTTAAGGCGTTATCCTGACAGTAAGCGTTATTGTTGCCGTGCTGGCTATGACCATGCTCATCGCCCGCCAGCAACATCGGCGTCCCCTGGGAGAGCAACAGCGTGGTTAACAGCGCATGAATGCTGTCGCGCCGCCGCTCAATCAGGTCCAGCGTGCCGCCTAATCCTTCTTTACCATGATTGTCGCTGTAGTTATTGCTAGTGCCGTCGCGATTTTCCTCACCATTCGCTTCATTGTGCTTATTTGTGAAGCACACACAGTCGCGTAGCGTAAAACCGTCGTGCGCGGTCACCAGATTGACCGTGGCGCTGGGTTTGCGGCCCTGGCGTTTAAACACATCGCTGGATGCGGCAAAACGCCCGGCAAACTCGCCCAACGAGAGATTACGCTGGAGCCAAAAGCGTCGCGTCGCATCGCGGAAATGGTCATTCCACTCGGCAAACGGAGGGGGGAAATTCCCCACCTGATACCCGCCTTCACCAATATCCCACGGTTCCGCAATCAGCTTCACGCGTGAGAGCAGCGGACAGGTTTGGATCGCGGTAAACAGCGGCGCATCCTGACGAAACGCAGGTGTACGCCCCATGACGGAAGCCAAATCAAAACGAAAACCATCTACATGGCAGGTTTCAACCCAATAGCGCAGGCATTCACATGCGTATTCCACAACGCCGGGATGGCTCAAATTGAGGGTGTTCCCACAACCGGTCCAGTTGTAGTAATCACCATCGTCCCTGATCCAATAATAGCTACGGTTATCAATTCCGCGCAGCGAGAAGACAGGCCCTTCGAGATCCAGCTCGGCGCTGTGGTTCAAAACGATATCGAGAATGACCTCAATCCCCGCTTTGTGCAGCGCTTTTACCGCGTCGCGAAACTCATCAAGCGCACTCTCCGGCGAACAGGCATAGGCCGGATGCAGCGCGAACATGGCCACCGGGTTGTAGCCCCAGTAGTTCGACAGGCCCAGCCGCTGAAGTCGCGGTTCGCTGGCAAAATGCGCCACCGGCAGCAGCTCCAGCGCGGTAATGCCGAGACGCTTGAAATAGTCGATCATCACCGGATGACCCAGCGCTTTGTAGGTTCCGCGAATCTCTTCCGGCAGGTCAGGATGCAAATACGTCAACCCTTTGACATGCGCTTCGTAAATTACGGTATTGCCCCACGGCGTGCGCGGCGGGGCATCATCCTCCCAGTCATAATGGTCGGACACCACCACGCCCTTCAGCGCGATGGTGGCATTATCATGGTGATCCGGTTCATTTAGCCCGCCGTGCAGCAGCGGGTTATCTTTTAACTCGCCCTCTACCCGACGGGCGCAAGGGTCGAGCAGCAGCTTGGCTGGGTTAAACCGGTGGCCCTGCTGCGGTTGCCATGGGCCATGGACGCGATAGCCATAGCGCAGACCGGGCCGGGCGTTGGCCAGATAGCCGTGCCAGACATCGCCGCTACGCCCCGGCAGGTCGTAGCGGAGTTCGCAACCGTCCTCGTCAAATACGCATAATTCAACGCGTTCAGCGTGGGCTGAGAAGAGAGTAAAATTAACGCCATGGCCGTCATACGTTGCACCATGGGGGGTGGCGTTGCCGGTTGCCAGTTGCGTCATTCCCCCTCCCGAACCAGCCAGATCGTTGCCAACGGCGGCAACGTGAGGCTCAGTGAATGCTGACGACCATGACTGGCGATTTCATCACTGTGCACCGCACCGCCGTTGCCAGTATTGCTGCCGTGGTAATGCATCGAATCGGTATTGAGGATCTCACGCCATTTCCCCGGCTGATTGATACCGAAGCGATAGCCGTGGCGGGGCACAGGCGTAAAGTTACTGACCACGATGATTTCATTGCCGACCTTGTCACGACGCACGAAAGCCAGCACCGAACGTTCTTTGTCATCCACCACCAGCCACTCAAAGCCATAGGCGTCAAAGTCGAGCTCGTGCAGCGCTTTGTGATGACGATAGGTGAGGTTCAGATCGCGCACCAGACGCTGTACGCCGTGATGCCAGTTATCACCGCCTTCCAGCAGGTGCCAGTCGAGGCTCGCGTCATGGTTCCATTCACGTCCCTGCGCAAACTCGTTGCCCATAAACAGCAGTTTCTTGCCTGGGAAGGCCCACATCCAGCCGTAGTAGGCGCGCAGGTTGGCAAACTTCTGCCACGCATCGCCCGGCATGCGGTCGAGAATCGATTTCTTGCCGTGCACCACTTCATCGTGCGACAACGGCAGGACAAAGTTCTCGGTGTAGTTGTACAGCATGCCGAAGGTCAGCTTATCGTGGTGATGTTGGCGATAAACCGGATCCAGCTTCATGTAGTCCAGCGTGTCGTGCATCCAGCCGAGGTTCCACTTATACCAGAACCCTAAACCGCCCATGTCCTGCGGTCTTGAAACGCCAGCAAAATCAGTGGACTCTTCCGCCATGCTCACCGCACCAGGCACCTGTTCGCCAAGAATACGGTTGGTATTGCGTAAAAACTCAATGGCTTCGAGGTTTTCACGACCGCCAAATTCATTTGGGATCCATTCCCCTTCTTTACGGCTGTAGTCGCGATAAATCATCGATGCCACGGCATCCACGCGCAGCGCGTCGATACCAAAGCGCTCAATCCAGTACAGGGCGTTGCCCACCAGATAGTTGCTGACTTCACGGCGACCGTAGTTGTAGATCAGCGTGTTCCAGTCCTGGTGATAGCCTTCACGCGGATCGCTGTGTTCATACAGCCTGGTGCCATCAAACTCTGCCAGACCAAAGTCGTCCGACGGGAAATGGCCCGGCACCCAGTCAAGAATGACGTTCAGCCCCGCCTGATGCGCGGCATTCACAAAATAGCGGAAGTCATCGCGCGTACCAAATCGACGGGTCGGCGCATACATGCCGGTAGGTTGGTAACCCCAGCTACCGTCGAACGGATGCTCGTTAATCGGCAACAGTTCAAGGTGGGTAAAGCCCATCCACTTGGCGTAAGGCACCAGTTGATCCGCCAGCTCGCGGTAGCTCAGCCAGAAGTTGTTATCGGTATGACGACGCCATGACCCCAGGTGCACTTCATAGATAGAGATTGGCGCATCAAACTGGTTGGCTTTTTTACGCTCCTCGCTTTGCACCACTTTTTCCGGCAGACCACAGATAAGCGACGCGGTTTCCGGGCGCATTTGCGCTTCGAAGGCGTAAGGGTCCGCTTTGATTCGCAGCTTACCGTTGGCATCGATCATCTCATATTTATACAGCTGACCATGCTGCGCACCGGGGATAAACAGCTCCCAGATACCGCTTTCTTTGCGCAGGCGCATCGGGTGGCGACGGCCATCCCAGTAGTTGAACTGCCCAACCACTGACACGCGTTGAGCGTTAGGTGCCCAGACAGAGAAGCGCGTGCCGGTTACGCCATCCATGGTATCCGCATGCGCGCCCAGCGTTTCGTAAGGTCGCAGGTGCGTACCTTCAGATAACAGCCAGGCATCCATATCCTGGATCAATGGGCCAAAACGATAAGGGTCATCAATCAGATTCTGCTGTCCATGCCAGACAACGGCCAACTGATAGCGAAAGAAATTTTTACGGCGGGGAAGTACTGCACAGAAAAAACCGCGAGAGTCGAGGCAGTCCAGCTTGCCGACTTTGCGTCCGGTTTTGGGTTCGATCACCCACACTTCGGTGGCGTCAGGTAATAGGGCGCGGACTTCAAGTCCAGCGTCAGTTTGGTGCATACCGAGTACGGAAAAAGGATCCGCAAAATGGCCTGCAATTAGCGCATTAATCACGTCTCTATCGATACGAACGGACATGGTTGTCATCCTGTTTTATGGTGTCACCCCTTCCAACTGATTTTCGACATCAGGTAGCGACACTTTTTTTGACCTGAACGGCGCAGCACAATTGTGCATCCTCTCTGCGTCGTCCCACCTTCAGGCAACAACTTAATACCTCCGGTACTAAGTCACCCTTAAAGAATAGCCAATGCTTTATCTTACTCCTGGTAAAAAATGAAACATCTGCGCTTACTCCTGTATTACGCAAAAAAAAGGGTGACTCAGCACCCTTTGGTCATTAACAAACCATTACGCCAGTTGACGTAACATGCGGCGCAATGGCTCCGCAGCACCCCAAAGCAGCTGGTCACCTACGGTAAAGGCTGACAGGAACTCCGGTCCCATATTCAGCTTACGCAGACGACCTACTGGCGTGGTCAACGTGCCGGTAACGGCCGCCGGGGTTAACTCACGCATGGTGATTTCACGATCGTTTGGTACTACTTTCGCCCACGGGTTGTGCGCCGCCAGCAGTTCTTCCACGGTCGGAATAGACACATCTTTTTTCAGTTTGATGGTGAACGCCTGGCTGTGGCAGCGCAGCGCGCCGACGCGCACGCACAGACCATCAACCGGGATCACGGAAGACGTGTTGAGAATTTTGTTGGTTTCCGCCTGTCCCTTCCACTCTTCACGGCTCTGACCGTTATCGAGCTGTTTGTCGATCCACGGAATCAGGCTACCGGCCAGCGGTACGCCAAAGTTATCAACCGGCAGTTCACCGCTACGGGACAGGGTCGTCACTTTACGTTCGATGTCGAGAATAGCAGAGGATGGGGTCGCCAGCTCCTCGGCCACATGGCCATACAGATGGCCCATCTGAGACAACAGCTCGCGCATATGACGCGCGCCGCCGCCGGAAGCCGCCTGATAGGTCGCCACGGAGACCCAGTCGACCAGGTCGTTGGCAAACAGGCCACCGAGGGACATCAGCATCAGGCTAACGGTACAGTTACCGCCGACAAAGGTCTTAATACCTTTATTCAGGCCATCGGTGATGACATCCTGGTTAACCGGATCGAGAATAATGATGGCGTCGTCTTTCATACGCAGCGAAGAGGCCGCGTCAATCCAGTAACCCTGCCAACCGCTTTCACGAAGCTTTGGATAGATTTCGTTGGTATAATCGCCGCCCTGACAGGTCACGATGATATCGAGCGCCTTCAGCGCATCCAGATCAAAAGCGTCCTGAAGCGTGCCGGTCGCGGTTCCACCGAATGTCGGTGCCGCCTGCCCGAGCTGGGAAGTAGAAAAGAAAACAGGGCGAATGGCGTCGAAGTCACGCTCCTCAACCATGCGTTGCATGAGAACAGAGCCGACCATACCGCGCCAGCCGATAAAACCAACATTTTTCATAGCGTTTTTTTCCTGCAGAGATGTGTGCTGTGTATGTATGCCAGTGTCCTGGTGGCATATCCTTCACCATACAAAATGCAGCCAAAGTCGCAAGTGAAATTAATCAATGATAGCGAAGCCATCAGTAATGCGACTTATCCCGCTGCGCAAGCAAGCAGAAAGTCCGTGGTAATTATCAGGGAATTTGAGTTATGAATGAAATCATTTCAGCGGCAGTTTTATTGATCCTGATTATGGATCCACTCGGAAATCTGCCCATTTTCATGTCCGTATTGAAACATACCGAACCAAAACGCCGCCGCGCGATTATGATTCGCGAGCTGTTCATTGCGCTGTTGGTGATGCTGATATTCCTGTTTGCGGGCGAGAAAATTCTGGCATTTCTTAACCTGCGCGCGGAAACCGTTTCTATCTCCGGGGGCATCATTTTGTTCCTGATCGCCATTAAGATGATTTTCCCCAGCGCCACCGGGAATAGCACCGGGCTTCCGGCGGGTGAAGAGCCGTTTATCGTTCCGCTGGCGATCCCGCTGGTAGCCGGTCCGACAATCCTGGCTTCACTAATGCTGTTGTCGCATCAGTATCCTAATCAGATGGGGCATCTGGTAATCGCCCTGCTGATCGCCTGGGGCGGTACGTTTGTGATTCTGTTGCAGTCGTCGCTGTTTTTGCGTCTGCTGGGGGAGAAAGGGGTGAACGCGCTGGAGCGCCTGATGGGGCTGATTCTGGTGATGATGGCCACCCAGATGTTCCTCGACGGCGTACGGATGTGGATGAAGGGGTAATTTCTCCTTTTTGAACCGGATGACATGTTACCCGGAGAACGGTTCCGTTCACGTTATGTTCATTGCTTCTCTGAGATCTCGTCACCAGTGAACGTGTTAAGGGGGCTACGCAACCCCCTTAACAATCCCGGCTCTCCGGCAGGAAAATTGTTGCTGCGCAATACCCTCCGCTTATTCCTCCAGGCTACCGGGCCGGGCGCGAGGAAACGTCCCTGTAAAACGCGCCCTGAGCCAGCATCCATGCTGACTCCCCCGGCCTTACGGAAACACGTCGGCAATTTTCAGCCGGACCAGCCCACACCTGACCATCTGCGTTTTTATTTGAACAGGTTTGGACAGCAAAACAAATTTAACTGGAAGTCAGAGCGTTGAAGCGATGACACCGGTCCGGCTGAAAATCGATGAGGCGTTGACGGCTGACCGGGTCTGCCCGCAAGGATGCGGGCAAAGGGGACGGCCTGCAGGGACGCAGGCTCGGCCCCGACCCGACAGGCAGACGGAATAAGACGAATAACTCGCGCAGCGACGATTTTCCCGCCGGGAGCCTGGGTTGCAAGGGAGGCGGCGGTGAGCCTCCCTTGCACGTTCACGGGTATCAGCGCTTCAAAGAAATGACACCACTGAGGTGAACGGAAACCTGAGCAATAATCACATGTTCACCCTACATGCTTAACTGAACGGCATTGCGCTGTAATTTCAGGTATTCCTTATGCTTTTAAGTCGCTGATATAACGTATTTTCATTTCTGCGAAGCGCCTTCCGGAATGCCCTCTTGTCAGCATCGTGGATTAGCCTTATCTTCTCGCTGCACCTGCAAAATCAGGTGTCAGAATTAGCCTTCTGAAAATCATACTGGCGACATATACTTCTATGTCGTGCGACCGATTTCGTCTCAATGGCGGGTCGAGCGGGGGCGTCGCAAGACGCGCCGGTATCCAGTATGACCGGTAAGGCTAACTCCGCTCGATTCTGCCACCCGCGAGATTAGCCTCTCCGGTGGTGGTTTAAATAAAACATACTGGAGGCTGCCCTATGGCGACTACCCCTCTCTTTTCACACTCTTTATTTACCCTGCCCTTTAGCCATGCCACGGATTTCACCGAACTGGCGGATAACTGCGAGCGTTTTGTCGAAGGACTGGTTGAATGCCATGACCCGGTTGAAAAACTGGCGATTTGTGCACGTTTGTCGGCCTGTCTCGCATTATTGCAACCGACCTTAACGGAGCCTGTACCGCAGCATCTGCAGGCCAGTCTGACGGTAGATACATTCCCGACCCGTTTTCCCCTTTTCGAGCCTGAGCCAGACCAGATGGGGCGTTACTGCCAGCTTTTGACGCATTTGCTGATGAGCAAAACGCTTTCTGATGATATGGAGCGAGTAGCGGGTGATTTGCTGCAGGATTTGGTGGGCTATTTCGCCGACACGCTGAAAGCGCCGCGTTGGTTGAAAACCGAGGATGGCGTGATGGTGCTGTAAAAAAGCCGGGTGACGCTTGCGCTTACCCGGCCTACGATGTGGATGTGTGCTCATTTCCAGGCCCGGTAAGCGCAAGCGCCACCGGGCAACAAGACTCAGCTCAACAGCTGGAAGGCAATCATACCAACAATTGCGCCGACCGTACCGAGGATGGTTTCCATCATCGTCCAGGTCTTCAACGTTTGTGCTTCCGTTGCGCCGGTAAATTTACCGAACAACCAGAAACCGGCGTCGTTAACGTGGCTGACCACGATCGAGCCGCCTGCGATACAAATAGACAGTGCCGCCATCTGTGCGCCGGAGAAGTTTAGCTGTTCAATCACCGGCATCACCAGACCGACCGCCGTTAAGCACGCCACGGTCGCAGAACCCTGAATGATACGCACCGCTGCCGCCAGCACGAAGCAGGTAATGGCAATCGGCAGACCCATTCCGGTTAACGCTTCGCCCAGCGCCGGACCGACGCCGGAATCAACCAGCACTTGTTTAAACACGCCACCTGCACCAATCACCAGCAGGATAATCCCCGCCGGTTGCAGCGCATGACCGCAGATCTCCATCACTTTGTCTTTTGGCATACCCTGGCGAATCGCCAGACCGTAAATCGCCACCAGACAAGCAACCAGAATCGCGGTAAACGGGTGACCGATAAACTCAAACCATTCGTAAGTTGAAGAACCAACCGGCACAAAGCGCGCGGCGATGGTTTTCAGACCAACCAATACCAGCGGCAGCAGGATCAGCGACAAGCTAAAGCCGAAGGACGGCATTTTACCTTCGCCCAGATGCGGCTCGGTAATGTCATCAGGAATGTTCAGCTCAACGTAACGGCTGATGAAATTACCCCACAGCGGCCCGGCGATAATCATGCCCGGAATCGCGGCACACAGGCCAATCAGGATCATCCAGCCAAAGTCAGCGTGCATCTGCGAAGCCAGCAACATCGGCGCTGGCCCCGGCAGTAAAAACGCCGCAGCCGCCGCTACGCCTGCAAATAACGGAATGACTAATTTAACCAGGTTGGTACCGGTGTGACGCGCCATCGAGAACGCTACGCTAATCAGCAGCACAATCGCCACCTCAAAGAACAGCGGTAGCGCACAGATAAGCCCGGCCAGGCCAATCGCGTAATGTGCGCGGCTGTGGCCGAAGGATTTCAGCATTTTGACGGCAATTTGATCGACTGCGCCGGTCTCATGCAAAATCTTGCCAAACATCGCCCCCAACGCCACAACAATCGCCAGGAAACCGAGCGTGCCTCCCATCCCTTTTTCCATAGTCGCGGCGATTTTATCGAGCGGCATACCGGAAAAGAGACCTGCACCAATAGACACCACCATCAAAGCAAGGAAGGCGTGCATACGCGCCTTCATCACTAAAAACAGCAGTAATAAAACGGACCCTACTGCTGTTAAAACAAGCGTTAATGTACTCACTACTTACTGCCCTGGTTAATAACCTCAATGGTGCTGGCGACCACACCGTCCAGTGGTTGATCGATATCGACCACCAGTACATCGTTTTCATTCGCACCTGGTTCTTCCAACGCTTCAAACTGGGTCACCAGCATCTGCGTTTTGAAGAAGTGGCCTTTACGCGCTTTCAGACGGCTTTCGATAACGTCAAAATCCCCTTTCAGATAGATGAAAGAGAGGTTCGGGTTACCGTCGCGTAGCTGGTCGCGATAGACTTTTTTCAGAGCGGAACAGACGATCAGCGAAACCTTGTTGGTACGCTGCATCGCAAAGGCGGCGTCATTCAGCGCCTGTAACCACGGTTTACGGTCATCATCGTTGAGTGGCTCACCGGAAGCCATTTTCATGATGTTGCTGCGCGGATGGAGAAAATCGCCATCAAGAAACGCGGCCTGCAGTTGATGCGCCACTTCGCTGGCGACAGCAGATTTACCGCTGCCCGATACGCCCATCAGAACGTAAACGTGGTGATCATGATTAGTCGTGCTCAAAGCGTTGCCCCCACTGGTACAAGAATCTGGAAATTGTTACGGGTAACTGTTATCGGTAACATTGTCCAGCCGGATAAATAGAGAAGCAATATCCATTCGTGCTCGAAGTGTATAAGTGTGAGCTACTTCAAACTTGTTGGCTTAAATAGATCCGCCCGGTGACAAGGTGAAACCTAAATCTAACATTTTAGGTGTGACTGCTTCACCACGGATGCGCGCCAGCAGGCGTTCAGCACCAATGCTGCCCATGCGTTCACGCGGCGTGAGCACGCTCGCCAGACGCGGCTCCATCACCTGTCCGATGTCGTGACCGTGGAATCCAGCAATCGCCATGTCATCCGGGATTTTCAGCCCTAAACGCTGGCATTCGAAGGCCGCCCCTACCGCCAGATCATCGTTGGTACAGAAAATGCCGTCGAGCTGCGGGTATTCGCGCCGCGCCTGACGGATGAGTTCAATACCGGATGAGTAAGAAGAAGACTGTTCCACCATCACGCTGTACGGCACCAGGTTGGCATCGCGCATTGCCTGCTCGTAGCCCCTCTGTTTGATGATAGTACGTTCATCAAGACGTGCGCCAAGATAGGCAACATGACGGTGCCCGCGGGCGATGATAGCGGCAGTCATCTGGCGCGCGGCTTCGAAGTTGTCGAAACCGACGGCGATATCCAGACACGGAGACTGGCTGTCCATCAGCTCAACCACCGGGATACCGGCGACCTCAATCATTTTCAGCGTACGAGGCGTATGGCTACGTTCGGTGAGGATCAGGCCATCGATATTCCACGACAGCATCGATTCCAAGCGCTCTTGTTCCATCTCTGGCTTATAGCCGTAGTGCGCGAGCATAGTTTGATAACCATGGGCGTCGGTGACGGCCTCAATGCCGCGTAACACTTCAGCAAAAACCTGGTTAGTGAGAGACGGTAACAACACGCCGATAGCGCGACTGGTGGCGTTAGAAAGGATATCAGGAGCGCGATTGGGAATATAACCCAGCTCATCAAGTGCAGCGGCAATTTTGCCCCGCAGCGCCACGGAGACCTGCTCCGGGTTACGCAAAAAGCGACTGACCGTCATTTTGGTCACGCCCACGCGGTCGGCTACATCCTGAAGTACGGGTCTTTTCTTTTTCATCGTCCTGAAGCGTTAAAAAGGGATAGATTCCCCCAGTTTACCACGGACGCACGGAATTAATGACAAACGATGAAAAGCCGGATGGCAACGCTTTCGCGTCTTATCCGGCCTACATCAGGTTACAGCACGTTAGACTGGCGGCAGATCAAACAATAACACTTCGCTGTCGCTGTCGGCATGAATAGAAATTGCCTGTTCATCCCAGATTGCCAGACCGTCACTGGTGGTCGCTTTGGTTCCGTTAATGGTGACGTTGCCTTTAACGACCTGGATCCAGACGCGACGTTCAGCGGCAATCTGATGTACCGACTGCTCATCTTTGACCAGCGCCCAACGGTACAGCTCCATATCCTGGTACACTTTCAGTGAGCCATCGCGGGCATCAGGCGACAGCACCAGTTGTTTACCCTGAGCGGCATCGAAACGGCGCTGTTCATAGCGCGGCGTAATACCGTTTTCCTGCGGCATGATCCAGATCTGATACAGATGCAGCTTCTCAGTATTACTCGGGTTGTACTCCGAGTGACGGATCCCCGTCCCGGCGCTCATAATCTGAAACTCTCCGGCCGGAACCTGCTCTTTGTTGCCCATGCTGTCCTGATGTTCCACCGCGCCTTCCAGCACGTAGGTCAGGATTTCCATGTCTTTATGGGGGTGAGTGCCAAAGCCCTGGCCTGCGTCAATCACGTCATCGTTAATCACGCGCAGTGCCGAGAACCCCATAAAGTTCGGGTCATAGTAGTTGGCAAAAGAGAAGGTATGCCAGGAATCGAGCCAGCCATGATTCGCATGGCCGCGGTCGTTAGCTTGGCGTAAATAGATCATTGTGTTCACCCCCAGATGTTTTCGATGGAGTAAGTGTGGACTCAATCCGCCTGGGATCATAGAGGGTGAAAATTGACTCCTCTGTTCAAAAAATATGAATAAACCCAGAGGA
This sequence comes from Citrobacter sp. Cf087, assembly GCF_030334285.1. Taxonomy (NCBI): domain Bacteria; kingdom Pseudomonadati; phylum Pseudomonadota; class Gammaproteobacteria; order Enterobacterales; family Enterobacteriaceae; genus Citrobacter; species Citrobacter sp. Cf087. The sequence goes on from NZ_JAOWED010000032.1 coordinate 105,719, forward strand.
GTCTGTGCAGGCTATTTGGCGAGGGTTATCGTCGCCGGAGATGCCTGTTCGAAGGCGCGTTCGAGGATCTCCAGGTTGGTTAGAACTTCAGATTCCTTGACGTAATTAGGCGTACCGGCGGTCAGCGTCTGGTACAGCGCATCATAGACGCGACCGTAATCCCCCACCTCCGGCTTCACCTCTTCTTTTACTGTGATGCCGTCATCGTTGACATACTCCAGCATTCCGATGGAATCATCAGCAGCGAAACCAGGCTCACCTGGCATGATATTGGCCTTCAGACTGGTTTCCTGCTGGTCGATGCCGTACTTCACAAACGAGCCTTTGGTGCCATGGACGATAAACTTCGGATAGTCGATTTTCACCAGATGACTGGTTTTAACAATGGTTTTCAGGTCGCCGTAAAACAGCTGCGCTTCAAAGGTATCGTCCGGGTTCGCTTTATTACGCAGGCTGCGGATGTCATAGGCCACATGATCGGGGCGTCCGAACAGCGAGATAATCTGATCCATGGTGTGTACGCCCAGGCCATAAAATGCGCCGTCCTGCGGCAGTCCCGGCTTAGTTTCCGCCTCGGGACGGTAGTAATCGAAATGACTTTCAACCTCAACAATTTCGCCGAGCTTGCCGCTCTCAATCGCTTTTTTAGCAGTGAGAAAGCAGGAGTCAAAACGGCGATTCTGATACGGCGTAACGGTCAGCCCTTTGCTTTGCGCCAGTTCGAACAGCACTTTTGCTTCTGCCAGCGTCGGCGTGAACGGTTTCTCAACCAGCACGTTTTTACCCGCCTCAAGCGCACGTTTGGCGTAGTCAAAATGGCTGTCAGCATGGGTACAAACGATCACTAACTTCACCTGCGGATCGTTTAAGATCTCGTCGAGGTCGCTGGTGAAGTGAATATGTGAATACTGCGGCGCCTGCTCTTCCGGCCTGGCGTTACGGCGGAAAATGTGCGCGACATGCCAGCTATTTTTGCGGTTGAGGACGTACGGCAAATGGTAGCGAGTGGTACTTTTACCAAAACCAATAAATGCGCAGTGTAAGGTCATGAGACAGTCCTTTTGAAGATGATTATCTACACCATAGCGCAAAGCGGCTGGAGACTGAATGTTGGATTCTTTGCCGGATGCGGCGTTGCCTTATCCGGCCTACAAAACCCAGGTCTCAGCCGTAGGCCGGATAAGCGCAAGCGCCATCCGGCATCATCCCGGGGACAAAATGACAAGTAAGCCAGGCTGAAACAAAACCCCAAAAAAAAAGCCAGCAAAAGCTGGCTAAAGTAATACTGGAAGCAATGTGAGCAATGTCGTGCTTTCAGGTTCTCCGTAGGGGTTCCCCTGAACGCAGAGCAATAATAATCATTCTCATTCGCACTTGTCTACTTCTTTTTGCAAAAAAATGCAGTTGACGGAATTTTCTTTCTCAGCGAGGGTAAAGACTCAATTAACCCTGAAGGAGATAAGGAATGAGTGAGATAGTGATACGCCACGCTGAACCGAAAGATTACGACGCAATTCGTCAGATCCATGCCCAGCCAGAGGTGTATCACAACACGCTACAGGTTCCTCATCCTTCCATGGAGATGTGGCAAGAGCGACTAACCGAACGGGTCGGAATCAAACAACTGGTCGCGTGCATTGATGATATCGTCGTCGGACATCTCTGCATCGACGTTGCTCAGCGCCCCCGCCGCAGCCATGTAGCCGATTTTGGTATCTGCGTTGATGCCCGCTGGCAGAATCGCGGCGTTGCAAGCGCGCTTCTCCGTACGATGATCGACATGTGCGACAACTGGCTGCGCGTCGACCGTATCGAGTTAACAGTGTTTGTGGATAACGAACCTGCGGTTGCGGTCTATAAAAAGCATGGCTTTGAGATCGAAGGGACAGGTAAGAAATACGGCCTGCGCAACGGCGAGTACGTGGATGCGTATTTTATGGCACGCGTGAAATAAATTTAAGGGCGAGTCTTATCGCCCTGTTTATTGAAAGGACGCAATAGTGAAAAAGTTTGTTCCCCTGGTTTTACTGGCCTCGCTCTCCCCAGCTTTTGCCACTACCGTACAAAATCTCGATGCCGTACCCGGCGTTATTCAACATACTGAAGGTAAACAGATTTTTGCTGAGCAAATGGCAGGGGCAACACCTGCGAAAGGATTTGGTGAACTTCCACAGGGATTATCAGAGAACCAGTGGATTGGCTGGGTTGCGCCGAACGAAAATCCTAATAATCTGATCCTCACTGGCGCCAAAGCCTGGGGAAAAGACGGGAAATACATTGGCGTCGCCTGTTTTGCTGACAATCAGGCCGATGCCGGGCAGGCAAAAAAGTACGCGGATAACACCTGTCCGGAAAACTACAACAACGGACGCGCCAATAAATTATATCTCGGCGTTTTCTCCTGGCAGAACCAACAGCTGCAGCCGATTGCCCGCTCGGAAAAACCATTAAACCAGATCTCAGCGTGGAATAAAGCTGCCGAGAAAGAGAGCGATGATGAGTCCGTCAGACCGCTGGCTTATTATACAAAATTGGATCTGGCACCGTACCGGATCGCTCCCGATACTCTGGCGTTCGGGGTGCGCGGTGGCTACTCCGATGCCTACTCCGGCGGCGGGGCGTTTTATGAAGTGCTGGAACTCTACACCATCAAAGACAGCAAGATAATCAACGTGTTTTCTGACCTTGTTTATTACTATTCGGATATCGCCGGAGACTGGAATAAAGACGGCACAAGGCAGCACGACATCAGCGAGAGTAAGTACATCCTGAAATTGCGGTCGGCAAAGACGCAGGGATTTTATGATTTAGAGGTCGTGAACCTGCAGGATAAAAGCAGCCAAATATTTCACTGGTCTGAATCACTGCAACAGTATGTTCCTTAACGGACGAATAAGGCCTGCAACGTTCAGAAGGCTGTAGGTCATTATCCTTAATTTCCCCGTCGTTACATCCAAAAGCGGAATTGCCATCCAATCCTGGCATAAAGTTGTTGATTGCAGTCCATCGCCTCCGCCGTCATCTTCAGGCGTAACAACCACCTGAATCATAGGGTTATTTTACTTACTATCTTCATCGCTATTTATCTTAACTTTAATAATATTAATATTACATTTTTGTTTTTTTTTGGTTTCTGCCATCACTTTATGGTGACAATCACAACAATATACTTCCCCTGGGACTAACTTAACCACGGTGAGGTAAAAAATGAAATTTGAACGCCATCATAGAATATTGAAAGAAATCAGTATTTCGGGAGTTGTAAAAGTTTCAAATCTGGCGAAAAGTCTCAAGGTAACAAAGGAAACCATTCGCTCAGATCTCAATGAACTTGCCGGACAGGGATATCTCACTCGCTGTCATGGTGGTGCATTTATTACCCTTGACTCTCTTGATAACGTTGCAAAAAACGAAATTGCTTATGTGCTGGAAAAATATGAATCAGCGCAGAAAATAAAAAAAGGTCTCTCTGCCATGAAGAATAATGTATGTGTTATTGGCTCGTTCAATGTTGATATTATCAGTTACCTACCGAGGCTCCCCTCGACAGGCGAATCATTACTTGCCGATAAATTTATTTTTTCGCCCGGAGGTAAAGGATGCAATCAGGCATTAGCTGCAAGCTATGCCGATTCTGATGTACATTTTATTACTAAAGTAGGGTCAGACCATTTCAGTGATTACGCCATTAATTTTATAAACTCATCAAAAATCCATAAAAGCGTTATCTATCAGACCAAAGAAACACAAACAGGTACAGCTACTATTATGGTGAATGGAGATACCGGGGATAACGTCATCGCTATCTACCCCGGTGCTAACATGACAATTTCCCCTGATGAAATCACCATACAAAAAGAAGCCATTGTTCATTCAGATATTGTTCTCGTACAACTGGAGACAAATTACGAAGCGCTTCACCAAACCATTCGTCTCGCACAGAAAAATGATATCCCTGTCATTATAAATCCAGCACCATACAATGAAATGGTCAATACCATTATTGATAATATTGATTATATCACGCCAAATGAAACCGAAGCGGGTCTGTTGGCAAACATGTCCGTCAATGATATTGAGTCGGCAAAAAGTGCGGCAAAGATTATTCATCAGAAAGGCGTCAAAAATACCATTATCACCCTAGGGAGCAAAGGCTCCCTCGCTTATGACGGAACACAATTCATCTATTCTCCGGCATTCCCGGCAGTTGTAAAAAATACCGCAGGAGCGGGTGATGCCTTCAATGGTGCACTCGCATCTGGCCTTGCTAAAGGAAAATCACTGGCATCTGCATTGTGCTACGCCAGTGCATTCGCCTCGCTTGCTGTTGAAACACCCAATGCCTCTGACATGCCAGAAAACGAATCCGTTCTTCATCGCATTCAAGGTTCGCATTACAAACAAACTATCTCGACTCACTAAATCAAGGAGCAGACTATGAATAATACACAGAAAAAACTAAAGGTGCTCTTTATTGGAGAATCCTGGCATATTCACATGATCCATTCAAAAGGCTATGACAGTTTTACCTCCAGTAAATATGAAGAGGGTGCCACATGGTTACTGGAATGCTTAAAGAAAGGCGGAGTAGAAGTTGATTACATGCCTGCTCACACCGTGCAAATCGCATTTCCAGAAAGCATTGATGACCTAAACCGTTACGATGTCATTGTCATTAGCGATATCGGCAGCAATACGTTCCTGTTGCAAAACGAGACGTTCTATCAGCTAAAAATAAAGCCCAATGCTCTGGAATCAATTAAAGAGTATGTCAAAAATGGTGGTGGACTGCTCATGATTGGCGGCTATCTGTCATTTATGGGTATTGAGGCAAAAGCTAATTACAAGAACACCATTCTTGCCGAGGTTTTGCCAGTTATTATGCTTGACGGCGATGACCGGGTAGAAAAACCAGAGGGTATCTACGCTGAGGCTATTTCCCCTGAACATCCTGTCGTTAACGGATTCACCGACTACCCGGCATTTCTTGGATATAACCAGGTTGTCTCCAGAGAAGATGCCGATGTTGTTTTAACAATAAATAATGACCCGCTGTTAGTGTTCGGTGAATACCAACAGGGTAAAACCGCCTGCTTCATGAGCGACTGTTCGCCGCACTGGGGAACACAGCAATTTATGTCCTGGTCGTTTTATACCGACCTGTGGGTTAACACGCTTCAATTCATCGCCAGAAAATAAAAAACAATGGAGTAACGAAAGTTACTCCTTTTATAAAATATAAGGATTGATGTATGAACAAGAATAAGTACTCAACCCCCTTACTGATGCTTGCAACTATCTTAGCCGATATGCTTTCCCCTATGCAGTCTGCCGTTAATGGACAATTGGGACACTGGTTGCAGGATGGAAATGCTTGCGCAGTAATCTCGTTCGCCAGTGGTCTGGTCGTCATGTTTTTTATTATTATTGCGCGCAAAGAAACACGCCAGCAATTCGCGTCGATCCCAGCTCTGATAAAAACGCGGAAAATCCCTTTGTGGAATTGGTTTGCCGGATTATGCGGGGCGATGGTTGTATTTTCGGAAGGGGCATCAGCCAGCGCGTTGGGCGTTGCCACGTTTCAAACTGCATTAATTTCCGCCCTCCTCCTTTCCGGCCTGCTGTGCGACCGTTTTGGCGTCGGTGTGGACGAGAAGAAATACTTCACGCCATGGCGCGTTACTGGCGCATTGTTCGCTGTTATTGCCACGATTTTTGTCGTGTCACCACAGTGGCATTCAACCTCCTTTATCCTGCTCGCTATCCTTCCATTTTTGGCAGGATTACTCGCTGGCTGGCAGCCCGCTGGAAATGCCAAAGTTGCCGAGGCAACGGGCTCTATGCTGGTTTCCATTACCTGGAACTTCATCGTCGGCTTTTGTGTGCTGGGCGCTGCGCTGGCGATACGTGTCGCATTAGGTCATGTCACCGTCCAGTTACCCGATACGTGGTGGATGTATCTCGGTGGCCCGCTGGGTCTGCTGTCCATCGGGCTGATGGCGATTCTGGTCAGAGGCTTAGGGCTGTTGATGCTCGGTGTTGCTTCTACCGCGGGTCAATTGCTTGGCTCAGTGTTGATTGATGAACTTATCCCGTCACTGGGTAATACGGTCTATCTGGTCACGATCATTGGGACGCTGTTTGCGCTAATAGGCGCAATTGTTACCACCATCCCCGAATACAGAGCATCCAAAATGGCGCAAAAAATGGAGGTGTCAGGATGAAAGGTTTCCTGCAAACCGTGACAGGCCCAGTGGCGCACACGGATATGGGTCTGACGCTACCGCATGAGCATCTGTTTAACGATTTATCATCGGTTGTTGACGAACCGCATTATGAATTCTCACAGCAACTCGTGGGGAAAAAGGTCAGCGCTGATCTGCAGTGGGGATTGAAACATGATCCCTACTGCTGCGCCGATAACATGGACAGAAAGGAAATTGATGATGTCATCTTTGAAATCAACAACTTTATGTCACTGGGAGGCAGGACGATTGTCGACGCGACAGGTTCTGAATCTATCGGTCGAGATGTCTTGTCATTGCGAGAAGTGGCATTAAAAACCGGTTTGAACATCGTAGCTTCATCAGGACCTTATCTGGAGAAGTTTGAAAGTGCCAGGATCCACAAACCTGTCGAGTTGTTAGCCTCACTTATTGATAAGGAACTGAATCAGGGGATAGGCGAGACGGATATTCGCGCCGGCATGATAGGTGAAATTGGCGTATCACCCGCTTTTACGCAGGCGGAACGCAACAGTCTGCGAGCGGCTTCTCTGGCACAACGTAATAATCCTCATACTGCGATGAATATCCATATGCCAGGGTGGCTGCGGCTGGGTGATGAGGTGCTGGATATTGTCCTTGAAGAGATGAACGTCTCTCCGGCAAAAGTCTCGCTGGCGCATTCAGATCCTTCGGGAAAAGATGTTGCCTATCAACGAAAAATGCTCGATCGCGGCGTATGGCTTGAATTTGACATGATTGGCCTGGACATCACTTTCCCAAAAGAAGGTATCGCCCCAGGCGTTCAGGAAACCGCAGATGCGGTAGCACATCTGATTGAATTGGGTTACGCCGATCAGATAGTTTTAAGCCATGATGTTTTTCTCAAACAGATGTGGGCAAAAAATGGGGGGAACGGTTGGGGATTTGTCCCGAATGTTTTCCTCGCCTATCTGGCCGCCCGTGGAGTAGACAACGATACTCTACGCAGGCTCTGTATTGATAACCCAGCGCGGTTGCTCACGGCATAGCCAACAAAACGCCCGGTGCCTGACACCGGGCTATTAATCAAAAATCAGTATCCCGCCGTTAAATCATCCACGGAACGCGGGTCAGATGCGCCATACAGTGCACCATCCGGTCCTACCATAATGCTCTGCGTGCTGCCCATCGCTTCCTTCAGCGCGACTTTCTGCCCTTTCTGCTCCAGCAGCTTAATGGTGTCCGGGCTAAACCCTTTCTCAACGCGCAGTTCATCGGGCAACCACTGATGATGGAAGCGCGGCGCGTTGGTCGCTTCGGCGACGTTCATTCCAAAATCAATGCTGTTGACTACCATTTGCAGCACGGTAGTGATGATTCGGCTCCCGCCAGGGCTGCCGGTAACCAGCCAGGTTTTCCCGTCTTTTACCACGATAGTCGGCGACATTGATGACAGCGGACGCTTCTTCGGCCCAACCGCGTTAGCATCGCCACCCACCAGCCCATAAACGTTCGGCACGCCCGGCTTGGCGGAGAAATCGTCCATTTCGTTATTAAGCAGAATGCCGGTGTTACCCGCCACAATGCCGGTGCCGAAGGTGGTGTTCAGGGTATACGTCACCGCCACGGCATTACCGTCTTTATCCACCACCGAGAAATGGGTGGTCTGATTGCTTTCATACGGCGCGAGCTTGCCAGGTTTGATCTGGCTGGAAGGCTTAGCCTTGTTGATATCAATTTGATCGGCAAGCGATTTGGCATAGGCTTTGTTGGTCAGCGCCTGCCACGGTACTTTCACAAAATCCGGGTCGCCCAGATACTCCGAGCGGTCGGCGTAGGCATATTTCTCCGCTTCAGCCATTACCTGCATGGCATCAGCGCTGCCAAACCCGTACTTCTTCATATCGAAGTTTTCGAGAATATTGAGGATCTGCACAATGTGAATACCGCCAGAGGACGGCGGTGGCATGGAGAAGACCTGATATCCGCGATAGTCGCCGCTAATCGGCGTACGCTCCACGGCTTTATAGCTGGCTAAATCCTCTTTGGTCATCAACCCGCCGTTTTTCTGCATTTCCTCCGCAATCTGATCGGCAATTGCCCCTTTATAAAACGCATCCGGACCGTTCTCGGCAATCATCTCCAGGCTTTTCGCTAGGTTCGTTTGCACCAGCTTGTCACCCTTTTTCAGCGGCTCGCCGTCTTTCCAGAAAATGGCTTTGCTGTTCTCGTGATTAGGGAGCACTTCGCTGCCATAGGTTTTCAGATCGTCAGCCAGCGCGTCGTTAACCACAAAGCCTTCTTCCGCTAGCTTCATTGCTGGGCGCACGACTTTGTTCAGCGGCATCGTGCCGTATTTCTCCAGCGCCAGCGAGAAACCCGCCACGGTACCCGGCGTACCGGATGCCAGATGCGACGTTAGTGACTTTTTCGCATCGGCGTTGCCCTGTTCATCAAGGAACATATCACGGGTCGCGCCAGCGGGAGCCATTTCACGAAAATCGATCGCCGTGGTGTTACCGTCTTTGGTACGCAGCAGCATAAACCCGCCGCCGCCCAGATTGCCCGCCTGCGGATGCGTCACCGCCAGCGCGTAGCCAACGGCTACAGCGGCATCAACGGCATTCCCGCCCTGTTTCAGAATATCCACCCCAACCTGGGTGGCTAAAGCATCTACGGAAGCCACCATCCCCTGTTGCGCGCGAACGGGATGGAACACATCTTCCTCGACACCGTAGGATACCGGCGGTGGCGCAGCCGGCGCGGCAGCAACGCTAAAACAACTTCCTGAGAGCAGAGCAGCAATGGCTACCCGGCGTAAAAACGTCGGTTTTATCATCGTTATTCTCCAGATGTACGGGGGTCTGCCCCCACTAAGCCTGGTGCATAACTCTGAAATAATCATCGTAACGGCGAGAAAGGAGTAAACTTAAATGATCCCCGAGAGGAGAAAAGCGATGAAACGACTCTTACTTTTAGCCATGCTCTTGCCGTTTGCAGGCTTTGCACAGCCCATCAACACCATGAATAACCCGAATCAACCCGGTTATCAGATCCCGAGCCAGCAGCGTATGCAAACCCAAATGCAATCACAGCAGATTCAGCAGAAAGGGATGCTCAACCAGCAGTTGCAAACGCAGACGCGCATGCAGCAACAGCATATGGAAAACCAAATCAACACGAACACCCAGCGCGTGCTGCAGTCTCAGCCGGGCGAGTTGAATCCTGGACAGCAGCAAATGCTGCCTAACAGTAACGGTGGGATGTTGAGTGGAACCCGTAATCCGGACAGCTCGCTCAATAAGCAACATATGCTGTCGGAGAAAAAGAACGGCGACATGCTGAAGCCCTCCAGCACGCCGCAGCCTAACGTTCCGTTAAAAACGATTGGGCCTTAACAGGGTTGGAAATCCGGACCAATCGTATCAATGGCATCGGTACAGATGCAGTCCACCCCCCAGCGCAGCAGTTCCGCCGCGCGCTGGGGTCGGTTGACGGTATACACCAGAATACGTAGCCCCGCATCGCGCAGCACATCCACGCGCGCCTCATCCAGCAGCTTATGATTAAGATGAATAGAGACGCAGCCAAGCCGCGTGGTCAGCTCACGCCAGTCCTCGCGCCATTCATCCAGCAGCAAACCTCTCGGCAGTTCAGGCACCGCCTGCTGCGCCGCTTCTAGCGCATCAATTTCAAAGGATGACAACAGTGGTGGCGTCATTCCCGCCCACAGTTCACGTGCGGCCAGCGCCACGACCTTCCCGGTGAGCGCCCCCGTCCCGGTGGTGGGTTTGATCTCAATATTTGCCATCATGCCGTGCTGGCGACAGCGCTCAGCAACTTGCGAGAGCAGCGGCAACGGTTCGCCTTTAAACTCACCGCTAAACCAGCCGCCGGCGTCCACGCGCAATAGATCCTGCCAGTTCAATTCGCCAGCCACGCCCCAGCCGTTACTGGTGCGTTCCAGGTTGTCGTCATGCAGCAAGAAGATCTCACCGTCTTTCGACAATTTAGCGTCAAACTCAATCATGGTATGCCCATATTGCGCCCCCATGTCGATTGCCGCCAGGGTGTTTTCCGGGGCTAACTTACCGCCGCCGCGATGGGCGACAATATGGGGGTAAGGCCAGTTATTCATACGCGTTGTCCTGTTTCGCCATCAAAAAGATGCAGATGATGTTCTGGCAGATGCAGCCACAGCGTACTGCCTGCCGTCGGGCGATGCTGATGCGCCAGTCGCACCACCAGCTTTTGCTCACCCCAACGTCCATGTGCCAGATTATCCGCACCCAGCATTTCCAGCGTGTCGACGACCAGCGGCACGCCGCCTTCGGCCTGCGAGCTTAGCGCAATATGCTCCGGGCGGATACCCAGCGTCATGTTACGCCCAATACACTCCCTGGCGCTTCTGCCAATGGGTAACGTCATGCCGCCCTCCAGCTCAAAATGGGTACCCATCGAGCTGATGCGCCCATCGAGCAGATTCATCGCCGGGCTGCCGATAAAGCTCGCCACAAAGCGGCTGGCGGGTTTTTCATACACCTCAACTGGGGTACCGATTTGCTCGGCAACACCTTTGTTCATTACCATTACCCGTTGGGCGAGGGTCATCGCTTCAACCTGATCGTGCGTCACGTACAGCGAGGTGGTTTTCAGTCGGCGATGCAAATGTTGTAACTCCAGACGCATCTGTACGCGCAGCTTGGCATCAAGGTTAGAAAGCGGCTCATCGAACAGGAATACCGCCGGGTCACGTACAATCGCTCGTCCCATCGCTACGCGCTGGCGCTGGCCGCCGGAAAGTTCGCGCGGACGACGTTTGAGCAGCTCACCTAGCTCGAGAATACGTGCCGCCTCTTTTACCCGCTCAGCAATATGCTCCTTGCCCATCCCGCGGATTTTCAGCCCCCAGGCCATGTTTTCTTCCACGCTCATATGCGGGTAGAGAGCATAGTTTTGAAAGACCATCGCAATGCCGCGATCCTTCGGCTCCATCTCGGTGACGCGTTTATTATCAATCCAGATATCGCCGCCGCTTACCCGTTCAAGCCCGGCCACCATCCGCAGCAGCGTAGACTTACCGCAGCCGGATGGCCCAACCATCACAATAAATTCCCCGTCCGCGACGTCCAGCGTCAGCGGTTTAATCACCTGGGTTTTGCCGTCCCAGCTTTTGGTTACTGCCTGTAGTTTTAAACCAGCCATTTTTATTTCTCACTGTCCACTAAACCACGCACAAACGCGCGCTGCATGGCTAACACGATGATTACCGGAGGGATGAGCGTCAGCAGCATGGCGGCCATTACCTGGTTCCACTGCGTGGTGCCTTCACCGGTGGCAATCATGCCTTTGATACCCGCCACCGCAGTGCCCAAATTGACGTCGGTAATAATTAACAACGGCCACAGATACTGGTTCCAGCCGTAGATAAAGGTAATAACAAACAGCGCCGCCAGATTGGTTTTTGACAACGGTAGTACGATATCGCGGAAAAAACGCATTGGTGACGCGCCGTCAATACGCGCCGCCTCAACCAGTTCATCCGGCAGGGTCATAAAGAACTGACGGAACAGGAAAGTCGCTGTCGCAGATGCCATCAACGGCAGTGTCAGACCCGCATAGCTGTCGAGCATCTTCAGATTGGCGATCACTTCTACCGTCGGGAAAATACGCACCTCAACCGGTAGCATCAGGGTGATAAAAATCATCCAGAAGAACAGGTTGCGCAGCGGAAAGCGAAACCAGACGATGGCGAATGCGGAGAGCATAGAGACGGTAATTTTCCCTACCGTAATGCTGAACGCCATGATGAAACTGTTGAGCATCATCAGCCAGAACGGCGCGCTGTTGACGCCCACGCCGTTGACCCAGATGTATTTCATGTTTTCCAGCAGCTGCGAGCCGGGAACCAGTGTCATCGGCGTCTCAAACACCGCTTTGTTATCCAGCGTCGCCGCGACAAACGCGACGTACAACGGAAACAGGATCACCATGATCCCCATAATCAACATGGCATGGCTGAATATTGTCAGCCCACGACGGTTCTCAATCATTGGTAACGCACCTTACTTTCCACATAGCGGAACTGCACCACCGTCAAAATAATGACCAGGAACATCAGCACCACCGATTGTGCAGCGGAAGAAGCCAGATCCAGCCCGACAAAACCTTCGCGATAGATCTTATAAATCAGCGTCGTGGTCGCCTGTACCGGCCCGCCTGCAGTGGCAGCATCAATCACCGGGAAGGTGTCAAAGAAGGCATACACCAGATTCACCACCAGCAGGAAGAAGCTCACCGGGGCAATAAGCGGCAGCGCCAGTTTAAAGAAGCGGCGAACCGGCCCCGCACCGTCAATCGCGGCGGCTTCGATCAGCGAGCGAGGAATAGACTGCAGTGCGGCAAAGAAGAACAGGAAGTTGTAACTAATCTGCTTCCAGACCGACGCGAACACCACCAGGAACATTGCCTGACCGCTGTTTTGCGCATGGTTCCAGTCATAGCCAAACTCACCGAGAAAATGGGTAATCAGCCCGCGCCCGGGGTTAAACAGGAAGATCCACAATACGGCGGCAACGGCGGGCGCAACGGCGTAAGGCAACAGCATTAGCGTTTGGTAAAAACGGCTGCCGCGTACCACATAATTCACCAACGCCGCAAAAAATAACGACACCAGCAGACCGCTTACCGTGACTAACGTACTGAACTTAATGGTGGTCCAGAATGAGTCGAGGTAGTACGGGTCATGAAACAGCGCGACAAAGTTTTCCAGTCCGACAAACTGGCTGGAAAGACCAAACGGATCAACGGATTGTAGCGAGTACCACAGCGCTTCACCGGCAGGCCAGATAAAGAAAATAACGGTGATAACCAGCTGCGGAGCCACCAGTAAATAGGGAAGCCAGCGCGAACGGAACACCGGACGAGATGAAGACATGGAAGTTTGATTCCTGAACAGCGCCGGATGGCGCTACGCTTATCCGGCCTACGCGCATTTGTAGGCCGGGTAAGGCGCAGCCGCCACCCGGCATTTCACATTACGATTTGGTCGATTGCTCAAAGCGGCGCAGTAACTGATTGCCACGCTCAACGGCGGCATCCAGCGCCTGCTGCGGGGTTTTCTTCCCGGTCCAGACGCTTTCCAGCTCTTCATCCACAATGGTACGGATCTGCGGCATGTTGCCCAGACGCAGCCCTTTGGTGAACGGCAACGGCGGCTTGTTCAGCATCTGGCGGGTGGCGATATCAGCCCCAGGGTTCTTATCATAGAAGCCCTGCTCACGGGTCAGGTCGTAGGCAGCTGTGGTGATCGGCAGATAGCCGGTCTTCTGGTGCCATTCAGCAGCAATTTCAGGCTTCGCCAGGAAGTTGAGGAACTTCGCCACGCCTTCGTAGGTGCCTTTGTCTTTGCCCTGCATCACCCAAAGACTGGCCCCACCGATAATTGCGTTCTGCGGCGCGCCCTTCACATCGGCATCGTACGGCATCATTCCGACGCCATAGTTGAATTTCGCGTAATGGCGGATATCAGCCAGCGAACCGGAAGAGGCGGTGGTAATGGCACAATCCCCGTTATAGAACTTCTCAGTGGATTCGTCCTTACGCCCGAAGTAGCTGAAATCGCCTTTTTTGTTCAGCTCTTCCAGCAGGGCGATATGTTTCACCTGTTCCGGTTTATTGAACTCCAGCACTGCGTCAGTACCGTCAAAACCGTTGTTTTTGGTAGCGACCGGCAGACCGTTCCAGGCGCTGAAGTTTTCAATCTGAATCCATCCCTGCCAGCCGCTGGCGTAACCGCACTTCATGCCTGCCGCTTTCAGCTTCGCGGTGTACTCCGCCAGGTCCTGCCAGGTTTTCGGCGGCTGCTCAGGGTCTAAACCAGCTTTTTTAAAGGCATCTTTGTTGTAGTACAGCACCGGAGTGGAGCTGTTAAACGGTTGAGAAAGCAAATGTCCGCTTTTAGAGTCGGTGTAATAACCGGAAACCGTCGGTACGAACTGAGACTCATCGAAGTTAATACCAGCCTCTTTGAATACTTCATAGACCGGTTTAATGGCTTTCGAAGCCATCATCGTTGCCGTACCCACTTCATAAACCTGTAGCAGCGCAGGCGCGTTTCCGGTACGGAAAGCGGCAATTCCTGCACTCAGGCTCTGCTCGTAGTTGCCTTTGTACTGCGGAACAATTTTGTAGTCGGGATTGGCGGCATTAAAACGTTGCGCCAGAGAATCAACTTCTTTACCCAGTTCGCCTTCCATTGAGTGCCAGAATGGGATGGTGGTGACCGCCAGTGCCTGACCTGCAAACGCCAGGCTAAGTGCCAGTCCTAAAGCTGTATGTCGTAACGATATCATCGGTTATCTCTCTTGTTGTGCCGGATGCGCGATATCACGCGTTTTATGCTCGCGGGGGTAACATGACATGCTCGAATGACAGAAAAATAACTTTTTTATTACAAAAAAAAGATAGTAAGGCGACAAACAGATGGCAAGGCGGTGAAAGCGTAGTGACAGGAAAATGCGGAGTGGTGCACAACAAAGCCGGGTAGCGGTATGCCTTACCCGGTCTAATAGCGGTTCAGATATCGAGATGATGCATTAATGGCGCAGACGATGCGCAATTTGTTCTAACGTGAGTTGTCCTGCTGCCGCTTCAACCGTCATGGCAACAAAATCAGGGTTTGCAGATAATACGATCCCATTACGTTTTAAAAACAGCAACGTAATAAATAACGCAGTACGCTTGTTACCATCATTAAAGATATGCCCACGGGAAATGGCTAACAAATGCATTGCCGCCAGTAGCCACACGTCAGTCACACCTTCATATTCGATTTGATTCAATACCCGATACATCAGCGCTTCCGCACGACCGGGGTCAGGCATACCTGCGACACCAGGCGTCACGCGGAGCAGCCTGTCGTGAAACTGTATTATCTCTTCCGCTGAGATAATCTGTAGCGTCATTTATCCGCCAGCTCCCTGATTTCATTACCATGAATCATCATTATGTCGGCAAATTCATCATCAAGTCTGGCGGCCTGATAGCGTTCAAACTCTTCCGCGCTGATGATTACCGCAGGTTTATGACCACGGCGCGTAATGGTAACAGGCACACCAGTGACAGCGCTCTCCAGCACTTCAGCCAGGTTTTGTCGAGCTTCACTATAGTTCATAGTGCGCATAAAGCCTCCTCATATGTACATCTTAATTGTACAACTGAAGCGTACAAAAGAGAAGCATCAGTCAGCGCATGTAATCGTGGATACGTTGCCTGACGTACGACCTCATTATCTCTGGATAGACTTAATCTCTGCGCCAGCGTCGTTCGTACTCATTCTGTAAACGCTGCTGCTCTCGCCGCTCACGTTCACGTTGGATATCTGATTTATCATCTTCCCAGCCCGGGCATACCGAGCTGGTAAACACTTCGCAGGGCGAGTCGGATTGCGCTAACGGGTTGTCCGATTTCTCTTCCCAGATTGCGGGATCGCGCGGGTCAAACGCTGGCGGTGTCGAGGCCAGGGTAGTTAAAGAAAGCGTCAAAAACAAACTGCCAATCATCATGCAGGTACCTGAACGAATCATCCTTTCTCCATGTTCATTTTTTATTATTGATAACTATTCTCAATAATAACATAGCGCAATAAAAAGGGGCCACAGCGGGCCCCTTGTCTATTCAGAGAATGATTAACCGCCAAGATACGCACTGCGCACCGCTTCGTTAGCCAGTAGCGCATCGCCAGTGTCTTCCAGCACCACATGACCGTTTTCCAGCACGTAGCCGCGATCGGCGAGCTTCAGCGCCTGGTTAGCGTTCTGTTCGACAAGGAAGATGGTCATCCCCTGCTCGCGCAGTTGCTCAATGGTGTTAAAGATCTGCTGGATGATAATCGGCGCCAGACCCAGCGATGGTTCATCAAGCAGTAGCAGCCTCGGCTGGCTCATCAGCGCACGGCCTATCGCCAGCATCTGTTGTTCACCGCCGGACATCGTTCCTGCACGTTGAATACGACGCTCATGCAGGCGAGGAAACAGGTCATACACCCACTTGATGCGTTCCTGAAACTGGTCTTTCTCGGCAAAGAAACCGCCCATCGCCAGGTTCTCTTCCACCGTCATACGGGAAAACACGCGACGCCCTTCCGGCACAATCGCTACCGCTTCGCGCATGATTTTCGCTGTCTGCCAGTCGGTAATGTCTTTACCATCAAAGACGATTCGCCCGCTGGTCGCTCGCGGGTCACCACACAATGTGCCGAGCAGCGTGGTTTTTCCCGCGCCGTTGGCACCAATCAGAGTAACGATTTCACCCTGGTTGATATACAAGCTGACGTCATGCAGCGCCTGTATCTTGCCGTAGTGGGCGTTGACTTTGTCGAACGATAACATCGCCTTATCCATATTAATCCTCGCCCCCATTATGCTTCACCTAAATAGGCGCGGATAACATCCGGGTTATTACGAATCTGTTCCGGCGTCCCATTCGCCAGCGGCGTGCCCTGGTTCACCACGTAAATACGGTCAGAAATCCCCATCACCAGCTTCATGTCGTGCTCAATCAACAAAATGGTGGTGTTGTGATGGTTACGCAGTTCAGCAATCAGCTCGTCCAGCTCTTTGGTCTCTTTCGGGTTGAGTCCTGCAGCGGGTTCGTCGAGCATCAGGATTTCCGGCTGGGTCACCATGCAACGGGCAATCTCCAGACGACGCTGATCGCCGTAGGCCAGGTTACTCGCCTGACGGTTGGCGTGCTCCAGCAAACCAATACGCTCCAGCCAGGTGGCGGCGCGATCCAACGCTTCACTCTGCGCGCGACGGAACGACGGAGTTTTCAACAGGCCGGAGAAGACGCCGGTTTTCAGTTGCTGATGTTGCGCCACCAGCAGGTTTTCAATCACCGTCATTTCGCGAAACAGACGTACGTGCTGGAAAGTACGCACCACGCCCATACGCGCGATTTGCTGACCCGGTAGTCCTTCCAGATGCTGGTCGCGCAGCTTAATCGTCCCGCCGGTCGGCTTATAAAAACCGGTCAGACAGTTAAAGACCGTGGTTTTTCCCGCGCCGTTTGGCCCGATTAACGAAACTATTTCCTGCGGCCGCAGTTCCAGTTCAACGTTGTTTACCGCCAGCAGACCGCCGAAGCGCATCATCAGGCCGTTAACGGATAATAATGGCTGACTCATGCCTGCTCTCCTTTTGCTTCCCCGTTTTTCAGTTTCAACTGTGGACGGGTCATCGGCAACAAGCCCTGCGGACGCCAGATCATCATCAGTACCATTAAACCACCCAGCATTAACATGCTGTATTCGTTGAAATCACGCATCAGCTCGCGTGACACTACCAGCAGGATGGCCGCGAGGATCACCGCAAACTGTGAGCCCATTCCGCCCAATACCACAATTGCCAGCACAAAGGCCGACTCGGCAAAGGTGAAGGATTCCGGGCTGACAAACCCCTGGCGCGCGGCAAACAGCGTACCGGCAAAACCGGCAAACGCGGCGCTGATGGTAAAAGCTGTCAGTTTGATGCGCGTAGGGTTTAAGCCCAGCGAGCGACAGGCAATTTCATCTTCACGTAGCGCTTCCCACGCACGGCCCAACGGCATACGCAGCAGACGGTTAATCACAAACAGCGAGAAGACCACCAGCAGCAGCGCCACCAGATAGAGGAAAATGACGCGGTCAGAGGGATCGTACTTGACGTTAAAGAAGTTGCTGAAGGTATCCCAGCCGCCTTCACGGGCGGTACGGCTAAACTCCAGACCGAAAAAGGTCGGTTTCGGGATCTGGCTGATACCGTTCGGGCCACCGGTCACTTCGGTGTTGTTGAGCAGCAGGATACGGACGATTTCACCGAAGCCTAAGGTCACAATAGCCAGATAATCACCGCGCAGGCGCAGTACCGGGAAGCCGAGCAGGAAGCCAGCAGCAGCGGAAACCAGCCCCGCCAGCGGCAGACAGGTCCAGAAGCCGAGTCCGTAATAGTGGTTCAGCAGCGCGAAGGTGTAAGCGCCAATGGCATAAAAGCCGCCGTAGCCCAGCACCAGCAGGCCGGAAAGCCCCACCACCACGTTTAAGCCGAGGCCGAGGATGATATAAATCATCGTCAGCGTGGCGATATCCACCGTACCGCGCGAGACCATAAACGGCCACGCCACGGCAATCACCAGCAACGCCACCAGGAACAGCTTCTGTTTAACGGTGGAGCCGTCAATCGCCGGCAGAATAAACTTCGGTCCGGAGACGCTCTTCATGCCCTTCTGGAAAGCTGGACGCAGCAACTGAAAGAGGAAGACCACGCCAGTACCAATAAACACCCACTGCCAGCGAATATCTGCCGCGGAATCCACCACCAGTTTGGTGCCGTCAAGCTCTAACTGAACGCCCATAAAGACGCCCGCCAGGACGAAGAACATGGCGGCAGAGAGCAGCGCCATTGCAAAATGCATCGGTTTCATACTTTCTCTACCTCCGGGCGACCCAGGATACCGGTCGGCATCACCAGCAGCACCAGAATCAGCAGCGCGAATGAAACGACGTCTTTGTATTCAGTACTCAGATAAGCAGATGAGAGCGCTTCCGCGACGCCCAGAATCAGGCCGCCGATCATCGCCCCAGGAATGCTGCCGATGCCGCCAAGCACCGCTGCGGTAAAGGCCTTCATCCCGGCCATAAAGCCGATGTACGGGTTAATTACGCCATAGAATTGACCGAGCAGCACGCCCGCGACCGCCGCCATTGCCGCGCCAATCACAAAGGTCAGCGCAATCACGCGATCGGTGTTGATGCCGAGCAGGCTGGCCATTTTCAGGTCTTCCGCGCAGGCACGGCAGGCGCGACCCATACGGGAGTAACGGATAAACAGCGTCAGCGCCAGCATCGCCAGGAAGGTTACAATCCAGATAACCAACTGCATGGTGGTGATGGAAGCAGAGAAGTTTTCGCTACTGCCAACGGTCCACTGGCCATTAAACAGGCTGGGCAGTGCCACATCGCGCGAACCTTCCGTCAGGCTGACGTAGTTTTGCAGGAAGATGGACATCCCGATAGCGGAAATCAGCGCGATCAGGCGCTTAGAGCTGCGCACGGGTCGATACGCCACGCGTTCAATGCTCCAGCCGTAGGCGCTGGCAATCACAATCGCGCCGACGAAGCCCGCCGCGACCAGTAGCCAACTGGAATCAATGCCCATCATCATTAGCGCGGCGATGATCATAAAGGAGACATAGCTGCCGATCATATACACCTCGCCATGGGCGAAGTTGATCATGCCGATAATGCCGTACACCATCGTGTAACCGATGGCGATCAGCGCGTAGGTGCTTCCCAGCGTGACGCCGTTAAACATCTGCTGCAAGAAATAAAGGAACTGCTCGGACATAAGGTAACCTTTTTATACCCGCCCATTTTACACGGGCGGTGGGATAACTCGTCTTCAGGTATTACTTCGCGACGGTCGATGAACCGTCCGCATGCCACTGGAAGACACCAAACTCAAATCCCTTCAAATCGCCTTTTTCGTCCCATTTCAGCGGCCCAATCACGGTATCAGCCCCGTGTGCTTTCAGATCTTTCACCAGGTCCAGCGGCTCTTTGCTACCGCTGCGATCCATTGCTGTCGCCAATGACTGGACGGCTGCATAAGTGATCCACACGTACGGTCCGGTTGGATCTTTCTTGTCAGCTTTGAGCGCATCGACAATCGCTTTATTCGCCGGATCCTGGTCATAGCGTTTTGGCATGGTCACCAGCATGCCTTCAGCGGCATCACCAGCAATGTTAGACAGCGACGCATTGCCGACGCCCTCTGGTCCCATAAACTGGGTTTTCAGCCCGACGGAACGTGCCTGGCGCAGCATTTGCCCCATTTCCGGGTAGTAGCCGCCGTAATAAACAAAGTCGATATTTTCTTTTTTCAGGCGAGCGATCAGCGCAGAAAAATCTTTTTCCCCGGCGGTGATACCGTCAAAGAAAACGATGTTGGCTTTGCCCGCTTTCAGGCTGTCCTGCACTGAACGCGCCAGGCCTTCACCGTATTGCTGTTTATCGTGAATGATGGCAATACGCTGCGGCTTCACCTTCTCCAGAATGTATTTCGCGGCGGTCGGCCCTTGAGAGGAGTCCAGGCCCGCTGTACGCATAATGTGAGCGTATCCGCGCTGGGTCAGTTCCGGGTTTGTGGCGCCCGGAGAAATCATCAGAATGCCTTCATCTTCATAGATATCTGATGCGGGCTGCGTGGAAGATGAGCACAGATGTCCAATAACGTACTGAATGCCGTCATTGACGATTTTGTTCGCTACCGCAACGGCCTGTTTCGGATCGCAGGCGTCGTCATATTCCACAGCGACCAGTTTGTCGCCTTTGACCCCGCCTTTGGCATTGATATCTTTAATGGCCTGACGTGCGCCATTAAATTCCATATCACCCCACTGCGCGACCGGACCTGACATCGCGCCGACAACAGCGACCTTGATATCTTCCGCCATGACCGCGTGTGACATTGCCAGTGCTATCACCCCTGCGATGATTGTTTTCGCATTCCGTTTCATTACCTGAATCCCCATTCGTGACGTAATTAATATTTTGTATTTATGTGGTTAAAAAGCAGTCTGTGCTTTTTTTGAACTGCACTATTTTTACCAGTCTCATTAATGGTTTAGCGCAGTCATTTAAGCAAAATCAGGCTAAAATCTCTATTTTTCAGTCGATTAAGAAAAGATAATATTCTGCTTTTCACTATAGATAAACAAAAAAAAGCACGTTTGTCAGTATAAAATAACGGTACAAAGAGCCGAATAAAATGCTGCATTCCAGGGTATTATTCTGCCTGTTTTTCAATCTCTACGGTTTCAAACTGTCATTACTGTTGTTACAAAATTATTAATCTGGTTATTCACATAAAAAAGAGAAAGCATCCGGGCGAATTATTTCGGTACACTCATTCCATCTTTTGTGATTTGGACATGCTGTTAATGAAGCTGACCATCGTTCGTTTAGATAACTTTAGCGACCAGGACCAGATTGATCTGGGCAAAATCTGGCCGGAATATTCCGCCTCATCATTAAGCGTAGATGAAACGCACCGGATCTACGCCGCGCGCTTTAACGAGCGTCTGTTAGGCGCAGTTCGCGTAACCCTGAGCGGCACACAAGGCGCATTGGATTCATTGCGCGTACGCGATATCACCCGCCGCCGCGGCGTCGGGCAGTATTTGATCGAAGAAGTGATCCGGGAAAACTCTGACGTGAGTTCATGGTGGATGGCCGACGTCGGCGTTGAAGACCGCAGCGTGATGGCCGCGTTTATGCAGGCGTTAGGGTTTACGGCCCAGGAAAATGGCTGGGAAAAAAGATAAAAAAGCCGGATGGCGCTGACGCTTATCCGGCCTACATGCTGGGAGAAAAAATAAAAAACCACCTCGCAATTTTCCAAGAATTTCGCGCTGCAGGAAGGCGGCAAGTTATGAAGTCCCCGGGAGCTTACAGAAGTAAGTGACCGGGGTTGAATAACGTAGCCAACGCACCTGCAGCGCGAAAGGCGCCAGGAAAATTACTTGGCGTCTGTCGCCGTACCATTAGCATGCCAGTCAAACACGCCGAATTCGAAGCCTTTCAGATCGCCCTTCGCATCCCATGACAGCGGCCCCATTACGGTTTCCACTGAGTTTGCTTTCAGGTATTTGGCAATTTCAGCCGGGTCGTCAGACTGGTTCAGACCGGCCTGCAAGGATTGCAGCGCGGCGTAGGTGGTCCATACGAATGCACCGCTCGGATCCTGTTTCTTGGCTTTGATCGCGTCCACAATCGGTTTGTTCGCCGGAACCTGATCGTAGTTCTTCGGTTTCGTTACCAGTAAGCCTTCTGCAGACTCACCCGCGATGTTAGACAACGACACGTTCGCTACCCCTTCTGGTCCCATAAACTGGGTTTTCAGACCCGCAGCGCGTGCCTGGCGCAGAATCTGCCCCATTTCCGGGTGGTAACCACCGTAGTAAACGAAATCGATATTCTCTTTCTTCAGACGCGCCACCAGCGTAGAGAAATCTTTCTCGCCAGCGGTGATCCCATCGAAGAACACCACGTCAGCGTTGGCTTTCTTGAGGTTGTCCTGCACGGAACGCGCCAGGCCTTCACCGTACTGTTGTTTGTCGTGAACGATCGCAATGCGCTTCGGCTTCACTTTTTCAACGATATATTTGGCAGCAGTCGGGCCCTGATCGGAATCCAGACCGGTGGTACGTAACACCAGGTTATAGCCGCGTGCGGTCAGCTCTGGCGCCGTTGCCGCTGGGGTAATCATCAGAATGCCTTCGTCTTCATAGATATCTGACGCAGGCTGAGTGGAAGATGAGCACAGGTGGCCGATAACATATTTAATCCCGTCGTTGACCACTTTGTTAGCTACCGCTACCGCTTGTTTCGGGTCACAGGCATCGTCATATTTCACCATGACCAGTTTGTCGCCTTTCACGCCGCCTTTGGCATTGATATCTGCAATCGCCTGCTCTGCGCCAGTAAATTCCTGATCGCCATACTGCGCTACCGGACCGGACATCGCGCCGACGACAGCAACTTTAATATCCTTAGCAAACGCCATATTGCTCAAAGACAGGGCGATACATCCTGCCAATAACGCTTTACCCTTCATATTCATCCTGACAATCCCCATTATTGTGGTTATTACGTGTGTTGTGATGTTGTTGTTCAGCACTTTATTTCGATTATTGGATAGCCACCCGTGCTTTAGCAGCATACTCTGCTAAAACATACCCGATTTTTATTATTTTGGAATAGCTAAATTTGACATGCAGATAACAACTTGATGACAAAAAGCATAAACGTCAGGAGAGAGGGGGAGAGATAAAAACAAAAAACCCCGGATTTTCATCCAGGGTTTATCAGCATTTCCAGATCGGCTGGAAGATTATGCTTCGATCGCCGCGCGCAATTTTTTCATGGCGTTCTTTTCAAGCTGACGAACACGTTCAGCGGAAACGCCGTAGCGATCGGCCAGTTCCTGCAACGTCGACTTGTTGTCTTCGTCCAGCCAACGAGCACGAATGATGTCCTGGCTACGCTCGTCCAGACCTTCCATTGCGTGGGTCAGTTTGTTCGCGGCCTGATCTTCCCAGTTATCTTCTTCAATGCCGTCGGCAAAGTTAGAAGATTTATCCTGCAGATACAGCACCGGGGCCATCGGCTGGCTGTCAGACTCATCGTCTGAAGACATGTCAAACGTCATGTCCTGCGCCGCCATACGGGATTCCATTTCGCGCACGTCTTTGCTGGAAACACCCAGCTCGCGAGCAACCATTTCAACTTCGTCCTGGTTAAACCAGCCCAGACGCTGCTTGGTTTTACGCAGGTTAAAGAACAGCTTACGCTGCGCTTTAGTGGTCGCGACTTTAACGATACGCCAGTTACGCAGAACGTATTCGTGGATCTCAGCTTTGATCCAATGCACGGCGAAGGAAACCAAGCGCACACCCACTTCCGGGTTGAAACGGCGCACGGCTTTCATCAGGCCGATATTACCTTCCTGAATCAAATCCGCCTGCGGCAGGCCATAGCCCGCATAATTACGAGCAACATGAACAACAAAGCGCAGGTGAGACAGGATCAGCGTTTTAGCTGCTTCCAGATCGCCCTGGTAATGCAGCTTTTCAGCCAGTGCCCGCTCCTCGTCAGCCGACAACATCGGCCACGCGTTCGCAGCCCGGATGTAAGATTCCAGGTTACCAACAGGGGCTAAAGCTAAATTTTGCATTTCTTTGGTCATTCAAATCCTCTCAATCTTTTCATCTGGCGCATTGGCTAAAACCAATAGCAACAACCATGCCAGAGCTTATGAGCAACGAGAATATCATTCAATCTTTTATCAGACAGTGATTTTATCCACAAGTTCCATGTCGTAATGTGTATAGATTACGCACAAAATGTGACATCACAATGAATACGCCGGGAAGAGATCACAGGGACTCTTTCCCTGCAGAGCGAACTACTCAGTGCAGGGAAAGATTATACCAGAGATTTTTTAATCGGGGGTAAAGTGGCGTAAATGTTGAACCGTGGCAAGCCAGGCTGCCACCCAGCCAATCATCGAGCACACCAGCAGCAATAACAGGCATTCATCGAATGATAAACCATTGATATCAAACTTGGTTCCAAATACCTGTGCCACTTCAGTCACCGCTGACGACAGACGCATCACCAAAATTTCTGACAAAATCAGTGAAAGAAATGCACCGGAAAAACCGAGCAGTGCCCCGCCGTAGAGGAACGGACGCAGGATAAATCCATCCGTCGCGCCAATCAGTTTTTGCACGTTAATGGTATCGCGACGCGCAAAAATACTCAGACGCACGCTGTTACCGATGACGAGGAAGACCGCCGCCACCATCAGCACGCCAATCATCGCGGAAACGCGTCCGACAAGGCCCGTCAGCGCCGCCAGGCGAGCGAACCAACTGTCATCCATCCGCACTTCATCAATACCGTTGATTTGTGCGATGCGGTCACGCAGCGTGTTTAGCGACTCCGTACCCTGGAAATCCAGTTTCGGGATCACCACCGCCACGGCCGGCAGCGGGTTCTCTTCCAGCATATCCAGCGCACCGCCAAATCCAGACCAGTTACGGAATTCGCCCAGCGCGTCGTCACGGGAAAGATAATTCACTTTATCCACGCCCTGCTCGGCCTGCAACTGACCAACCACCCGCGCCGCCGCATCATCATCCAACGTTTTTTGCAGGTAAACGGTGATCTGCGGGGACGGATAATACTGACTTGCTGCATGGTTTACGTTCTTATAAACCATGTAGCACACGCTTGGCAGCGTCAGGGAGATGGCAATAACCATCACCGTCAGGAACGTCGCCAGCGGCTTGCTTTTCAGGTCCTGTAACGCGCCCTGGAACGCATAACGTACCTGCTCATTAAAGACATTGGTTTTACGCGAGTTCGGCTTTGGCGCGGCCTTCGCACGCTTAGGCGCGTTGCGACCGCCGTCACCCGGCGCACCGCCCGATTTACGAAAGCGATCCAGTCGGCCACCGAACTGTTTGATTTGGTTAATAGCGTCACGTCTATTCATGCGCCAGGCCTCCATGCAGATGTCCATCGCTCAGAACCATTTGGCGATAGGAGCGACGGGAGATCAGGCCAATATCGTGCGTGGCCATTAATACCGTGACCCCGACGCGGTTAAACTCTTCGAACAGGCGCAGGATCCCTTCCGACAGCGCGTCATCCAGGTTCCCCGTTGGTTCATCCGCCAGCAGCACCGCTGGTTTATTCACCACCGCACGGGCAATGCCGACGCGCTGTTGTTCACCGCCGGAGAGCTGAATCGGGAAGTTTTTCGCTTTGTCCAACAGCCCGACCTTATCCAGCGCCGCTGACACGCGACGACGAATATCGTCCCCGCTGGCGCCCGCGATGATCAGCGGAATTGCCACGTTATCAAACACGGTTCTGTCCATTAGCAGGTGGTGATCCTGAAAAATCATGCCAATCTGACGACGCAGAAACGGCACTTCGCGGTTTTTCAAACGGCTGATGTCATGCCCGCTAAAGTAGATTTTCCCGGCGCTGGGCCGTTCAATTCCACAAATCAGCTTCAGCAGGGTACTTTTCCCCGCGCCGGAGTGGCCGGTCAGAAACGCCATCTCGCCAGGCTGCATATGGAAGGTCACTCCCTGCAGCGCTTGTCTCCCACCGAGATAGGCCTTGCTGACATGTTCAAAGCGAATCATTGTTAATCCTCTCGGGCAAAAAGTGCCTCTATAAAGTCGTCCGCTTTAAACGGACGTAAATCCTCGATACGTTCGCCCACACCGATATAGCGGATAGGGATGCCAAACTGATCGGCAACCGAGAAGATAACCCCGCCCTTCGCCGTACCGTCCAGCTTGGTCAGGGTGATACCGGTTAAGCCCACCGCTTCATGGAACAGTTTGGCCTGGCTTATCGCATTCTGCCCGGTGCTGGCGTCGATAGTCAGCATAACTTCATGCGGCGCATCTTCGTCCAGCTTCTTCATGACGCGAACGATTTTTTTCAATTCTTCCATCAGGTGCGATTTATTCTGCAAACGCCCTGCGGTATCAGCGATCAGCACGTCTACGTTACGCGCCTTCGCCGCCTGGATGGCATCAAAGATAACGGACGCGGAATCCGCACCGGTATGCTGAGCAATCACCGGGATATTATTACGCTGACCCCAGACCTGCAGCTGTTCTACCGCCGCCGCACGGAAAGTATCGCCCGCCGCCAGCATTACTGATTTACCCTGCTGCTCAAACTGACGCGCCAGCTTACCAATAGTGGTGGTTTTGCCCACACCGTTGACGCCAACCATTAAGATAACAAATGGTGTTTTGCCCTCAACATTCAGCGGTTCGTCAACCTTCGCCAGAATCTCGCCCATCTCTTCTTTCAGCAGGCCGTACAGCGCTTCCGCATCTTTAAGCTGCTTGCGGCTGGCACCTTCTGTCAGATTCGCAATGATCTTACGGGTCGTTTCTACGCCCACATCGGCGATCAGCAGCTGCTCTTCCAGCTCTTCAAACAGATCATCGTCGATCTTTTTACCACGGAACAGACTGATAAATCCGGAACCGAGGTTTTCTTTTGTTTTCAGCAGGCTGCGTTTCAGACGCGCAAAGAAACCTTCTTTGGTTGGTTTTTCCTGCTCCTGGACTACCTCTTCTTCTACCGGTTCTTCTACAGCAGGTTCTTCTACCGGCGCCACCATAACCGCTTCTTCAGCAGCCTCAGCGGCCAGCGCCTGGGCTTCCAGCTCTTCGTCGGTCAGTTGCGGCTCGTTTTCAGCTTCTTCTTCAGCCGCCTCAACGATTTCCACGGTTTCCGCTTCGGCCTGCCACTCTTCGGCAGAAACTTCTTCGGTTTTCACCTCTTCCGGCAGCGGCAATTCTTCGCGTTCGATAACCACCGCAGCTGGCGTTTCCACTACAGTTTCAGCAACGGGTTCAGCAACCGGCTCAATTTCCGGCTGCGCTTGTTCGGCGACAGGTTCTTCTTCCGGCTGCGGTTTCTCAATTTCCGCAACCTGTTCAGTTACTTCAACGACTTCAGCTGCAAAGGCTTGCGTTTCCGCCTCGCTACGGGTTTCCTCGGCGCGCGGCTGTTCTTCAACGACGGTAGTTTCTTCAGCAACCGGCTGTTGTTCTTCGTTTTTTACTTCTGTCTCGTTTTCCGGTGCCTGCTCTTTTTGACCAAAGCCCAGCCAGGAAAAAAAGCCACGTTTTTTCTCTTTCGCCATTTGCGACTACACTCCCCCGCTGTTGCTTCATGGCACAGCGTCAACGCTATGTACATAGCAGCTAAAAAAATGATGAAATAGTCTATCACTTATACCCAATGAATTTCGAGTTACGTCAAGGCGGCAAGCGCACGAATCCCGATGAGCTTACTTTTAGTAAGTGATTCGGGTGAGTAAGTGCAGCCAACGAAGAGGTAACTTGAAAGGCGACGGGTTAACTTAACTCACATCACCGCCTGGAATGACATGCTATAGGCGGATTGAGCAATAATAGAAATGAAAAAACCGAATCACTCTGGTAGCGGCCAGATCCGCATTATTGGCGGACAATGGCGTGGCCGTAAACTCCCGGTTCCGGACAGCCCCGGCCTGCGTCCGACCACCGACCGTGTGCGCGAAACGTTGTTTAACTGGCTGGCCCCGGTAATGGTCGATGCTCACTGTCTGGACTGCTTCGCCGGCAGCGGCGCGCTGGGGCTGGAAGCCCTCTCTCGCTATGCGGCAAATGCGACGCTTCTGGAGATGGATCGCGCGGTATCTCAGCAGCTACAAAAGAACCTCGCCACCCTGAAAGCCTCCCATGCCCGCGTCGTCAATACCAATACGCTGACATTTTTGGCTCAGACGGGTACGCCGCATAACGTGGTATTTGTGGATCCGCCGTTTCGCAAAGGGTTACTGGAAGAAACATTAACACTTCTGGAAACTCATGGCTGGCTGGCAAATGAAGCGTATATTTACGTTGAAAGCGAAGTAGAAAACGGTTTGCCGCCGGTTCCGGTGAACTGGTCGCTATACCGTGAGAAAGTTGCCGGACAGGTCGCCTATCGCCTGTACCAACGTGAAGCACGAGGAGAACACGATGTTGATTAACCTGGGACGCCTGCTGATGCTGTGCGTCTGGGCATTTTTACTACTGAATATTTTCCAACCTTTTCCACGCCCGCTTAACATCTTCGTTAACGTCGCACTGATATTTATGGTGCTGATGCATGGCATGCAACTGGCGCTGCTAAAAAGCACCATGCCTAAAGATGGCCCGCAGATGACCAACGGAGAGAAAATCCGTATTTTTCTGTTCGGCGTCTTTGAGCTACTGGTGTGGCAGAAGAAGATTAAAGATCAGTTGAAGAAGTAACTACGCTCTTTTCGCCCGGCGGCACGTTGCGAGCCGGGCCTGTTAAACACCATCACGGTGGTGATACGCCGTCCAGCTGATCTTTCAGTTTTGGAATATCTCTACTGGCTCTTGTTTTCCGCAGGTGTTTCACCTGCTCGCAAATCTCTTCGGTCCGGGTGTAATAGGTGCCAGACGTCGGGCCTGGACGCTCGCATAAAACATAGTTAGTACCAAGAGGATAAAAAATAACAATAAAAGAGAGGATATTTCCAACAACAAACCCTACACCCGCAACATGGATACCGATAGTAAATACCCTGTCGAAGAATTTGGGCGGCTGCATGCTTTTCGTAAAGGTCACGTAGGCAATACATAAAGTAAAGAAAAAACCCACAGGAAACATCAGCAGCAGAGAAAATGACCCCCAGAAAAAATAAACAATGCTCCTGGATTCAATAAGATCGGTAATGTCTGGCACACTGGCGTGATAAAACCCCCAACTAATCCCACCAACAAAAAGCATAAAAAAAAACGACTTACATCTTTTCTTAATATTCTCCAGATTAATATTAAAGCTCATATCAATAAATTCCGCCGTAAAGTGAACCGCTATATCCCGAGTGTCGAGAGTTCCACTCTGCAATTTTTTGCTGCTCTTTCATCCCCTCACAAATACACGCTATAAGTTTGTCTGACAGCTCGTATTTTTCGTCCACTTCATTGAGGATATAAGCAATAAAGAAACCTAATGCAACAGCACAAACAATTTCTCCCCAAACCGGAACTGCTGCGCTCGTTACAATAAATGAAGATAAGAACAACACAGGGGTTCTCCCAGCTAATTTGGAGGCAAAAACACTCACAATCACCTTCGCCACATCCATCGTCACGTTTCCCAGCAATGCGGCAACGTCATGTTCGGATTTAAACACCAGCTCAATGAACCGCCAGCATGCGGAAAACCAGATGCAGAATCTGGCCCCTGACATTATGCCATTTCGAAACCCGGCGCTGCCAATGCCCACTTCAAGTACTTTAGGATGATTTATCCGGTAACGGGTGCCGTTAAGAATGCGCCGCAGAGAAGGGTAGCCCGTAATCTTCACATACAGCTTTCCCTGATAAGCATATTGCGTTGCTTTAATCCCAAGGCCTTTTAAGGTAAAGACAATCTTCCCGGCCTGCTGATAAGAAAAAAGCTTTAGCAGTTTTTTCGTCGCATCAGCCGTATCTTTGATATTACCGGCATAATTCGTCGAAAAACTGACGGGTTTACTGCCCAGCAAATCATCAATCACGCCCTGAGCCTCTTCAAGCGTTAGCAGCATAATGTGTTGTGTATTGCTATTCAGGTTATTTTTCAGCGTTCTGATTTCGTTCTCGATACGCTGATTACGCTGCCAGTTATTTCCTCTAAGAATATCTTCACGATGATTCCCTATCCAGCCATAATAGCTTTCCATCATTGCTCCTTAAAAAATTCGCTCATCCCAAAGGCTGTATGCGCTGGTTCCAGCAATAAGATGTTCCCAGGAAATAGACTCGTAAGACAGTTCAATGATTTCTTCTGGCTGACCCGCACTGTCATCGATGGTATGAGGCACCTGCAAATGGATGCTGGATATTCTGGCATTGATAAGTTTTAGTACGTAATAACACTCGTTTAAACCCGCCGGACTCGTGCGATAGAAGCTAAATTCACAGCTCAATATTTCATTGTCTGTTATGGCTTTTCCTAACAAAGGCGAGGATTTATCTACCGGCTTAATAAATGTCAAACATTGATGGTTCACATTTTGCACCCGGCTCATGCCATGGTTAACTGTCATTACCATTATCTGGTCACGATGGGCAGGTTGTGATTTATTTCCGATTGAACTTACCGAAGCACATCCAGCAGAAATCAAACCCTGCGCCTGCCCATTTAAGGCCAGCCACATTGTATTCGCCATATAAATTCCTTAGTCTATTTTTTAAAACATTTATATATACGATGAAGTTGAAATAGCAGAATAGTGAAAGGCGGGTGGGAAAATAGTGATGCAATCGATGTTTTTAGGTAAGCAATAAATATGTAACCTACAAAATAATTATCGAGAAATTAATAAAAAATATACTTCATAAGCATTATATATTTAATTTAAATTTATTGTCGGCGCTGACGCGATAAACACAGCGCCGATCGGCATTATTGCACCGGCGTAAACCCCTCAAAACGCGAACCTTTGTAACTTAGCGTGCCTTTATCCCCGACCGTTAGCGCATGGTACTGCTGAGCATCCAGACGAAACGTCTGCTCCAGGCCGCCGTTTTGTGGCTTAAAGCTGGCTTCATAGCGCATGCTGGTTCCCGCCGGGCTCACTTCCTGTTGACGGGATCGTCGATCGTTAAGCGGTTTTTCCCGTTTGTTACTCACCACCACCTGCTTTTGCACCAGCGGCGCCGCATCATTATCGGCTTTTTCACGCCGCTGCTGAACAAAGCGAAACGACGCGGCGACAACAATTAAGATAATGATAACAATGAAAAAAAGTGGTGGTTTGCTCATAGTATTAACCCATCAGAAAATGCGGAAATAAGCATACATTGCCCGTTATGGTGTTGTCATCTGGCAGTGTCGACCTCTACACTGG
Organism: Citrobacter sp. Cf087; assembly: GCF_030334285.1. Classification (NCBI taxonomy): domain Bacteria; kingdom Pseudomonadati; phylum Pseudomonadota; class Gammaproteobacteria; order Enterobacterales; family Enterobacteriaceae; genus Citrobacter; species Citrobacter sp. Cf087. Next base: position 136,968 of record NZ_JAOWED010000032.1, read on the forward strand.
ACAGTAGAGCCGTAAGCACCCCGCTTACGAAAAAATAACGAATTCAAGGAACTAAGATGCTTTGGTCGTTTATCGCTGTCTGCCTTTCCGCATGGTTGTTCGTGGATGCTTCCTATCGTGGGCCCGCCTGGCAACGCTGGGTCTTTAAACCCCTGACGTTACTCCTGCTGGCACTGCTGGCCTGGCAGGCGCCAATGTTTAACGCTATCAGTTACCTGGTGCTGGCTGGTCTGCTGGCCTCGCTGCTGGGCGATGCGCTGACGCTATTGCCGCGCCAACGCCTGCTGTACGCAGTGGGGGCATTCTTCCTGTCGCATCTGCTGTATACCATTTACTTCGCCAGCCAAATGACGCTGTCGTTCTTCTGGCCTTTGCCGCTGGTACTGGTGGTGCTGGGGGCGCTGCTGATTGCCGTGATCTGGACGCGTCTGGAAGAGTTGCGCATCGCTATTTGTACCTTTATTGGCATCACGCTGATGATGGTCTGGATGGCTGGCGAACTATGGTTCTTCCGCCCGACCGCTCCGGCGCTGTCGGCATTTATGGGCGCATCGCTCCTGTTCATTGGCAATATTGTCTGGCTGGGTAGCCATTACCGTCGTCGCTTTCGCGCCGATAACGCCATTGCCGCCGCCTGCTACTTCGCCGGACATTTCCTGATTGTTCGTTCGTTGTATCTTTAAAACGCTTGACTCTGGAGTCGACTCCAGAGTGTATCCTCCGGTTAATACGAAATGATTATCAACCGGAGGATGCCATGTCGACACCTGATACCAGTGGCAAAAAGGCCCCACAATTTTCTTCTTTCAAACCAGCGCCTGCGCCACAAAAGGCGGATGACTGCTGCTGCGAAGGAAGCTGCTCCACTACACCGCCCGTATCCGATACCGTACTAGGTACCCGCTATTCCTGGAAAGTGGCGGGCATGGACTGTGCAGCCTGCGCCCGCAAAGTAGAGAATGCGGTCCGCCAGGTCAGCGGCGTCAACCAGGTCCAGGTTCTGTTCGCCACTGAAAAACTGGTGGTCGATGCCGGTTCCGATATCCGCCAGCAAGTTGAAAACGCGGTGCAAAAAGCAGGCTATACCCTGCGCGATGAGCACGCGACGGACGCCGCCCGCGAGTCACGTTTTAAAGAAAACCTACCGCTGATTTCGCTGATTATTATGATGGCGATTAGCTGGGGGCTGGAGCAGTTCAATCATCCCTTCGGTCAGATAGCGTTTATCGCCACCACGCTGGTCGGTCTGTATCCCATTGCCCGTCAGGCCCTGCGTCTGATGAAAACCGGCAGCTACTTTGCCATTGAAACATTGATGAGCGTGGCCGCCATCGGCGCACTGTTTATCGGCGCGACGGCGGAAGCCGCCATGGTGCTGCTGCTGTTTTTAATTGGCGAACGCCTGGAAGGATGGGCCGCCAGCCGCGCCCGTAAAGGGGTCAGTGCACTGATGGCGCTCAAACCGGAAACCGCCACGCGCCTGCGTAACGGCGAGCGCGAAGAGGTGGCTATTAATAGCCTCCGCCCTGGCGATGTTATTGAAGTTGCCGCGGGTGGGCGTTTACCTGCCGACGGCAAACTGGTTTCCGGCTTTGCCAGTTTTGATGAAAGCGCACTGACCGGCGAATCGATCCCGGTTGAACGCGCCACCGGCGAGAAAGTCCCGGCAGGTGCTACCAGCGTGGACCGTCTGGTTACGCTGGAAGTGCTCTCCGAACCGGGCGCCAGCGCCATTGATCGTATTCTGAAGCTGATTGAAGAAGCGGAAGAACGTCGCGCCCCCATTGAGCGCTTTATTGACCGTTTCAGTCGAATTTACACTCCAGCCATTATGGCGGTTGCGCTGCTGGTCACCCTCGTACCGCCGCTGCTGTTTGCCGCATCCTGGCAGGAGTGGATTTATAAAGGACTGACGCTGCTGTTGATTGGCTGTCCTTGCGCACTGGTGATTTCAACCCCCGCAGCCATTACCTCTGGTCTTGCCGCCGCGGCGCGTCGTGGAGCGTTAATCAAAGGCGGTGCCGCGCTGGAACAGTTGGGTAGGGTCACGCAGGTGGCGTTTGATAAAACCGGCACCCTGACCATCGGTAAACCGCGCGTCACAGCGATTCATCCGGCAAGCGGTATTGGTGAGGATGAACTGCTGGCACTGGCGGCAGCGGTAGAGCAAGGTGCGACACACCCGCTGGCACAAGCGATTGTCCGGGAAGCACAAACACGCGAACTGACTATTCCTGTCGCAAGAGAGCAACGGGCTCTGGTTGGCTCTGGAATTGAAGCGCTGGTCAACGGCGAACGCGTGCTGATTTGCGCCGCCGGTAAGCAGCCTGCTGATGCCTTTGCCGGGCAGATAAGCGAGCTGGAAAGCGCGGGCCAAACGGTGGTGCTGGTGCTGCGTAACGATACTGTACTCGGCGTGCTGGCCCTACAGGACACGCTGCGCGACGACGCTCGCAGCGCTATCGCCGAGCTTGATCAGATTGGCGTGAAAGGCGTGATCCTGACCGGTGATAACCCGCGTGCGGCGGCCGCCATTGCCGGTGAACTGGGTCTCGAATTTAAAGCAGGACTCTTGCCGGAAGATAAGGTGCAGGCCGTTACCCATCTCAACCGACAATCGCCGCTGGCGATGGTTGGCGACGGTATCAACGACGCTCCGGCAATGAAAGCGGCTACCATCGGCATTGCGATGGGAAGCGGGACCGACGTCGCGCTGGAAACCGCCGATGCCGCCCTGACCCACAACCGCCTGCGCGGTCTGGTGCAAATGATTCAATTGGCGCGGGCCACCCATGCCAATATTCGCCAGAACATTGCAATTGCGCTGGGCCTGAAGGGGATTTTCCTCGTCACCACGCTGCTCGGGATAACCGGATTGTGGCTGGCAGTGCTGGCCGATACGGGGGCAACGGTACTGGTGACCGCTAACGCGCTGCGGTTGTTACGTAAAGGATAGTTTTTTGCCGGATGACGGCGTGGCCTTATCCAGCCTACGGGTTACACGTTCTTTGTAGGCCGGATAAGCGTTAGCGCCATCCGGCAAACAAAACTAGTGACCTTTACGCAGCAGATAGCGGTACGGCAGCGAGTCGGTCTCTTTGGCCACCAGCTCATGCTCCATAAAGGTACAGAAGCCAGGAATATCGCGGGTTGTTGCCGGATCGTCGGCGACAATCAGCAGTGTTTCACCGGCCTGCATGCCACGTACGGTTTTACGCACCATCATCACCGGTTCCGGGCAGCGCAGTCCCTGGGCATCAAGAGTATGGTCGGGGGAAGTAAACAGGTCGCTCATCGTCGTCTCATTCATACAAAAACGGCGTTATTTTACGCTCTGTTGTGGCGTAAGCCAATCAGGTTAACGATTGCGTGAAAAACAACCATTGCAATGTGCTCTTAAAGCAGTATCATGCGACGGTTTTTTATTGGGTTCCCTCACCCCATCCAACAAAAAGGTCACAATATGACTCCGTTTACACAAACTCAGCGCGTAAAAGCGTTGTTCTGGCTATCGCTATTTCATCTGCTGGTGATCACCTCCAGCAACTATCTGGTGCAGCTTCCAATCTCCATTTTTGGTTTCCATACCACATGGGGCGCGTTTAGCTTTCCGTTTATTTTCCTCGCGACCGACCTGACCGTGCGTATTTTTGGCGCGCCGCTGGCTCGACGTATCATCTTTGCGGTGATGATCCCCGCGTTGCTGATCTCCTATGTCGTTTCGTCCCTGTTTTATATGGGATCGTGGCAGGGATTTGGCGCACTGCTGCACTTTAACCTGTTTGTTGCCCGTATCGCCGCCGCCAGCTTTATGGCTTACGCGCTGGGACAAATTCTGGATGTGCATGTCTTTAACCGCCTGCGCCAGAACCGTCGTTGGTGGCTGGCACCGACAGCGTCCACGCTATTTGGCAATATCAGCGATACGTTGGCCTTCTTCTTTATCGCTTTCTGGCGTAGTCCGGATGCCTTCATGGCCGAGCACTGGATGGAAATCGCGCTGGTCGATTACTGTTTCAAGGTGCTGATCAGCATTATTTTCTTCCTGCCAATGTACGGCGTGCTGCTGAATATGTTGCTGAAAAGGCTGGCAGATAAATCCGAAATCGCTGCATTGCAGACGAGTTAAAGGTTCATTTTCCGAGTTGTGATAAGATGGACGAATGAGCCGTTATGGCCGTTTATCGAAAGGAAGAAGTCAATGCGCAATCTGGTTAAATATGTCGGTATTGGCCTGCTGGTTATGGGGCTTGCAGCCTGTGATAATAGCGATACAAAAGCGCCAGCCGAGGGTGCTGCCGCAGAAAGTAGCGCCAGCGGACAACCGGTCAGCCTGCTGGACGGCAAACTCAGTTTTTCCCTGCCAGCAGATATGACCGATCAGAGCGGCAAGCTGGGCACCCAGGCGAACAATATGCACGTCTATTCTGACGCAACCGGCCAGAAAGCGGTGATTGTGATTGTTGGCGACAACACCAACGAAGACCTGGCCGTGCTGGCAAAACGTCTGGAAGATCAGCAGCGTAGCCGCGACCCACAACTGCAGGTCGTTACCAATAAATCTATTGAGCTGAAAGGCCACACGCTGCAGCAGTTAGACAGCATCATCTCAGCCAAAGGCCAGACCGCTTACTCTTCCGTAGTGCTGGGTAAAGTGGACAATCAACTGCTGACCCTGCAAATCACGCTGCCTGCTGACGATCAGCAAAAAGCGCAGACTACCGCAGAAAACATCATTAACACGCTGGTTATCCAGTAACGGTTAAGACGATGACGCGGCCTCCGGTGACACCACCTGAGGCCGTTTTTTTAGCCGCCAGGTCAGCAATAGCGCCACCGCCACCAGCCCAGCTGCCGCCAGATAGATAACCGGCACGCCCGCCCACGTCATTATCAACCCGGCCAGCGGCCCGGTAACCCCCAGCGATAAATCCATAAACACCGTGTAGGTCGCCAGCGCAGCGCCCTGATTTTGCTGCGGGACGGCTTTTACCGCTACCACGCCCAGCGCCGGGAAAACCAGTGAGAACCCAGCCCCAGCCAGCAGAACGCCGATTTTCGCCATCCACGGCATGGAAGCCATCCCGACCAGCAGCAGCCCGGCAATCTCGACGCTAAAGCAAATCATCGCCACATTCAGCCCGCCTAAACGGTTGATACCATTTGGGAACAACAGTCGAGTGCCGACAAATGTGCAGCTAAAAAGCGTCAGCGCGAAAGCTGCGCCGTCCCAGCCTTTGGCATCATAAAACAGGGTAATAAACGTGGCGATCACCCCAAATCCAGCGGAGGCCAGGGCCAGCGCCATACCGTACAACCAGACACGCCCGAGCACCGCGCGAAACGGCAACGGTTTGCCTTTGCTGGCCTTCACCGCAGGACGAGGGAGCGCCAGCAGTATCGCCACCAGCGCCACGCCCATCACGGTCAGCGCCAGCCCCTGTAAGCCCCCCCAGGCATAAAACAGAACGCCCAGCGGCGCGCCTATCGCCATCGCGCCATAGGTCACGATGCCATTCCAGGAAATCACCCGTCCGATGTGCATTGAGCCAACTACCCCCACGCCCCACAGCGTAGAGCCAGTTCCGGCAAAGCTTTGCCCGATCCCGAGAATCACCCGCCCCAGACACAGCAGCAGCAGACTAGCCAACGGACAGCCGTTCGTTGATCCCGCCAGCAAATAGCCCAGACCACTTAAAAAACAGCCGCACAGTCCGAATACCACAATTTTCTTTGGCCCCAGCAGGTCGGCATAGCGACCTGCATGCGGACGGCTCAGCAGCGTAGCGAAATATTGCAGGCTGATAACCAGCCCAGCCCAGAAGGCGCTGAACCCCATCACATCATGAACATAGCCTGGCAAGACCGCGAGCGGCAGGCCGATGGTCAGATAGCTGGCGAAGTTGAACATCACCACAGAGACAATGCGCAGGTTAAGGCGTAAACCGCTCAGCGTCGGTTCAGCGACGGGTTCGGGCATGGAGGGTCACCACGTTTTCACAACAGTGTTTCATTTCTACCATGTTGCCGCGCAGAAATCAGCAGTCAGTTTAGGAATCTCAGCCGCAAGCCAGCCGCTACACTTAATGCAAAAACGCAAACAGGAAGAAAATATGACAACCGCTCAGCCCGATAAAACGGGTTTGCACATTTTACTCAAACTGGCTGCTTTGGTGGTGATCCTCGCCGGTATTCATGCCGCGGCGGATATCATTGTGCAACTGCTGCTGGCCCTCTTTTTTGCCATTGTATTGAATCCGCTGGTCGCCTGGTTTATTCGCCGGGGAGTACGTCGCCCGGTTGCCATTACGCTCGTAGTGGTGGTGATGCTGTTCGTCCTCACGGCACTGATCGGCGTCCTCGCGTCTTCGATCACGGAATTCATGGCCATGCTACCCAAGTACAACAAGGAGCTGACACGTAAGGTCCTGCATCTGCAAGAGATGGTTCCCTTTTTAAATCTGCATATGTCCCCGGAGCGCATGCTGCAACGTATGGACTCCGACAAAATAATGACCTTCACCACCACGCTGATGACAAGTCTTTCCGGCGCCATGGCCAGCGTCGTTCTGCTGGTGATGACGGTCGTCTTTATGCTGTTTGAGGTACGTCATGTTCCTTATAAGCTGCGCTTTTCGCTGAACAACCCACAAATCCATATTGCGGGGCTGCATCGGGCGCTCAAGGGCGTATCTCACTATCTGGCACTGAAAACGTTGCTCAGCTTATGGACCGGTGCCATCATCTGGCTGGGTCTGGCGCTGATGGGGATTCAGTTTGCTCTGATGTGGGGCGTGCTGGCCTTCCTGCTAAACTACGTGCCCAACATTGGCTCGGTCATTTCCGCCGTCCCGCCCATGATCCAGGCGCTGCTGTTCAACGGCATTTACGAATGCGTACTGGTTGGTGCGCTGTTCCTGGTGGTGCATATGGTTATTGGCAATATCCTCGAACCCCGCATGATGGGGCATCGGCTGGGATTATCGACGCTTATCGTCTTCCTCTCTTTGTTGGTATGGGGATGGCTGCTCGGCCCGGTAGGCATGCTGCTCTCCGTGCCGCTAACCAGCGTGTGTAAAATCTGGATGGAAACGACCACAGGCGGTAGCAAACTGGCAATTTTACTGGGACCCGGCAGGCCCAAAAGTCGATTACCGGGATAAACTTGCAAACAGCATGTGAAGAGTGGTACACAACCCCATTATTACTAAAGGTTAGTCCTGATATGTACCGGATCGTTCATGGGAAAGTTTCTGTTTTAAGCGCTGGCGAACTGCCTGCCGCGATGAAAGAGCAAGCGCCGCAAGGTGTTCGCCGTGCGCGCTGGCTGGCAGGTCGCGTGCTGCTTTCCCATGCCCTTTCGCCATTACCGAACATCATCTATGGCGAGCAAGGAAAACCGGCCTTTTCCGCCGACACGCCGCTGTGGTTCAATCTCAGCCATAGCGGCGATGACATCGTCCTGCTGCTCAGCGACGAAGGGGAAGTCGGCTGCGATATTGAAGTTATTCGCCCGCGCGATAACTGGCAAACGCTGGCAAATACGGTATTCAGTCTTGGGGAACACGCTGAAGTTGAAGCCGAACACCCGGAGCAACAGCTGGCGGCGTTCTGGCGCATCTGGACGCGTAAAGAAGCTATCGTGAAACAGCGCGGCGGCAGTGCCTGGCAAATCGTCAGCGTCGACAGTACCGCACTGACCTCCTCACTCTCCGTCAGCCAGTGCCAGATCGATACCCTGAGCCTGGCGGTTTGCACCCCCACGCCATTTACCCTGACCGCCGACGCCGTACACAGGCTGTAATGTTTTCATTCCCGTGCGCCGCCGCGCAATATCGTAAGGTTGAAATCTGATGCAACGTATCACCATCACACTTGATGACGATTTATTAGAAACGCTCGACGGCCTGAGTCAGCGCCGTGGCTACAACAACCGTTCCGAAGCGATCCGCGATATTCTGCGCGGCGCACTGGCGCAGGAAACCACTCAGGAGCACGGCACTCAGGGCTTCGCGGTGCTCTCGTATGTTTATGAGCATGAGAAGCGTGACCTGGCGAGCCGCATTGTTTCTACCCAACACCACCACCACGATTTATCGGTCGCCACGCTGCACGTGCACATCAACCATGACGACTGCCTGGAAATCGCCGTACTAAAAGGCGACATGGGCGATGTACAGCATTTTGCCGATGACGTGATCTCCCAGCGCGGCGTGCGCCACGGTCATTTGCAGTGCCTGCCGAAAGAAGAGTAATTGCCTGTTTCGTTGCCGGATGGCGGCTACGCATTATCCGGCCTACTCCGTTACCGTTTGTAGGCCAGGCAAGCGAAGCCCCCCTGGCAATAATGAGCAAACCAACTAGCAACTATGCCTGTTTGAGACTTTTGCTGAGCGTTTCGATGATCCATGTATTGACTGATACCTGTTCTTCCGCTGCCGCAAAACTTAAACGTTCTCCGAAAGACTCTGGATAGCGCAGAGTAAACGTCTTCAGCTTTTCCGGGTTTGCGTAAGGTTCTATCCCTGCGGCAGAGCAATCATCAAGATACTCTCGTAAGGAGATCTCCCCCTCTTTTTGCAGCCCCTGAATGCTGTCAGAGACAAAATCACAATAGCCTGACAATCCCAGGAACTTACCGCGAAACGCATTAAGCTCAGGGACATAATTAATCACCGCAGGTTGACCGGCGATTTCCATTGAGTTTGGCGTTTTGGGTTTGATCATGGTTTTACCCCTATACTTGTTAACCAGTCACGTACGTTTTCGACCGCGCCTTTATCTGTATCCGGAGAAGGATGTGGTCTATGAAAACTCGCAATGCTCTTATTTAAAAGAAATTTACATCGCGAGCCTCGTCCTTCTTTGATTTCGCCACCTAACGCCTTGATCAGTGACTCAATTTCCGACCACTTGATTCCCTGCGGCGTCGGTGCTTTAAAAAGCTGATCCAGCGTGTTCTTTTGCTTTTTGCGTAAAGACAACACTTTTTCCTTCATCGCATGTCCTTATGACTTCATCCTTTGAAGTCATATTATAACAGCATACAATGCAGTCAAGATATGAAGCCAACCAATTACGCCATCGTGCCAATCGTCTTTCTAAAGCGCAGCAGCGCTATCAGGAAGAACGCGCTGCCAATCGCCAACAGCGTCAGGAACTGCGGCCAGACGATGCCAAACCCTGCACCGCGGTAAAGTATCGCCTGCGCGAGGCTGACAAAATGGGTAGTTGGCATAGTCAGCATTATGTCCTGCACCGCCTGCGGCATGCTTTCACGCGGTGTAGAACCACCAGAGAGCATCTGTAGCGGCAGCAGTACCAGAATCATCAGTAACCCCAGCTGCGGCATAGAGCGCGCCAGCGTGCCCATAAAAATACCGATCGAAGTGGTGGCGAACAGGCTCAGCGCCACGCCCAGCATAAACAGCGGTATCGAACCTTCAATCGGTACGCCGAGCACGCCTTTTACCATCAGCATCAGCGACAGACCGGAAACCACCAGCACCACCAGACCCATCGACCAGATTTTTGCCATCATGATCTCAAACGGCGTCACCGGCATAACCAGCAGATGTTCTATTGTCCCGTGCTCGCGCTCGCGGATCAGCGCCGACCCGGTAAGCACGATCGCCAGCATGGTGATGTTGTTGATAATCGCCATCACCGCGCCAAAGCGGGCAGGTTCCAGATTAGGGTTAAAGCGCATACGCATTTCCAACGCCACCGGCGGCTCACGATTGTCACGGTAACGCGCCACAAAGCTGTTCACCTCGCCGCTGATGATATTCTGGATATAGCTATTGCCGGTAAAGGCCTGACTCATCCGCGTGGCATCGACGTTAACCTGTATATCCGGCTGCCGACCGGCCAACACATCACGCTGAAAATCAGGTGGAATGTTCACGGCGAAGGTGTAGCGCCCGGCGTCCAGTCCGGCATCCATCTCATCAGCGGTGATCATCTCCGGCGGTAAAAACCACGGGCGATAAAAGCTGTTCACAATCCGGTTCGACAACTGCGACTGGTCCATATCGGCAATAGCAATCGGAGCCAGATGCAGCGAACCCGGCAGGACGGTCGCGGAAGAATAAACCGAAATCGTGAAGGCAAAGACGATCAGCGTCAGCATCGCTTTGTCACCCAGCAGGCTGCGCAACTCTTTGATGCCGAGGTTATAAATATTGCGTAATCGGCGCATCACCCCTCCTGTTTTTTCAGCAGTAATACGCTCAGACCAATCACCACCGGAATGGCTACCGCCAGCGGAATAAACAGCTGCCAGAGATCGGTCAGATCCAACGCTTTAGAGAACGTCCCACGCGCGATGGTCAGAAAATGGCTGGTCGGGTAAATTTCACCAATCCAGCGTCCAGGCCCTTCGAGCGAGGCGACCGGATCGATCATCCCGGAAAACTGCGTCGCCGGGATCAGCGTAATAATCGCCGTACCAAAAATAGCCGCGATCTGGCTTTTCATAAACGTGGAAATTAACAGACCCAGCCCGGTGGCAATGGTGACGTACAACAGCGCGGCCAGCGTCAGGGTTAAAAAACTCCCTTTATGCGGTACGCCGAACACAAACACCGACAGCGCACACAGCAGCAGGAAGTTCAGCATCCCCAGCACGATGTACGGCAACTGTTTGCCGAGTAAAAACTCGCTGCGGGTCGTGGGCGTAACGTACAGGTTGATAATCGACCCCAGCTCTTTCTCACGCACTACGCTGAGGGCGCTGAGCATCGAGGGGATCATCATCAGCAGCAGCGGGATCACCGCCGGAACAATCGCCGGCAGACTCTTTACATCCGGGTTGTAACGATAGCGAGTTTCAATGGTCATCAGCCCATTTTGCCCACTGGCATTGGGTTGACGCGCCATCACATCCTGCAGCCAGGTCTGGTGCATCGCCTGTACGTAGCCTCTGACCGTTTCAGCGCGGCTCGGCATTGCGCCATCGACCCAGACGCCAATCTTCACCGGCGTGCCACGCGCGATATCGCGGCCAAAGTTTGGCGGGATCTCTATTGCTACCGCCACTTCGCCCGAACGCATCCGTTTGTCCAGCTCGTCATAACTGGTGAGCGGCGGCTGTTCGATAAAATAGCGCGATCCCGCCAGATTCAGCGTCCACGCCTGGCTGCTGACGGTCTGGTCACGATCGAGCACCGAAAAACGCAGGTTCTCCACATCCATGCTGATGCCGTAGCCCATGATCAGCATCAGGATCACTGTGCCCATCAGCGCCAGCGTTGAACGTACCGGATCGCGTCGTAGTTCCAGCGCTTCACGGCGGCTGTAGCTGAACAACCGCCGCAGGCTAAAGCCCTGCCGCGGCGGCTGACTATTTTCATGCGCTATCGGAACATTGGCTGGCGGTAACTGAGCTTCCGGTGCCGGGCCTGCCGCTTCCTGTAACCAGGAGATAAACGCCTCTTCCAGACTGGCAGCGCCACGCTGTTTCACCAGTTCCTGCGGCGTGCCGCTGGCCAGCACTTTTCCGGCGTGCATCAGCGACATCCGGTCGCAGCGCTCCGCTTCGTTCATAAAGTGGGTGGAGATAAAAATGGTCACTTTGTCCTGCCGCGACAGATCGACCATCAGTTGCCAGAACATGTCCCTCGCCACCGGATCGACCCCGGAGGTCGGCTCATCAAGAATGAGCATTTCCGGGCGATGGATCACCGCCACCGCCAGCGACAGGCGTTGACGGATCCCCAACGGCAGCGCGCCGGGCAACGCGTCTTCGACATCGGTCAGCGAAAAACGCTCGCTCATCTCTTGTACACGCCCGGGGATTTCCGCTTCGGGGATATGGAACAGCCGCGCGTGTAGTTCGAGGTTTTGCCGGACGGTCAGCTCGCTGTAGAGCGAAAACGCCTGCGACATATAGCCCACCCGGCGGCGGGTATCGATATTCTTCGGGTCAACCGCTTGCCCAAACAACCAGGCCTCACCTTCGCTTGCGGGTAGCAGACCGGTGAGCATCTTCATGGTGGTGGATTTACCGCAGCCGTTGGAGCCGAGAAAACCGAAGATTTCCCCGCGCGGAATACGAAAGTTAACGTGGTCAACGGCGACAAACTTACCGAAGCGCATAGTCAGGTCTTTCGCCTCGATGGCAATCTCTTCCTGCTCAGCGTGATACGGCGGGATCACCACCGGCTTATGTGCCTGGCGCTGGGCTTCAGGTAGCAGCGCGATAAACGCCTGCTCCAGCGTGTTGCTGTTGGTTTGTTCGCGTAGCTGCTGGGCGCTCCCGGTGGCTAACACCTCCCCGGCGTTCATCGCCACCAGCCAGTCAAAGCGCTCGGCTTCTTCCATGTAAGCGGTCGCAACCAGCACGCTCATGTTAGTCTGCCGCTGGCGAATGCTGTTAATTAGATCCCAGAACTGGGCGCGGGACAGCGGATCGACCCCGGTGGTGGGTTCATCGAGAATTAACAGTTCCGGGTCGTGGATTAACGCACAGCACAGCCCCAGCTTTTGCTTCATCCCGCCCGAGAGTTTCCCGGCGGGACGGTCGCGAAACGGTGCCAGGCCAGTGCTGTTCAGCAGCTCGGTAATCCGCGCTTCGCGTTCCGCTTTATCATGACCAAACAGCCGGGCAAAGAAATCGACGTTCTCATACACCGACAGCGTATGGTACAGGTTTTTCCCTAACCCCTGCGGCATCCAGGCAATGCGCGGGCAGACATCCCGTCGATGTTTTGGGTCGCGCATATCGCCGCCCAGCACCATCACGTTGCCGTGTTCAATGACCCGCGCGCCGGAGATGAGCGACAGCAGGCTCGATTTTCCGACGCCATCCGGGCCAATAAGCCCCACCATACAGCGGGCAGGGATATCCAGCGTGATGTTGTTCAGCGCGACCGTTTTCCCGTAATGCTGACTCACGCCGTCAAGGTGCGCCACGGGAGGAACGGGAACCAGCGCCAGATGCGTCATTGCGGCAACCTCACCACCAGGTCGTCAGGCCAGGGGCGATTTTCATCAACACGCACCCACGCCATGCCCGGCAGACCGGTTTTCACGTACTCCAGATGCTGCTGCAACAGCTCTGGCGGGATACGCGCTTTAACGCGGAACATTAGCTTCAGCCGTTCATCACTGGTTTCGACCGTTTTCGGTGTGAACTGCGCGACACTAGCCACAAAGCTAATGGTCGCCGGAATACGCAGATCCGGCGCGGCATCCAGCACCAGGCGAGCTTCACCACCAATCTTCAATAAACCAGCCTGTTCGGTAGGTAAGAAGAACGTCATGTAGACATCGCTGAGATCGACCATATTCAGTACGCGACCGCCCGCGGAAAGCACCTCGCCCGGTTCGGCGACACGGTACTGCACGCGACCATCGCGCGGGGCTTTCAGCTCGCTGTCATCAATATCAGCAGCAATGCGACGTTCGGTGGCCTGCGCGGCTTCTACGCGGGTTTGCGCCTGAATGATGCTGGTACGAGCGGCTTCAATTGCGGCTTTTGCCGCAGAGACCTGCGCCTTTGCGGATTCCAGTGCCGCGCGAGCGCTTTCAGCCGCAGCCCTGTCGTCATCCAGTTGTTGCTCGGATACAGCCCCACGCAGGGATAGAGAACGGGAGCGAACGTGACGTTTAGAGACCGACTGCAGTTCCGCCTCGCGCTGTTTTACCACCGACTGCGCGGCGCGCATTTCACTTTGCCGCTGTTCCAGCAGCGCTCGTGCCGCCGCCACCGCGCTTTCGGCTTCTTTGATTTGCGCGACAGCTTCCAGCCGCTGCTCCTGCAGCACGCGGGTATCCATTTTCGCCAGTACCTCGCCCTGACGAACGAACTGTCCTTCCGATACGAGGATCGTATCGATACGCCCGGCAATTTTGGTGGCAATATCCACTTCGGTAGCTTCTATTCTGCCGTTGCTGGCCGCGAAACCTTCCGGAATCCCCGCAGGACGCAACATCCACCATGCTATTGCAGCAACCACCACCACAATACCCGCGCCCCACCACACCAGATGACGCTTAATCTTTTCCATATCCGACCCGCCGTAATCCCTGTTATCAAACGATGCGTGTCACAAAGCCCACTGAACAGCTATTCAGCGGGAGATTCCATCCGGGATGAGAAGGAATGAGAAATAATGGCCAGAGTGCGGACAGGCGTTATAGCAACGCACACCGCGAAGGAAGTGAGTGACGAAAATGCTGCGAAATCGGGTACTAATGTTGTCATCATCAGCGTTCCTGGCCGGAAATGAAACACGCATACTCATAACTGCTGTCTATTGAATACTAACACCTGGATTCAATATGTCTATTCGGTTGTCGTTTCCAGTTCAGCCCTGGCACAAGAAATATTTCGTATATCAACGATTGATAAACAATCGCAACTATAAACATAATCAATGATTAGGCATCCCTATAATAGCGGCTCATTTACCGATCTCGTTATGGCGAGGCTCCTGTACAAATACAAGTTACCGCCCTGCTGGTATCGAGAGAGACCACTCAGGGAAATACAGGCATCCATCGAATCAAGGTGTTGCCAAGGTAACTTCTGACGATTTCACCATCGGACAGATACGTTGTTCAGTGCTAAAACCAGGACGTAGGGATCTGCCTGTGCTAACCCTGTCTTGTTCGCCCCTATGAGAGATTTTTATAGGGAATTACACCATGTCATCTATGCCACTCTGCGCCGCTCATCATCCTATGCCGGATTTCAATGGCGACGCTATCGCCCAATATATGCGCACCGATTTTATTACTCTGCCAGACCATCTCAGCGTGAACGGCGCTCGCGAGTACTTTGTCTCCCAACTCACAACGGATGACATCCCAGGCCAGGTCTTTGTTGTGGCTGGAAAAGCGCTGCGCGGGGTGTTATCCATCAAGCGCTTATTGCAGGAAAAAGATACGTCGCTGAACATCAATCATCTTACGGACAGCTGTTTATTTCATGTAAAGCCTGATGATGAACGGGCGCAGGTCGTTGCCGAGTTAGCCGAACGCGAAGTCGATCTGGTTGCTGTCGTTGAGAGAGGTGAGCTGGTCGGTTGTCTGATGGAAAAAGAGATCGCTCATCTACAGGAAGATGATGTTACCGAAGACGTTCAGCTTCAGGGCGCCACGCTACCGCTGGAAAAACCCTATCTGGAAATTAGTCCGTGGACATTGTGGAAAAAACGTTCGGTCTGGCTCCTGCTGCTGTTTGTCGCAGAAGCCTATACCAGCAGCGTGCTTCAGCATTTTGAAGAGGCGCTGGAATCTGCAATTGCCCTGGCCTTTTTTATTCCGCTATTAATTGGTACTGGCGGCAACAGCGGTACGCAGATCACTTCGACGCTGGTACGTTCAATGGCGCTGGGAGAAGTGCGGCTGCGCGATATGGGCCGGGTGATCCGCAAAGAAGTTTCAACTTCGCTGCTGATCGCTCTGACGCTGGGCCTGGCAGGGTGCTTACGCGCGTGGATGATGGGCATCGGCATGGAAATCACGCTGATCGTCAGCCTGACGCTGGTTTGCATTACGCTGTGGAGCGCCGTGGTGTCATCAGTGATCCCCATGGTGCTCAAGCGTATCGGCATTGATCCCGCCGTGGTTTCGGCCCCGTTTATCGCCACGCTTATCGACGGTACCGGGTTAATTATCTACTTTAAAATCGCCCAGCACTTTCTTGGTCTGAACTAATGATAACGCCCGGCAGCTCAGGTTGTCGGGCGTCACAGTCAGGCTGGCGCTAAATCTTGCGCACACGCCCAGGCACTCGACCATGCCCACTGGAAGTTATAGCCTCCCAACCAGCCGGTAACGTCCATAACTTCGCCGATAAAATAGAGTCCCGGCACTTTACGTGCTTCCATCGTGCGCGATGAAAGCTCATTGGTATCAACGCCGCCCAGCGTGACTTCAGCGGTACGATACCCTTCTGTACCGTTCGGCTGCACCCGCCAATCGGTCAGCGTCTCAACCAGCGTTTGTTGATCACGCACATTAAGCTGTTTCAGCGAGACGTCCGGGATTTGCCCTAACTGCTGTAAACATTCCACCAGCCGTTTTGGCAACTGCATAGCAAGCGTATTCTTTAAGCTCTGATTAGGGTGGGCGCTGCGTTGGTCATCGAGGAAGCTCGCAAGGTCAACATCCGGCAACAAATTAATGCTGACAAATTCGCCTGGCTGCCAAAAACTGGAAATCTGCAGTACGGCCGGACCAGAAAGCCCACGGTGCGTAAAGAGCAGATTTTCACGAAAGACGGTGCCGTCCTCGGCGGTGATAACGGAAGAAACGGACACGCCAGAGAGCACCTGAAGCTGCTCCAGCAGTGGCTTATGCAACGTAAAGGGCACCAGTCCTGCGCGCGTTGGCAATACGTTCAGACCGAACTGTTCGGCAATTTTATAACCAAACGGCGTTGCCCCCAGACCCGGCATAGAGAGACCACCGGAGGCAATAACCAGCTTTTTCGTGCCCACGGTCATCCCGTTCAATTCGAGAATGAAATCATCACCCTCTCGCTCGACGCTCAGGACTTCGCTACGTAACCGCATAGTTACGTTACCTTTTTCACACTCGTCTACCAGCATATCGACAATTTGCTGTGCGGAATCATCGCAGAACAGCTGGCCTAGCGTTTTTTCGTGCCAGGCAATACCGTGTTTGCCCACCAGGTCGATAAAATCCCACTGCGTGTAACGCGCCAGCGCCGATTTGCAAAAATGAGGGTTTTGGCTCAAATAGGCGGCAGGCTCGACATAAAGATTGGTAAAGTTGCAGCGTCCCCCGCCAGACATGAGAATCTTACGCCCCGGCTTTTTACCATTATCAATCAGCAGTACGCGACTACCTGCTTGTCCTGCCTGCGCGGCACAAAACATACCCGCTGCGCCAGCGCCTATAATAACGGTATCAAACCTTTCCACGTTGCGATCCTCTCTAAAAAGCGGGTGTGAATTGTAAAGATTCCTCAGTGGTCGCACCAGCACCAAACTACCGATAAAGGGTATTTAACTGAAATATATAGGATAATTCTTTAGTGGTGTAAAACAAAGCAGGAGACAAATCAAAAAAACTCTATATTTCACTTTGCCCGCGCCGCCAAAGTCACTGATAATGCGCCGCGTTCATGTCCTCAAAATGGCGTAACGTCCTATGCTACATTTGTTTGCTGGCCTGGATTTACATACCGGGCTTTTACTATTGCTTGCTCTGGCTTTTGTGCTGTTCTACGAAGCGATTAACGGCTTCCATGATACAGCCAATGCTGTCGCAACCGTGATCTATACCCGTGCAATGCGTTCGCAATTGGCGGTGGTCATGGCTGCGGTGTTCAACTTCTTTGGTGTTTTGCTGGGTGGTCTCAGCGTGGCGTATGCCATCGTGCATATGCTGCCAACGGATCTGCTGCTCAATATGGGATCGTCACATGGCCTTGCCATGGTGTTCTCCATGCTGCTGGCAGCAATTATCTGGAACCTGGGTACCTGGTACTTTGGTTTACCTGCATCCAGCTCCCACACGCTGATTGGCGCCATTATCGGTATTGGTTTAACCAATGCGCTGATGACTGGCACCTCGGTAGTGGATGCACTTAACATTCCGAAAGTTATCGGTATTTTTGCCTCGCTTATCATCTCGCCAATTGTTGGTCTGGTGGTTGCAGGCGGTCTTATTTTCATTCTGCGTCGCTACTGGAGCGGTACAAAAAAACGTGCCCGTATCCACCTGACGCCAGCAGAACGTGAAAAGAAAGATGGCAAGAAAAAGCCGCCGTTCTGGACGCGTATTGCCCTAATCCTCTCCGCTATCGGCGTGGCGTTCTCTCATGGCGCTAACGACGGGCAGAAAGGCATTGGTCTGGTGATGCTGGTGCTGATTGGCGTAGCGCCTGCGGGCTTCGTGGTGAATATGAATGCTTCCGGTTACGAGATTACCCGTACCCGTGATGCCATCAATAACGTCGAAGTCTTCTTCCAGCAGCGTCCTGACCTGCTTAAACAGGCTACAGGCGTAGACCAGTTGATTCCGTCCCCGACGGACGCGGCACCAGCGACGACGACAGAGTTCCATTGCCACCCGGCGAATACCATCAACGCGCTGGAACGTGCGAAAGGTATGCTGGCGAACCTGGAAACCTACGACAAGTTAAGCGTCGAACAGCGTGGTCAGCTGCGTCGCATTATGCTGTGCATCTCTGATACCACCGATAAAGTGGTTAAGCTGCCTGGCGTAAGCACTGACGATCAGCGTCTGCTGAAGAAACTGAAAGCTGACATGCTGAGCACCATTGAGTATGCGCCTATCTGGATCATTATGGCCGTCGCACTGGCGCTGGGCATTGGTACCATGATCGGCTGGCGTCGCGTAGCCACCACCATTGGTGAGAAAATCGGTAAGAAAGGCATGACCTATGCCCAGGGGATGTCGGCACAGATGACCGCCGCAGTCTCTATCGGTCTCGCCAGTTACACCGGTATGCCCGTTTCCACCACCCACGTTCTCTCCTCTTCCGTTGCGGGGACGATGGTTGTTGATGGCGGCGGTTTACAGCGTAAAACGGTGACCAGCATTCTGATGGCCTGGGTCTTCACCCTGCCAGCCGCAATTCTTCTTTCCGGCGGGCTTTACTGGCTCTCTCTGAAGCTTATCTAAGCGAATGCACGGTAAAAAAGCGGGTCAGTTTTCTGACCCGCTTTTTTTGTATCTGTCGTTGGCATCAGTGCCAGATAATCAGCGCAACCATGCTGATTAGCACCAGGCCACATAGCGCGCTGGTGAGGATGAACTGACCGCGAACCCGCTCACAGCGGCGAATAAACTCATCATCATGATGATCGCGGTAACGCTGAGCGTAGATATACCACACCAGACGCATCTGCTTGTTCGGTTGCCCATGCGAGGTAAAAAAGCCCCCACCATCTACATACTGGTAAAGCAATGGATCGCAACCACGAAGTACCACTAACAGTGCGCGTAACGAAGAAAAATAGCGCGCCATATTAACAATGCAAACGACACATAAAGCCCAGAACAATGCAATGGTGCTTATCATACCTCCTCCCCGGCGACCCGCCCACGGAACTCCTTTCCGGGACTACCGCTCCCCGATACCCTGCCAAACCATTCAGTGAAGAGTACAGCCGAACCGTTCGTATTAGTATCACGCATCCGAACGCCTCTCTAGATAGTGTAGGAGATTAGTTAATTTTTTTGCCAGAAGGTTAATCGCTATCAATGCAATTAACTAAAAAATTTGTTTAACTGCTTGGCAAGCAAGGCGGATTGACGGATTATCCTGGTCGCTATAATGTAAGGATAGTCCTTATATGGTACGTTTTTACGACTGGGCTAGCCCCGCGCGCAAGGTTCGCAGGATGCGGATGACGCGGCGGCAGGTAAACGCCAGCAGGCTAGTCATCGACAACTTATGGAAGGAGTAACACTATGGCTTATAAACACATTCTTATCGCGGTTGATCTTTCTCCGGAAAGCAAAGTTCTGGTTGAAAAAGCGGTCTCTATGGCGCGGCCTTACAATGCTAAAGTCTCCCTTATCCACGTTGACGTAAACTATTCCGACCTGTACACCGGGCTTATCGACGTGAATCTGGGCGACATGCAGAAACGCATTTCTGAAGAAACCCACCACGCGCTAACCGAGCTTTCCACCAACGCAGGCTACCCTATCACCGAAACCCTGAGCGGTAGCGGCGACCTGGGTCAGGTTCTGGTTGATGCCATCAAAAAATACGACATGGATCTGGTCGTTTGTGGTCACCACCAGGATTTCTGGAGCAAGCTAATGTCCTCCGCGCGCCAACTAATCAACACTGTCCACGTCGACATGTTGATTGTTCCGCTGCGTGACGACGAAGAAGCATAAAACGCTGGCCGTCGGGAGATAACCCGACGCGCTACAAGTCGTTAAGCCTGTAAACGCCCGCCTTTGCGGGCGTTTTTGTTTTTATCATTCAGACACAATTAGTACATCAATCCAACAAATAAATCATAATTAGTGTGATCAACTAATTGGATCGAAAACTATCTCTATAATACTCTACGCCTGCGGCCAATAACCGCAGTCTATAACAAAATAAGACTTTTTCGGCGCGTTTAAGCATACGCGTTCATACTTTTCGGGATGGCTTTGAAAGGCGATGGAATATGAATAAAACTGCACCTACGGGCTTGCTGCAGCAACCTCGTCCGTTCTTCATGATCTTCTTTGTGGAATTATGGGAACGATTTGGCTATTACGGCGTTCAGGGCATCCTGGCGGTATTTTTTGTTAAGCAGCTCGGCTTTTCGCAGGAACAGGCATTTGTCACCTTTGGTGCATTTGCCGCGCTGGTCTACGGCCTGATCTCGATCGGCGGCTACGTCGGCGACCATCTGTTAGGTACCAAGCGCACGCTGGTACTCGGCGCCATTGTGCTGGCGATCGGCTACTTCATGACCGGGATGTCACTGCTTAAGCCCGACCTGATTTTTATTGCTTTGGGTACCATTGCCGTCGGTAATGGGCTGTTTAAAGCCAACCCGGCAAGCCTGCTGTCAAAATGCTATCCACCGAAAGACGCCCGTCTGGACGGTGCTTTCACCCTGTTTTATATGTCGATTAACATCGGTTCACTGCTGTCGTTGTCGCTGGCACCGGTGATTGCCGATAAGTTTGGCTACGCGGTGACCTATAATCTGTGCGGGGCCGGGCTTATTGTCGCGCTGTTGGTCTACTTTGCCTGCCGTGGAATGGTGAAGAATATCGGTTCAGAGCCGGACCATAAGCCGCTGAATTTCCGTAATCTATTCTGCGTGCTGGCTGGAACGGTAGTGATGGTATTTATCTGCGCCTGGCTGATGCACAACGTGCAGATTGCCAACCTGGTGCTGATCGTCCTGTCAATTGCCGTGACGATCATCTTCTTCCGTCAGGCCTTCAAACTGGATAAAACCGGGCGCAACAAAATGTTCGTGGCCTTTATCCTGATGCTGGAAGCGGTGGTGTTCTACGTCCTGTACGCGCAGATGCCAACTTCACTGAACTTCTTTGCTATCAATAACGTGCACCATGAAATTCTTGGTTTCGCCATCAACCCGGTAAGCTTCCAGGCGCTGAACCCGTTCTGGGTGGTACTGGCGAGTCCGGTACTGGCTGCAATCTATACCCGCCTGGGCAACAAAGGTAAAGACCTGACCATGCCGATGAAGTTTACGCTCGGTATGTTCCTGTGCTCGCTGGGTTTCCTGACCGCCGCTGCAGCCGGAATGTGGTTTGCCGATGCGCAGGGGCTGACGTCGCCGTGGTTTATCGTGCTGGTGTATCTGTTCCAGAGCCTGGGTGAACTGCTGATTAGCGCCCTGGGGCTGGCTATGGTCGCTGCTCTCGTGCCACAACACCTGATGGGCTTTATTCTCGGGATGTGGTTCCTGACCCAGGCAGCAGCCTTCCTGATGGGGGGTTATGTCGCGACGTTCACCGCCGTACCAGAGAACATCACCGACCCGCTGCAAACGCTGCCTATCTATACCAACGTCTTCAGTAAGATTGGTCTGGTGACCCTGGCCGTAACGGTGGTGATGGCGATTATGGTGCCATGGCTGAACCGCATGATTAATACGCCGAGCACCGAGCAATAACCTTCAGTGCCGGATGGCGGCTATTGCCCTATCCGGCATTTTCACTCACTACCCTTTACGCGCGTCTATCCACTCCTGCACTTCCACCACAAAGGTGTCCGGCGCTTTGCGGTACATTTTGCGCGCCAAGTCCAGAATCGTATGCTGACCGAGCGCTTCTTCCATCCGCTGCTGGGCCATGTCCATTACCGAACGCACACCACAAATGCCTTCACAGGCCCACTCTGGTGGATGCTCCTCAAATACCGCCAACCGCTGGCGAATTTCACGACATTCAAAGATGCGCTTATCACCATCAATAGCATTCACCACATCCAGCACAGTGATGTGTTCAGCAGGTCTAGCTAACTGGAAACCACCGCCCTTGCCTTCAATGCTGCGCACCAGACCCGCTTTGGACAGACGGGTGAAAATTTTTGCCAGATAGTCATATGGCACACTTTGCAGTTCGGCAATTTCCCGCACGCTCATATCCCTCGCGTCGCCCTTACTATCGACCATACACATCAGGCTATGAATGCCGTACTCAACCCCAGAACTGTAGAATGCCATTCTCTTATCTCAGTCAAAATTAATCTGAGTTTATTGTAGCTTTTTCGTTTCACTCATTCCAGACAGCAAAGTAACCCCTCTTCACAATAAAAATTTAAATACATATTTATCAAATAGATAATAAAAAACCCTCACCCTTTGAAGCAAAAAGGATCTCGATCGCATTGCAATTCTTAACTACGACAAATAAAATCCGAGTAAATAATTCGTAGTCACCAGTGAGAAAACCCCAATGCGTAAACAAATTCTGATCGTGGGCGCCGGCTTTGCCGGTATGTGGGCAGCATTAAGCGCCGCACGACTGGCGGATAAACATCAGCAGGCCATTGATATTACAGTAATTGCGCCACAGCCAGAGCTGCGTGTCCGCCCACGTTTTTATGAAAACGCCGTTCATACGCTGGTCGCACCACTGCAACCGCTGTTTGACGTTACCGGCGTCAACTTCCTGCAAGGTCACGTCGAGCAAATCCTCCCGGACTCTAAAGAGGTGAGCTGGAAAGATGCCAACGGTGACATTCATCTGCGCCGCTACGACCGCCTGGTGCTTGCCAGCGGAAGTCACGTAAAACGCGACGCCGTCACCGGTGCCGCCGAGCACGCGTTTGACCTCGACCAACTTGAGAGCGCCGCCGTACTGGAGCAGCACATTAACGATCTGGCATTACAACCGGAAAGTGAGGCTCGCAATACGGTAGTGGTCTGCGGCGGCGGCTTTACCGGCATTGAAATGGCGCTGGAATTACCAGGTCGTTTGCGCGAAATATTG
Source organism: Citrobacter sp. Cf087 (assembly GCF_030334285.1). NCBI lineage: Bacteria > Pseudomonadati > Pseudomonadota > Gammaproteobacteria > Enterobacterales > Enterobacteriaceae > Citrobacter > Citrobacter sp. Cf087. Next base: position 159,900 of record NZ_JAOWED010000032.1, read on the forward strand.
GGCGCTGATGCTAAGACCAGAGTTGTCGTAGTTGAACGCGGCGCTCAGCCGGGCGGACGCTGGAGCCAGGAATTACGTGACGTGATTATCGAAGCCTCTGCTGAACTGGGTGTCGAGTGGCTGGTCAATGCGGAAGTAGAGTGCGTGGATGCCTCTGGCGTCACGCTGAAAGATGGACAGGTGATTTCTTCCCAGACAGTTATCTGGACCGTCGGCGTTCAGGCTAATAGCCTGACAGCACAGATTAACGCCCCGCGCGATCGCCAGGGCCGTCTGCATGTAAATGCCAATCTGCAGGTTGTGGGTCACGATGATATCTACGCCACTGGCGATGTAGCCTACGCCGCCACCGACGACAAAGGCAATCATGCGCTGATGACCTGCCAGCACGCCATCTTGCTGGGTAAATTTGCCGGTAATAACGCCGCGGCAGACCTGTTAAACATAACACCACTGCCATATCGTCAGGAAAACTACGTCACCTGCCTGGATCTTGGTGCCTGGGGTGCGGTGTATAGCGAAGGATGGGATCAGCAGGTGAAACTGACGCGCGCAGAAGCGAAAAAGCTGAAGGTGTCGATTGTCAGCGAGCTGATTTACCCGCCGAAGGCGGACCGCGCGGTAGCGTTTGAGATTGCCGATCCGCTGGCACCGTTTGTTTAACCCGTGATGCCGGATGCGGCTACCGCCTTATCCGGCCTACTAACGGCACCGAGCTGTAGACCCGATAAGGGCACTATAGCTGACCATCTGGCCTATGCCGTTCCCGCATAAATATCGAACCGATGCCCTTTTGTAACTACCGCGTTCGGCGTTGCCACGTCGGCCAGCGGCGGCGCGTAGTCCGGACGCTTTACCACCACTCGTTTGGTGGCTAACTGACGAGCAGGCTCCAGCAGCCCATCCGCATCCAGATCCGGCCCCACCAGCGACTGAAACACACGCATCTCTTTTTTCACCAGCGCGCTTTTCTGCTTATGCGGGAACATCGGGTCGAGGTACACCACCTGCGGGCGCGGCGTGATATCGGTTAACGCCGTCAGGCTCGACGCGTGAATCAACTGCAAACGCTCCTGCAGCCACGGACCGATTTCCGGGTCGGCATACCCGCGCGCCAGACCATCGTCAAGCAGCGCAGCAACCACCGGGTTTCGTTCCAGCATTCGTACGCGACAGCCTACCGAGGCCAGTACAAACGCATCGCGCCCCAGCCCTGCGGTTGCATCGACCACATCCGGCAGGTAATCGCCTTTAATGCCGACCGCCTTCGCCACCGCTTCACCGCGGCCACCGCCAAATTTGCGCCGATGGGCCATCGCACCGCCCGCGAAATCCACGAAGATACCGCCGAGTTTAGGTTCGTCACGTTTGCGCAGTTCCAGATGTGCTGTCGTCATCACCAGCGCCATCAGGTTATCTTCATCGTGTTCCAGTCCCCAGCGGGCGGCCAGAACAGATAAGGCGCCGTCTCCGGCGCCTGTTTCATCAATTAAGCAGATTTTCAATTCCGCTTTACCCTAAATAATTCGAGTTGCATCAAGACAACAAGTGAAGGAATCCCTGGGAACGTACAAATAGTACGTGACCAGGGTGAGTGAGCGCAGTTGCCGAAGAGGCAGCTTGAAGTATGACGGGTAAATCAGCCTTTAATCCCGTAATGCTCCAGCATCGCATCCAACTGTGGCTCGCGGCCACGGAAGCGTTTGAACAGTTCCATCGGCTCTTCAGAACCGCCACGGGTGAGGATGTTATCGAGGAACGATTGTCCGGTTTGACGGTTGAAAATCCCTTCATCTTCGAAGCGAGAGAAGGCATCCGCCGCCAGCACGTCGGCCCACAGATAGCTGTAGTAACCCGCCGCATAGCCGCCGGCAAAGATGTGGCTGAAGGCGTGCGGGAAGCGGCCCCAGGTTGGACCCAGCACCACGGCGACCTGTTTCTTAATTTCCGCCAGCGTCTCGAGGACTTTCGCCCCCTGCACCGGGTTGTACTGCGCGTGCAGGCGGAAGTCGAACAGGCCGAACTCCAGCTGACGCAGGATAAACAGCGCGGCCTGATAGTTTTTCGCCGCCAGCATTTTATCCAGCAGTTCCTTCGGCAGCGGTTCGCCGGTCTCATAGTGGCCGGAGATAAATGCCAGCGCTTCCGGCTCCCAGCACCAGTTTTCCATAAACTGGCTCGGCAGCTCGACCGCATCCCATGGCACCCCGCTGATGCCGGAAACACCGGCCGTTTCGATGCGGGTCAGCATGTGGTGCAGACCGTGACCAAATTCGTGGAACAGGGTGATTACTTCGTCGTGGGTAAACAGCGCCGGTTTGCCGTTCACCGGACGGTTAAAGTTACAGGTCAGGTAGGCAACCGGTTTTTGCAACGTGCCGTCACTTTTACGCATCTGGCCGACGCAGTCATCCATCCACGCCCCGCCGCGTTTATGTTCACGGGCATACAGGTCGAGGTAGAAGCTGCCGCGCAGCTCGTTGTTTTCGTCGTACAGCTCGAAGAAACGAACTTCCGGGTGCCAAACGTCAACATCGGTGCGCTCTTTGGCAGTGATGCCATAAATACGTTTAACCACTTCAAACAGACCGTTAACGGCTTTGTTCTCCGGGAAATAAGGACGAAGCTGCTCGTCGCTGATACTGTAGAGGTGCTGTTTTTGTTTCTCGCTGTAGTAGGCGATATCCCACGGCTGCAACTCATCAACACCAAATTCCGCTTTCGCGAAGGCGCGCAGTTGAGCCAGCTCTTTCTCCCCCTGCGGACGGGCGCGTTTCGCCAGATCGGTCAGGAAGTCGAGGACCTGCTGCGGGTTTTCCGCCATTTTGGTCGCCAGAGATTTAAAGGCGTAGCTTTCAAAGCCCAGCAGCTGTGCCAGTTCGTGGCGCAGCGCGAGGATCTCTTCCATTATCGGGCTGTTGTCCCATTTGCCCGCATTCGGCCCCTGGTCAGACGCGCGCGTGGAGTAAGCGCGATACATCTCTTCACGCAGCCCCTGGTTGTCACAGTAGGTCATCACCGGCAGGTAGCTTGGGATATCCAGCGTTAACAGATAGCCTTCCTGCTCTTTGGCTTCCGCCTGGGCCTTCGCCGCAGCCAGCGCGCTTTCCGGCATACCAGCCAGCTCGGCTTCATCGGTGACTAACTTCGTCCAGCCCATCGTGGCATCAAGGACGTTATTGCTGTACAAGTTGCCGAGCTCAGACAGACGGGTGGCGATTTCACCATAGCGCTGCTGTTTTTCCTTCGGCAGACCAATACCAGAAAGCTCAAAATCGCGCAGCGCGTTATCGACCGCTTTTTTCTGCGCGGTGTTCAGGGTGGCGTAATGATCGCCATCACGCAGGTCGCGGTACGCTTTGTACAGGCCTTCATGTTGTCCAACCCAGGTGCTGTATTCAGACAGCAGCGGCAGCGTTTGTTCGTAGGCCTCACGCAGTTCCGGGCTGTTTTTCACCGAGTTCAGGTGGCTAACAGGAGAGAAAATACGCCCCAGCACATCGTCAACTTCCGCCAACGGCTGGCAGAGATTTTCCCAGGTGTACGGCGCGCCCTGCGCAACCACACGTTCAACGTTTTCGCGGCAATCGTTCAGCGCCTTAGTGACGGCAGGCACGACATGCTCAGGCTGAATTTTAGAAAACGGCGGCAGTTCGAAGGGAGTCAGCAATGGATTGGTCATTAGCGCGGTCCTGTTGAAAAGAGTGAATGAAGCGCGTATCCGGCGCTGTGCATATTAATTTGTACAATGGGGTTAAGTGTAGAGGATTTCAATGCTAACCGTGACGGAAAGACGCCCGGTGGTGCTGCGCTTACCGGGCCTACGGGTAATCTGTGCCGATCTGCTGTAAACTGTGGCAAATCGTCATTTCAGCGGAATTTCATTACCCATGCTCAGTTATCGCCACAGTTATCACGCAGGCAACCACGCCGACGTCCTGAAACACACCGTCCAGAGCCTGATCATTGAATCGCTCAAAGAGAAAGAAAAACCGTTTCTCTATCTGGACACCCATGCTGGTGCTGGCCGTTATCAGCTGAGCAGTGAGCATGCCGAACGTACCGGTGAATATCTGGAAGGGATCGCCCGTATCTGGCAGCAGGACGATTTGCCTGCCGAACTGGAACCCTACATTGGCGTAGTGCAACACTTCAACCGTAGCGGTCAGTTGCGCTACTACCCGGGCTCTCCGTTAATTGCTCGCCAGCTGCTGCGCGAACAGGATAGCCTGCAATTAACTGAACTGCACCCGAGCGACTTTCCCCTGCTGCGCGGCGAATTCCAGAAAGATGAGCGCGCACGCGTGGCCAAAGCCGATGGTTATCAGCAGCTGAAAGCAAAATTGCCGCCGGTTTCACGTCGTGGGCTGATCCTTATCGATCCACCCTACGAAATCAAAAGCGACTACCAGGCGGTGGTCACCGGTATTAACGAAGGCTACAAGCGTTTCGCGACCGGCACCTATGCGCTGTGGTATCCGGTGGTTCTGCGCCAACAAATCAAGCGCATGATCCACGATCTCGAAGACACCGGCATCCGCAAAATTCTGCAAATTGAACTGGCAGTGCGCCCGGACAGCGATCAGCGCGGTATGACAGCGTCTGGCATGATTGTGATTAACCCGCCGTGGAAGCTGGAGCAGCAGATGAACAACGTTCTGCCGTGGTTGCACAGCAAACTGGTTCCGGCAGGAACCGGTCATACCTCGGTAAGCTGGATCGTGCCGGAGTAATCGCAGCCATCGGTGGAACCTTTTAATATCAGGTATACAATCGCGAATATTTTGGCGGATGGCGTAACGCGTCTCCGCCCTACAATGAACATGAAGGAGCGGTCATGACCAAGCACTATGATTACATCGCTATTGGCGGCGGCAGCGGCGGTATTGCCTCCATTAACCGTGCAGCAATGTACGGCCAGAAATGCGCACTGATTGAAGCCAAAGAGTTAGGCGGCACCTGCGTTAACGTGGGCTGCGTACCAAAGAAAGTGATGTGGCATGCCGCCCAGGTTCGCGAAGCGATCCACATGTACGGGCCGGATTACGGTTTCGACACCACCATCAATAAGTTCGACTGGGATAAACTGATCGCCACGCGTACCGCTTATATCGATCGTATTCATACCTCGTATGACAATGTGCTGGGCAAAAATAATGTCGATGTGATTAAAGGTTTTGCCCGCTTTGTGGATGCCAAAACCATTGAAGTGAACGGTGAAACTATTACTGCCGATCATATTTTGATTGCTACCGGCGGTCGTCCGAGCCATCCGAACATTCCGGGTGTGGAATACGGGATCGACTCCGATGGCTTCTTTGAGCTGCCCGCGCTGCCGAAGCGCGTTGCGGTCGTCGGCGCAGGTTACATCGCCGTTGAGCTGGCAGGCGTGATTAACGGCCTGGGTGCCCAAACGCATCTGTTCGTGCGTAAACACGCGCCGCTACGCAGCTTCGACCCGATGATCGTCGACACGCTGGTTGAGGTGATGAACGCCGAAGGCCCGACTCTGCATACTCACGCGATTCCGAAAGCGGTCGTTAAAAACGCTGACGGCAGCCTGACCCTGCAACTGGAAGATGGTCGTAGCGAAACGGTAGATTGCCTGATTTGGGCAATTGGTCGTGAACCAGCCACCGATAACTTCAACCTGGCAGTTACTGGCGTAAAAACCAACGAAAAAGGCTACATCGTCGTTGATAAATATCAGAACACCAGCGTGCCGGGAATTTATGCCGTCGGCGATAACACCGGTGCCGTTGAGCTGACGCCGGTTGCTGTTGCCGCGGGCCGTCGCCTGTCTGAGCGTCTGTTTAACAACAAACCGGACGAACATCTGGACTACAGCAATATCCCGACCGTGGTCTTCAGCCATCCGCCAATTGGCACCGTCGGCCTGACCGAGCAGCAGGCTCGCGAACAGCACGGCGATGACCAGGTAAAAGTGTATAAATCATCGTTTACCGCGATGTATACCGCTGTCACTTCACATCGTCAGCCGTGCCGCATGAAGCTGGTTTGCGTCGGTCCGGAAGAGAAGATTGTCGGTATTCACGGTATTGGTTTTGGAATGGATGAAATGCTGCAAGGCTTCGCGGTCGCACTGAAAATGGGCGCAACCAAGAAAGACTTTGATAACACCGTTGCGATTCACCCAACGGCAGCAGAAGAGTTCGTTACCATGCGTTAATCGCACTTCATGAGTGTTAAAGGGCAAAGAGGGGTTAGCTCTTTGCCCTTAGTTACGTTTCCGCTATCAGTTCAAAAGTTGCAGCAGATAGCGGATCAGCTCCAGCAACGCGATTAACGCTCCCAGAACGATGATTGCTTTATCAATCACCCGTTTTCTCCATCAGATGGAGTGAGAATGCACCCGCTTACTCATCCATTGCCTGTCACGGGGCATGCTCCATTGTTAGATGATAACTATCTCACCCCGGCCAGAGCATCGGCCAACGGCACCACCCGTTTCGCCGATCAGGACTTAGAAAGCGTTTAGCGCGCGTCCGGAAGGGATAAGTTACAGAGCTAACTGGATAAGTATACAGTTCTTTTAATCGTAACTGCCAGCGCATTCTTGCAATAGTACCGTTAAGGTAATAGGATTGAAGCGTTAGATGATAACTATCTCACTTCGGCCAGAGCCACCAACTCGGGCTGAAGCGTAAAAAAACCGACGTGAAGTCGGTTTTTTTACGTCCGAATCAGGACCAGGGCAAAGTCTATTTACCCTGCATATATGGCGTATACACGCCGTTTAAGCTTTCGAGGAACGCCACGATATCGTCGATATCTTCCTGCGGCAGTTCTTTACCCACCTGATAACGCAGCATCAGTTTTACCGCACCGTCGAGCGTAGGCACATCACCTCGATGGAAATAAGGCGCGGTCAGCGCAACGTTACGCAAGCCAGGGACTTTTTGACGCAGCTTGTCACGTAGTTCATTAGTGACGTTCATGCGGCCAATATCTGCGGCAGTGACCTCGCCGAAATTAAAGTCCTTTTTCAAACCCAATGGCTCAAATGAACGCCCGCCTAAAATAATACCGCCATGACAGGTCGCGCACTTATTATCTTTAAACAACTGATAGCCATGTTTCTGCTGGGCAGTTAACGCCGCTTCATCGCCGCGTAGCCATTTATCAAACGGCGAATTTGGCGTAATTAGCGTTTTCTCAAACTCAGCAATCGCATCGGTAATATTATCTCCGCTGAATCCCTGCGGATAAACCGCGATAAACTCTTGTTTGAGTTGCGGATCCTTATCCAGTTTCTGGATAATTTCATCCCAGGATTTAGACGCCATCTCGATAGGGTTCAACGGCGGGCCGCCTGCCTGCGCCTGCAATGTTGGTGCTCGACCATCCCAGAATTGTTCCACGTTGAAGACAGAGTTAAATACCGTCGGCGCGTTGATAGGACCAACCGCGCCGCCTACGCCGATTGACGTTTTGCGACCATCTACGCCGCCCGCATTCAGGGCATGGCAGTGCGCGCAAGAAATCGTGCTGTCACCGGAAATACGCGGGTCGTGGTAAAGCGTAAAGCCCAGCGCCACTTTGCGGGCATCGGTCGGAATGCTTTCCGGTATCGGCTGCACAGGCTCGTTACGATGCTGCGCGGCGGTATCGTTACTGGCGTAATACTGCTCGCGCTGTTTCGCAATCCAGCCCAGGATCTCTGCTCGCTCCGTATCGCTTACCTTGCCAGCCCAGTGCAGTGCGGTATAACGCGTCGGCGGCATGGTGTCGTACTGCATCACCCATTCAATTTTATTCAGGTCGCTTTGCGAAACGGGTTTATCTGCGACCAGCGCCGCACGAACGGCCTCAAGATTGAATGATTTGTATCCCAGTTGAATATCGTAATTCATCAACTGCTTAGCGACAGGAAAAGAAGAATAGAAAGGTAATTCAGCTGAAGGCGTGTGACAATAATCGCATCCTTTTTCGCGTAAAAAACCTAATACTTTATTATTTTCTTCCAGCGTAGAGGCCTGAACATCTGCCTGTTTACTACGTTGATTATCGTGATACCACACATAACCGGATAATCCAAAATAACAAATCACGACGCCAGCTATGGCTATCGCGGTAAGACGGGTAATGATTTTCATTATTTTACCCTCACCGTTGTGAGTTATTGTGACCCAGAAAAATTAGAATAATGAGTGCATAGTCTTTATCAGACTTAACCATCATAGAAAGTAAGGGATTTATTATTTTGATAAGTATCAAGCAATTACATGGGGGATAACTATCGATAGAATAGCCTGTGCCTATTACGGAGATAAGCCGTTATGGTTTTCCGTTCACACCTCGTTGCAATCGAATGTTCTGAAAATGAAATATCTTCAGGTCACGGAGAATTTTGAATTCTTCATTATATTCATTGGGATAGTCTTATTTTCTAAATAATATGCAGCACTAAAACGTGATCAATCGCACGCTTTACTCACCAGACACCGAAGCGAATGTCTACGCTTAACTGACGACCGGGCAATAGCCTTAATCTTTCAACGTCCATCGGAGGCCTTTCTCATTATGCTCAACCAGAAACTACCCCACGCCCCTTCAGAAGAAATGACGATCGATATCGATCTGCTTTATGAAATGGATCCGTGCGAGTTAAAGCTGGATGAAATGATTGAGGCAGAGCCTGAGCCGGAGATGATTGAAGGGCTGCCCGCCTCAGATGCGTTAACCCCGGCCGATCGTTACCTTGAGCTGTTCGAACACGTCCAGTCGTCGAAACTGTTTGCCGATAGCAAAACCTTCCCCGACTGTGCGCCCAAAATGGATCCGCTGGATATTTTGATCCGTTATCGCAAGGTCAAACGCCACCGCGACTTTGATCTGCGACGTTTCGTCGAGAACCATTTCTGGCTACCGGAAACGCCCTCCAGTGAATATGTGTCCGATCCGGCAAGCTCGCTGAAAGAGCATATCGATCAACTGTGGCCTGTGCTGACGCGCGAGCCGCAGGATCACATTCCCTGGTCCTCGCTGCTGGCGTTACCGCAGTCATATATTGTGCCCGGTGGACGTTTTAGCGAAACCTACTACTGGGATTCCTACTTTACCATGCTGGGTCTGGCAGAGAGCGGCCGCGAAGATCTGCTGAAGTGTATGGCGGATAACTTTGCCTGGATGATTGAAAACTATGGTCACATCCCCAACGGTAACCGTACCTACTACCTGAGCCGTTCGCAGCCACCGGTTTTTGCGCTGATGGTGGAACTGTTTGAAGAAGATGGCGTGCGCGGCGCGCGTCGCTACCTTGAACATCTAAAAATGGAATACGCATTCTGGATGGATGGCGCCGATTCCCTGGTGCTCAACCAGGCCTACCGTCACGTGATCAGAATGTCGGACGGCTCTCTGCTCAACCGCTATTGGGACGATCGTGATACCCCGCGTGATGAATCATGGCTTGAAGACGTTGAGACCGCCAAGCATTCGGGTCGTCCACCCAATGAGGTGTATCGGGATTTGCGCGCGGGCGCGGCCTCCGGCTGGGATTATTCCTCGCGCTGGCTACGCGATGCAGGCCGCCTTGCCAGCATACGCACCACGCAGTTCATCCCGATTGATCTGAACGCCTTCCTCTACAAGCTGGAAAGCACTATCGCCAATATTTCCGCGCTGAAAGGCGACAAAGAAACGGAAGCGCAGTTTCGCCAGAAAGCCAGTGACCGTCGCGATGCGGTAAACCGCTATCTGTGGGACGATGAAAACGGCTGCTATCGCGATTACGACTGGCGGCGCGAACAAATGGCCCTGTTCTCTGCCGCCAGTATTGTGCCGCTGTATGTCGGTATGGCAACACATGAACAAGCCGACCGGCTTGCTAACGCGGTTCGCAGTCGCCTGCTCACGCCCGGTGGGATTTTAGCAACCGAGCATGAAACGGGTGAACAGTGGGATAAACCCAACGGCTGGGCGCCGCTGCAGTGGATGGCGATCCAGGGCTTCAAACTGTACGGTGATGACCACCTCGGGGATGAAATCGCCCGTAACTGGTTGAAAACGGTGAATCTCTTTTATCAGGAGCACCACAAACTGATCGAAAAATACCATATAGCCGACGCAGCGCCGCGCGAAGGCGGCGGCGGGGAATATCCGTTGCAGGACGGCTTTGGCTGGACCAATGGCGTGGTGCGCCGACTCATCGGTTTGTATGGCGAACCCTAGCGGCTGACGGTCTGAGTCATCAGGATGTCAGTTAATCGCATCGTATAACTCGGCATGAATTCTCTGCCATTTCTTGTTCTCAGGGCTGGGCTGGGCGCGAACACGCAGCTCGGCCTGCTCAAGATCATATTGCTGACGCGCAACGACCGCAGGCACGGAACAAAAACTTTGCAGATAACTTTTATGCAGCGATGTGAGTGACGCCCCATTTGACATTGCATGGCTGAGCGTAGTCATAAACTGTCGGCATGGTTTGCTTTCATCCATCTGCGAAGGGTAACGCAGCAGCAGTCTCAACACCTCGGTATTGCCCGCTGAGAACGCCTGCTCCGTCCACGCCAGCTTCCAGTCCATCCCACCCTGCAGGAACAGTGACGTCACGCGGGTGTCATTGCGATCAATAGCCGCCCGCATGTTAAAGGCATCCCAGGTGATACCCATTCGGGTCACCGCCTCCCGCGCGCTGGGGGCATCACGCCGTGGTTCCTCCTGCACAATTTCAACGGATTGTCCGGATGACGCCTGTGGCGCTGGCGAAGTGAATAACCAGAACGCACCCAGCGAAATCGCCAGCACCATCACGCCGACTGCTACCCACAACATGCCGGAAATCAGCTGTTCACGTTCTTCCGCCGAACGTTTGGCTCGCTTCTCCGGCGGATCAATACTGTCTGCGATTTCATGCTTATCGCCTCCCGCTTGCTCGTCTTTTTGCTTTGCCGTTTCCCAAAACTGGCGGACCATGGACTCATCAGATTCCAGATACGACGCAGGATTAATGCGCGTACGTCGTTCTTCAAACGCCCGTTGCACAGGATGAGTTATCTGCCGGTACTGGTAGTCCAGCAACAGCAATTGTACTGAGGTTAGCGGTTGTTGCGCGATAACACAGTTACGAGCCAGGCGGCAATCATCCAAAAACATGCGTAGCGTGATGCGCGGCTCAACAAACGACATCAGCACCGAGGTATCGTTAAAAATCTGCGTAAAGTGGCGAACAAATAATTTCTTATCGACGACCATCAGTGCCAGCTCGCTAAACATCATACCGTCCAGCGCATCTCGTCCTTCGCCCAACTTTAGCCAGCGACGCAGACGTTCACCGCCAAAGTGCTGTTTCAGAAAGCTGTTGAGAGGATGTTGATCCGGCCATACCCGCGCAATCAGGGATTTGAGGGTTAATTCTATTGCGCGAAGTTGACGCTGCGCCCGCATCTGAGCATCCGGCTCTACAGGTGCAATTTCGGTTTGATACTTCAGGATGGGCTGTTGCTGGCGCAATTGTTCCAGAGAGGCCACAAAGCGCAGCGCTGAAATCAGCTGGTTTTCACTGACGTCCTGGCCATTTTCATATTGGGGTACACTCTGTTGAAGATGGCGTAGCCGCAGAGTGAACTGGCTCAATTGCGCATCATTCATCTGCAACCGTCTGGCGACAGCCCCCCAACCGCCCAGATTCAGTCGTGCCTGATCCAGTTGTTCGAGAAACCACCGAGGGTCTTTGCCTTCTGTGACATGTACGCCTAACAGCAGTAATATTTCTATCGACGCCTGACGGATAATCCCCAGACAATGTTCAAAGGGTGTACATGTCGCTTGTAACGCGCTATTGGTCATCATCTTCCCTAAAAGGACCCAAAACGTGCGGCCTCATCATGGTATGTAATTATCTTTTTTAAACGCAACGTTGTGCCGATGTAGACTAAAACACATTCATATAGCAAATAAATAAGTTTTACAGTGACTTCCGCACAATCATTGAAAATTATTCTGGAGATAAGCCTGTGCCTGTATTGCAAACATCACGTCTGCTCTGCCGCCCACTGACAGAAAATGACTGGACGTTCTTCTTAACGCTACAGCAGAATCCAGATGTGATGCGCTTTGTCGCTGACACGCGTACTGAAGAGGAGATACGGACAGCCTTCAACTCCCGCCTGCCTGAATGGTCTCCCGGCAGCCCGCACTGGCTATGTCTGGTCCTGTGCGATAAGGCATCGGGAGCACCGCTTGGAGTGACTGGATATATTCATGAAAACAATGAATGTGCCGAGGTCGGTTTTCTGCTCGCCCCTGAAGCGCAGGGGAAAGGTTATGGTACTGAATCTCTGCATGCAGTTTGCGATTTTGCATTTACCACCGGAGGGCTACGCCGGCTTACGGCTTGCGTCACCGCAGGAAACGAAGCCTCACGGCGTCTGTTGGAAAAGGTCGGGTTCATTCACGAAGGCACGCTGCGGGAAAGCTACTGGCTGCATCAAACCTGGAATGATGACTGGATTTTCGGCCTGTTAAAACACGACTATCAGCCACCCGCAGAATAAGACGTTTTGCTGAAAAAACTGGCTGTATGACAACTGGCGTAACGGAGGCGGTTTCTTAAAATAGGTCTCTTTGTACAGAGATGAATATGCCACTCCATTCAACGTATTTCACGCCCGCCTGTGTTGCATTTATTAAACAATGGCAAGGCCTGTCACTGGAAAAGTATCAGGACAAAAATGGTGTCTGGGTGATTGGCTACGGGCACGAAATCACATCCGATGAAAGCTTTCCTGCGCCTGTTTCGGTAACGCAGGCAGAAACACTACTGCTCGCGGATCTGGAAATCTGCGAGGAATTCATACACCAGAAAATGCCGCAAATAAAAGAAAGGTTTCAACAGGAAGCGTTAATTGCGTGGATGCTCAGCGTGGGGATAAGCCGGTTTTGTGCTGCAGAATTCTGCTCGGGGGTTATTTCACAGCCAGAATCGTTCTGACTGTGAAATATTCGCCCGTTAAATTGCGTCGTTTAACATCATTGCCGCCTGCGTACGGTTTTTTACCTCGAGGCGCTGATACAGCGATTCAAGATGGGCTTTGACCGTTCCGGTGCTGATATTTAACAATCGACCAATTTGTTTATTTGATTCTCCGGCGGCAAGCATAGTCAGAATCTCTCGCTGACGCGCACTAAGCGATCTGATATTTTGCCCGCTGCTCTCGGGGGTTATCATACAATCTCTGGGGATAAATACCATTCCCATCGCAATGCTATTGAGAGCCAGCGTGAAGGTTTCCGCGTCAGAGTCGCGTGGAACAATGGCCAGCACATTCAATTGCGTAACCTCCTGCAGCCATTTTTTACGGCAGTCCGTTGCTGTTACCAGCACTTTTACTGTCGAAAAGCGTTGCGCTATCTGCTGTAGCAAGTTACGGCAGAACTCGGCGTCCTGGTCGCCATCCAGCATTATCAGTGCATCAGGGGTGTCTTCCAGTTTCTGCCAAAGGTCATCTGCCTGACTGACACCCTGAACATCCACTCCTGGAATACGCTCTTGTAAACTTACATTCATTCCATGAATAAATATCGACTGCCTGTCAAACATTATTACCTGCATTACTTATCTCCGTCTGAATAAGATACTAGCCTTAACACGCGGAAGGGTATTACCCGAGGGGTAAAATAAGAAGTCACCATTTGGCGGGGGCCATTTTACCGATAGACGGAGAAGAAAGAAGAAGAAATCGAAAATAGTTAAAGCTAAAACCCAATAATCACACAAATGGACAAAAACGGCGCTAAATATTAAGGAAATCCTTAATATCCAATGTTCAAAATCAGCTTATTAATATTAATTTTTTGGAGTCTATATTTTCTAATAAAAATAAGGAACTCACACTAACAGACAAATATGTTACAAAATAAAATGTCGCATCAATTGATCATCACCTGTGGTTTCCCCAGGCAGTATTGCTGTATCAATCGACACTAAAGGTTGCAGGCGATTGCATCACTCCGATCAGATCTTCAAGTGGAACGGGTCTGCATAAATAATACCCTTGTAAAAAATCACAGCGTTTCATGCGCAGATAATCGGCCTGAGCCTGAGTCTCAACGCCCTCGGCAATCATTCGCAGACCCATCTTCTGCGCCAGCTCAATAAGCGTATCGACAATGCGGGTATCGCCCCCCTCACCAATCTGGCTGACAAACAGTTTATCTATCTTAATAAACTCCGGTTCCAGCGCGTGGAGGTAACACAGATTCGAGTATCCCGTCCCGAAATCATCTAACGCTACGGCGATATTGGATTTTCTCAACGCGGCAAACCACTCGCTTAGCTGAGGGGTAAAGTGCAGAGGGCGTCTTTCGGTAATTTCGATAACCAGTTGAACCTGAACCGGGGCAAGCTTTTGCATGAGCGCCACGACGTCCGACTCAAAGCGCGGATCGAGGCAGTTTTCGGGGCTCAGATTTAGGTTAAGGTAAAGTCCATTTGGGAAAAGGGGGAGCCGCGACTGCAGGTCGGCAATGACTTGCTGAATAAGTTGATGCGTCAGCGAGGCGATAAGACCATGCTCTTCCGCAAGGGGAATAAATATATCAGGGGGAATAGCGCCATACTGGGGATGCGTCCACCTGGCGAGTACCTCAATACCTGCAATTTCACCCGTCTGGCTGTTAAAAATGGGTTGATACACCGGTTGGAACTGCCGTTGAATAATGGCTGCATTCAACGTTTTTACCGGTGCACAGGTGAGGAAACGGGCCAGTAATTCGCTGGCGTCAGAGAATAATATCGGGAGTTGCCTGGTTGTGGTAATCATCACGAGCCTCAAGCGTGCGGCGGCCTATTGAGGGCAACCGCACAGCAATCATCAGAACCTGACCCAATCGCCCTGGCCGTTATTGGTATCTATCGAACAATAACGCTATTTAGCGAAAATACATTGAAAATAAAAAGTAAAGATAACGATAAAAAAAGCCCCTCGCACTGCATGCTCAGGGCAAATACCTGGGTTGACATCACTCACTCAGGTTATCTATTTTCTCCCTTTTTTTGACAGCATGAGTTGGGAGTTCGCTCACTTTGTAATAAACGGGAATGACATCAGGATAATTGATGACATAACCCTGACCTCTTATATTAAGGATAAAATCCCTGGGTAACCCCAGCAGGCCAAGTTTATTATTAAGATTGTGCAGGACTTGCCATAATCTTTGCGCAGAGGGGCTCAGATTATGCGCTTCCCAGATTTTCTCAAATAATTCTTCTTTCGGTACCGGCTGGCTCCTGGCATTTATTAATAAATACAGGAAAAGCCTGAGCATTGTTTCATTAAAGTAAATTGACGCAAAAACGATGTTTTTCTCGGTATGGCTACCAGTAAGCCGATACAGTCGGCGATTAGAAATGTCAAAATGAATTTCAGCACCAATCATAAATCCATATAGACGATAGCCCATATCTTATACCCACGTTAAATGAAGACGAACATGCACCTCTACATATAAGCGTTGAGATAATCCATACCGTTTGTATGGTGGATTATATGACTGCTATAAATGCTTTCCAATCTTCATCCCAATCTACTATGAGGAAGCGGTCGTTTAGTATTCGTTTATGGTAGATTTGAGGTTATAAATGAAATTCACGATTTATTATTCTTCCTATGCGAAATTTTTAGCACATAGGCCATGTTTTCACATACGCGATCGAACGCTCAATTTTTAATGTCGAATTTTTAACATTTTAAAGAATTAAATTCTGAATCCGTGGGGGATGCGGAAGTGATCATGGTTTCTTCTGAGACAAATCCGCTGTCGAAGAAAAATGAGTTATCAGAAAGTTTATCCCGGATTTCTTTCGGCACCGCGATCGCTGAATTAGATTGCAGATAATACCGGTAAACGCCACTAGCTATATTTTTACCTGGAGTGGCGCACCGGTTTTCTATTGCTCAAAAGCTGAATAAGATACGAGCGATTTACAGGAACATTCCGCCCGATACTTCGATACGCTGCGCTGTCATCCAGGCCAGCTCATCGCTGAGCAACGCGGCAATCGCGTCGCCAATATCATCCGGCAAGCCCGCGCGTCCCAGCGCCGTTTGCGATGCCACATATGCATTCAGCTCTTTATTATCCCGCAGTCGACCGCCGCCAAAATCGGTTTCAATCGCCCCAGGCGCGATGATATTTACTGAAATACCCCGCTCTCCCAGTTCTTTCGCCTGATAACGCGTCAGTACTTCCATCGCCCCTTTCATTGAGGCATAGGCGGCATACCCTGGCAGTGCAAAACGCGCCAGTCCCGATGAAACATTCAGGATCCTGCCGCCATTCTGGATCAACGGCAACAGACGTTGGGTCAGGAAGAAGGGGCCCTTAAAGTGAATGTTCACTAATTGATCAAACATCGCTTCGGAGGTATCGGCAAAAGCGCCATACAGACCAATTCCGGCATTGTTCACTAAATAATCAAACGCCTCACGATTCCATATGCTTTTCAGCTGCGCTTGCACCTCATGGGTAAAGGACTCAAAGCCAGCCACATCGCTGACATTCAGTTGTATTGCCGCAGCTTTTCTGCCTTTTTGCTCAATTTCAGCAACCACATCCAGCGCCGCCTGCTGCTGGCTGTTGTAGGTAAAGATAATGTCCGTTCCTCTGTCAGCCAGCTTAAGTGCGGCGTTTTTACCGAGCCCACGACTACCACCAGTCACTAATGCGATACGTTGCGTCATAAGAAACCTCATTTCCGACGTTGTGATGATTGAGATAAAGCTTATTAGGTGATAGAAAAACAATAAATGTCGTCTGTTGCGCATTACTGTTTCATTTGGAACAACAATAGGGCATAAGAATGGATAAAATTCACGCAATGCAGTTGTTCATCCGCGTCGCAGAACTGGAGAGCTTTTCGCGTGCGGCAGACACCCTTGGTCTTCCTAAAGGTAGCGTATCTCGCCAAATCCAGGCCCTGGAAAATCATCTGGGCACGCAGTTGTTGCACCGCACTACCCGCCGCGTTCAGCTCACACAAGACGGTATGATCTATTACGAACGCGCAAAAGATTTGTTGAGCAATCTGGATGAGCTGGATGGACTATTTCATCACGATCCGTCCAGCATCAGCGGCAAGCTGCGCGTCGATATGCCGGTTGGCGTGGCGAGAAATCTGGTGATGCCCCGCTTACCCACTTTCTTGCATCAGTATCCCGGCCTTGAGCTCGAACTCAGCAGCAGCGACCGCCTGGTGGATCTGGTCCGCGAAGGTTTCGACTGTGTGGTACGCGTAGGCACGCTGAAAGATTCAGGGCTGATTGCGCGCCCACTGGGGAAACTCACGCAGATTAACTGCGCCAGCCCGCAGTACCTCGCCCGCTTTGGTTATCCGGAAAGCCTGGAGGATTTAGCTTCACATGCAGTGGTGCACTACTCGGTCAATTTGGGAACGCGTGCGCAAGGCTTCGAAGTGGCGACAGAAAACGGCACGCAATGGGTTAAAACCGGCGGCATGCTAACGGTAAACAGTACCGAAACCTATCACGCGGCATGCCTTGCCGGTCTGGGCATTATTCAGGTACCGCGCGTTGGCGTGCGTGATGCCCTGCGCGCCGGTACGCTGGTCGAAGTGTTGCCGCAATATCGCGCCGAGCCAATGCCGGTCTCTTTGCTTTATCCGCATCGACGCAACCTCTCTCGCCGGGTACATCTGTTTATGGAATGGCTGACTGGCGTGATGAAAGACTATGTGGACTGACAAGCTATACTGTCCTGAGAATGAACAGAACAAGGATTATTGCCCTGATGACGCAGGAAAAAGAGATTAAACGCCCCATTCAGGAACTTGAGCACGCCCCCATCCTAAAAATTGAGCCCCTGGAGCAGGAAAATACAGAAACCAATGGTAAGACCAACCAGGCGTTGAAAACTGCCCTGACCTTCGCTGAAAAAGTTCAACGCCAGCCCATGATTGCCCATCTGATTCGGGCTGCGGAGCGGTTTAACGATCGCATGGGAAATCAGTTTGGCGCCGCGATTACCTACTTCTCGTTTCTGTCGATGATCCCTATTCTGATGGTGTCGTTTGCCGCCGCGGGTTTTATTCTCGCTTCGCATCCTACGCTGTTACAGGATATCTTCGGCAAAATTCTGCTCAACGTCAGCGATCCGACGCTCGCCTCTACGCTGAAAAACACCATTAATACTGCCGTACAGCAACGTACCACCGTCGGTCTGGTGGGGCTTGGCATCGCGCTCTATTCCGGCATTAACTGGATGGGAAACCTGCGCGAAGCAATTCGTGCCCAGTCGCGGGATGTCTGGGAGCGTACCCCGCAGGATCAGGAAAAAATTTGGGTCAAATATCTGCGTGATTTTATCTCATTGATTGGCTTACTGATTGCGCTGATTGTTACTCTGTCCATTACCTCCATTGCCGGCTCCGCCCAGCAGATGATTATCTCTGCGTTGTATCTCGACGGTATCGAATGGCTGAAGCCCGCCTGGCGGCTGATCGGCCTGACCATCTCTATTTTCGCCAACTACTTGCTGTTCTTCTGGATTTTCTGGCGGCTACCGCGTCACCGACCGCGTAAAAAAGCGCTCATACGCGGCACATTTATCGCAGCTCTGGGGTTTGAAGTCATCAAAATGATCATGACATATACCCTGCCGTCACTGGTGCAATCGCCGTCAGGCGCGGCGTTTGGTTCCGTGCTTGGATTGATGGCGTTCTTCTACTTCTTCGCTCGTCTGACTCTGTTTTGCGCTGCCTGGATTGCCACAGCAGAATACAAAGACGACCCGCGTATGCCGGGGAAAACGCAGTAGCCGCCGCCGGATTAGTTGTTAATTGCCGGATGGCGACGCACGCGTCTTATCCGGCCTACGGGTGAGTTTTGTAGGCCGGATAAGCGCAGCGCCATCCGGCAATTATAATGCCGCCCAATCTCACCGATTTAGTGAATAAATCCAACCCGTAACTTTTATTTAACCAAAAACCAGTTTTATCATCTAAGTTTTAAATTATGTGAAGCATTTCATGGAAGTGAAATCTCGAGCCTAAAAATTATCCCCTTTTTGCTCTATTTTTGACCACTCTCAAAGTTTGTTACAGATTGAAATGTCTCTTTTGCTGTGCGTAATATGGCCTCTCGTTCGGCCAAAAATAAGAAAATATTATGCAAGCAACAGCCACAACACTCGACAACGAACAGGAACACACCCCGGTCAACTCGCGCAATAAAGTCGTCGTCGCCTCGCTCATTGGCACCGCCATTGAGTTCTTCGACTTCTATATTTACGCCACCGCCGCGGTGATCGTGTTCCCGCATATCTTCTTCCCGCAGGGGGATCCGACTGCCGCGACGCTACAGTCCCTGGCGACTTTTGCTATCGCCTTTGTGGCACGCCCGATCGGTTCTGCGGTATTCGGGCATTTCGGCGATCGCGTCGGCCGTAAAGTCACGCTGGTTGCTTCGTTACTCACCATGGGGATTTCGACGGTCGTCATTGGTCTGCTGCCGGGCTATGAAACGATCGGCATTTTCGCCCCACTGCTGCTGGCGCTGGCGCGTTTTGGCCAGGGGTTAGGTCTGGGCGGTGAATGGGGCGGTGCTGCGCTGCTGGCAACGGAAAACGCACCACCGCGCAAACGCGCGCTGTACGGATCATTTCCGCAGTTGGGCGCGCCTATCGGCTTCTTCTTCGCCAATGGTACCTTTCTGCTGCTCTCCTGGCTGCTGACCGACGAGCAGTTCATGAGCTGGGGTTGGCGCGTACCGTTCATCTTCTCTGCGGTACTGGTGATTATCGGTCTGTACGTTCGCGTTTCGCTGCATGAATCCCCGGTCTTCGCCAAAGTAGCCGCGGCGAAAAAGCAGGTGAAAATCCCGCTGGGTACCCTGCTGACCAAACATGTTCGCGTGACGATCCTCGGCACGTTCATCATGCTGGCGACCTATACGCTGTTCTATATCATGACCGTCTATTCGATGACGTTCAGCACCGCAGCCGCGCCTGTAGGACTTGGCCTGCCGCGTAATGAAGTGTTGTGGATGCTGATGATGGCGGTGATTGGCTTTGGCGTCATGGTGCCGGTGGCGGGCCTGCTGGCCGACGCATTTGGTCGTCGCAAGAGCATGCTCATTATCACCACGCTTATCATTCTGTTTGCGCTGTTTGCCTTTAAACCACTGCTCGGCTCTGGCAATCCGGTGCTGGTTTTCGCCTTCCTGTTGCTGGGCTTAAGCCTGATGGGGCTGACATTTGGTCCGATGGGCGCGCTGCTGCCGGAGCTGTTCCCGACCGAAGTGCGCTACACGGGGGCGTCGTTCTCGTACAACGTTTCGTCGATTCTTGGTGCTTCCGTTGCCCCTTACATTGCCGCATGGCTGCAGGCGAATTATGGTCTGGCGGCAGTCGGTACGTATCTGGCATCAATGGCGGCGTTAACGTTAATTGCGCTGCTGTTAACCCATGAAACACGGCATCAATCGCTGTAATTTGATTGCCTGATGGCGCTATGCTTATCAGGCCTACAGACTGCAATCCCCCGTAGGCCGGATAAGGTGTTTACACCTCATCCGGCGCTCTCATCACTTCTTCATCTGCGACAGGATTGTCCGGCACTGATTAGCATCCCCTTCAGAAGGTGAAATCAGCGCCAGCAGGGCTGCCGCTGGCGTCACCAGCGTTGCCAGCGCAGCAGCAACCGCACCGCGCGCAATTAGCGGTCCGGCCTTCACGCCTGCCTGCGGATTCTTAAAGGTACCGCGAACATACAACGGCGAACGCAGAGTAATAATACGAATCCCTTTGCTCTCCGGATCGATGGTTAAATCCAGTTGCTCCGACGCAAAGCTTGCCGTACCGGTGACATTAATGACTGCGTTTTCCGTATCAAAAGCAAAAATCTGCGGACGCGCCACGCCGTTAACAATATCCAGATTCGCCGCCGCGCAGTTCACCCGCACTTCGTCATCGCCAAATATCTGCCCGACAAGATAGTTCCCCAGATTCAAGCCCACAATTTCCATCAGATTCCGGCTGATCAAACCGTCATTCATCAGCAGTTTCAGGTTGCCATTGCTGTTACCCAACAGCGCCGCCACCGAGTTTCCGCTCCCACTAAACCTGGCGTCACCGTTCATTTCACCAAGCGTTTTTTGCATCAGTTCCACATCCGGCATCAGCGCTTTAAGCTTCAGGCGGCGAGCCTGGATATCCGCCTGCCCCCGCATCGGCTTTTTATCCCCTTCCAGATGGATGCTGGAAACAATGCTGCCTCCCGCAAGACCAAATTTCAGCGGTTGCAGACGCAGGTCGGCATTTTTCAGGATGATATGAGTGGAGAGATCGCTGATCGGCAGACTACTGCCATGCTCAATACGCCGTCCTTTGAAACGCACGTCAGCGTCCATTACGTTCCATTTGTCAGTTTCAAAACGGTCATACGGCAACACCTTGTCCGCAGGCTGAACGCTCTTCTCACCTTTGCGCTGTTCAGATTGTTTTGCCCGTTCCGCGCCTTTGCCTGAATCCACCCCGATCAGCGGCCCCAAATCGGCCAGCCTCAGCTGGCGTGATTCCACATCGCCCTTCAGCATGGGTCGCGGCTTGCCGGTGGTGTAGGCCAGCGTTCCGTGAATATCGCTGTCGCCAATGCGACCATTGAAATCGCGATAATCAAAAACAGAGGATTTTTCCGGGTCAATTGTCGCTACCAGACGTCCGTCGGTTTCAAACGGCGGCGTATCCGGGAGCAGCACGCCGGTCAAATCGTATAAATCCCCTAGCGAATCTCCCGAGAATTTAAGTCGTAGATCCGCCCCACCCATGTTCATCGGATCGTTTATCGTGCCGATAAACGCTACGCGCGTATTGCCCGAACGGAAATCAGCCTGAATCGGGAAAGGCGTATCTTCACCACGCAGCGCCAGCATTCCGCCAATTTTTCCGCTACCGCTTAGCGGTTCGCCGTTATATCGCCCTTGCACTTTCAGACCAAACACGTAGTCCTCGACGCGGGCGTTGCTCTCTTTACCTTTTGCGCCGGTCACTTCGCTAAAGGGCAACGGTTTGCCCAGCGGATCGACCAGGATCTCAATCTCCGACTTCGTCACCTTATCGTTAATGGCGATGCGTCCCTGGTCAAACAGAATGTTATCCAGCCGGAACGACCACGCGGATGGCGGCGCATTAGAATCGCGGTTTTCGTCCCCAGCTAAGTTAAAGGTCCAGTTATTGTTTTTCTCCGACAGGCGGATCAGCCGCGCATCGGGTTTGACCAGCTTGACCCACGGGAGCCAGACGTTTTTTGTCAGCAGTGCCAGTGGGGCGAGCGTAGCTTCAACACGCGGGAGATGCACCATGGTAACGTCAGGAATGTCTGGCGGGTTGCCGAGGATGATATCTTCAGCATGAACATGCGGCCACGGAACCCAGCTACGCCAGCCGGTTTCCTGCTTCTGGCGTTCCCAAACCACGCCCAGGTCACCCCGTATAGCAAAGGGCCGGTTGAGTTCTGTAGAGACTTTCTGGTTGATGGTCGGTTTGAGCCGGTTCCAGTCAAATGTCGCAATCACAATGATGAGTACGACGATCAACAACAAGAAAACCCCTATTACTGAAGTGGTTATTTTACCTGTTTTCGTCATGTCTAACCTCTCTACTTCCTTCCTTGCCTGTCCTAAAGATAGTCCAGCAGGATGAAAAGGAGGTGTGCTACGTCCTCATCAAAGCGACAGGATCACCTCTTCAAGCGTGTCCAGAGGCACTGGACGAGAGAGAAAATAGCCTTGTGCGGCAAAAGCCGGTGAGTTTTGCACATCGCGCCACTCTTCCAGCGTTTCAACGCCTTCGACAATCACGCCGCGGCAATAGCGGTTCATCAGCTGTAATAGTAGTGTGAAGAGATTACGTCCCTCCGGCGTCTTGCGCAGCATGACGAACAGGTCTCGCGCCACTTTGATATAGTCATAATTCACTTCACTAAGCGCCGAGAAGTTCGCCATTCCGGTACCAAAATCATCCAGCCAGAGCGGGCCAAACTCGCACATTGAGGCGAAGGACGACCCCTTCGGTAAGCGGATATGTTCCACTAGCTCAAAACGCAGCCACGGCAGGCCTTCAATGATTTTCAGGATTTCGGGATCCTGGCGCATCGCTATGAGCGTTGGTCCGTCGACGTTCACGGAAGCCAGCAGGTTGTTGGCTCTGAAAAAGTCCCCTTTCAGCTCAAGTTGAAGAAGTTGCTCTATCACCACATCAACACGATGTCGGACGGTTACTTCGGCAAAATAGCGGTCTGGCGCAATACGTTGGGATGGATTATCAGGATGGCTCACGACAGTCAGCAGTTCAACGGCCATCAGTCGTCCGTTGGTCTGGTAAATTGGCTGGTAGGTGTAAGCACGCTCGCACTGCAGCCAATAGCGTCTCTCCTGCAAGTTTTCAATACTCGCATCGAGCGTAATGAGCTGCTGGGTAACCTGCTTTATCATCTGAGATGTCCTGTAAATAAGAGTGTGACTGACCGGACTCGTCAAAGGTTATCGGCGCTCAGACGCAGAACTTTACGTTCAGCTGTGCGCAAAAATAAAAACTAAGCGGCAAAAACAACGCAGAACACGTGCTGGCTCAAAAAAATAATGGAACGTTGTTTTAATATAGTTGACCACTTAACACCCACAGCGCACACTAACGCTAATTTTTTTCAGAGCAGGTTACGACTATGTCCAGAAAGATTGCCGTGATTGGCGAATGCATGATTGAGCTGTCACAGAAAGGCGCTGACGTTCAGCGCGGATTCGGTGGCGACACGTTGAATACATCCGTTTATATCGCCCGTCAGGTCGATGCTACGGCACTTTCCGTACACTATGTGACTGCACTGGGTACCGACAGTTTTAGCCAACAAATGCTGGAGTCCTGGCAGGGTGAAAACGTGGATACCTCATTAACCCAGCGCATGGAAAACCGCCTGCCGGGTCTCTACTACATTGAGACCGACAGCACTGGCGAGCGCACCTTCTATTACTGGCGTAATGAAGCCGCCGCAAAATTCTGGCTGGAGAGCGAGCAGTCTGCCGCGATTTGCGAAGAGCTGGCGACATTTGATTACTTGTATCTGAGCGGAATCAGCCTGGCGATTTTAAGCCCGGCAAGTCGTGACAAGCTGCTGTCGTTGCTGCGTGAATGCCGTGCCAACGGTGGAAAGGTCATTTTTGATAATAACTACCGCCCACGTCTGTGGAGCAGCAAAGAAGAAACCCAGCAGGTGTATCAGCAGATGCTGGAATGCACCAATATCGCATTCCTGACGCTGGACGATGAAGACGCGCTGTGGGGTGAAAAACCCGTTGCTGAGGTGATTGCCCGTACTCACGCAGCTGGTGTACAGGAAGTGGTTGTGAAGCGTGGCGCAGACTCTTGCCTGGTTTCCATCGCGGGCGAAGCGCTCATCGACGTTCCGGCCGTTAAATTGCCGAAAGAGAAGGTGATCGATACCACTGCGGCCGGAGACTCCTTCAGCGCCGGATATCTGGCGGTACGTCTGACCGGTGGCGATGCTGCTGAGGCCGCAAAACGCGGCCACCTGACGGCAAGCACCGTGATTCAGCACCGCGGGGCGATTATCCCACGCGACGCTATGCCGCAATAACGTCGATTATCCGGTCTGCATACCGTAGGCCGGGCAAGCGAAGCGCCCCCGGCATCTCCAATGCCGGATGGCGGCGTAATCGTCTTATCCGGCCTACAGGTTATTGTACCGGCGGGATATCCGTCACTTCAGGGTGTGATTCATCCGTTTCAACAGATGTTGCCGCTGCGGTAACGGGCGCCATAATGCTATCCCACGTCGCCTGCAGATCCTTCATATTGAATTCAGGTTCACCCTTCGGTTGCAGCAGAATTAACGCCATATCTTGCGACAGCTGCTGTCGCAGGTCCTGATTCAGCATCTCAACACTCAGGCTGTTGAGGAAGCTCTGGCGTAAACGCTGATACTGTTCAGGCGCAATATCCACCACCTGATTTTGCAGCGAGCGCAAACGCTGGCTGATCAAAATATCGGTATCGGTACGACCATAGGTGGCAAACAGCTTCTGCAGTTCCAGATTCTTTTGCGCGACCAGCGCATTGAACTCTTCTTCCGGAAGTCCCTTATCACGCACTTTCGCCAGCTCACGCGCAACCGTACCCAGATTGGCGTTCAGCTTATCGTTTGGCGACTCAACGTTAATCGCACACTGCGCGCGCAGGAACAGCACCCGGCAGTCAAATCCGAGGCCAATGTCTTTGGCATTGTTTTTGGTTAGCTCTTGCTGAATGTGCCAGAACAGCGCCTCACGAGCTAAATCAGCGCGCCAGTATCGTAACAACGCGGCAGATTCACGGATCGGTTGCCACGGCGTATCCCACATAATAGACAGGCGATCCTGGCGTACCGCATCGGTCATAATGCTTACGGCTTCTGCTCGCAGCGGAGAGAGCGTAGGTACCGGTGCAGGCGTTTCGCGTTTTCCTTTTAACTCGCCAAAGGTTTTATTGATTTGCTCAGCTACGCTGCGTGCATCAACGTTACCGACGATGATCAGCGTCATCGCGTCCGGGGTATACCATTTCTGGTAGAAAGACTGAATTTTCGCCGCATCTACAGGCGTTTTCAGCGGATCGGCGGGATCGTGTCCCAGCAGAGTCGATCCCTTCAGACGGTAACGCCACCACCCTTCTTTGGTATCTGACGGCCAGGTTGCAACCATATCTTCGCTGCTCAGCGCATGATTGACCGTTTCAGAGGTGATGCTCAGATTGCCGGAGATATTCGCCAGGTAAGAAAGTGACTCTTTCAGTAGATCGTTACGGCTGTTTGGCAGACTGAGGTTGTACAACGTGGAATCATAGGAAACGATAACCGGCGGCATGGGACGTTTGGGATCGAACCCCTGCTGCCACAATGAACGGGCTTGCGTGGCATCGAGGCCACCGCTTTGCGTCAGCGCGATACGTGGGATCGCATGGCTGAAACCACTCTGTTGCGTATTTTCGGTGAGTGAACCGGTATTAACCAGCAGGCGGACCTCAATACGGTCGCTGGGGCGCTGGGGAGTGGCTAACACTTGCCACTGTAGACCATTTGCCAGCGTGCCCTGTTGCCACGCCGGGTCAGGCTGGAGCGCATCTGCCTGCACATAGCTGGCAGTGGCCATCATCAGCAAGCCGCCCGCTAAAAGTCGAATTTTTGTGCCCTGCATGTGAACCCCTGATCAACTATCCTGGAAATAAAAAGACAGCCCTCGAAAGGACTCTCTGAATATGACGTTAAAAACACTTCGTGTTAGACCGCGAGAACATAAAAATGTCACGGAAGAAGTGAAAAAATCCCGAGCCGCCGAATCGACGGTTTCAGGCACAGGGGGTAATTATGCGCAAACGCCCGCAGTCCTGGAAGGGACTACGGGCATAAGTGACGAGATTAAGAGGATAAATCGTGCGTTTTGCCATCCGGCGCACGATTATTCAGCACATCGTCCAACTTTTTGTGGTCCAGTTCTTTGACCCATTTAGCGACGACGACAGTTGCCACACCGTTGCCGACCAGGTTAGTCAGCGCACGTGCTTCAGACATAAAGCGGTCAATACCAAGAATCAGTGCCAGACCCGCAACCGGCAAATGGCCCACAGCAGAGATCGTCGCGGCCAGAACAATGAAGCCACTCCCGGTCACACCCGCTGCACCTTTTGAGGAGAGCAGGAGCACCACCAACAGGGTTATCTGATGGAAGATATCCATATGGCTGTTGGTTGCCTGAGCGATAAACACCGCCGCCATCGTCAGATAGATTGATGTCCCATCAAGGTTAAACGAGTAGCCCGTGGGTATAACCAACCCGACAACCGACTTCCGGCAGCCCAGTTTTTCCATCTTATCTAGCATACGCGGCAGCGCGGATTCAGAAGAAGACGTACCCAGTACGATCAGCAGTTCTTCACGGATATAGCGGATGAATTTGAAAATGCTGAAGCCGGTTGCGCGAGCAATGGAGCCCAGAACCACAACCACAAACAGAATACAGGTGATGTAGAAGCAGATTATCAGCTGACCCAGTTGCACCAGCGTTCCGACGCCATATTTACCGATGGTAAAGGCCATGGCACCGAAAGCACCGATCGGCGCCAGACGCATGATCATATTGATGATACCGAAAATAACCTGCGAGAAGCTTTCAATCACGTTGAAAATCATCTGGCCTTTGCTGCCCAGACGGTGCAGCGCAAAACCAAACATTACCGCAAACAGTAATACCTGCAGGATGTTACCACTGGCGAACGCGCCAATGACGCTACCCGGGATAATATCCATCAGGAAGCCTACGATCCCCTGGTCTTTTGCCTGTTCAGCGTAAATGGCAACCGCTTTAGCGTCCAGCGTCGCCGGATCGACGTTCATTCCGGCACCGGGTTGCACCACGTTGACGATGATAAGGCCGATGATCAGCGCAATCGTACTGACAATTTCAAAATAGAGCAGTGCAACCGCACCGGTGCGGCCTACTGCTTTCATACTTTCCATGCCTGCAATGCCGGTCACGACAGTACAGAAGATGACAGGTGCGATGACCATCTTGATGAGCTTAACGAAAGCATCACCAAGCGGCTTCATTTGGGCGCCTAATTCAGGGTAGTAATGGCCAAGGAGAATACCAATGGCAATTGCTGTCAGGACCTGAAAGTAAAGGCTTTTGAATATAGAGGTCTTCATAGGGTGTCCTTAAAGTAAAAACCACAGGTCTTGTAAGGTTTTGTTTAACCTGCGGCCTTAAAGTAACACCCACTCAACATGACAGAAATGCACCTGGATCATAATTGATACAAAAATGTTAAAAATTTTGAGCTGGCTCGCACAAGCGAGACCTTTTTTAACTTTTGTAATCAGCGCTTTCCGGTGCCAGATAACGTTCTTCAAAGATATTTGCCGGAACGGGTCGAGCAAACAGGAATCCTTGCGCCACTTCCACCCCGGCTTTTGATAACCATTCGCGTTGCGCTTCGGTTTCAACGCCTTCGGCGATCATCTGCAAGTTGAGGCTATGTGCCAGTTGAATGATGGCGGAGATCATGCTGCAATCTTCGGGCACGCCATCGACAAACATCTTATCGATTTTGAGTACATCCACCGGCAGCGACTTCATATGCTGTAGCTGTCGCAGACCCGCATACCCCATGCCAAAGTCGTCCAGGGCGATGCGCACGCCCGCGTTGCGCAGCGGTCGCAAAATGGCCACTGCGGCGTGGGGATCGTCAATATGCCGGCTTTCAGTCACTTCCAGAATCAATGTGCCAGGCTTAATGCGATAGCGCGTTAACAACTCCAGCAGATCAGACACCATACTTGGGTGCATCAACTGGAGAGCGGATAAATTCACCGAGAGCGGCAGCATGAGACCGCGTTCTTGCCAGGCTGACAGCTGGCGGCATGTTTCTTCCAGCACCCAATAACCGACGGTCACCATCAGACCACAAGACTCAATTCTGTCGATTAACCCTTCCGGCAGCTCCCAGCTACCGTCCGGCTGCTGCATCCGCAACAATGCTTCTGCGCTCAATACCTTGCCGCTGGACATCTCAACCTGGGGCTGCATCCAGAGCGCAAATTGCTGGTTATCCATGGCGGTTAAAATATCGTTCTCTTGGGTTAAACGCTGCTGCGCCTCTTCCATCTGCAACGGATCAAAGAACTGAATTTGGTTTTTACCTTTATGACGCGACGTTAACACAGCTGACAGGGCGCGGCGGTAGAGCTGCTCTGCGGTTAAATCACCATAAAACATCGCCACCCCAATGTTGCAGGTAGGACGTAGTTGAATGCCCTGAATCGGTAACCGCTCATTAACGATAGTGAGTACTTGCTGACCTAGCGTAATAGCGTGCCAGGGTTCTTTTACACCATGGGCGATAATGGCAAAGTCGTAGCCACTCACCTGGGTAAGCACCATCCGGGGAGACAATACAGACTTCAGTTTTTCGACCAGCGTAAGTAACAGGATTTCTCGCTGGGTTTCGGTTAACACACCCGCGGTGTCACGTAGGGTTTCGCAGGTGACAATCATCAGCGCCGTCGTCTGTTGGCGGGTAACAACCTGCTCCAGCAGCCCCATTAAAAACGACTTATTGGGCAGTTCGGAAACCGGGAAACGCATTGCTAAGTCGCTTTGATCTTCGCTATGTCGCTGAATCAACTGCTGATTAAGATTGTAGCTACGCACCAGCATACCAATCTCATCATCCTGATGTAGACGCGGCAATGCCAGTTGATAACCAATCAGGTCCTGCTGTTGAATGTCGTTCAGCTCACGGGCAATTTTACGTAAGGGGTGCACAATCAAGC
Organism: Citrobacter sp. Cf087; assembly: GCF_030334285.1. Lineage (NCBI taxonomy): Bacteria > Pseudomonadati > Pseudomonadota > Gammaproteobacteria > Enterobacterales > Enterobacteriaceae > Citrobacter > Citrobacter sp. Cf087. The sequence goes on from NZ_JAOWED010000032.1 coordinate 189,259, forward strand.
GGTTAATGCACCAGGAGATAGCGACGGTCAGTATTAGCGACAAAAGTAAGTAAATGGTCACTAACGTCGAGAGCGTACTCATCACGAATTTGTACATGCGGTACGAATCCGCCTGCAGCACCAGATACGCCAGCGGTTGTGGGTTAGCGGAACGTTCAAGAGAATAGATAGGCAGCGAAATTTGTACCGGAAGCTCAAACAGGCGAGTCACCGTAACCGGAACCGGACGTTCAGGTATAAAGCTCATCCGCAGCGCCTGAAACTGATTAGGTAGCACCACATCGGCGCGACTTACCACGCCTGCTGGCCGAATACTTCTTAAAATAGCTTCCGCTTCGGGAATATCCCCTTTCAGGATAGTGTTCGACAGAGGTTCACGAACGGAGCGAGCGATACTTTCCAGTTGCGTAGCCGTGTTATAGCGGTTTTGCTGGACCAGATGGAACAACAAAACGGTGCAAAAAATAAAAACGAACACCATAACAACGGCCGCAACCATTGCCATCTGCTTAATTGTTAACGAGCGACTGACACGCAAACTGACTCTCCACGGATAGACGAAACTGCCGTCAGAGTATACCCGATCGTAGCGGTATTAAGAGAGGCGGTATCTGAAAACTTCCCAGCGTGCATTATCGCGACAGGATAGGCACCTGACGACGAGATTTATCTGCATTTAAGCCGAAAAAGGCCGCAAGGTTACCCCCTGCGGCCTGGTTCGGGCGCATGTTGCCATTACGGCAGGCAGACGCCCGCAAAGTGCATTACTTCCTGTTACGCAGCCAGTTCACAATCAAGCTGGCAATAATGCCAGCGATAATTGGAGCCGCTAAATCGTGCCAGAAAGCCACGCCTAACTGTGCGAGCGTCATATAGCCGCCTGTGTTGCAATGGCAACTGTTCGCGGCTATTCTTGAACTGTTGAGGATCAAGGTTAGCCCCCGTTTTGTTGCCAGGTTTATACCGAACAACGTGCGGGGGTTTTCTCTTTCCAGCAACCTATGCCGCCGGGGATCAAGCCCCCGCAACATCGCGCCTCACCGGGTAAACCCGGCTTGCCGCTGATTCTACGGTAACACTTCCGTCTCATCACCCCGGAGTGATCCAGTCTGCGTAAAGCCTCGCAATTACGGCTTAATAAATCCGCCAAGCGCTGGAAAGTTTCTTGCCAACTGGCAACTTTCCTGACGGCTACCCGCACGATAAAACCACTAAAACATTGATATCTATTAGTTTATTTTCTGGCACAGCGATTGCTATATGACTGTGAGCTGTTCTGTTCCGAATCAAAGGAGATATCATGTCTGACTGTCGTACTTACGGATTCAACACCCAGATCGTTCACGCGGGGCAACAACCCGACCCTTCAACTGGCGCGCTCAGTACGCCTATTTTCCAGACTTCAACGTTTGTTTTTGACAGCGCCGAACAAGGTGCCGCCCGCTTTGCGCTCGAAGAGTCCGGGTACATTTACACCCGTTTGGGTAACCCCACCACCGATGCGCTGGAGAAAAAGCTGGCGGTACTGGAACGAGGTGAAGCCGGGCTGGCAACCGCGTCCGGTATTTCTGCTATCACCACAACGCTGTTGACGCTTTGTCAGCAGGGTGACCATATCGTTTCCGCCAGCGCGATTTACGGTTGTACCCACGCGTTTTTGTCGCACAGCATGCCGAAGTTTGGGATTAACGTCAGCTTTGTCGACGCGGCAAAGCCTGAAGAAATCCGCGCCGCCATGCGCCCGGAAACCAAAGTTGTATATATCGAAACGCCCGCTAACCCGACGCTGTCGCTGGTCGACATTGAAACGGTAGCCGGTATCGCCCATCAGCAAGGCGCATTGCTGGTGGTGGATAACACCTTTATGTCGCCGTACTGTCAGCAGCCTTTGCAACTGGGCGCGGATATTGTGGTGCACAGCGTCACCAAATATATCAACGGTCACGGGGATGTGATTGGCGGCATCATTGTTGGTAAGCAGGAGTTTATCGACCAGGCGCGGTTTGTTGGCCTGAAAGATATCACCGGCGGCTGCATGAGTCCTTTCAATGCGTGGTTGACGCTGCGCGGCGTTAAAACGCTGGGCATTCGTATGGAGCGTCACTGTGAAAATGCGCTGAAAATCGCCCGCTTCCTCGAAGGGCATCCGTCCATTACTCGGGTGTATTATCCAGGCCTGTCATCGCATCCGCAGTATGAGCTGGGCCAGCGACAAATGAGCCTGCCAGGTGGAATTATCAGCTTCGAAATCGCCGGCGGCCTCGAGGCTGGCAGACGGATGATCAATTCTGTAGAATTATGCCTCCTCGCGGTCAGTCTCGGTGATACCGAAACCCTCATTCAGCACCCAGCGTCTATGACACATTCGCCCGTTGCGCCAGAGGAACGGCTTAAAGCAGGTATTACCGACGGGCTTATCCGTCTTTCTGTGGGTCTTGAAGATCCAGAAGATATTATTAACGACCTTGAACACGCCATCAGAAAGGCAACATTCTGACCAATATGGCCTGAACCGACGCCGTTCGGTTCAGGTTGTTGAGAATCAAGGCACAACAGTCTGGCAATACGCGCAATCCTCTTTCGGGGAGAACGTGTATTTTGGGCAGGGGGTTCTATGCAGGACAACACATTACAATTAAGCAACAATACAGCAACCGCCGTACCATTCTCAAAAAAAATACCGTTTACGAAATACGATTTTGGCTGGGTATTACTGTGCATAGGCATGGCCATTGGTGCCGGAACGGTACTGATGCCGGTACAAATTGGCTTAACCGGCATTTGGGTATTTATCGTCGCCTTTATTATTGCTTATCCGGCAACTTATATTGTGCAGGATATTTATTTAAAAACATTATCAGAAAGTGAAACCTGTAATGACTACACGGATATTATAAGTCATTATCTGGGAAAAAACTGGGGCGTATTTCTTGGCGTCATCTATTTTCTGATGATTATTCACGGCATATTTATCTATTCCTTATCCGTGGTTTTTGACAGCGCCTCATATATCAAAACCTTCGGCTTGACCGAGGCCGATCTTTCACAGTCGATAATCTACAAAGTGGCCATTTTTGCCGTGCTGGTCGCCATTGCTTCCGGGGGAGAAAAACTGCTGTTCAAAATCTCCGGCCCGATGGTAGTGGTCAAAGTGGGTATCATCATCGTATTTGGTTTTGCGATGGTTCCGCACTGGAACTTCGCTAATATCAGCGCCTTCCCTGAAGCCTCGGTGTTCTTTCGCGATGTGCTGCTAACCATCCCGTTCTGCTTCTTCTCCGCGGTGTTTATTCAGGTGTTGAACCCTATGAACATCGCCTACCGCAAACGGGTGGCAGACCGGGTACTGGCCACTCGTATGGCTATACGTACGCATCGGATCAGTTACATTACGCTGATTGCGGTCATCCTGTTTTTCTCTTTTTCTTTTACCTTTTCCATTAGCCATGAAGAAGCCGTTTCAGCCTTCGAACAAAATATTTCCGCACTGGCGCTGGCGGCACAGGTGATTCCGGGACAGATTATTCATATCACCTCAACGGTATTAAATATCTTCGCCGTATTAACCGCGTTCTTTGGTATTTATTTGGGATTCCACGAGGCGATCAAAGGAATTATTCTTAACGTACTGAGCCGCGTTATTGACGTGGAAAAAATTAATCCTCTGGTGCTTACGCTGGGTATTTGTACCTTTATTGTTATCACCCTGGTGATTTGGGTATCGTTTCGCGTATCAGTACTGGTGTTCTTCCAGTTAGGCAGCCCGCTGTACGGGATTGTGTCGTGTATTATTCCGTTTTTCCTGATCTATAAAGTCACACAACTGGAAAAACTACGCGGGCTGAAAACCTGGCTAATCCTGCTGTACGGGATCCTGCTGTGCCTGTCGCCATTACTGAAGCTGATTGAATAACCCGCGTAAACTGCGCCGTCAGCTCCTGGCGGCGCTTAGCTCACACTCTCCAGTTGATAGCTGCGAATTTTATTCAGTACCGTGGTATGTGATACCCCCAGCGCTTTGGCGATATGCCGCGACGACACATTCTCTTCCATCATTTGTTCAATAAGCTGGCGTTCCGCATACAAAACCTGCTCTTTAAAAGGACGTTCTGTCGGGCCTTGCTCAGCGGCGGGCAAATTCACCATCCCTAATTCTTCGGGCGTAATGACATCGGATTCCGCCATTAGCATCAGACGAATAATGGTATTTTCCAGTTCGCGCACGTTTCCCGGCCAGCTGTGATGGTGCAAGGCATCAAAACAAGCTTTATCCAGAATGATCCGCCGCTGGAATTCCTTTGCGTATTTCTGCACAAAGTGGCGAATCAACAGACTGATATCCTGCGGACGCTCCCGCAAAGGCGGAATAGTCAGGGAAAGTACATTGATGCGGTAATAGAGATCGGCGCGCAACAGACGTTGTTCCACCATATCTTCCAGATTGGCGTTGGTTGCCACAATAATGCGTACATTAACCGGAATAACTTGCGCCCCGCCAACGCGACGGATCCCGCCATCCTGCAGGACGCGCAATAATTTAGCCTGTAAGCCCAGCGACATTTCACCAAATTCATCGAGAAAAAGGGTGCCTTTATCGGCCATTTCAAACAGCCCTTTTTTGCCTTTACAATCCGCGCCGCTAAAAGCCCCTTTCTCATAGCCAAAGAATTCACTCTCCATAAGCGACTCAGGTAGTGCAGAGCAGTTGACCGGAATAAACGGATAAAAACGTCGCTGCCCGGAATTATGGATAGCCCGGGCCAGCAGCTCTTTGCCGGTACCCGTATCGCCACGGATCAGAACGGTATATTTGCTGTCAGCAATTTTTATCGCCTTTTCGATAAGCGCGTGCATGCTCTGGCTGCTGCAAATAATGTCAGAGAAATAACGCGGGCGTTCCGGCTCCGGCGTTGACAGCTCGCTTATCTCCTCACAGAGGTAAGCGACATTAATAATATCGGCGCGCTGGCTTAAACAGGATTGCACACAGGAAATATCCTGTAGCTGGCGGCACCAGGATTTAATCAGGATCCGTCCAGGTGTGACTTTCATGGAGATGATATTGATATCGCAGCAGGAAAATTCCTTCAGGACATCCTCAACCATCGACAGACGATCAATTGTTTTAATATCCCAGCGTATCGTGACCACATTTGCTCCTGATAGTTAGCAACTGCGAAATAGATATTTCTGTGGCGAGAGGAAACCTGACTACATTTTAGACGCTGTGGAATAATGTTCTGCCAGAGGACTCACATTGTGGACGGAAAAACAAAATATAAAAAAACCGGAGCACAAGGCTCCGGTTATCGGGTCATAACCCACGTTTATTGCTGTGGGTTTTCGTCCTGGTCAACGGCGAAACAGGCCACCAGTTGACCGCCATAGTCTTTTAACTGTGGCTGAAGCTGAGTACACGGACCAAAGCGACGACGGCAACGGGCGTTGAATGCGCAGCCTGGTGGCGGATTCAGCGGGCTTGGCAGCTCACCGGTCAGCTTGATACGCTCGCGGCGATCGTCCGGGTTCAGGCGCGGCGTTGCGGAGAGCAGCGCCTGAGTGTACGGATGCCGTGGATTATTGAAGATCTGATCCTTGGTTCCTTTTTCCACACAGCGGCCTAAATACATCACCATCACTTCATCGGCAATGTGCTCTACCACCGACAGGTCGTGCGAGATAAAGACGTATGACAGCCCCAGTTCTTGTTGCAAGTCCATCATCAGGTTCAGCACTTGCGCACGTACGGAAACGTCCAGCGCCGAGACCGGTTCGTCAGCAATCACCACATCCGGGTCAAGCATCAGACCGCGGGCAATGGCGATACGCTGACGCTGGCCGCCGGAGAACATATGCGGATAGCGGTCGTAGTGCTCGGTTTTCAGCCCCACTTTCGCCATCATCGCCAGCGCTTTTTCACGACGCTCCTCTTTGCTGAGCGTGGAGTTGATCAGCAACGGCTCTTCCAGAATCTGCCCTACTTTTTTACGCGGGTTCAGGGAACCATAGGGGTTCTGGAACACTATCTGGATTTTCTGCCGACGCAGCTTCTGCGCCTGCGGGTCATGCTTGAGTAAATCCTGACCCTGGTAATACAGCTCACCGCCAGTCGGGATTTCAATCATCGTCAGCAGACGGCCAAGGGTGGATTTCCCACAGCCCGACTCACCTACCACCGCCAGCGTTTTACCGCGCTCCAGAGTAAAGGAAACGCCATCCAGCGCTTTCACCAGGCGTTCCGGGGCGAACATGCCCTTCTTCACCGGGTAGTGTTTTTTCAGGTCAATTGCCTGCAACAGCGGCTGTTGCGCGGCGGCCTTTTGCGTACTCATAGCCCAGGCCTCCCGGCATCATCAAGTGGGTAGTGGCATTTCGACTGACGACCGCCTTCCAGCAGGTTCAGTTCAGGTTCTTCAGCGCGGCATTTGTCAGTCGCATAGGGGCAGCGTGGATTCAGCAAACAGCCGCTCGGGCGGTCATATTTACCGGGAACCACGCCCGGCAGTGAGGCCAGACGCGCTTTGTCCTGAGCAAACTCCGGCAGTGCGCGCAGCAGCGCCTGGGTGTAAGGATGACGCGGCGCGCGGAAGATATCCTGCGCGGCCCCGGTTTCCACTACCTGCCCAGCGTACATCACGATGATTTTGTGTGCCGCTTCAGCCACCAGCGCCAGATCGTGCGTGATTAAGACCAGCGCCATGTTCTCTTTTTGCTGCAATTCCAGCAGTAGCTCGATGATCTGCGCCTGAATGGTCACATCCAGCGCCGTTGTCGGTTCATCTGCAATCAGCAGCTTCGGACGACAGGCAATTGCCATCGCGATCATCACGCGCTGACTCATCCCACCGGACAACTGGTGCGGATAGACATCCAGACGCGAGGCCGGATCGGGGATCCCCACCAGCGTCAGCAGGTCAATTGCCCGCTGAATACGCGTTTTTTTGTTGCCGCCCTGGTGCACCTTGATGGCTTCCATAATCTGGTAGCCGACGGTGTAGCAGGGGTTAAGACTGGTCATCGGGTCCTGGAAGATCATTGCCACTTCCGCACCCACCAGTTGGCGACGCTCTTTCTCAGAGATGCGCTTCAGGTCGCGACCATTAAACTCCAGATTTTCGGCCATAACGCGGCCAGGGTAGTCAATCAGTCCCATAATCGCCAGCGAGCTGACGGACTTACCAGAACCAGACTCCCCAACAATGCCAACCACCTCACCCTGATTCACACTGTAGCTAATGCGGTCTACGGCGCGGAATTCGGAACCTACGTCGCCGAAATGCACCGATAATTTATCTACATTTAATAACGCCATCTCGAACCTCTTACTGCTTCAGTTTGGGATCGAGCGCGTCACGCAGACCGTCACCCATCAGGTTAAATGCCAGCACCGTCAACAGGATCGCCAGCCCCGGGAAGGTCACAACCCACCAGGCGCTTTGGGCAAACTGCAGAACGTCAGAGAGCATGGTGCCCCATTCCGGCGTAGGCGGCTGTGCGCCCATCCCCAGGAAGCCGAGGGCAGCCATATCGAGAATGGCGTTAGAGAAGCCAAGCGACGCCTGAACAATCAGCGGCGCAAGACAGTTAGGCAGAATATTGACGAACATCTGGCGCATCGCGCCGGCTCCCGCCACGCGGGATGCGGTGACGTAGTCGCGGTTAACTTCCACCAACACAGCGGCGCGCGTCAGACGCACATAGTGCGGCAATGCCACAAACGTCAGCGCCAGCGCAGCGTTGCCTATCGAGGGGCCAAATACCGCCACCAGCACCAGCGCCAGTAACAGGCTCGGCAATGCCAGCATGATATCGACCACACGCATGATGACGTTATCGACAATTCCACCAAAGTAGCCGGCGATCAGCCCAAGAACCACGCCCATCAGCAGGGAGAGTACAACCACCAGACAGCCAACCAACAGCGACAGACGCGCACCGTACATCAGGCGGGACAGCACGTCGCGGCCCACATCATCAGTACCAAACAGATGCGCCATGGAACCGCCTTCCTGCCACGCAGGAGGAGCTAGTAGCGTATCGCGGAACTGGTCTGCCGGGTTGTAGGGTGCAAGGACGTTGGCAAAGACCGCAATCAGGATCATTACCACCACATACACCAGCCCAACAACCGCGCCTTTGTTGCGTTTAAAATAGTGCCAGAACTCCTGCAGCGGCGTCATCGGCACCGGTGCAGCAATAACTTTGTTTTCAGTAACCTGTGACATGATGGCCCCTTACTTCTTATGCCGAATACGCGGGTTCACCACGCCATACAGCAGGTCTACCAGCAAGTTGACGAGGATAATCATCGTCGCGACCAGCAGTACCCCGCCCTGCACTACCGGATAATCACGGCGTTGCAGCGCATCGATCAGCCAGCGTCCCAGCCCCGGCCACGAGAAGATAGTCTCGGTCAGGATTGCCCCAGCCAGCAACGTACCAACCTGCAGGCCGATAACGGTTACAACGGGCAGCATCGCGTTACGCAGAGCGTGAATGATGATGACGCGCATACGGGTCAAACCTTTAGCGCGCGCGGTACGAATGTAATCCTCGCCCAGTACTTCCAGCATCGACGAACGTGTCATACGCACAATGACCGCCAGAGGAATGGTACCCAGCACCATCGCAGGCAAGACCATATGCGCCAACGCATCGATAAAGTTACCCTCTTCACCCCAGATGGCGGTGTCTATCAACATAAAACCGGTCAGCGGATTGGAATCATCAAGGAACACCATGTCGCTCACCCGCCCAGAAACTGGCGTCAGGTTCCACTGCACGGAAACCAGCATGATCAGCATCATGCCCCACCAGAAAATCGGCATGGAGTAACCGGTCAGCGCCAGGCCAACGGCGGTGTGATCGAAAATGGAGCCGCGCTTAACGGCAGCAAGTACACCCACCGGGATACCCACTGCGACGGCGAAAATCATCGCGCAGACGCCGAGTTCCAGCGTGGCTTTGAATCGAGGTACGAACTCTTCCCACACCGGTAAGCGGCTTTTCAGTGAGATACCTAAATCGCCATGCATAACCCCCCAAATATAGTGGAGGTACTGCTGCCACATCGGCTTATCCAGACCGAGTTCAGCCAGCAGTTGAGCATGACGCTCAGGGGAGATCCCACGTTCACCTGCCATGATCATAACCGGATCGCCGGGGATCATATGGACGAAGGCAAAGGTGAGAAGAGTGATACCGATAAACGTGGGGATGACGAGTCCCAAACGTCGGAGAATGAACTGCAACATAACCCGGATTCTCTCTAATGACGCACGGCCTGGAACCGTGAGTCTGCATTGCTCACAAATCTTATCCCACGCAAACTGCATCGTGGGTAAAGCATTACGCCGGATGGCGCTGCGCTTATCCGGCCTACACAATACCGGGGCGCAGCGCTTCCTTGATTGCTTTTAATTATTCGACAGAGACGTTTTCGAAGTGGTGTTTGCCTAATGGATCAACCACATAGCCTTTTACTTCTTTACGCACTGGTTCATACACGGTGGAGTGAGCAACAATCAGAGCCGGGGCCTGATCGTGCATAACAACCTGAGCTTGCTTGTACAGTTCAATACGTTTGTTGTGATCGTCGGTCGCACGCGCCGGTTGGATCAGGTCTTCAAACGGCTTGTAGCACCAGCGAGAGTAGTTGGAACCGTCTTTCGCTGCCGCACAGCTAAACAGGGTGGCGAAGAAGTTGTCCGGATCCCCGTTGTCACCGGTCCAACCCATCATCACCGCCTGATGTTCACCCGCTTTGGCGCGTTTCAGATACTCGCCCCACTCGTAGGTCACAATCTTGGCCTGAACGCCAATTTTCGCCCAGTCAGCCTGAACCATTTCCGCCATACGACGAGCGTTCGGGTTGTAAGGACGCTGTACCGGCATGGCCCACAGTTCAACGGTAAAGCCTTTGTCCTGACCGGCTTCCTTCAACAGCGCTTTGGCCTTCTCAGGATCGTAGGTGTAGTCTTTAACGTCGTCGTTATAGCCCCACATGGTCGGTGGGATCAGGTTTTTCGCGGCAACGCCAGCACCCTGATAAACCGCTTTGATGATCGCTTCTTTGTTTACCGCGTAGGTCAGCGCCTGACGGACTTTCACATCATCAAACGGTTTCTTCTCGGTGTTGAAAGAGAGGTAGCCAACGTTCAGACCGGCCTGCTCCATCAGGTTGATATTTTTATCCTGCTTCATGCGTGCGATGTCAGCCGGGTTCGGGTACGGCATCACCTGGCACTCGTTCTTCTGCAGTTTGGCGTAACGCACAGAAGCGTCAGGCGTAATGGAGAAGACCAGACGGTCGATCTGCGGCTTAGTGCCCCAGTAACCTTCGAATGCTTTATACAGAATACGAGAGTCTTTCTGGTACTGCTGCAGCTGGAACGGACCGGTACCGATTGGGTTCAGATCCACTTTCTCCGGGGAACCGGCTTTCAGCATGTTGTCCGCATATTCTTTGGAAAGAATAGAAGCGAAGTCCATCGCCAGGTCAGCCAGGAACGGTGCTTCCGGGCGAGTCAGCACGAACTGAACGGTTTTATCATCCACTTTTTTCACTTCGGAGATCAGGTCTGGCAGACCCATCCCTTCGAAGTATTCATAGCTGCCGCCAGAAACTTTATGGTACGGGTTCTGGGCATTTTTCTGACGATCGAAAGAGAACACCACGTCATCGGCGTTTAAATCGCGCGTCGGTTTGAAATCTTTGTTGTCCTGCCACTTCACGCCCTGACGCAGGTGGAAGGTATAGGTTTTACCGTCTTCGCTGATTTCCCACTTCTCAGCAAGTCCCGGGATCACTTCAGTTGTGCCGGTTTTGAACTCGACCAGGCGGTTATAGATCGGCACGGAGCTGGCATCATAGGTGGTACCAGAGGTGAAAAGCTGCGGGTTAAAGCCTTCAGGAGATCCTTCTGAACAATAAACCAGAGTTTTAGCCTGTACGCTTGCTGCGACGGTCATAGCCACCAGGCTCAGACCAAGCTTCAGCATCCCTGACTTCTTCAAGGAAATACTCATTCTTCTGCTCCAAATGTGATGTTTGTTGTTTTACCCTTTGCAATGGGTTTGCACCGCCTGGCCTTTTTTGTTTTTTACCCGGCCGGGTCAGCGTTAAGAGGATGGGGATTCCGTTCACATAAGCGACTGAGTTGCAGTGCGGATTCTCCATGAAATGCCCCTCATACCCTACAATCTGTCAACAGAATGTGAAAACGTCAATACAGGTAACCGCGATTTACACCAACGGTGAGAATTGGCAAACAAAGATTAAAAAAAGTGCAAGCGGGTATTTTCAGCAGGGAAATTTGTGCTACGCGCACTATGCCAGAATAAACATCTTCATACTTCGCAACATTTGGAGATTAACATTTATGCAATTTATTCAAATTTTCCCAATGAATGCTGCATATCTGAGCGATTAATGCCATGAACGTTAAAACGCACAGCGGAAAATGCCAGCGCCAGCCATAAGTAGCGCAAAAAAAGTTTCAAGCAAACATAAAAAAAGGCAATGGAATATGTCACAGAATCGTTAACTGTCAGTGGGAAGTGATGCACAATTTTTGCAGATAAAAGGAAGGTCAAAGGTGGGATTGGAATAACGCCATACACGCCGGGATGAAACTGAGTCTGTAGGCCGCATAAGGCGCTTGCGCCGCCATCCGGCAATGTCTCCAATATTGCCTGATGGCGCTTCGCTTATCAGGCCTACAAAACAAAAAACCCTGCTCGTTGAGCAGGGTTTTAAATTTGGTCGGTGATAGAGGATTACTCGCCACTACGTGGCTCGCCCCGCGGGCCGTTGCTGACGCAACGTTCTCTCGCTACGCTCGAGTCGAACCTCTTACCCCCCGGAGGTTCTCATCCTCCTGGGCTATAAAGCAAAAAACCCTGCTCGTTGAGCAGGGTTTTAAATTTGGTCGGTGAT
>NZ_JAOWED010000032.1:201246-442293 GCF_030334285.1 Citrobacter sp. Cf087
GGTTCTCATCCTCCTGGGCTATAAAGCAAAAAACCCTGCTCGTTGAGCAGGGTTTTAAATTTGGTCGGTGATAGAGGATTACTCGCCACTGCGTGGCTCGCCCTGCGGGCCGTTGCTGACGCAACGTTCTCTCGCTACGCTCGAGTCGAACCTCTTACCCCCGGAGGTTCTCATCCTCCTGGGCTATAAAGCAAAAAACCCTGCTCGTTGAGCAGGGTTTTAAATTTGGTCGGTGATAGAGGATTCGAACCTCCGACCCCTTCGTCCCGAACGAAGTGCGCTACCAGGCTGCGCCAATCACCGAATGCGGGGCGCATCTTACTGCTCAGCCGCGCGCCCGTCAATCCCTTAGTATCAAAATGCCATTTGATCGGCGAGAAAGTCAGCAGCTCTGTTACTGGGCTGTAACCTTCTTCGCGTCCGGGATACGACACCAGTTGTTATTCTCGTTAATCCCCCCATTTGGCGAGGTATAACCAAGGCAACCCAGAACGGTATCGTACAGTTCCACATGACGACGCGGCACCTTCATCTCAGCTTCTTGCTTCAGGTGCGCAAATGCCTTCGCATGGTCAGGGTCTTCCAGATATTTGTCTGACATCCACACCATCATAGGAACGCGGAACTGCTCAGGCGGCGCCATTTTACGCGGCGTACCGTGCAGGTGCTCACGTTCGTTAATTGACTCACCGTGATCGGCGGCGTAAAACACGATCGCTTTCTTATCGCGCAATTGATCAAACACCTGGGTAATAAAGTGATCAACGTAGGTTACCGAATTATCAAATGAATTAATCATCTCAGCTTTCGAGCAGCCACTATCAACATTGACACACTCCGGCTTCCACTGTGCATATTCGCGGGTGTAGCGCTGGGTGTAGTTAAAATGCGAGCCCTTGGTGTGCAGAATAATCAGACGCTTTTCGCCATCATCAGTCTTCTGTAAAGATTGCTGCATCTCATTAATCAGCAGCATATCGTCAACGTTTTTGCCACGGTTACGCGGCTCTGCGCCAATCTGTTCACGATAGGCAATGTTTTCCGCCATGGTATTGCTGTAGAACCACATCTCGCTTTGCATCGCGTACAGATCGGTTTTAAATCCTAACTGGCCGAGCACAGAAAAGACGTTTTGTTCTTTCAGCGTACGCTGTGGGTTTTCCTCTGCCCCACCTTCACGAACGAACATGCAGCGTAGCGAAAGCTTGGTCGCGGTATCACAGGAATATCCACGGAAAGCCGCCAGGTTTTTCTCCTGAGCCAGCCTTGGCGTGGTGTTTCGCTCATAGCCAAAAATCCCCATATGATCCCAGCGCGTGGTTTCACCGATAATAAACACGACATAGGTGTCGTCGAGATTGTTGGGGGCAACGTAGGTGAACTTCTTCGCCGGGTTCATCAGCGATTTGTTGTCTGAAGATTCATCCACCTGCGCCCAGGCGTACAAACCCAGCGCAGAGAGCCAGTTTGACGGCAAATAGGAGTTCGCAACGACTCCGCCGTAGCTGGGTAAATCGATCCCTGTTTCACGCTCAACGCTTTTTTGTTGCATGCTGAGCAGACGAATGGGCGCCCACACCATCAGGCCAGCCAATAAAACCGCCGCTACGCTACGCCATCTCATGCCAGGCGTACGAATCTGTTTCATCAGGGTATAACGACAGCGGTTACTCCAAATCAACACCAATGGGATAATACTGACTGAAACCAGCCAAACGATAAAATGCCAGCCGACGACTTCTTTTGATAAATCAATATCGGTGGTCATGACCGAGGCAATAATACCGTAGCCAATGACCACGTTCAGGAAGGTCATGTAATAGCTGGCGCCGGCAGAACAGAGCACCACAAACGTTGCCAGTACACGCCAGGCGCGTCGGCCAAATAAAGAGAGAACACGGAGTAAAAAGAAGGTCACCAGCACAGTGCCAGCTAATTCAACAACCGCAGAGAGTCCTTTCCAGACGGTAAACTCGTGCGCATATCCGCTAAAGCGACGGAAAAACACAGCGCAATTCATAAAAAGACCGATATAGATCGCCAGCAAGAAACTCAGCTTCTGCTGCGTCATCGATTTGATATATCTCATGCAAACAAACCCTGGAGGAAGGGATAAAAACACCCTGCGCAAAAGCCTGTCAGGCCATACAGGGGAAAAGTGCGACAAGTGCAGATAATAAGAAAATTCTACAGCGCAGGTAAGTAGACCACAGGAGGGAAGAAAAGTGCTTATAGAGAATGCAAACGGCGCATATATTTTTGTAAATATATGCGCCGGGCATTAATCAGACCACTAATAGATTCAGGCGTGTGCCTCGGTATAGACGCTACGCTGCGGCTGACGAATAGTGGTAGAAAGCGCCAGCGAGATAATTAACAGCGCAAAGATAACGCAGAAGGTCACATAGAATCCGCCGAACAGCGAGGCGATAATGGAACCACAAATGCTGCCGATACCGAAACCTAAGTAAATGACACCGTAGTTTTTAGCCAGGTTGTTCAAACCGAAGAACTCACTCACCAGTGACGGGAACACGGTGATGGTGCCGCCAAAGTTAAATGCCACACAGGCAATCGCCGTAAAGAAGGTCACATCATTCAACGGCGCGAACAGCAGTGCGGCCATACCCACCAGCGAAACGACCTGACCAATGGTGATAACGCGAATACGAGAGATTTTGTCGGACAGAATCCCCAGAACCAGACGACCGGACAGGTTAGCGATAGAAATCACGGTCACCGCGTTTGCCGCCGTTGCCACATCCATATGTGCCAGACTTTGTGCGATATCTTTCGCCACGCCAATTACGTACAGCCCGCTCATACATGCCGTCAGGAACATGACCGCCAGCATCCAGTACTGCGGTTTACGCATGGACTGCGCCAGGGTGTAGTCATTCTCAACCACGCCATTTTTCGTTTTCACTTCCTGATTCGGCGCGTCTTTCATCAGCGTGGAGCCAAAGACGATCATTACCAGCACAATCGCGCCCCAGATCATGAAGGTTTTTTCCAGACCCACGGTGCTCAACAGTTGGCTATCGATGAATTTAAAACCGAGGCTGCCAAGACCGTAAGAACCGATAGCGAAGGCGGAAATCAGCCCTTTACGCTCCGGGAACCATTTTACACAGTTGGAAAGTGTTAACAGGTAGCCTGCGCCATCCGCCAGACCAACCAACACACCAGCGCTCAGCCACAGCATAATCAGGCTGTCAGAGTGGGCGGTTAAGAAGAAGCCCACACCGAGTAAAATACCGGAGGCCATGGTGACGCGTTTCACGCCAAAACGTTCCTGCAGTTTCCCGGCGACGGAAGAAGAAATTGCCAGCCCGAGGCTCAGCAGGCCAAAGGAAAAGGCAACCTGACTCACCGGCGCATCAAGCTTAGAAGAAAGCGCACCGTTAAACAGGCTCCAGGTATAAACAGAACCTAAAGCAAATTGGGTAATGATGGTGCCGATCAGTGTCAGCCAGCGGGTACGCTGATAATCAGAAGTTTTCATGGCAGTCTTCCTGCATAAACAAAAGGGGAAATTCTCTGCCAACAACCATACCGAAGCGTTTTTATGAGCAGGGGAAAACGGCATGAAATGCCGCCAGGACGGAATGAAATGCCTGGAATGCGGAATGAATGACGAGACAAAAAGTCGGGTTACTGAATTTTATCGCATGAGTTAGTACACGCTATCGCTGGAGTGCGTGTGATTGTTGATCTCAACATGTAATCAAGATGTTTATGTGATGATTGTTTACGTTAAAATTTGGCGCTCACTCCCATGGTGTACATATAGTCGCTGTTGTTGGTGCTATTTTCCGCCTGCGACAGCGCCGCGTAAGCCGCCATGTGCGGGTTCAACAGCATATCCGCACCGACGGTAACATCTACCCAGTTACCGTCCTGACCCGCCGCCGTCATGCGACTGAGACCCGACTGCGCCTTCCAGATATTTTCGCCAAACTGCTGGTTATAGCTGATTTGCGCCCACGGTCGCACATCACCGAACTGCGAATTGACTCGCCAGCCCAACGAGCTCACGCTGGCATGCCACAGCGGATCGTTCTGCGTTACCGACGTCGCGCTATCGCCAAATTCGTTGTAAGTAGATGTGGTGGAACCGTCATAATGCAGCGCGGCAACCGGACCGGTTGTCACCTGTCTTGAAAGCGGGAAGTTCCAGCCCATACTCATGCCGCTGGTGGCATCCATAGGTGTCTCATCCGCCAGATTCACCACGGGCCCCGCCACGTTCTGAGTGGAACGAATACGTTCTTCCAGAATGTCGTTATAACGTGGTTGGTGATCGCTGTCCCATGTATAACGTTCAGCCGTATGCCCTGACAGCGCATCAACGATATATTCTTGTTGCCAGCCATATGCTGTATTGATGGACAGCGCACAAACTATGACGCTCGCCAGAGTTAACCTTTGGCGACCACTACTGTTTCTTATAAGCATCAACGCGACTCCAGAAAAGAGCCGAATTCGGCGATATTATTGTCATTGTGTGAAGTATTTGGGCCAGCAGGCCTTGTATTAAATATTGTCTTTTTAGCTGGCGCGTCAAGGCGGGCCGAATGAAATTTTTACGCCAGTAAAAACAGCGAGGAAGAATATGCAGCGTTGCGGATGGGTCAGTCAGGATCCACTTTACATTGCCTACCACGACAAGGAATGGGGCGTCCCCGAAACCGATGGCAAAAAGCTGTTCGAAATGATCTGCCTCGAAGGCCAGCAGGCCGGGTTATCGTGGATTACCGTACTCAAGAAACGGGAAAATTATCGCCACGCTTTCCACCATTTTGACCCGGAAAAAGTGGCGGCCATGACCGAAGAGGATGTGGAAAGGCTGGTACTGGATGCCGGCATAATTCGCCATCGCGGAAAAATTCAGGCCATTATCGGCAACGCTCGTGCCTTTCTGACGATGGCACAAAACGGAGAGTCGTTTAGCGAGTTCGTCTGGTCATTTGTTGATAACCAACCACAAGTGACCTGCGCCGCCAACCTGAGCGATATTCCCACCTCCACGCCTGCGTCAGACGCGCTGTCTAAAGCGTTAAAAAAACGCGGTTTTAAGTTTGTCGGCACCACCATTTGTTACTCCTTTATGCAGGCATGCGGCCTGGTCAACGATCATGTCACCAGCTGCATCTGTTATCCGGGAGAACAACATGATTCGTGAATCAAAGGCTGAAGATCTACCAGCGATTCTGACGCTGTGGATGGAAAGCACAATCCATGCCCATCCGTTTATCGAAGAGCGCTACTGGCGCGAAAATGAATCAGTGGTGCGGGATGTTTATCTGCCAGCCGCGCAAACCTGGGTATGGGAAGAAGAAGGCGAGCTCAAAGGTTTTGTCAGCGTCATTGATGACCGCTTCCTCGGCGCGCTGTTTGTCGCGCCTGCCGCCATCAGAAGCGGGATCGGCAAAGCGCTTGTGCAGCATGTGCAGCAGCGCTTTTCGTTACTCAGCCTGGAGGTCTACCAGAAGAATCAATCCGCGGTGAACTTCTACCATGCGCTGGGTTTTCGCATTGAAGACGGCGCATGGCAGGAAGAGACTCACCATCCCACGTGGATTATGGGCTGGCAGGCGGATCAAACGCCGTAAGCGTCAACGTGGGTCCGTTGTATTTTTCAAGCCACGCCAGCGCGGTGTTGCCCGCGCAGCCATTCCCCAGCTTCGAGCTGGGGAGATCTTTGGTCAGCACGTTGACGGCGCCATTTTTACAAATACCGTTCGCTGCGAGATCCAAATCAGGCCAGGCGCCTTCATGAATACAGATAACGCCGGGTTTAATACCCGCCGTCACCACCGCGCCCGCCAGTACTTGGCCACGCTGGTTCCACACCCGGACCG
This sequence comes from Citrobacter sp. Cf087, assembly GCF_030334285.1. Taxonomy (NCBI): domain Bacteria; kingdom Pseudomonadati; phylum Pseudomonadota; class Gammaproteobacteria; order Enterobacterales; family Enterobacteriaceae; genus Citrobacter; species Citrobacter sp. Cf087. The sequence goes on from NZ_JAOWED010000032.1 coordinate 207,111, forward strand.
TATCGCCATCCGCAATGCCGCGCGCGTGGGCATCCTGCGGATGAATCGTTACCGGCTCACGATCCGCTACCGCGTACTGCTCACGTAGCGCACTGTAGTTAAGCTGACTATGCAAACGGTGCGCCGGATGGGCGGAAAGCAGCTGTAGCTGGTCCGGTTCGGCGTTACCGAACCACTCATCCGGCTCCAGCCACATCGGGTGCCCCGCACAGTCCGCGTAGCCGTAACCAGCAATCCTCGCGGAGTAGATTTCAATTTTTCCGCTGTCCGTTTTCAGCGGATGAGCCTGCGGGTCGCGGCGAAAATCCGCAAAACGGATAAACTGCGCGCTGGCGGCATTTTCCGGCATTTCGATCAGGGCGTTGCGCTGCCAAAACTCGGCGAAAGGCGGCAATGTCACCTGCTGACTGGCCCCACGTTGCCCGGCAATATTGTAAAACGTCTCCAGCCATTCCAGCTCGCTTTTGCCTTCGGTGAATCGCTCGTAACCGCCCTCTTCCCAGCGTTCACTCAGCTCGGCAAAAACATCATAATCATTTCGCGCTTCGTCCTGCGGCGGCACAACCTGCTTCATCGGCACCAGGTGCTGGTTGCTGTAGTCGCCGGTCATGGTCAAATCATTGCGCTCAAAGGAGGTGGTCGCTGGCAGTACGATATCGGCATGCTTCGCTGCGGCGGTCCAGAAACACTCCGAGATAACCACCAGCTCCGGTTTTTGCCAGGCGCGAATTAAACGGTTAGTGTCCTGATGATGGGTGAAGTTAGCGCCACCAGCCCACCACAACATGCGGATGTCCGGGAAATGGCGGTCCATGCCGTTGTGCTGGTAAAAACCACCGGGATTTTCCAGCGCTTCAACAATTCGCGCTACCGGGATTTTATCTACCGCGTCGGTACCGCCTTTAACGCTGCCCTGCATTGAAGCCAGCACCGCAGCCCGGCGCGTTGGGTTGCCTCCGTTGGCAAAATGGTACGACAGCCCAAAACCGCCGCCTGGCGTCCCGATTTGCCCGAGCATGGCGGCCAGGGTGACGATCATCCAGTGTTTCTGCTCACCATACTGTTGGCGCTGCATCCCCCATCCGGCCATCAGCATGGTGGTATTTTGGTGAAATATCGCCGCAAGTTCGCGTATTTTTGTTGCGGGTATACCGCAAATCTCCGCAGCCCACTCTGCCGTTTTCACAACATCATCAGATTTACCCAACAGATAGTTTGCAAAACGGTCATAGCCGGTGGTACACCGGGCGAGAAAATCCTCGTCATGCCAGCCGTTTTCCACCAGCGTATGCGCGATGCCCAGCATCAGCGCCACGTCGGTCCCCATATGCGGGGCAATCCATTCCATCTTTTCGCCAAAGAATTCGACGCTTTCCGATCGCATCGGATCGATACAGATCAACCGTTTACCGCTGTCGCGCAAAGCCTCAAAGTAAGCAAGCCCCTGCTCATCGGACGCGTTCCAGGCAATCTTCAGTGTATTCAGCGGATTAGCGCTCCATAACACCACCACCTCGCTGTTCTCAAGCACCACAGGCCAGCTGGTTTGCTGCTGGTAAACTTCGTTACCGCCCACCACGTACGGCATGATCGCCTGTGCAGCCCCTGTCGAATAATCCCCCAGATGCCCGGTATAACCGCCTGCCAGCGCCATATAACGCTGTAGCAGAGTTGCCGCTTTGTGTAACACGCCATTAGATCGCCAGCCGTAGGAACCGGCAAAAATCGAGGCCGGGCCGTAGCTGTCACGGATGCGTTTATGCTGCGTATGGATAAGATTCAGCGCGTCGTCCCAACTGACGCGAACAAATTCATCCTGCCCACGCACGCCCTGGGGATTCTCTGGCGAGGCGAGAAAGCCTTTACGCACCATTGGAAAACGTACCCGCGTTTTACTGTGAACCTGGTCGCGCACCACGGTTTGCAAAGAGTTGGGATGGGAAGTGGGCAGCGCGCCACGCGAGGAGAAAACCGTCTCACCATCGGTGTCGACGAGAATTGGTCCCCAGTGGGCGGCGGTTAACACCGAGTAATGTGCGGTTGAATTAGCCAAGATGGCGCTCCTGAATGCGATGTGACGGCTTATTTATTATGCCGTTCAATGTTACTTACAAATTTCAGAGTCTTCCCTGGAATTTTCTTCATGTTCACACGTCATAATCAACCGCCACGGTCGCTGTGGCAAAGAAGAAAAAGTCATTAAGGAATTAAGATGAAGAAACGTGTTTTTGTTATTGCTGCCATCGTGAGCGGCGCCCTGGCGGTTTCTGGCTGCACAACAAACCCTTACACCGGCGAACGCGAAGCGGGTAAATCCGGCATTGGCGCGGGTATTGGCTCTCTGGTCGGCGCGGGCATTGGCGCACTCTCTTCTTCGAAGAAAGATCGCGGTAAAGGTGCACTGATTGGCGCAGCGGCGGGTGCGGCCGTTGGCGGCGGTGTCGGTTATTACATGGACGTGCAGGAAGCCAAACTGCGCGACAAAATGCAGGGAACGGGCGTCAGCGTGACGCGTAGTGGCGATAACATCATTCTGAATATGCCGAATAACGTCACCTTCGACAGCAGTAGCGCCAACCTGAAACCTGCTGGTGCCAACACCCTGACCGGCGTGGCAATGGTACTGAAAGAGTACAATAAAACCGCCGTCAACGTGCTGGGCTTCACCGACAGCACCGGCAGCCAGGATCTGAATATGCGTCTGTCTCAGCAACGCGCGGACTCCGTGGCCAGCGCCTTAATCACGCAAGGGGTTGCCGCTAATCGTATCCGCACTCAGGGCATGGGTCCGTCAAATCCGATCGCCAGCAACAGCACGGCGGAAGGTAAAGCGCAGAACCGTCGCGTAGAGATTACGTTGAGTCCTATGCAGTAATCGTTGAGCCGGGTGGCGGCTTCGCCTTACCCGGCCTACGTTCGACAAGTAGGCCCGGTAAGCGCAGCGCCACCGGGCAAATTACTTGCTTCGTCAGATTTTCCCGCTAAGGTATTCACACGAAATTCAGGGAAATCAGCGATGAGCAAATCAACACGGGCAACCATCAGCGATGTGGCGAAAGCCGCAAAAACCGGCAAGACCAGCATTTCACGCTATCTCAACGGTGAAAAGCACCTGCTTTCCGACGCGCTACTGGCCCGCATTGAACAAGCCATTGCCGATCTCGACTACCGTCCCAGCCTGATGGCAAGAGGACTGAAACACGGTCGTACCCGCCTGATTGGCCTGATCATCGCCGATATTACCAATCCCTACTCCGTCAACGTGTTAAGCGGCATTGAAGCCGCCTGCCGCGATAAAGGCTTTACCCCGCTGGTGTGTAACACCAACAACGAAGTGGATCAGGAACTGCATTATCTTGACCTGCTGCGCAGCTACCAGGTCGAAGGGATTGTGGTCAACGCCGTCGGGATGCGCGAAGAGGGGCTGAACCGCCTGCAGCAGTCTGCGCTGCCGATGGTGCTGATTGACCGTAAAATTCCCGATTTCGCCTGTGATATGGTCGGGCTGGATAACACCCAGGCGGCAACGGTTGCCACGGAACATCTGGTCGAACAAGGTTTTGAAGCCATCCTGTTCCTCAGCGAACCGCTCGGCATGGTGAATACCCGCCGCGAACGCCTGAGCGCTTTTCGCGCCACCCTCGCACAGTACCCCGGCGTTATCGCACAAAATGCCGAAGTCCCGCTCACGGACAATACGCAGTTGGACGAAACCCTGCGCCAGTTCCACCAGCAGCACCGGGGAATGCGCAAAGCCGTTATCTCAGCCAATGGCGCTCTCACACTACAGGTTGCCCGCGCCCTGAAACGCATTGGCCTTAACTGGGGCAGCGATATCGGCCTGCTCGGTTTTGACGAACTGGAATGGGCCGAACTGGCGGGCGTTGGTATTACCACGTTGAAACAACCTACCTGGCAGATTGGCTACACCGCCGTTGAGCAGGTTGTACGCCGGATCGATGGCGGCTCTGCTGCCATTCAGGAACAGGTCTTCTCCGGCGAACTGATCGTTCGCGGCTCTACCGCCCGTTAAATTTCCTTCGTGATGGTGATCATAAATTCAACATCATAAGCTTTTCTTTGGAACCGGTTCCATCTAGCGTTATAGCAAGAACGCTAGTCTGGAGTTTCCATGAAAAGAAAAATTATGGTGGTCACCGCCGCTTACGGCCACGACCAGGTACGGGCCGCTGGCGGGCAAACGGCAATGCTGCCCATTATCGCTGAAGCCGGTGCTGACGGCGTCGAAATCCGCCGCGAATTGCTGACCGACGCCGAGCTGCACACGCTGTCTACGGTGGCATCTGCTATCGAAATCTTCGGCCTGCTGGCCTGTTACTCAGCGCCTGAGCCGTTGTTCCTTGAGGACGGTAGCCTCAATCCCCGACTTCCTGCGCTACTTGAAGAAGCACAGGCCCTGCAGGCGCTATGGCTAAAAGTCTCCCTCGGCCATTTCTCCCATACAGAACAGTTCAACGTGTTACGTGAATGGCTGGACAACAGCGGAATGGAACTGGTTGTCGAAAACGATCAGACCGCCTGCGGACGCCTGAAGCCGATGCAGCGCTTTAACGAAGCCTGCCAGACGCAAAATCTGCCAATATCTCTGACCTTCGATATGGGCAACTGGCTGTGGGTGGGCGACTCCCCGGAACAGGCGGCGCAGAAACTGGCGTCAACCGTTGGGTATATCCATGTCAAAGCCGCCGTTGCACATCGCGACAGCTACCGTGCCGTACCGCCTGATGCAGCCGATCCGCGCTGGCTGACGCTGTTGAAAACGCTGCCGGGCGATGTTCCACGCGGCATTGAGTTTCCCCTGGAAGGGCAGGATTTGGCGGCGGTTACCCGCCGTTACGTCGAGTTGTTACGCGAGGAGTAACGCATGAGAAATTCACTGGATGTGGTCACTATTGGTGAAGCGATGGCGATGTTTGTCGCCACGCAAACCGGCGAACTGGCGGATGTGGAGCAGTTTATCAAGCGCGTTGCTGGCGCTGAACTCAATGTGGCGACCGGTCTTGCCCGGCTGGGCCTGAAGGTCGGTTGGGTAAGCCGTGTAGGCAACGACAGTTTTGGCCGTTTTATCGTTAAGTCGCTGGAAAAAGAAGGGATTGATGCGCAGGGAGTCACCCAGGACGAGCGTTACGCTACCGGCTTTCAGCTTAAATCTAAGGTCGAAAATGGAACCGATCCCATTGTGGAATACTTCCGCAAAGGTTCCGCTGCCAGCCACCTCAGCATTGAGGATTATCACGAAGCCTACTTCGCCAGCGCGCGCCACCTGCACCTGAGCGGCGTAGCGGCGGCACTTTCTGCCAGCTCTTATGAACTGTTAGCCCATACCGCCCGCACACTGAAAGCACAAGGGAAGACCATCTCGTTCGACCCGAATTTACGCCCTGTGCTGTGGAAAAGCGAAGCCGAGATGGTGGAAAAACTGAACCGTTTGGCATTCCAGGCCGACTGGGTTTTGCCTGGATTAAAAGAGGGCATGATTTTAACCGGTCAGCAGACGCCTGAAGCCATCGCCGACTTTTATCTGCGCCACGGGGTGAAGGCCGTGATCATCAAAACAGGGGCCGATGGCGCCTGGTATAAAGCCGCCAACGGCGAGCAGGGCTGCGTCGCACCGGTAAAAGTCGACAACGTGGTCGACACCGTCGGCGCAGGCGATGGCTTTGCGGTCGGCGTTATCAGCGCCCTGCTGGAAGGTCGCTCGCTGCATCAGGCGGTGACCCGCGGCAATAAAATTGGCGCTCTGGCCATTCAGGTTCAGGGCGACAGCGAAGGATTACCCACACGTGAACAATTAGGGGAATAAATTCCCGGTCAACTCTGTCTCTGTACCCTACATTCAGAGGCGGCGTAACAGCATAATCAGAGGGCAGTCTATGAATAGCTCAACAAATGCAGCAAAACGCTGGTGGTACATCATGCCAATCGTGTTTATCACGTACAGCCTGGCGTATCTCGACCGCGCGAACTTCAGCTTCGCCTCCGCCGCCGGTATCAACGAGGATCTCGGCATTACTAAAGGGATCTCTTCCCTGCTGGGCGCGCTGTTTTTCCTCGGTTATTTCTTCTTCCAGATCCCAGGCGCGATTTACGCCGAGCGTCGCAGCGTAAGAAAACTGATTTTTGTCTGTCTGATCCTCTGGGGTGGATGCGCATCACTGACCGGCATGGTCAGTAACATTCCCATGCTTGCCGCCATTCGCTTTATTCTCGGTGTCGTTGAAGCTGCCGTGATGCCCGCAATGCTGATTTATATCAGCAACTGGTTTACCAAATCCGAACGTTCACGCGCCAACACCTTCCTGATCCTTGGCAACCCGGTCACCGTGCTGTGGATGTCCGTGGTTTCCGGGTATCTGATCCAGGCGCTGGGCTGGCGGGAAATGTTCATCATCGAGGGCTTCCCGGCCATCATCTGGGCGTTCTGCTGGTGGGTGCTGGTAAAAGACAAACCGTCTCAGGTCGGTTGGCTGTCAGAATCTGAAAAAGCCGCCCTTCAGGCACAACTGGAAAAAGAGCAGCAAGGAATCAAAGCCGTACGGAACTATAGCGAGGCTTTCCGCTCACGTAACGTCATCCTGCTGTGTATGCAGTATTTCACCTGGAGTATTGGCGTCTATGGTTTTGTCCTGTGGCTGCCGTCGATTATCCGCAACGGCGGTGCAAATCTGGGGATGGTTGAGGTTGGCTGGCTGTCATCCGTACCTTATCTGGCGGCGACTGCGGCGATGATCCTCGTTTCCTGGGCCTCCGATAAACTGCAAAATCGTAAGCTGTTTGTCTGGCCACTGTTACTGATAGCTGCTTTCGCTTTTATCGGCTCCTGGGCCGTGGGCGCAGACCACTTCTGGATTTCTTACACGCTGTTGGTTATTGCGGGTGCGGCAATGTATGCCCCTTATGGTCCTTTCTTTGCCATCATTCCTGAAATGCTGCCGCGTAACGTTGCCGGGGGTGCAATGGCGCTGATTAACAGTATGGGCGCGCTAGGCTCATTCTTTGGTTCATGGTTTGTCGGCTACCTCAATGGCGCTACCGGCAGCCCGTCCGCCTCGTACATTTTTATGGGGGTAGCGCTTTTTGTCTCAGTATGGCTAACTCTCATTGTGAGGCCGAGTCCTGCCATTGAACACACCGTCGACACTGTGGCAGAACCGCGTAATCAAGGCGGAGGGCGCTGGGCATAGTGAACTATGCCCAAGCCAGACAACGAAGAGTTCGTGGTTCTGACGCGTGTCCCGAAGGGCTGGGGCTATTTTTGCCCATTGCGGCGTTACTCCCAGCTCGTTTGGTTCACCAAACTTCTCTGCTCGTGCCTTGCACTGGGCAAAAATAACCGCCAGCGACGTGCGTGTGCAACGGCAGGACTCGGCCTGAGCCTGCTAATAATCATCAGCTACCTATTGGCGCACGCCACGCTTAAATTTTAACTTACGGAGATTCGCATGAAGCCGTCCATTATTCTCTATAAAGCGTTACCTGACGATTTACTGCATCGCCTGGAAGAGCATTTTACTGTGACTCAGGTGCCTAACCTGCGCCCGGAAACGGTCGCACAGCACGCCGAAGCGTTTGCCAATGCGGAAGGTCTGCTGGGCTCCAGTGAAGCCGTCAATACCGCGCTACTGGAGAAAATGCCGAAACTGCGTGCGACCTCCACGATTTCCGTCGGCTATGACAACTTCGACGTCGATGCCCTTAACGCGCGTAAGGTACTGTTGATGCACACGCCAACCGTACTGACAGAAACCGTCGCCGATACGGTGATGGCGCTGGTGTTAAGCACCGCTCGCCGCGTGGTAGAAGTGGCTGAACGGGTGAAGGTCGGTGAATGGACCAAAAGTATCGGGCCGGACTGGTTCGGTACGGATGTGCACCACAAAACGCTGGGGATTGTCGGCATGGGCCGTATTGGCTTGGCGCTGGCACAACGTGCGCATTTCGGCTTTAGCATGCCGATTCTCTATAATGCGCGCCGTCATCATCAGGAAGCAGAAGAACGCTTCAATGCGCGCTACTGCGATCTTGATACGCTGTTACAAGAATCCGATTTTGTCTGCCTGATCCTGCCGTTAACCGACGAAACGCATCATCTGTTCAGCACCGAACAGTTTGCCAAAATGAAGTCTTCCGCCATTTTCATTAACGCCGGACGTGGGCCGGTGGTCGATGAAAAAGCACTGATTGCCGCCCTGCAAAACGGCGAAATTCATGCCGCTGGTCTGGATGTGTTTGAGCAGGAGCCATTACCGGCAGACTCACCGCTGCTGTCGCTGCCAAACGTGGTTGCTGTGCCGCACATTGGTTCAGCCACGCACGAAACACGCTATAACATGGCGGCCTGTGCGGTGGATAACTTAATCGATGCGCTGCAAGGACGCGTTGAGAAGAACTGCGTAAACCCGCAGGTCGCGCGATAAACAAAAGGCCGGGTAGCGCTTACGCTCACCCGGCCCTTCATATCTTACAGCGGCTTAATTACTGAGCGGCATTCACCGCAGCAGTCCAGGCCTGGTTAAATGCCTGATGTTGAGAAGCCAACGGGCCAATCAGCGTGTTGTACTGACTTGCCTGCTGTGACGTTGGGAACTGGATACCGTTGGCGACAAAGCTCACCTGCGTATCCTGCTGCGCCACAAAATCACCAACCTGCACTAACTGCTGCGTGAAGATTTGCGCTGCAGGGATCAGCGGCTGTAACGCCTCTGCAGGTACAGTGACGACTTTATTGTAAACCTGGTCAAAGACCGGCTTCAGATCTTCGCCCTGCTTCAGCGCGCCATGCGCAGCATCTGCCTGTAGTTTCGCATTCTGCAACTGTTGCCCTAATACACCTAGCGCACCATTTGCCTGACGCAGCGGCTCACGCTGAGTCACATAATCCTGAGGAACACGAATCGCATTTACGCTATCAACCACCGGACGCAGACCGGAGTCCATCGCCTGATTAACCTGCTGCGAATAGCCATACAGAATCGCGTAATCGGACACAAACGGGCCAAACTGTTTTTTCTGATCGGCGGTCAGCGTTGGTAAACGCTCTCCGCTACGCATTGCAGTATTCTGCAGAAAATCGATAAACGCTTTGCGTTGATCGCCTTCTTTATCAAAACACCCACTCAGGCCAACTACCATTAAGAGCGCCAAAACAGGCGCAAACCAGCGAGAGCAGGACTTACCTGTCGCCATTTTAATACTCCTTTCACCCAAAAATGCGCACAACGACACCCGCGTGCCTGACGTTAACAAGGATAGTCCAGGTCAGCCCCGCAAGATACCCTTTCCGCATAATCTTGTGGGGGAAAATAACCGTTCCCACCACCGTTCGTTTTGCTAAACAATGCTGCATTTACTACTCGGCGTCATATTTTAGTCATCTTTACAATCGGAATCGATCGTTCGGAGATCCCGACCTTTATCAGTTTGTTAGCCTGCGAAAGATTGTTGCCCACCGTTTGCTGAAACGAATCCATCTCTCAAACCCCGAATCCGACTTCATTTTTTCCGACTACTCTTAATGAGCTTCGAAGAAATTCACGATCCCGCTGTGTGATTTGTAGGAGTTCTCAATGGAATACAAAGATCCTATGTTTGAACTGCTGAGCAGTCTGGAGCAGATTGTTTTTAAAGATGTATCGCAGACGGTCACTCTGACGCAAAAAACCAACCCTTTCACCGAATTTGAACAGTTACGACGAGGGACGGGTTTAAAAACAGATGATTTTGCCCGAGTAATGGGCGTGACAGTCGCGATGGTTCATGAATGGGAGTCTAAACGCGTAAAGCCTTCCACTACCGAATTGAAGTTAATGCGCCTGATCCAGGCAGATCCAAGATTAAGTAAGCAACTGATGGATTGAACTATTTTTCAATTTTGCTTAAGAACGGTCCTGTAACGGGGCCGTTCCCTTACGAAGGTTATCCACAAAAAAGAAAATAGTAGTTGCATCCACATGCGTAAAATGAGTTAATGCCCTCAACGGTTTGACGTACAGACCATTACAGCAGTTAGTAAGGCAAGTCCCTTCAAGAGTTATCGTTGATACCCTTCGTAGTGAGCATTTCCTTTACTGTTAAAAAATCTGTAAAGCACGCCATATCGCCGAAAGGCACACTTATTTTTTAAAAGGTAATACACTATGTCCGGTAAAATGACTGGTATCGTAAAATGGTTCAACGCTGACAAAGGTTTCGGCTTCATCACTCCTGACGATGGCTCTAAAGACGTGTTCGTACACTTCTCTGCTATCCAGAACGATGGCTACAAATCTCTGGACGAAGGTCAGAAAGTTTCCTTCACCATCGAAAGCGGCGCTAAAGGCCCGGCAGCTGGCAACGTAACCAGCCTGTAAGCTTAAAAAGCTCAAGATTCTGAATCCCTGCCAAACGGCGGGGATTTTTTTTATCTGTACTTCTTAAAACGCCTCGCCCACACGCGTCTTTGCATTACTTTACCCGCAGCCCCTTTGACCTTTCCCTAAGGGCAAGCTTTATAGTGAGCCAGTCTGTATTCCACAACGTTCACAAGGAATTGAAGCTATGTCGAAATCCTCATTACTGCTGGTTTTAGGTTTACTCACCACCGGTAGCGCGTTCGCCGCAACCCCTGAAGCCACTTTTTTGGCGGAACACGGGCTCAGCGGAAAATCCGTCGAGCAAATCGTCGAGGCCATTGACCAGTCTCCACAGAGCCGCCCACTGCCCTACTCGGCATCCGTCACCAGCACTGAACTGAAGCTCTCTTCAGGCGATCAGATCTATACCCTGCCGCTCGGTGACAAGTTCTATCTGTCATTTGCCCCTTATGAATGGCAAACACATCCTTGCTTCAACCACAGCCTTTCCGGTTGCCAGGGCGAAATGCCGGAGAAGACATTCAATGTCAAAGTGACGGATAACAAGGGTGATGTAGTGCTACAAAAAGAGATGAAGAGCGGTCGAAATGGCTTCGTCGGGGTTTGGCTACCGCGCAATATGGCAGGCACCATCGCAGTAAGCTACAACGGCAAAAAAGCGGAGTATCCCATTAAGACCATGGAAGACAGCCAGACCTGTCTGACTAAATTACAGCTGCGCTAACAACATAAAAAAATGCCGGATGGCGCAATGCTTATCCGGCCTACTGGTGTTTATCTCGTAGGCCGGATAAGGCGAAGCCGCCATCCGGCATTTTCTAAGTCAGCTCAGGACCGTTACTGCAGCAGCGAAATATCCGCCACGCGCAGGAACAGTTCGCGCAGTTTTTCGAGCATGGAGAGACGGTTGATACGCAGATCTTTATCTTCTACGTTGACCATCACTTTCTCGAAGAACGCATCAACTGGCTCACGCAGTTCCGCTAACTCAACCAGCGCTTCCTGGTAATGGCCAGCGGCGAAAACTGGCTCCAGCTTATCGCGCAGCACCACAACCTGCATCGCCAGCGCAATTTCTTCCGGCTCTTTCAGCGTTGCCGCATTCACACGGTCATTCAGCGTTTCTTCAGACTTCGCCAGGATGTTCGATACACGTTTGTTCGCGGCAGCCAGCGCGGACGCGGCCTCCAGTGTACGGAAGTGCGAAACCGCCTTCATACGTGCGTCGAAATCAGCCGGACGAGTCGGACGACGCGCCAGCACGGCCTGAATGGTATCGACGGTATAACCTTCGTCCTGATACCAGGCGCGGAAGCGACCAAGCATAAAGTCGATAACGTCATCCACCACGTTGGCGTTGGTCAGCTTGTCGCCATACAGACGAACAGCCTCTTCCGTCAGCGTTTGCAGATCCAGATTCAGGTTCTTCTCAACGATGATACGCAGCACGCCCAGCGCAGCACGACGCAGCGCAAACGGGTCTTTATCGCCTTTCGGATGCTGACCAATACCGAAGATACCCGCCAGGGTGTCCATCTTGTCAGCAATCGCCACGGCACAAGCCACCGTATTAGACGGCAAGTCATCACCGGCAAAACGCGGCTGATACTGCTCGTTCAGCGCCACAGCAACATCTTCCGCTTCGCCATCGTGACGCGCGTAGTGCATTCCCATCACGCCCTGGGTGTCGGTGAACTCGAAGACCATGTTGGTCATCAGGTCGCACTTGGACAGCAGGCCAGCGCGGGTTGCGTGGTTAACGTCAGCGCCAATTTGACCAGCAATCCAGCCCGCCAGCGCCTGGATACGGTCAGTCTTATCGCGCAGCGTACCCAGTTGCTGTTGGAACAGCACGGTTTGCAGACGCGGCAGATGGTCTTCCAGGCGTTTTTTACGGTCGGTATTGAAGAAGAACTCAGCATCCGCAAGACGCGGACGAACAACCTTCTCGTTACCGGAGATAATCTGGGTCGGATCTTTCGATTCAATGTTGGCAACGAAGATAAAGTTCGGCAGCAGTTTGCCGTCATTCGCATAAACCGGGAAGTACTTCTGGTCGCCTTTCATGGTGTGTACCAGCGCTTCAGACGGAACAGCGAGGAATTTCTCTTCGAATTTCGCGGTAAGCACTACCGGCCATTCTACTAGCGAGGTGACTTCTTCCAGCAGGCTTTCGCTCAGGTCAGCGTTACCGCCAATCTTACGGGCCGCTTCTTCAGCATCGGCTTTGATTTTCGCTTTACGCTCAGCGTAATCCGCAATGACTTTGCCGCGCTCACGCAGGATTTCCGGATACTGATCGGCAGAATCGATAGTGAATTCCGGCTCGCCCATAAAGCGGTGTCCACGGATCACGCGATCGGACTGAATGCCCAGAATCGTTGCCGGAATCACTTTGTCGCCCAGCAGCAGGGTCACGGTGTGAACCGGACGCACGAAGTGAACGTCAGACGCGCCCCAGCGCATCAGTTTCGGGATCGGCAGCTTCGCCAGCGAAGTGGCAATCATGTTTGGCAGCAGCGTTTCAGCGCTTTCGCCTTTCACATGCGCGCGATACAGCAGCCATTCGCCTTTGTCGGTAGTCAGACGCTCAGCCTGATCAACCGTGATGCCGCAGCCACGTGCCCAACCTTCTGCCGCTTTGCTCGGTTTGCCTTCAGCGTCAAACGCCTGGGCAATGGCCGGACCGCGTTTTTCAACTTCACGATCGGGTTGAGATTCCGCCAGATTCGCGACTTTCAGCGCCAGGCGACGCGGTGCAGCAAACCACTCAACGTTGCCGTGCGCGATGCCAGCGTTGTCCAGCTCCGCGGTAAAGTTTGCAGCAAAGGACTCAGCCAGGCTGCGCAGTGCTTTTGGTGGCAGCTCTTCAGTGCCGATTTCCACCAGAAAAGTTTTCTCAGACATGGCCGCCTCTTATTTGTCTTTGTTGCACATCGGGAAGCCAAGGGCTTCACGGGAAGCGTAGTAAGCTTCTGCCACTGCTTTGGTCAGGGTACGAATGCGCAGGATATAGCGCTGACGCTCGGTGACAGAGATGGCTTTACGCGCATCCAGCAGGTTGAAGCTATGGGCGGCTTTCAGAATACGTTCATACGCAGGCAGCGGCAGCGGATTTTCCAGCGCCAGCAGCTGCTGCGCTTCTTTCTCGTACTGCTCGAAGCAGGTGAACAGGAAGTCCACGTCGGCGTATTCAAAGTTGTAGGTGGATTGCTCCACTTCGTTCTGATGGAACACGTCACCGTAAGTGGTTTTACCCAGCGGGCCGTCGCTCCAGACCAGGTCGTAAACGCTGTCTACGCCCTGAATGTACATGGCCAGACGTTCCAGACCGTAGGTAATTTCCCCGGTTACTGGTTTACATTCCAGACCACCAACCTGCTGGAAGTAGGTGAACTGAGTCACTTCCATGCCGTTCAGCCACACTTCCCAACCCAGACCCCAGGCACCCAGCGTCGGGTTTTCCCAGTTATCTTCCACGAAACGAATATCGTGAATGGTCGGGTCCATACCCAGCTCTTTCAGAGAACCCAGGTACAGCTCCTGAATGTTGTCCGGTGACGGCTTAATCACTACCTGGAACTGATAGTAGTGCTGTAAGCGGTTCGGGTTTTCGCCATAGCGGCCATCGGTCGGACGACGGGAAGGCTGCACATAAGCAGTCGCCATCGGTTCCGGCCCCAGCGCACGCAGGCAGGTCATTGGGTGAGATGTTCCCGCGCCGACTTCCATGTCCAATGGTTGAACAATGGTGCAGCCCTGGCGAGCCCAGTAATCCTGTAAGGTCAGGATCAAGCCCTGGAAGGTCCTGGTATCAAACTTTTGCATATTATTTCGTGCTGGATACGTGTGGATTTAAAGGAAGCGATCAGTATACCCGCTGGCTGCAAGATATACAGTACGAAACGGGAAAAAGGGGGAACTTAGCGCATGGAAAGGTGCAAAAACTGCCCGTCTGCATCAAAAGAACAGACAAAACTCTCTTTACGGAAGGTAGAACCACGCATCTCATAGCTGCCCTGGAATTGCTCCAGGCCGGAGATATCAATTTTCTGCGCGCCAGTGTTGTAGCGTTGCGCCGCCTCATTTTTGCACAATGACTCCATATCCAGCGAACGTGTGGCACTGACCTTAACCTTTTGCGCTTTCTGCGCGGGTGCAGACGGTTGTGTGTCAGCGCACGCTACCAGCAAAAGGGTAGCGATTGTGGGAAAGAAATACTTCATCATCATTTTATTACCGCCTGGTTTGCTGGTCAGTCTTATTATTAGTGTCTGGAAACAGATCCTATTTTGAGAATCTCATCAGACCATCTCAAGCTTTAGCGTAAGAACTCGGATTATTCCAGTGAGCTACGTTCGCAAAATATCGGTCAGACTTTTTTTAATGGACACAGAGGAACTGATGCAGCCCAAAATTTTCTGGATTGATAACCTGCGCGGGATAGCCTGTTTAATGGTCGTGATGATCCACACCACGACCTGGTACATCACCAATGCGCAAAGCGTCAGCCCGTTGAATTGGGATCTGGCTAACGTGCTCAATTCAGCCTCTCGCGTCAGCGTCCCGCTGTTCTTTATGATTTCGGGCTATCTGTTTTTTGGTGAGCGTAGCGCCAAACCGCGCCATTTCCTGCGCATCGCGCTCTGCATTTTGTTTTACAGCAGCGTGGCGCTGGCCTATATCCTGCTGTTTACCTCGATCAACGCTGAGCTGTCGCTGAAGAACCTGCTGCAAAAGCCGGTGTTCTATCATCTGTGGTTTTTCTTCGCGATCGCCGTCATCTACCTGGTTTCTCCGCTGATACAGGTGAAAAATATCAGCGGCAAGATGCTGCTGGCGTTGATGGTGGTGATAGGCGTGATTGCCAATCCCAATACCGTCTCGCAAAAAATTGGCGGTTTTGAATGGCTACCCATTAACCTGTACATCAGCGGCGACACCTTCTATTACATCCTGTACGGCATGCTGGGCCGGGCGATTGGCATGATGGATACGCAAAAGCGCGCGCTCAGCTGGCTCTGTGCGGCGTTATTCATTACCGCAGTATTTATTATTTCTCGTGGCACATTGCATGAACTGCGCTGGCGAGGCAATTTTGCCGACACCTGGTACCTCTACTGCGGCCCTGCGGTATTTATTTGCGCCGTCTCACTCCTGACGCTGGTCAAAAATACGCTCAGCACACGTACTCTGCCGCTACTGGGCCTTATTTCTCGCCATTCATTGGGCATTTATGGTTTTCATGCGCTGATCATTCACGCGCTGCGCACCAATGGCATCGAACTCAAGAACTGGCCGCCGCTCGATATGCTGTGGATTTTCAGCGCCACGCTGGCGGGAAGCCTGCTGCTATCCATGCTGCTGCAACGCATCGATACGCGCAGGCTGGTGAGTTAATCCCCCGTATTTTGCAGGCGCAGCAATAAAGCTTGCCCCAGTAAACATACGATGAATGCCATCGGGTAAAGCCCCTTTTCAAGGGGCGATAATGGGGCGTTCCAGACGCCCACCAGCAGCAACCCTACCGTGATGAGTGTGACCATTTGACATACAGAGGTTAAGCGCTCGTCGCTCTGATCGAGATTTTCAGCACGCTGATAAACATATGTCACAAACATTCCCGTCATCAGCACGCCGAAAAAATAGCCTTTGCCACTCAATAACGGGCATGCCCGCCAAAAACCAATAACGTAAATCAGTGCGCCAGAGAGGAATAACATCCATAGCAACAGCCTTGTCGTCTTCATTGGGATCTCCTTATCCATCATGGATACAATATGAATAACCCGCTAAAGACAACACAGAAAAATGGCACTACGCCGGACTTTCAGAATAAATCCATGCGTACTAACTATTTATTGGATTGAAATATACATTTGATAAATCCCCTCTGTTTACCAGAGGGGAACGAGGATCAGGACATCAGCGGTTGCAACTGCTGGTAGATTCGGCGGAAGGTTTCCCGACGTTGTTGGTAAAGCGCGTGGCGCCCGGCGTCAGGATAATGCGCTTGTTCCAGCGTAAGCTGAGGCAGAAGGTCTGATAAAGGCCGCTGCGGATTCATGGCAATTTGCGCCAGTCGCGCCGCACCAAGTGCAGGGCCGACATCACCGCCGGTACGATAATCCAGCTGCAATCCGCTGATGTCAGATAGCATCTGACGCCAGTATTCGCTGCGCGCCCCGCCGCCAATCAACGTAATGCTGGCGGGCTGCACGCCGCAGGCATGTACTACGTCCATACCGTCAGCCAGCGCAAACCCCACACCTTCCAGCACCGCCTGCGCCAGTTCTGCCGGACCATGCTGATGCGTCAGACCGAAAAATACGCCCTTGGCCTGCGGATTGTTATGCGGCGTACGTTCACCGGAAAGATAAGGTAAAAACCAGACCGGCTCCGCGAGTTCATCAGCCTGTTGCGCAGCGTCAATCAATGCAGGAACGCTCGCCAGTCCGGTTAATTTTGCCGCCCAGTCCAGACACGATGCCGCACTTAACATCACAGACATCAGATGCCATCGCTCAGGCAAAGCATGGCAAAAACTGTGAACCGCACTTTCCGGTTTGCTAAGGAAACCATCACTCACCGCAAAATAGACACCGGATGTCCCCAGCGAAAGCATCGCCTGACCGGCATTCATCATGCCTACGCCAACCGCCCCCGCCGCGTTATCACCACCTCCGGCAACAACCGCAACCTCCTGCATTCCCCAGGCTTTAGCGACGTCTGGCAACAAGGTTCCGGTAATCTCGCTGCCTTCATAGAGCGCAGGCATATGTGCGCGAGTCAGTTTACAGGCAGCCAGCATGACATCGCTCCAGTCACGCTTCGCGACATCCAGCCACATTGTCCCTGCCGCATCAGACATATCGCTGGCAAAATCACCGGTCATGCGCAAACGCAGGTAATCTTTCGGCAGCAGAACTTTATCAATCTGTTTGAAAATCTCCGGCTCGTGGCGTTGCACCCACAGCAGTTTTGGCGCGGTAAAGCCAGGCATCATCAGGTTGCCGGTGATCGCACGAGACTGCGGAACCTGATTCTCCAGCATCACGCACTCTTCACCACAGCGACCATCGTTCCACAGAATAGCCGGACGCAATACCTTCTGTTGCTCATCCAGTAGCGTCGCGCCGTGCATCTGTCCGGCAATCCCCAACGCTTTCACCTCGCGGAGTGAATGCTGCTGACCCAGCGCTTTCAAAGCCCGATCCGTTGCCGACCACCACTGCTCAGGGTCTTGTTCAGACCATAACGGATGCGGGCGCGAGACGGTGAGTTTCTCCGTGTGCGAAGCGACCACATCCCCCTGCTCGTTGAGCAGGATGGCCTTTACGCCTGATGTGCCAAGATCTATCCCGATATACATAAGGCATCGTTCCTTAAAGAAAGGCCCGGTAGCGCGAGCTGACCGGGCTTACGGACGTTCTCAGAAACCCGTTATTTGTCGAACAAATAATGGTTCACCAGATTTTCCAGCAATTCCTGATGACCGCTCTGGTGCACCGGTGCCAGGTTATGTTGTTCAGCGTACTGCGCAATTTCCGTCAGCGTCATCTGCCCTTTCAGAATTTGCTGGCCCAGCTCACCATTCCAACCGGCATAACGTTTTGCCACGCGCTGATCCAGACCACCGTCTTCAATCATACGGGCCGCAATTTTCAACGACAGTGCCATGGTATCCATCGCGCCAATATGACCATAGAACAGATCATATTTATCGGTACTCTGACGACGCACTTTGGCATCGAAGTTCAGGCCACCGGTGGTGAAACCGCCCGCTTTCAGGATTTCGTACATCACCAGCGCGTTCTCTTCTACGCTGTTCGGGAACTGATCCGTGTCCCAGCCCAGCTGCGCGTCACCACGGTTGGCATCAACAGAGCCAAACAGACCCAGCGCGATAGCGGTGGCGATTTCGTGATGGAACGAGTGGCCCGCCAGCGTGGCATGGTTAGCTTCGATATTCAGTTTGATCTCTTTTTCCAGACCGAACTGCTTGAGGAAGCCGTAGACGGTCGCCGCATCGTAGTCGTACTGGTGCTTGGTCGGTTCCTGCGGTTTCGGCTCGATAAGCAAAGTGCCCTGGAAACCGGTTTTGTGTTTGTGTTCCACCACCAGTTGCATGAAGCGACCAATTTGCTCACGTTCCTGACGCAGATCGGTATTCAGCAGCGTCTCATAGCCTTCACGACCACCCCACAGAACGTAGTTTTCACCGCCTAACTTGTGCGTGGCATCCATGGCCGTAACCACCTGCGTGGCGGCCCAGCTGAACACTTCTGGATCCGGGTTTGTTGCCGCACCCGCACCGTAGCGTGGGTTGGTAAAGCAGTTTGCTGTTCCCCACAGCAGCTTCACGCCGCTCTGTTCCTGTTTTGCCGCCAGCACATCAACCATCTGCGCAAAGTTGTTTTTGTACTCTTTCAGTGAAGCCCCTTCAGGCGAGACATCCACATCATGGAAGCAGTAGTAAGGCACGTTCAGCTTGTGGAAGAACTCAAATGCCACGTCCGCTTTGCGTTTCGCCAGCGCCAGTGCTTCACCAGGCTGCTGCCACGGACGATCGAAAGCGCCCATACCGAACATATCCGCACCGTTCCAGCAGAAGGTATGCCAGTAGCAGGCAGCAAAACGCAGATGATCTTCCATACGTTTGCCCAACACGATTTCGTCAGGATTGTAATGGCGAAATGCGAGCGGGTTGGTGGATTGAGTACCTTCAAAACGAACACGATCGAGTTGGTCAAAATAAGCCGGCATAATAAGCTCCATAATCAGGTAATACGGTAAGTAAACTGCGATATGGCTATACTGGAATTTCCTGATTTATTGCTCAATTACGTTATTTCACACCGCTATTAAGAGAATACCCAAACGTGCGCTGGCTCCCAAAAAAACGCGCTGAAAAACGAAATAAAAAAGCGATCGCGATCGAAGGTTAGCCATTAAACAAAAAACCGTAATGCGCAGATGAAAAATGACAATTGTCATCCCGCTGACAGTATGTAAATTTTGCCTGGCCTCAGGCAATCAGGAAATTTGTCACGCTTCATCAAGCAGTCGTACCGGCGGTTTTGCTAGTATCGACAGGCCCACGTTAACCTATCCAGGACAGGTTCTTATGTTTGATAAACGTCACCGCATCACTCTGTTATTCAATGCCAATAAAGCCTATGACCGTCAGGTGGTAGAAGGAGTGGGTGAATATTTACAGGCATCGCAATCCGAGTGGGATATATTCATTGAGGAAGATTTCCGCGCCCGTATCGATAATATTAAAGACTGGTTAGGCGATGGCGTTATTGCCGATTATGACGATGATGACATTGCGCAATTACTTGCCGATGTCGATGTTCCGATCATCGGCGTTGGGGGTTCCTACCATCGGGAGCAAGATTATCCCCCGGTACATTACATTGCTACCGACAACCACGCGCTGGTAGAAAGCGCTTTTCTGCATCTGAAAGAGAAAGGGGTTAACCGTTTTGCGTTTTACGGCCTGCCTTCCTCAAGCGGTAAACGCTGGGCCGCAGAACGTGAATATGCCTTTTGCCAGTTGGTGGCTAAAGAAAAGTACCGAGGCGTCGTCTACCAGGGGCTGGAAACTGCGCCGGAAAACTGGCAGCACGCGCAAAATCGTCTGGCAGACTGGCTACAAACGTTGCCGCCGCAAACCGGCATTATCGCGGTCACCGACGCGCGGGCACGACACGTCCTGCAAGTCTGCGAGCACCTACATATTCCGGTACCGGAAAAGCTATGCGTGATAGGAATAGATAACGAAGAACTGACCCGTTACTTATCACGGGTAGCGCTGTCATCCGTGGCTCAGGGAGCCCGGCAGATGGGCTACCAGGCCGCAAAACTCCTGCACCGCTTGCTGGCGAATGAGGCGCTGCCGCTGCAACGCATTCTGGTTCCTCCGGTGCGCGTGGTTGAGCGGCGCTCAACCGATTACCGCTCCTTGACCGATCCTGCCGTTATTCAGGCGATGCACTTTATCCGCAATCATGCCTGCAAAGGGATTAAGGTTGAGCAAGTTCTTGATTCAGTAGGGATTTCACGTTCAAATCTGGAGAAGCGTTTTAAAGAAGAGGTCGGAGAGACTATCCACGCCGTGATTCATGCCGAAAAGCTGGAAAAAGCGCGCAGTCTGTTGATTTCTACCACGCTTTCAATCAACGAAATTTCACAGATGTGTGGCTATCCGTCTCTGCAGTATTTCTATTCGGTCTTCAAGAAAGAGTACGACACGACGCCAAAAGAGTATCGCGATGTGAACAGCGAAGTGTTGCTGTGAGGATTATTGCCGGATACGGCGAAGCCGCCATCCGGCACACAGAATTACATATGCGCGGCGATTAAACGCTGGTTATCCTGATACATTGCGAACAGATAGTTGTTGTAGCTCTGTCCTTTAGTGGAATAACCCTTCAGCTTATGGATCATCGCGGTAGCGGTAACTTCCTGATCGGCTTTACGCAGCTGCGCACGTGATTTACGGAAAGAAGAGTAAGCCGGGTGCGTGTTCAGGTTGATGACGTAAGCATTCACCGACTCTTTCACCGATTCAAACTGTGAGTAGCCTTTCACCTTACCAGGGGCATTGTTACAACGACCTTTGCCACATTTCATGCCAAACAGGTTGTTGTTGCTACGCGCCAGCTTCGACGTACCCCAGCCGCTTTCGGCCGCAGCCATGGTTGCCACCATGCTCGTCGGGATAATGTCTACGCGCTCAAGCAGCGTATTCCACGGAATTTTACGCGTGTTGCCAGACCAGCTCACCTTGTAGCGCTTCGCGATATCTTTCATACGCGTACGCTCAGTCGGTGACCAGCGGTTCTGGTACTGTTTTGAAATCAGCCAGTTACGGTCCGCAGTAATGGCAGCATTCTGACTGGTAATATAAGGCATAACCGTCCGGAGAAACGCTTTTTTCCTTGGTGTTCCGGAAGGGTATTTTCGCAAATCAGGAAGTGAACTACTCTTTGCACTATTGCGAGAATACTCTTGTTTACTGCTAACCTGTTTATTACTTGCCTTGGTTATCTGGGGCTTGTGACTCGTTGTCGCCGTGTGTGTCTTTGCCAGCACCTCACCCGAAAATGCAACGGTGAGTAACATAAGAATCATTGCCCCATATCGTCGAATGGGAGTCAATATCATTAGGTCTCCTGGTCGGATTTATACATTCCAACACCTTATATTTTTCACAAAAATGAGAGATGAATCTCAAATCATATCAAAAATAGCCGTCAAGAGCACCCAAAGGAATAGTCCAATTCTGAAACTATGTCACGCATTAACGGTTCAGGGTGCCATTAATTCGAAGAAAATGTGGAGGTTATCGCAAAATAAGTTCATTTTTTGAACGCGATCGCTCACCCTCACTTCTCCTCCTGGCGGAATCGACTCAAAGGATGAGTTTCCAGCCTGATTTCACTGGCAAACTGGCGAAAACAGCAGCACCAAGGACAGCATTATGAAACTTGCCGCCGTTGCGCTGGCGCTCATGCCCGGCATTGCCATCGCCTCATCATGGACTTCTCAGGGACTCCCCAACTTCGAAGCGGAAGGTACGGGTAAATTCGTCAGCCATGCAGCGTTGACGAAGGGTACTCGTCCTTTAATCCTAAATTTTGACCAACAGTGCTGGCAGCCTGCTGATGCGATAAAACTCAACCAGATGCTATCGCTAAAACCGTGTGAAGGCG
Organism: Citrobacter sp. Cf087; assembly: GCF_030334285.1. Lineage (NCBI taxonomy): Bacteria > Pseudomonadati > Pseudomonadota > Gammaproteobacteria > Enterobacterales > Enterobacteriaceae > Citrobacter > Citrobacter sp. Cf087. The sequence goes on from NZ_JAOWED010000032.1 coordinate 229,207, forward strand.
CGCCGCCGCAGTGGCGTTTATTCAAAGACGGCGATTACACGCTGGAAGTCGATACTCGCTCCGGAACGCCAACGTTGATGCTCTCGGTAAAAAGCGCCGCAGACCCTGTCACGACCCAGATTCGCCAGTGCCCGAAATGGGATGGTTCGCCGTTAACACTGGATGTGAGCCAGACCTTTCCGGAAGGTGCCGTGGTGCGCGATTACTACAGCAAACAAACGGCAACGGTAAAGAATGGGTCGATTACCCTACAGCCTGCCGCAGCCAGTAACGGGCTGTTGCTGCTGGAACGGGCGGAAACCGATGCCCCGGCTGCTTTCGACTGGCATAACGCTACGGTGTATTTCGTTCTGACGGATCGCTTTGTAAATGGTGACCCAGGCAACGACCACAGCTACGGACGCCGCAACGACGGCATGCAGGAAATTGGCACTTTCCACGGTGGCGATTTGCGCGGACTCACCAGTAAACTCGACTACCTGCAACAGTTGGGCGTCAACGCCTTGTGGATCAGCGCACCGTTTGAGCAAATTCACGGTTGGGTCGGCGGTGGCACCAAAGGCGATTTCCCCCACTACGCTTATCACGGCTATTACACTCAGGACTGGACCACGCTCGATGCGAATATGGGTAATGAAGCTGACCTGCGTGCCCTGGTTGACGGTGCGCACCAGCGCGGCATTCGTATCCTGTTCGATGTCGTCATGAATCATACCGGCTACGCCACGCTGGCGGATATGCAGGAGTATCAGTTTGGGGCGCTGTACTTGTCGGGCGATGAACTGAAAAACACGCTCGGTGAACGCTGGACGGACTGGAAGCCAGCCGCCGGGCAAAGCTGGCACAGCTTTAATGATTACATCAACTTCAGCGATAAAACAGGTTGGGAAAAATGGTGGGGGAAAAACTGGATCCGTACCGATATTGGCGATTACGACAATCCTGGCTTTGACGACCTGACCATGTCACTGGCCTTCCTGCCCGATCTGAAAACCGAATCCACCACACCTTCCGGGCTGCCAAACTTTTATCAGCACAAACCAGATACGCACGCTAAAGCTATTGCCGGTTACACGCCCCGCGATTATCTGACGCACTGGCTCAGCCAGTGGGTGCGTGATTACGGGATTGACGGATTTCGGGTTGATACCGCCAAACACGTCGAGCTTCCCGCCTGGCAGCAATTAAAAACACAGGCCAGCGCAGCGCTGGCTGAATGGAAGAAAGCCAACCCGGATAAAGCGCTGGATGATAAACCTTTCTGGATGACCGGCGAGGCCTGGGGTCACGGCGTGATGCAAAGCGACTATTACCGACACGGCTTTGATGCGATGATCAATTTCGACTATCAGGAGCAGGCGGCAAAGGCCGTCGATTGTCTGGCAAATATGGATGTCACCTGGCAACAAATGGCTGAAAAACTGCAGGATTTCAACGTCCTGAGCTATCTCTCCTCACACGATACGCGTCTGTTTCGCGAAGGTGGAGACAAAGCCGCCGAGCTATTGCTGCTGGCGCCTGGCGCGGTACAACTCTTTTACGGCGACGAGTCGGCCCGACCCTTTGGACCAACAGGTTCAGACCCATTGCAGGGCACGCGCTCAGAAATGAACTGGCAGGATGTGAGCGGGAAATCTGCTGCCAGCGTCGCACACTGGCAGCGCATCAGTCAGTTCCGAGCCAGACATCCCGCCATCGGCGCCGGTAAACAGACTACGCTTACCCTGAAGCAGGGATACGGATTTATCCGCGAGCATGACGACGATAAGGTGATGGTGGTGTGGGCCGGCCAGCCCTGATCCCAACAGGCTTCCCGCTGTGCATACGGCGGGAAACCCAACACAAAATAAAAAACCAGCCAGGCAAACATCTGCAGCACAAAACATCAATCCGGTCCGCTTCCCCTGATTTGCACCCTGCCATGGGTAGCGCTATGGTTAGCCACTTTACTACTCAGTTCGACAGACCCCCTGCTATGACATTCTCACTTTTTGGCGACAAATTTACCCGCCATTCAGGCATCACCCGCCTGATGGAGGACCTCAACGACGGTTTACGCACCCCAGGCGCCATCATGCTCGGCGGTGGTAATCCGGCGCAAATTCCAGAGATGCAAAATTACTTCCAGTCTCTGCTGACAGATATGCTGGCAAACGGCAAAGCCACTGATGCGCTTTGCAATTATGACGGTCCGCAAGGGAAAACCGAGCTCCTGTCTGAGTTGGCGAAACTGCTACGTGAGAAGCAGGGTTGGGATATCGAGCCACAAAATATTGCACTGACAAATGGCAGTCAGAGCGCATTTTTCTACTTATTCAATCTGTTCGCCGGACGCCGCGCTGACGGAACAACGCAAAAAGTGTTATTCCCATTAGCCCCGGAATACATTGGCTATGCCGATTCCGGGCTAGAAGAAGATCTTTTCGTATCCGCACGTCCGAACATCGAACTGTTACCGGAAGGCCAGTTTAAGTATCACGTTGATTTTGAACACCTGCACATCGGTGAAGAGACGGGGATGATCTGCGTGTCACGCCCGACTAACCCGACAGGCAATGTGATCACAGACGACGAGCTGATGAAGCTGGACCGGCTGGCCAACCAGCATGGGATCCCGCTGGTGATTGATAACGCCTATGGCGTACCATTCCCTGGCATCATCTTTAGCGAAGCGCGTCCGCTGTGGAACCCCAACATTGTGCTGTGCATGAGCCTTTCCAAACTGGGTCTGCCAGGTTCCCGCTGCGGCATCATTATCGCCAATGAAAAAATCATCACTGCGATTACCAATATGAACGGCATCATCAGCCTTGCTCCTGGCGGGATGGGACCGGCGATGATGTGCGAGATGATTAAACGTAACGATCTACTGCGCCTGTCCGAAACGGTAATTAAACCGTTTTACTATCAGCGCGTTCAGGAGACGATTGCGATTATTCGCCGCTACTTGTCAGAAGATCGCTGCCTTATCCATAAACCAGAGGGCGCGATTTTTCTTTGGCTGTGGTTCAAAGATTTGCCCATCACGACTGAACTGCTGTATCAGCGCCTGAAAGCGCGTGGCGTGCTGATGGTTCCCGGCGACTACTTCTTCCCGGGGCTGGATAAACCGTGGCCGCATACCCATCAGTGCATGCGCATGAACTACGTTCCGGAACCGGAGAAAATCGAGGCTGGCGTGAAGATTCTGGCTGAAGAGATCGAACGCGCCTGGCTGGAAGGCTGATGATAAACCCGACCCAGGCACGGGTCGGGCTACTTTCACAGCGGCTGGGAACGTAGACGCTGTTTCTGGACGCTGACCGCATCTATACACTGCAACGCGCTGGTCGGGCAGGCTTCTACACACGCTGGCCCCGTCTCACGATGCCAGCACAAATCGCATTTTATCGCCTGCACCCGCGACGAACGGGCAACGACATTCATTGCCCCAAACGGGCATGCCAGCATACAGCTTTTACAACCAATACAACGTGTCTGTTCAACGAAGATATGCCCATGTTCACGACGAATGGCGTGCGTTGGGCAAACATTCGCACAGGGAGCGTCTTCGCATTGATGGCAGGCGACCGCCGTTGTAAAGGCGTCATCTTTGATTACCCGAATCCGCGGTATAAACGCAGAAGAAGAGACCGACGCACAGTCCTGGTTTTGCTGGTGCGCGACGACGCAGGCAACTTCGCAGGTACGACACCCAATACATTTTGCCGCATCCGCCATAATAAACGCGTTCATTGTCCCCTCCCTCTGCGTGAAAACCACAGAGTGCCAGAGAGGTCGCCCTTGTCGCTTTGATCGGACAGGGGAAACGGTTAAATATTGTCAGGTGCCTGAATAACTATGGATCTCTGCCTAATCGCGAACGGTAAAACCCAGCTCATTTGAAATCGCCTGCGCGGTTTCCCGTAGTGGCTTGAGTAGATTTTTTTCCCCTATCTGCTTAAGTCGCGAGGTAGAGAGTGAAATTGACACCGCGTACGGCACCCGACCATGAATATCAAACACCGGCACGGCAATACAGGAAACGCCCAGTTCGTTCTCTTCCCGATCCATCGCCATACTGCTTTCGCGGATCTGCGCCAATTCGTCGTACATCGCCGGTAAACCGGTAATGGTATTGCGGGTCAGGGGCTGAATAAGATCCTGATGGCTCTCCCAGTAGGCTTCCACATAATCCGCATGCCCAAACGCCATGTAAATTTTACCCATCGCCGAGCAATACAGCGGCATATGTTGGCCGATATAAGCGCGGGTACGCAGCATGCCCGTCGTCGGTTCCAGCTTATAAATCAGAATCGCGTGGTCATCTTCACGGCTTGAGAAGTTGATGGTTTCACCGGTGGCGATATTCAGCGCTTCGAGGTGCGGCGCAGCAACATGGATGATGTTCAGTGACGACAACGCCTTCTGACCCACGGCAATAAATTTGGTGGTCAGGCGATAACTCCCTGCCGCTGGCGCGGGGGTGACATACCCACAGGATTGCAGCCCTTGCAGGAGTCGATGCACAGTACTTTTGTTCAGCCCTGCCAGTTCAGACAAATGCGCCAACGGGCACCCATTCGGATAGTTACTCAGAATCTCAATCAACATCAAACCACGGAACAGGCTCTGACTTCCGGCTGGCCTCTCTTTGTCTTGCGTCATTTCACTCTCTTTTGTGCCCATCGCTTCCGCTCCCCTTTTCGTCGCGCTCTGATGGTAGCGCAAAGTGTGTTTCAGTTCACGATCTGAACCGAAAAAACACAACTATTTGATTTTGATGATTTTAAAAAATAGACCACCCCGTTGATCTGTCAAAATTTGATCGCTATATTTGAAATCAGATTTCGCATAGTGAAATTTAGAGATAAAAAAGCGATCAAATTTAAACAAGGAAACAGGAATGAAAGTCACTTTTGAGCAGTTGAAAGATGCGTTCAATCGGGTACTGCTGGCACGCGGTATCGCCGTTGAAACCGCCGATGCCTGTGCCGAAATGTTTGCGCGCACCACCGAGTCCGGCGTGTATTCGCACGGCGTGAATCGTTTTCCTCGTTTTATTCAGCAATTAGATAACGGCGACATCATTCCTGAGGCCAAACCGCAACGCATTACTAGCCTGGGAGCGATTGAACAATGGGATGCCCAGCGTTCGATCGGAAATCTAACGGCGAAAAAGATGATGGACAGAGCCATTGAGCTGGCCTCCGATCACGGTATTGGCCTGGTCGCACTGCGTAACGCCAACCACTGGATGCGCGGCGGCAGCTATGGCTGGCAGGCGGCGGAGAAAGGTTACATCGGTATCTGCTGGACTAACTCGATTGCCGTCATGCCGCCATGGGGTTCGAAAGAGTGCCGCATTGGTACTAACCCGTTGATCGTCGCGATCCCCTCATCGCCAATCACCATGGTTGATATGTCGATGTCGATGTTCTCCTACGGCATGCTGGAAGTGAATCGCCTGGCCGGTCGCGAACTGCCGGTAGATGGTGGCTTTGATGATGAAGGCAATCTCACTAAAGAGCCGGGCGTTATCGAAAAAAACCGCCGCATTTTACCAATGGGTTACTGGAAAGGTTCAGGTCTGTCGATTGTGCTGGATATGATCGCCACCCTGCTTTCAGACGGTTCTTCCGTGGCCGAGGTCACCCAGGACAACAGCGATGAATATGGCGTTTCACAGATTTTCATCGCCATTGAAGTAGACAAGCTGATCGATGGCGCCACCCGTGATGCCAAGCTACAGCGGATTATGGATTTCATCACCTCCGCCGAACGCGCCGATGAAAACACACCTGTCCGCCTGCCGGGCCACGAGTTTACAAAGCTGCTGGAAGAAAACCGCCGCAACGGTATCACCGTTGATGACAGCGTCTGGGCCAAAATTCAGGCGTTGTAAGGAGTCAGTGTATGATCTTTGGACATATCGCTCAGCCTAACCCATGTCGTTTACCCGCGGCGATTGAAAGGGCACTCGACTTTCTGCGCAGCACAGACTTCCGCAATCTGGAACCGGGCGTGGTAGAAATCGACGGTAAAAATATCTTCGCGCAGGTTATCGATTTAACCACGCGTGACGTTGCCGAAAATCGCCCGGAGGTGCATCGCCGCTACCTGGATATTCAATTTCTGGCCTGGGGCGAAGAGAAAATCGGGATCGCGATTGATACTGGGAATAACCAAATCAGCGAATCGTTATTAGAACAGCGCGATATTATTTTTTATCACGCCAGCGAACATGAATCTTTCATTGAAATGATTCCGGGAAGTTATGCCATATTTTTCCCGCAGGATGTTCATCGCCCTGCATGTCATAAAACTGTCGCCACGCCGATCCGCAAAATAGTTGTGAAGGTTGCTATTTCAGTTTTATAAAAGGAGCACAACATGAGCGTTAATAATGCCGGTTATATTATCGGTGCGTACCCCTGTGCACCCTCATTTCACCAAAAGAGTGAAGAGGAAGAGAAGGAATTCTGGCGACAGCTCGCCGATACTCCCGATATTCGCGGTCTGGAGCAGCCCTGCCTTGAACATCTTCACCCGTTAGGCGACGAATGGTTATTACGTCATACGCCGGGCGACTGGCAAATCGTGGTCACCGCCATTATGGAAACCATGCGCCGTCGCGGCGCAAACAGCGCTTTTGGGCTGGCCTCCAGCGACGAAGAACAGCGTAAAGCCAGCGTGGCGTATTACCGTCATCTGCAGCAGAAAATCAACCATATCAATACGGCACACGCCGGAAAAGTGATTGCGCTGGAACTGCATGCCGCCCCCAATGCCAGCAACCCAAATGTTGCACAGGCCACCGACGCGTTTGCCCGTTCGCTGAAAGAGATTACCTCCTGGGACTGGTCCTGCGATCTGGTGCTGGAACATTGCGATGCCATGACCGGCATTGCGCCGCGCAAAGGCTTTCTGCCGTTGGACAACGTGCTGGAGGTCATTGCCGGGTATGACATCAGCCTGTGCATTAACTGGGCGCGATCGACCATTGAAGGGCAGAACCCCGCCCTGGCGCTGGCCCACACGCAGCAGGCCAAACGGGCTGGAAAACTGGGCGCGCTGATGTTCTCCGGTACCACGCTTGCGGGGGAATACGGCGAATGGCAGGACTTACACGCGCCGTTTGCCCCATTCTGCCCACAAAGCCTGATGACCACCGACCATGCCCGCGAACTATTCGCCTGCGCAGAAGCCGAACCATTGCAATTTGCCGGTATTAAATTGCTGGAAATAAATGCCAATGCAGATGTGAACCATCGCGTAGCAATATTGCGCGACGGTATCGCCGCATTAAATAAAGCAAAACTATAAAAATAAAATACTACTCTACGAGAATATTAATATGAACATGACCTCTCGCCCTACACTCAAAGATATACCCCGTCAGCGCTGGCTGCGGATTATTCCACCTATTCTCATCGCCTGTATTATTTCTTATATGGACCGCGTCAATATCGCTTTCGCGATGCCGGGCGGAATGGATGAGGAATTAGGTATTTCCGCCACCATGGCAGGACTGGCTGGCGGTATTTTCTTTATCGGTTATCTGTTTTTACAGGTTCCCGGCGGAAAAATTGCCGTTCACGGCAGCGGCAAGAAATTTATCGGCTGGTCGCTGGTTGCCTGGGCGGTTATTTCCGTCCTCACGGGGTTAATCACTAATCAGTACCAACTGCTGGTTCTGCGCTTTTTACTCGGCGTTGCCGAAGGCGGCATGCTGCCGGTGGTGCTGACGATGATCAGTAACTGGTTCCCCGACGCCGAGCGTGGTCGCGCCAATGCGATTGTGATTATGTTTGTGCCGATTGCCGGGATCATTACCGCCCCGCTCTCGGGCTGGATTATCACCGTTCTCGACTGGCGCTGGCTGTTCATCATTGAAGGTTTGCTTTCCGTCGTTGTACTGGTGTTGTGGGCCTATACCGTTTACGACCGTCCGCAGGAGGCGCGCTGGATCTCTGAGGCCGAGAAAAATTACCTGGTCGAAACGCTGGCCGCCGAGCAAAAAGCCATTGCCGGAACGGAAGTCAAAAATGCCTCTCTGGGCGCGGTGCTTTCCGATAAAACCATGTGGCAGCTCATCGCGCTGAACTTCTTCTATCAGACCGGGATTTACGGTTACACCCTGTGGCTGCCGACCATCCTCAAAGAGTTGACGCACAGCAGCATGGGACAGGTCGGTATGCTCGCCATTCTGCCGTACGTCGGGGCCATTGCCGGGATGTTCCTGTTCTCTTCTCTCTCTGACCGCACCGGTAAACGCAAGCTGTTCGTCTGCCTGCCGTTGATTGGCTTTGCCCTGTGCATGTTCCTTTCCGTGGCGCTGAAAAATAACGTCTGGCTGGCTTATGCCGCGCTGGTCGGCTGCGGCTTCTTCCTGCAATCGGCAGCGGGCGTGTTCTGGACCATTCCGGCGCGTTTGTTCAGTGCGGAAATGGCCGGTGGCGCGCGTGGAGTCATCAACGCGCTGGGCAACCTCGGCGGCTTCTGCGGTCCTTATGCGGTCGGCGTACTCATCACCCTGTATAGCAAAGATGCGGGGGTTTACTGCCTGGCTATCTCACTGGCTCTGGCCGCGCTGATGGCGCTGCTGCTGCCAGCCAAATGCGACGCCGGTGCCGCTCCGCTAAAGACACTGAATCCACATAAACGTACAGCGTAAAACAATGCCCGGTGGCGCTGCGCTTACCGGGCCTACAGGTAGCAACCGTCCCAGGCCGGATAAGCGCAGCGCCATCCGGCAAAAATGAGATAACAAGATGAGTGAGAAAGAGACCTTCTGGCTGGGTATTGATTGTGGCGGTACGTATCTGAAAGCTGGGTTGTATGACGCCAAAGGTCATGAACATGGCATTAACCGGCAATCGTTGCAGACCGCATCGCCATTGCCCGGTTACGCCGAACGCGATATGCACCAGTTGTGGCAACAGTGTGTAGCCACGATCGCCGGGCTGTTAGCGCGCACCGGCGTCTGCGGCGATCAAATCAAAGGCGTCGGTATTTCCGCTCAGGGCAAAGGCCTGTTCCTTCTCGATAAGCAGGATAAACCGCTGGGCAATGCCATCCTCTCTTCCGACCGCCGGGCGATGGATATCGTTCAGCGCTGGCAGCAGGATGGGATCCCTGAGCAGCTCTACCCGGTCACCCGCCAGACATTGTGGACCGGGCATCCGGCATCATTGCTGCGCTGGGTGAAAGAGAATCAACCTCACCGTTACGCGCAAATTGGCTGCGTCATGATGGGCCATGACTATCTGCGCTGGTGCTTAACCGGCGTCAAAGGCTGTGAAGAGAGCAATATCTCCGAGTCGAACCTCTACAACATGACTTCGGGTCAGTACGACTCGCGCCTGACCCAGTGGCTGGGCATCAGTGAGATCGACAATGCGCTACCACCGATTGTCGGTTCAGCAGAAATATGCGGGGAAATCACCGCTCAGACAGCCGCCATAACCGGTCTGGCGGCGGGCACGCCCGTCGTCGGCGGACTGTTTGATGTGGTTTCCACCGCACTCTGCGCCGGTATCGAAGATGAATACACCCTCAACGCGGTGATGGGTACTTGGGCCGTCACCAGCGGGATCGCTCACGGTCTGCGCGACCACGAGGCCCATCCCTATGTTTATGGGCGCTATGTCAACGACGGGCAGTACATCGTTCACGAAGCCAGCCCGACCTCTTCCGGCAATCTGGAATGGTTTACCGCCCAGTGGGGCGAACTCTCTTTTGCTGAGATCAATCAGGCCGTCGCCAGCTTACCGAAAGCCAGTAGCGAGCTTTTCTTCCTGCCCTTTTTGTACGGCAGCAACGCCGGGCTGGAGATGACCAGCGGCTTTTATGGCATGCAGGCAATACACACTCGCGCCCACTTATTACAGGCCATCTACGAAGGCGTGGTTTTTAGCCACATGACCCACCTCAACCGCATGCGCGAACGTTTTACGAAGGCGCATACCCTGCGCGTCACCGGCGGTCCGGCGCACTCCGACATCTGGATGCAAATGCTGGCAGACGTCAGCGGTTTACGTATCGAATTGCCACAGATTGAAGAGACCGGTTGCTTTGGCGCTGCGCTTGCCGCCCGCGTCGGCACCGGCGTTTATTCCAACTTCAGCGACGCCCAGCGCAGCCTACAGCACCCGGTACGCACGCTATTGCCGGACGCCGCCGCGCAGGCGAGCTACCAGCGTAAATACAGCCAATACCTGGATTTAATTACCGCACTACAGGGCTACCACGCCTGCATTAAGGAGCACGAATGATGAGTCGACCATTACTGCAACTGGCGCTCGACCACACCAGCCTTGAAGCCGCACAACGCGACGTCGCGCTGCTACAAGAGAGCGTCGATATCGTTGAAGCGGGGACGATTCTCTGCTTAACCGAAGGGCTGAGCGCCGTGAAAGCCCTGCGTGCCCAGTGCCCAAATAAAATCATCGTCGCCGACTGGAAAGTGGCCGATGCGGGCGAAACCCTCGCGCAGCAAGCCTTTGGAGCAGGTGCCAACTGGATGACCATCATCTGTGCTGCGCCGCTGGCGACGGTAGAGAAAGGTCATGGCATCGCGCAGTCCTGCGGCGGCGAAATTCAGATGGAGCTGTTCGGCAACTGGACTCTGGATGATGCCCGCGACTGGTATCGCGTTGGCGTTCGCCAGGCGATTTACCATCGTGGCCGCGATGCTCAGGCCAGCGGACAACAGTGGGGAGAAGCAGACCTGGCGCGTATGAAGGCGCTTTCTGATATTGGTCTGGAACTGTCGATTACCGGTGGGATCACGCCCGCCGATCTGTCGTTGTTTCGCGATATTAACGTCAAAGCTTTTATTGCCGGGCGCGCGCTGGCGGGAGCGCAAAACCCAGCGCAGGTTGCTGGCGAATTCCATGCGCAAATCGACGCCATCTGGGGAACACAGCATGCGTAATCATCCATTAGGTATCTATGAAAAAGCGCTGGCGAAAGACCTCTCCTGGCCGGAACGGCTGGTGCTGGCAAAAAGCTGCGGTTTTGATTTCGTCGAGATGTCGGTGGATGAAACCGATGAACGTCTGTCGCGTCTCGACTGGAGTCCGGCTCAGCGCACATCGCTGGTGAGCGCGATGCTGGAAACCGGCGTGGCGATCCCATCAATGTGCTTGTCCGCCCACCGTCGTTTTCCCTTTGGCAGCCGCGATGAAGCCGTGCGTGAGCGGGCGCGAGAAATAATGAGCAAAGCCATTCGTCTGGCGCGCGATCTGGGTATCCGCACTATTCAACTGGCTGGTTACGACGTCTATTACGAAGAACATGACGCAGGAACGCAGCAGCGCTTTGCCGAAGGGCTGGCATGGGCAGTCGAGCAAGCCGCTGCCGCGCAGGTGATGCTGGCGGTAGAAATCATGGATACCGCGTTTATGAACTCGATCAGCAAGTGGAAAAAGTGGGATGAAATGCTGTCATCGCCGTGGTTCACCGTTTATCCGGACGTGGGCAACCTCAGCGCCTGGGGGAATGACGTCACTGCCGAATTGACGCTGGGCATTGACCGCATCGCTGCTATCCATCTGAAAGACACGCTGCCGGTAACCGAAACTCATCCGGGCCAGTTTCGCGATGTGCCGTTTGGCGAAGGGTGCGTGGACTTTGTTGGCATCTTCAAAACGCTGCATCAGTTGAACTATCGCGGGTCGTTTCTGATTGAAATGTGGACTGAAAAAGCGAAGGAGCCGGTACTGGAAATTATCCAGGCACGGCGCTGGATAGAAGCACGCATGCAGGAAGGGGGATTTCCATGTTAGAACAACTGAAAGCCGAGGTGCTGGCGGCAAACCTGGCGCTCCCGGCTCATGGCTTAGTCACCTTTACCTGGGGCAACGTCAGCGCAGTGGATGAAACACGTAAACTGATGGTGATTAAGCCATCCGGCGTGGAATATGAGGTGATGACCGCCGACGACATGGTGGTAGTGGATATTGCCAGCGGCAACGTAGTGGAAGGCAACAAAAAACCGTCGTCCGACACGCCAACCCATCTGGCGCTGTATCGTCGTTATCCACAGATCGGCGGGATCGTCCATACCCATTCTCGCCACGCGACAATCTGGTCGCAGGCGGGTCTGGATCTCCCTGCATGGGGCACCACGCATGCCGATTATTTCTATGGTTCTATTCCGTGTACGCGTCTAATGACCGCTGAAGAGATCAACGGCGAATATGAATATCAAACCGGAAAGGTGATCATTCAGACCTTCGAGCAGCGCGATCTCAATCCGCTGCAGGTTCCGGCGGTATTGGTGCACTCCCACGGACCGTTCGCCTGGGGTAAAGACGCCGCAGACGCGGTGCATAACGCTGTGGTGCTCGAAGAGTGCGCCTACATGGGGTTGTTCTCTCGCCAGTTAGCCCCGCAGTTGCCGGATATGCAGTCTGAGTTGCTGGATAAACATTATCTGCGCAAACACGGGGCGAATGCGTATTACGGACAATAACGGGTCAGGCGCTATTGATATGTTCTTTGCAATAGCGCCGTTTCCACGCCGCAGGCGTCAGGCTGGTGTGCTTGTGGAATATTTTGCGAAAATAACCCACATCATTAAATCCACATTTCATCGCCACCTCGGTTAGCGACAGCGAATCGCTGATTAACAGTTTTTCTGCCGCCCTTACCCGCTGACGGTGCAACGCTTCGGTTAGCGTCAGCCGGAAAGCGCCACGGAAAACGCGCCCCAGATAATCCGCATTGCAATGCAGCTCTTTCGCCAACGTTGAGGCGGAAATCGGCAGGTGGAACCGGGTGTGAATGATTTGCTGCGCTTTCCAGGCCAACGCATTCCCGGGGCTGTCGACAGGTTGCTCGCTGGCGGCTGCGGATATTTGCTGCAAAATCAGCAGCAGGATCAGTTCCAGCGCCATGCTGCGATGAATATTTTCCTGCTCGCGTAAGAACTGGCGAAACAGCGAAATAATATATTGGGGCTCGCCCACCCGGGTATGTTGAGGGATAGCAAGTAACGGTTCCGTTATTGATGCGTCGTTTTCTGCCGTCACCTCAAAATGCAGCCAGTAAAATTTCAAATCAGCCGGAAATTGCCCAACGCCAATATGCAAGCGCTGCGGCCACAGCAGCAAACTTTCTCCGGCATTCACGCAAAAAACTGTCTGGCCTTCGCGAATCGTTAATGTCCCTTTTTCAACAAAGATAATTTCCCAGGATTGCAATCGTCGCGCAGGATGACTGCCCACGCCCCGGGAAATAAATAGCCCACCATTTTGCACTTTAATCGGAAGAGACATGGATAATTCGAGCATATATATTCAAATTCCCGCTTTCTACATTATTTAAACCGATCTTTATCATTGATTATTCACGATAAACCTGCTTTCCGCCGGATCGAAATCACATTTTTATAATGAAGTCGGAATTGTCATCTTTTTATACTTTTCTCTTCCCTTGTTGACCCAAACATTTCGTGCAGAATAAATAACGTATTTTGCAAATTACAAACAAATAACCCGCAACGTAGCGGGATACTTTCTGAACATCCTCTCCGGGAGTTATTTATGACTTCGGCTCCGATTACAACATCTGATTTGGCACAGCGTGCCCAGGACGACAAATTATCCCTGCGTGAAAAAATTGGTTATGGACTAGGCGATGCTGGCGGGACAGTAATTACCTGCCTGATCATGAACTTCCTGACATTTTTCTACACCGATGTCTTCGGGTTAACGCCTGCGCTGGTCGGCACATTATTTATTGCCCTGCGTGTATTTGACGCCATTTCCGACCCCATCATGGGTGTGCTAGCCGACCGTACGCAAAGCCGCTGGGGGCGCTTTCGCCCGTGGCAACTGTGGGTTGCGATTCCGATCGGTATTATTGGCGTGCTCACTTTTACCGTCCCGGACGCCAGCATGGGGGTCAAGATCGCCTGGGCATTCGGCACCTATCTCCTGCTCTCTGTCGGCTATACCGCCATCAACGTACCGTATTGTGCGCTGATCAACACCATGACGACCCGCCATAACGAGGTGATCGCCTGTCAGTCCTGGCGCTTTGTGCTGTGCGGCGTGGCGGGATTCCTGGTTTCCGTTGGTCTGCCGTGGATGGTGGATATTCTGGGTCAGGGCAATGCCGCACAGGGTTATCAGTTTGGCGTGGGCATCCTGTGTGCCATCGCGGTGGTGATGTTCCTGTGCTGTTTCTTCTGGGTTCGCGAGCGTGTACCGCTGGCGATGATGGGGAAATTTACCCTGCGTGAACACATTGGAGGGCTGCGCAAAAACGATCAGCTATTGTTGATGCTGGTAATGTCTTTCCTGCTGATCAACGTCTTTAATATTCGCGGCGGCGGGTACATGTATTTTATTACCTACGTGCTGGAAGGCAGCACCGCCTATACGTCGCTGTTTTTCACCATGGTCACTTTCGCGTCCATCATCGGTTCAGTGATTGTCAGCCCCCTGACCCGCCGCATCGATACCGTCAAACTCTATTACTACACCAATCTGGTGCTGACGGCCCTGGCGATACTGATGTGGTTCCTGCCAACCGGCCCGGCTTATCAGACGCTGTGGCTGGCAGTCATCCTCGGTAACGGCATTATTTTAGGCTTCACGCTGCCGTTGCACTTCTCACTGATGGCCTTCGCCGACGATTACGGCGAGTGGAAAACCGGCGTACGTTCCTCCGGCATGAATTTCGCCTTCAATCTGTTTTTCATCAAGCTGGCCTGGGCCTCAAGTGCGGGGATCATCAGCCTGCTGTTTATTTTTGTCGCCTATCAGCCAGGCGCTGGTAACCAAACCGCCAGCTCGCTGCAAGGAATTACCGCGATGGAGACGCTGCTGCCCGCGCTGTTCCACCTGCTGTTGGCGCTGTCTATCCGCATCTGCAAACTCAATAATCCGATGATGTCGCGCATTGCCACCGATCTGCGTCAGCGTCATGTACAGCCTTAAGGAGCACGAAATGAACGTACTGGAAGTCGACCTGCATAAGCTCACCGTCAGCGATCCGTTCCTCGGACAATATCAGCAGTTGGTGCGTGACGTGGTGATCCCCTATCAATGGGATGCGCTCAATGACCGCATTGCAGAGGCGGAACCAAGTCATGCGATAGAGAATTTCCGTATCGCCGCGGGCCTGCAGGATGGCGAATTTTACGGCATGGTTTTTCAGGATAGCGACGTAGCAAAGTGGCTGGAGGCCGTTGCCTGGTCCCTGTGCCAGAAACCCGATGCGGAACTTGAAAAAACGGCCGATGAAGTCATTGAACTGGTGGCGGCCGCCCAGTGTGAAGACGGCTATCTCAATACGTACTTCACAGTGAAAGCACCGGATGAACGCTGGACCAACCTCGCCGAGTGTCATGAGTTGTACTGTGCAGGTCATTTGATCGAAGCAGGCGTCGCGTTCTTTCAGGCGACGGGTAAACGCCGTCTGTTAGAGGTGGTGTGTCGCCTGGCAGATCACATCGACAGCGTGTTTGGACTCGGGGAGAATCAACTGCGCGGCTACCCAGGACACCCGGAAATCGAGCTGGCGTTAATGCGCTTATACGAAGTGACCCAGCAACCACGCTATATGGCGCTGGTAAATTACTTTGTGGAACAGCGCGGCGCACAGCCCCATTTCTATGACGAAGAGTACGAAAAGCGCGGCCAAACCTCTTACTGGCATACTTACGGTCCGGCATGGATGGTGAAGGATAAACCCTATAGCCAGGCTCATCAGCCCATTTCAGAACAGCAAACGGCGATCGGGCATGCGGTGCGCTTTGTCTACCTGATGACCGGCGTCGCTCATCTGGCACGCTTAAGCCAGGACGAAGGCAAGCGTCAGGATTGCCTGCGTCTGTGGAAAAACATGGCCCAGCGCCAGTTGTACATTACCGGCGGGATCGGTTCACAAAGCAGCGGCGAGGCGTTTAGCAGCGATTACGATCTGCCCAACGACTCCGTGTATGCGGAAAGCTGCGCCTCAATCGGCCTGATGATGTTCGCCCGCAGAATGCTGGAAATGGAAGCCGACAGCCAGTATGCCGACGTGATGGAGCGCGCCCTGTATAATACCGTATTGGGCGGGATGGCGCTCGATGGCAAGCACTTCTTCTATGTGAACCCGCTGGAAGTACATCCTAAATCATTAAAATTCAATCATATTTATGACCACGTGAAACCCGTTCGCCAGCGCTGGTTTGGCTGCGCCTGTTGCCCGCCGAATATCGCCCGCGTGTTAACCTCAATTGGCCACTACATCTATACACCGCGTCAGGACGCGCTGTATATCAATATGTACGTGGGCAATAGCATGGAGGTCCCTGTTGTAAACGGCTCGCTTAAACTGCGTATTAGCGGAGATTACCCATGGCATGAGCAGGTAAAAATCACCATCGAATCACCGCGGTCGGTTTATCACACTCTGGCTCTGCGCCTGCCAGACTGGTGCTCCGCGCCGCAGGTTTTGTTGAATGGTCAGCCGGTTGAGCAGGATATTCGCAAAGGCTATTTGCACATCAGTCGAACCTGGCAGGAAGGCGATACGCTCAGTTTGACCCTGCCAATGCCGGTGCGTCGGGTATACGGAAATCCATTAGTGCGTCATGTTGCCGGTAAGGTCGCCATTCAGCGTGGGCCACTGGTATATTGCCTGGAGCAGGCCGACAACGGCGAGGAATTGCATAATCTGTGGTTGCCAAAAGAGAGTGAGTTCAGAGTATTCGAAGGTAAGGGATTGTTCAGCCATAAAATGTTAATTCAGGCTGAAGGTGTGAAGCAAAGTGCAGCCGATGCAGCACAACAATCGTTGTGGCACTACGATGTTTCCCCAACTTCGCGTCAGGCGCATACATTGACGTTTATTCCGTGGTTTAGCTGGGCAAACCGTGGTGAAGGCGAAATGCGTATCTGGATAAACGAGCAGTAATTAAACCGTGCCGGATGGCGACGCTTCACGTCTTATCCGGCCTACAACACCTATCCACGTAGGCCTGATAAGCGAAGCGCCATCAGGCACGTATTTAAATCAGAAACGCCAGGTCAGACCGGACATAAAGGTAAAGCTGTCATCGCGATCAACCATCGGGCTATTTTTAATGTCATCCGGCAGTGCGCTATAATTGGCGCTTGCCAGCAGCGTCAGGTTAGTGGTCAATGCGTATTTAGCGGACAGGCCAACATACGGTGTCCAGCTATCGCCTGGGGAATAGCTTGATAAGCCACTACGACGGGACTCATTACCCGATATGCCGTAGTAGTATTCATTGAAGTTTTCGTCATAGTAGAGCACGCCAATCGATGGCGTCAGCGTCAGCTTGCCCATCGGCATTGGACGGAACAGTGAAACTTCCCCTACCCAGCCATTACTGTTGTCCAGCACATCCGCAGCGGCGGAGACTTTCACGCTACCCCATCTTTCATGGTGATACCACGCGGCACCCGCCATTGCAGTTGCGTCACGCTTATCCAGCTTTTTCATCGCATGATCGTCATTATCGCCGGGATCAAACTCAAGCGGCATATAAGAGGCAGTAATACTAAATTCATTACTTTCACTCTTAGACAAAATATAACCTAGCGTTGTTTGCCTAAAATAAAATGATTCACTTTCGTAACTGACTAGCGGTACTGCGTGAACATTATCATTATACCCGCGATAAGGTGATTCATTATATACAGCACCAGCGCCAATAGAAAACTCTGCGGCAGTTGCACTCGCCATAAAAGAAAAGGCGAGCAGTGCCACAATATTGTGTTTAATTAACATGCCAACATTCCATTTTAAAATAAGCTACAAAACTGGTGCATAATAATGCTTACAATTTCATCGATGCAAGGTTCATATTTATATAGTAATATATAAAAAATTATATATATTGGGCTTGGCGATGAATAAATTACAACTTAAACACCGGGAGCTGAAGATTATTTCGGTAATCGCTGCCAGTGAAAATATCAGTCATGCCGCGACTGTTCTCGGCATCGCACAGGCCAACGTCAGTAAATATCTTGCTGATTTTGAATCAAAAGTTGGATTAAAGGTGTTTGACCGCACCACCCGGCAACTGACCCTCACGCCGTTTGGTATAGCGTTACTTCCTTACATCAATGACATGTTAGACAGAAACGAGCAGTTAAATAATTTCATTGCTGATTATAAGCACGAGAAACGTGGAAAAGTAACGGTATATGCACCAACCGGAATTATCGCTTACTTATCGCAACATGTTATTGCAAAAATTATGGATATTGGCGATATCAGTCTGGTGCTAAAAACCTATAACCTGGAACGTAAAGCCTTTTATGAAGGAGTCGAATTTCCTGATGACTGTGATGTTTTAATTACTTATGCACATCCAAAAGATGAATCTTTGGTCGCCAGTTTTATTACCAAATATGTGGTTACCGCTTTCGCCAGTAATCAATACCTGGCCCAACATCCCATCAGCACTCCTGAAGAACTTGAGCATCACTCCTGTATTCTGATTGATTCCATGATGATTGATGATGCTAACATTTGGCGATTCTCCTCCCCCGGTGGTAAAGAGATGCATGACTATCGCGTAACGGGTAACTATGTTTGCGACAATACGCAATCTGCGCTGTCGTTGGCGCGAAACCATCTGGGCATTGTTTTTGCACCGAAGGCGAGCGTACAAAAAGAAAGTCAGCCTAACGGGCTGGTTCCGTGTTTCTCCGGACAGCATGAATGGTGGCTGGATCTGGTGGCGATTTTCCGCAAACGTGAATATCAGCCATGGCGGGTACAGTTTATTCTTGATGAGATGTTGGCGGAGATTCGCCGGCAGCTTGCTCAGTCGCTGGATCAGCAGACTGAGCAAGCAAAATAGCCTGAGTTTAATGATCGAGATACAGGTAATGTACCCAACTGGTCATGCGCAACAAGACTTTGCGCATGACGGACACATGTTCGAAGTGGTCAGAATAAACCGCGACCTGCGCGTAGATCCCATCAGGTAACGCGCTAACCTCCGCATTATCATTCAGCTCAATCGTGGCGATTACCCCTTCCGAACCGGGCGTAGAATTTAAGGATTGCAGCGCCCCATTCGACTGGTATGTCCCGCCCGGCACTGCCGGACTAATTGCAGCCAGTTTACCGCTGAATACCTTACCCGGCAGCGCGTTAAATACCACTTCCGCTTCATCGCCAGGTTCCAGACGCAGCAGCGAGTTCTGACGGAACTGGGCGATAATTTGCCTTTTTTGATCCGGGATGAATACCATCACCGGACGCATCGGCAGCGCGGCGGCATAGGTTCCCGGGCGCATCAGCACCTGCGTCACATAGCCATCGCTGGGCGCGCGAACCACCGTCTGGTCCAGGTTGAACTCCGCTTCGGCTAACTGCGCTTTCAGGCTGGCAATTTGCGAATTCTCGCCCAGTATCAGGCTGTCTAACTGACTCTGGATTTGCTGCTGCTCCGCGACGGAGGATTTCACCGACGCTTCCTGCGCCAGATAGTTTTGCCGCGCCGCATCGATATCGCGTTCAGAAAAAGGATTCACCTTCGCCTGACTACCCTGTGCATAGCGCTGGTAATCTTTTGCCAGTTTGTCACGCGTGGCCTTTGCCCGCTGCGTGTTGGCTATCATTTCGTCTAACTGCGCAACCAGAGCCTGCTCTTTATGCTGTGCGGTGACAATATCAGCTTTCAGGCGATCGACCCGTGCCTGATAACGCCCTGGATTAAGCTTAAACAGAACCTCGCCTTTTTTGATTAGCGTATTCTTCTTATCCGTCACTTCTGTCACTACACCCGTTACCTGCGGCACCACGGGAATAGAAATTACCGCCTTTTGTGCTTTAAAGGTATACGGATGGTTATAATTCATCAGTAATATAAGCCCGCAAACAATGAATATACCGCCTAATGCTGCGGTAGGAACTGTCCATTTATTTACAGGAATTTTAAAAATTTTAAAAATTGACCATGCACACGCCACATAGGTCAGAACAATTAGTAAATCCATCGATATTACTCCGCCGGAGAGGTCTTGGCCTCACCCAGTTTCTTTTCCAGATCCGCAACCCTTGCCTGAAGCTGGATCAGGGAAGAATCCGCGCTCTGCATACCCCATCCGCGCTCCGGACGATAAAGCGTTGCCCAGATCCATAAAAAGGGCCAAATAACATGTAAGGTAAACAAACTAACCCAACCCGCAACATGTATTGCGTCGGCATGGGGGTGGTTACGTTTCTTTGCAATTAGATAGGGAATATCATGCAGAATAATAATCCCGTAAAAAATGACCAGGAATACAAAAATAAGCACTCCTAATGCAAAATAATTAAGGAACATATTTGCCTCAGGGATTTAAATTAAGAAATTCAGATGCAATTTGATTTAAACAATAGAGTTGATAATAGTATTGGAATGACCAGAGTGGATGCAATTTTCTTATTTATATAACGATATATGGGTTTATATATAACTGCAGAATAAAGATTTGCCCGGTGCAAAACCGGGCAATCAGTGACGTGAAATTAAAACAGCCCCAGTGGTTTATCAGAGTAGCTCACCAGCAGGCACTTGGTTTGCTGATAATGTTCAAGCATCATCTTATGCGTCTCGCGCCCGATGCCCGACTGCTTATAGCCACCAAACGCCGCATGTGCCGGATACGCATGGTAACAGTTGGTCCAAACTCGCCCCGCCTGAATCCCACGTCCCATTTTGTACGCCAGATTTCCATTACGACTCCAGACGCCAGCGCCAAGCCCATATTGGGTGTCATTAGCGATTTCCAGCGCCTCTTCCATGGTTTTAAACGTTGTGACAGCCAGCACCGGCCCGAAGATCTCCTCCTGGAAAACCCGCATGTTGTTCTTACCAAACAGAATGGTTGGTTCGAGGTAGTACCCCTCTTTTAACTCGCCATCCAGCTGCTTGCGCCGCCCGCCGGTGAGAACATCTGCTCCTTCTTTCTTACCAATGTCGATGTAATTCAGAATAGTTTCCAGTTGACCATGCGACACCTGCGCGCCCATTTGCGTCACGCTGTCTAACGGGTTGCCGCTACGGATACTTTCCACCCGACGAATGGCTCTTTCCATAAAACGTTCATAAATGGATTCCTGAACCAGCGCACGACTCGGACAGGTACACACTTCGCCCTGGTTGAAGGCAAACAATGCAAAACCTTCCAGCGCTTTGTCAAAGAACGCATCTTCTTCATCCATCACGTCCGCGAAGAAGATATTGGGTGATTTCCCGCCCAGTTCCAGCGTGACAGGAATAATGTTCTGCGTGGCGTACTGCATGATCTGCTGCCCAACTTCCGTTGAGCCGGTAAACGCCACTTTCGCAATACGTTTTGACGTCGCCAGATACTCACCGATCTCCCCACCCGCGCCGTTTACCACGTTCACCACGCCAGGCGGGAGCAGATCGCCGATGACTTCCATCAGCAACAGCACGGACAGCGGCGTCAGGCGCGCGGGTTTAAGCACCACGCAGTTACCCGCCGCCAGCGCGGGTGCCATCTTCCAGCTGGCCATCAGCAGCGGGAAGTTCCACGGGATAATTTGCCCTACCACGCCAAGAGGTTCATGGAAGTGATAAGCCACGGTTTCGCTATCAACCTCGCTGATTCCCCCTTCCTGCGCACGAATACAGGAGGCAAAATAGCGGAAATGGTCAATTGCCAGCGGCACATCTGCCGCGCTGGTTTCGCGGATGGGTTTACCGTTATCCCAGGTTTCAGCCGTTGCCAGCAGCTCCAGATTTTGCTCCATACGATCGGCAATTTTGAACAAAATCGCCGCCCTGTCCTGCACGGAAGTCTGCGCCCATTTATCTTTTACTTTATGCGCGGCATCCAGTGCCAGATCGATGTCCTTTTTGCCGGAAGAGGCCACTTCGCACAGTAATTGCCCGGTTACCGGCGTCAGGTTTTGGTAATACTCGCCGTCCACCGGGGCGACCCAGTCACCACCGATAAAGTTATCGTATCGGGCTTTTAACTTCAGGGGGTAACCATACTCGCCGGGGTAAATACGCGTTGAAGGGGGGTTATTGGTCATGACCGTCTCCTTGCTGTAGGGGTACTACAAGGGTAGACGGGACTGGCGAATTATTCGCCAGCCTTTTACTGCTTTACGACAGGTATCACGAATTACATGGCAGCACGATAAATCGCCATGATTTCTTCATGTGTCGCCTGAATAGGGTTAGTGAAACCACAGGCATCTTTCAGGGCATTAGTCGCCAGAACGGCAAAATCTTCTTCCTTCACGTTCAGCTCACGCAGACCGGCCGGAATATTCACTTTCTGCGCCAGTTCGCGGATCGCTGCGATGCAGGCTTCTGCCCCTTGCTCTTCGTTGAGATCAGCAACGTTCACACCCATTGCCGAGGCGCAATCGCGCAGGCGGGCGGCAGCAACTTTACTATTAAATACCTGTACATGCGGCAGCAGTACGGCATTACATACTCCGTGTGGCAGATCGTAGAAGCCACCCAGTTGGTGCGCCATTGCATGCACGTAGCCAAGAGAGGCATTGTTAAAGGCCATACCTGCGAGGAACTGCGCATAGGCCATGGCTTCGCGCGCCTGAGCATTACTGCCCTCTTCAACGGCGACCGGCAGGTTTTGCGCAATCATGGTGACCGCTTTCAGCGCACATGCATCGGTAATCGGCGTGGCAGCAATCGACACGTAAGCTTCGATAGCGTGGGTTAACGCATCCATACCGGTAGCCGCCGTCAGAGACTTCGGCATGCCGACCATCAGCGAGGAGTCGTTAACCGACAGCAGCGGCGTAACGTGCTTATCCACAATCGCCATTTTAATGTGGCGTACTTCATCGGTGATGATGCAGAAGCGGGTCATTTCAGATGCCGTACCCGCCGTGGTGTTGATGGCGATCATCGGCAACTGCGGTTTTGCAGAACGGTCTACACCTTCGTAATCGCGAATATCGCCACCGTTAGCCGCCACCAGCGCAATACCTTTTGCACAATCGTGTGGAGAACCGCCACCGAGAGAAATAACGCTATCACAGTCGTTTTCAGTCAACATTTGCAGGCCAGCGGCAACGTTGCTGGTCGTGGGATTAGGATGCGTACCGTCGTAAATTACGCTGAAAATATCACGTTCCTGTAATGCTTTTTGAATCTCGCCAGCCATACCTAATTTCGTTAGCATGGCATCCGTGACAATCAGCGTACGGCGAAAACCATATTCCGCCATTGTATTCATTGCGTCTTTTAATGAATCAGCGCCGATTACATTCACGGAAGGAATAAAAAATGTTGAAGCAGCCATTGTACGATCCTTAATTACTCTAAAAGAGTCAGGAAGCATACGAGTGAAATATCCAACAGAATATGATCATGGTTGTTATTTTAATAACAACCAAAATTAAAAAGCACATTAGGTTCATAATCTAATGTGCTTATTTCAATCAATATCTATTTTGTATTAATTCATTTAATTCCTGAATTAATTGTTTCATTACTTTTCGGGGAACAGCAATGCATCGCGTAATAAATGATCATTTCCCCGACGGCGAGTAAAACCAATGCGGTCAAAATATTCCAGAATCTGAATAGCCAATTTGCGCCCGATGTTAAGCCTGTCGCGAAAATCAGCGGCACATGTCGATCCCCTTTCCTGATCCAGTTCGCGGATCATATTGGCAAAGGCCACTATCCGATCGTTACGGTAATAACGATCTTTCACGATCGCGGTGATGATGCCTTGCTGCGCCGCTTGTCGTAACACCACACGCATCATTTGCTCATCCGTGCCCGTCTGTTTTGCCAGGTCGCGCACCCACCACGGCTCATCGCCAAAAAGCGGTTCTGCTTTTTGCCAGATAGCTTGCTGCTCATCGCTGAAACCGGCCTTGTGATCGGGCAAATGCAGCCAGCCATGATGACTATGGATGACGCCGCTCTCGCGCATCTTTTCAATCAGCAGCAGGACCAGCGCTTCATCTTCCATCGGCAAAGCCATCCGGCGCAGGCGTTCGCGCCCAGGTCCAGGCTCATCGCGGTGCTGGTCGTGGTAAGTCGCCAGCGTATCGAGGATTTTGCGCTGCCAGCGCGCTGCAACAGTGGCATCCAACAGACTGTATCCCGCCTGAATAAAACCATGCTGCTCGATCAACGGACGCATGCCGTTACCGTTGAGCTGACGCGCCCAGGCGAAGTCGGGAATATTTACCGCTCCACGCGTCAGGTGCAGCGCCAGAGCGTCACCATCACTCTGTGCGTTTTCCAACGCCGACAGCCACTGCAAATATTCCGGCTTACGCTTCCCGCGACGCGGCGGATTGAGCGTGACCACGCGCGCACCGGCCAGCGTCGTGCGAGCCGAAATATCACGCAGCACCAGACGGTCGTTATCGGCGAGCCAGAGTGGTGTATCAAACACCAGTTCCGCCAGCGTCCCTTCGAGCAGGGAAATACGCCCGGTGACGTGGCTGGCCGCGTGGTGAATATGCAACGGTTGCCACTGCATCAGCGGCGCGGCATGTTCTAAAGAAACAATCACGCGGGTAAACGCCTCTGGCGGCGCATCAGCAAGCAGCCAGTCGCCGCGGTTAAGTTCTTCTTTTTGCGCATCACCGGCAATATTTAGCGCAATACGTTGTCCCGCCTGCGCGCGATCGGTGGCCTGATTTTGTGCATGCAGGCTACGTACGCGCATCGGTTTGTTGACGCCCGTGAGCCACAGTGTGTCACCGACATTCACTTCACCGCTGAGCGCCGTCCCGGTCACCACCAGTCCCGCGCCTTTGACCGTAAAGGCACGGTCAATCGCCAGGCGGAAGCTGTGATCGCGGGCATGCTCACGCGACGTTAATTGCAGCAAATGTTCGCGCAGTTCCTCGATGCCACGGCCTTCACTGGCGGCAGTGACGAAAAGCACCGACTCCGCGAAACCATAATTCCCCAGCGCGGCCTGAATCTCCGCACGCACCTCTTCAATTCTTGCTTCGTCCACGCGGTCGGCTTTCGTAAGTGCCACGGTGATCTGCGGATTACCCGTCAGTTGCAGAATTTGCAAGTGCTCACGCGTTTGCGCCATCACGCCGTCATCACACGCCACCACCAGCAGCGCGTGATCAATCCCGCCAACACCCGCCAGCATGTTAGACAGAAACTTTTCGTGTCCGGGTACATCGATAAATCCCAGTATCCGCCCGTCCGGCTGCGGCCAGTAGGCATAGCCGAGATCGATGGTCATGCCGCGCTTTTTTTCTTCCGGCAGACGGTCGGCATTCACGCCGGTAATCGCCTGTAATAACGTTGTTTTTCCGTGGTCAACGTGTCCGGCGGTTGCAATAATCATTTCAGCATCATCTCCATAAACCGGGTCTCGTCTTCAAGGCAGCGCAGATCCAGCCACATGCGGCCATCATAAATCCGGCCAATGATCGGCACGGGCAGTGCACGCCAACGGGCGGCCAGTGCCTCGAGGCGGCTACCGCGCCCGTCATGGGGGGTAAAGGTTAATGCCGCGCTGGGCAGCCTATCAACCGGCAGCGAGCCGCTGCCAATTTGCGACAGGCAAGGCATGACGTTCAGGGCGAATTCGTCACCGTAATGCTCGGCAAGCCGTGCCTGTAAGTGTTGGGCCTGCGCGTGGACAGCCTCCTGCGAGCGAGTGAGCTGGCGTAACGTCGGCAACTTCTGCGCCAGCGCTTCCGGGTGCAGGTAGAGCCGCAGCGTCGCTTCCAGCGCAGCCAGTGTCATTTTATCAGCCCGTAATGCGCGTTTCAGCGGATGGCTCTGTAAGCGAGCGATCATCTCTTTTTTACCGACGATAATCCCGGCCTGCGGCCCACCCAGTAATTTATCGCCAGAGAAGCTCACCAGACTGACGCCAGCGGCAATCAGCTGTTGCGGCATCGGCTCCTGCGGTAATCCATACTGGCTGAGATCGACCAGTGAGCCGCTGCCGAGATCCGCCACCACCGGCACATCCAGTTCCTTGCCAATAGCGGCCAGCTCAGCCTCATCCACCGACTTCGTAAAGCCTTCAATACTGTAATTACTGGTATGGACTTTCATCAGCAGAGCGGTATTTTCATTCACCGCCTGACGGTAATCTTTCGCATGGGTCCGGTTGGTGGTACCGACTTCGCGCAGAACACATCCGGCCTGGCACATCACGTCCGGAATACGAAACGCGCCGCCAATTTCCACCAGCTCACCGCGCGAAACGACCACCTCTTTGCCGTTGGCCGTGGCGGCCAGCATCAGTAAAACCGCTGCCGCATTGTTATTGACGATACAGGCGTCCTCCGCTCCCGTCAGACGGCAGAGTAAATCCGCCAGCGCCCGATCCCGATGTCCACGTCCGGCATCATCCAGGCTATATTCCAGCGTCACTGGCGTGCGCATTGCTTGCACCACCGCCTCGATCGCTTCTTCGGCCTGCGACGCTCGCCCAAGGTTGGTATGCAGCACCGTTCCGGTCAGGTTAATCACCGGACGCAGCGCGCTTTGCGATTCTCGTTCCAGCCGGGCGCTGGCTTCTTGCGCCCAGTCCTCACACCATGCCGGGAGCGCGTGCGTGTCGCGAATCGCATCTCTGGCTTCGTCAAGCATATGACGCAGCAGGTCAACCACCCGGGTATGACCGTGAGATTCACGTAAGGCTGGGAAGGCGCTATCGCGCAATAAACGATCGATAGCGGGAAGCTGGCTGTAGAGTGAACGCATGTCGGTTGTCATGAAAGGGCCTGGCTGTTGGTGGCCCTCTCCACCGCGGAGAGGGCTATCGATATAGGAAGGATTGTACCGTGACTTTGCTCAGGCAGGTATTATCTGCATCAAGCCTTTGGCGGTTCTGTGCGGGCAAAACTTTCGCGTTGAAAAAGCGTTTCCACCAGTTTGACCAGACGTGGGCGGTCCACACACCAGCCGGGCGCGACCCGACGGAAATTGAGATAACCGACGGCACAGGCAATCGCGATGGTAGCCAGGTTAACCGTATCCGTTTTCAGCGTACCGTCCGCCAGATAGCCTTCCAGCATATCCAGACTGCGGGTGATCTTCTCCCGCTGGCGTAACAGTTCAGTTTCTGACTGCTGCGCGGCGGGGCGAGCCTGCTCGCGCACCGAGACTAATCCCGCATCCATAATACCGTCGGCCAACGCTTCCAGTTGACGAACTTTGAGTGCCGCTAACGGTTCACCCGGTAGCATGGCTGGCGCAATATCCAGCAGCTCGATGTATTCTGCGATGATCGGAGAGTCAAACCAGTACTCACCCTCATCGGTGACCAACGCGGGTACTTTTCCTAGCGGGTTATAACGCGCCACGCCGCTATCCGCGCTATAGGGAAGTTCATTCACAAATTCGAAGGTGATGCCCTTTTCCAGTAACAGAATAGAAATTTTACGCACAAAAGGGCTGGTATAGCTGCCAATGAGTTTCATGCCGGGTCCTTTTTGCCAACAAAAATATCAGTATGGCTCAGGTCGCCGTAAATGGCAGGTGATGACGATCTCAATGATCCAAATAAAGGTAATGCATCCAGCTGGTCATGCGCAGCAGCACTTTACGCATCACTGAAACGTGAGCGAAATGGTCGGAATAGACCGCCACCTGAGCATAGATACCGTCCGGCAGCGCATCCACATCGGCATTAGGATCCAACTCAATCGTAGCCAGCACGCCATCGGTACCCGGCACCACAGTTAAGGACTGTAATGCCCCCTGCGCCTGATAAGAACCGCCCGGCACAACCGGAAGAATGGAGGTCAACTTACCGGAGAAAACCTGACCAGGCAGCGCGTTGAAGACCACTTCCGCTTCATCACCCGGTTTAAGACGCAGCAACGAGTTCTGGCGGAATTGCGCCACAATTTGCCGTTTCTGTTCCGGAATAAATACCATCACCGGGCGCAGAGGTAGTGCGGCGGCGTAGGTCCCGGGCCGAATAAGCACCTGCGTAACATAGCCGTTGCTGGGGGCACGGACGATAGTCTGCTCAAGATTGTATTTGGCTTCAGCGAGCTGAGCACGCAAAGACGCAACCTGAGATTGCTCCCCGTTGACCATACTGTCTAACTGACTCTGAATCTGCGTCTGTTCGGCAACGGAACCTTTTACCAGCGCGTCCTGTGCCAGATAGTTCTGCCGGGCGTTGTCGATATCGCTTTCAGAGAAGGGATTAACCTTCGCCTGACTGCCCTTCAAATAGCGTTGATAATCTTTATACAGACGATCGCGTTCAGCGGAAACGCGGGTAGTATTGGCGACGGCTTCAGAAAGTTGGGCTTTCAGATTGTCGATGTTGTGTGTGGCGGTAACAAGATCAGCCTGCAGTCTGTCAACACGTGCCTGATAGCGGCCTGGATCGAGTTTAAATAACACTTCGCCTTTTTTAATCAACTGATTATTTTTATCCGTTACCTCACTAACAATTCCTGTGACTTGCGGAGTGATCGGAATTGAAATAACCGCTTTTTGCGCCGTAAAGGTATACGGGTGGTTATAGTTCATTAATAAGATCAGTCCCGCAACAATGAATACCCCACCTAATGCAGCAGTAGCGAGCGTCCATTGGTTTACCGGAATACGGAATATTTTAAAGATGGCCCAGGCAAAGGCCACATAGGTCAGGACTATCAACAAATCCATGATTAAATCTCCGGAAAGGTGGAGTTATCTGTTTTCTTCTCCCCATCCAGTCTTTTTTCCAACTGGGTGATGCGCTCTGCCAGTGCGGCAATCTCGGGGTCTGGGTCCTTTCCGTTCGACATGATGTGTGATTGCATGCCCCACCCCCGTTCAGGCTGGTAGAGCGTCGCCCAAATCCACAGGAACGGCCATATTGCATGGAGTGTAAACAGGCTAATCCAACCCGCCGTATGAATGGCATCAGCATGAGGATGGTTGCGTTTTTTAGCCATATTATAGGGAATATCGTGAATGGCGATGATTCCGTAAAACAGAACCAGAAAGACGAAGATCAGCACGCCCAGTGCGAAATAATTTAGAAACATACCTGCCTCGAATTCACGCTAATTAGAGTTTTTTTATGCCGGCAGCCGCATGCACCCAGGCTGATGTTTTGAACATAACTGCAGTTTGGGGTTTTCGCCATACCACAAAATAAATATTTTTTCTGGTGAGAAGTTGCTTTGTTTGCAATAAAAATATCGGGGGGTAGAACCTGCTGTAGATCACATCCGAGCAAATGCAGATGAAAATACTTTGCGATCTGCATCACAAAGATTCAACAAACAGCAAAGGATAAAATGTGAATCAGTTCACATTTACCCCACATTTTTGGCGAATTCTGATCCAGTGATGTTTTTTTGTACCGATATTTTGTGATCAAGATCACATTAACTAACGCCATACACCCTATATTTACGTGACGAATATCACATAAAAGGTCGTCGACTGGACAGTTGAACGATTCAGTGCCAGATTTCGCAGTATCTACAGGGTCCGGCTACCTCCTGCCGCTACATTAACAAACCTCGGGCTTTCAGCCTGCGCGATAGCAAACATAAGAAGGGGTGTTTTTATGTCATCCGATATTAAGATCAAGGTGCAAAGCTTTGGTCGATTCCTCAGCAACATGGTGATGCCAAATATCGGCGCGTTTATCGCGTGGGGTATTATCACCGCATTATTCATTCCGACAGGGTGGTTGCCGAACGAAACGCTGGCGAAGCTTGTCGGTCCTATGATCACCTATCTGCTGCCGCTGCTGATCGGTTATACCGGTGGTAAGCTGGTTGGCGGCGAACGTGGCGGCGTGGTTGGTGCTATCACCACCATGGGCGTTATCGTCGGTGCAGATATGCCAATGTTCCTCGGCGCGATGATCGCAGGCCCGCTGGGCGGCTGGGCTATCAAACATTTCGACAACTGGGTAGACGGTAAGATCAAGTCCGGTTTTGAGATGCTGGTGAATAACTTCTCCGCAGGCATCATCGGGATGATCCTCGCCATTCTGGCATTCCTTGGCATTGGCCCATTGGTTGAAGCACTGTCCAAAATCCTGGCGGCAGGCGTTAACTTCATGGTTGTCCATGACATGCTGCCGTTGGCGTCTATCTTCGTTGAACCGGCGAAAATCCTGTTCCTCAACAACGCCATCAACCACGGTATTTTCTCACCGCTGGGTATTCAGCAGTCCCATGAGATGGGCAAATCCATCTTCTTCCTGATTGAAGCTAACCCGGGTCCGGGTATGGGCGTTCTGCTGGCATACATGTTCTTCGGTCGCGGCAGCGCTAAGCAGTCTGCGGGCGGCGCGGCAATCATCCACTTCCTGGGTGGTATCCACGAAATTTACTTCCCGTACGTGCTGATGAACCCACGTCTGATCCTGGCCGTTATCCTCGGCGGTATGACTGGCGTATTTACCCTGACTATCCTGAACGGCGGTCTGGTTTCTCCGGCCTCTCCGGGTTCTATCCTGGCCGTGCTGGCCATGACGCCGAAGGGCGCTTACTTCGCTAACATCGCTGCTATCTGTGCTGCTATGGCAGTCTCCTTTGTGGTTTCAGCCATTCTGCTGAAAACCAGCAAAGTGAAAGAAGATGATGACATTGATGCCGCAACCCGTCGTATGCACGACATGAAAGCGGAATCCAAAGGCGCATCTCCGCTGGCGGCTGGCGACGTGACCAACGACCTGAGCCATGTGCGTAAAATCATTGTTGCCTGCGATGCCGGTATGGGTTCCAGCGCCATGGGTGCGGGCGTACTGCGTAAGAAAGTGCAGGATGCAGGTCTGTCTCAGATTTCCGTCACTAACAGCGCGATTAACAATCTGCCGCCGGATGTGGATCTGGTCATTACCCACCGTGACCTGACCGAACGCGCGATGCGCCAGGTGCCTCAGGCACAGCACATTTCGCTGACCAACTTCCTCGACAGCGGCCTGTACTCCAACCTGACCGAACGTCTGGTCGCTGCACAGCGCCACAACGTGAACGAAGAGAAAGTCCGCGATCACCTGAAAGACAGCTTTGAAGAGGGTGATACCCACCTGTTCAAACTGGGTGCGGAGAATATCTTCCTCGGTCGTAAAGCCACTAACAAAGAGGAAGCAATTCGCTTTGCTGGTGAGCAACTGGTGAAAGGCGGTTACGTTGAGCCAGAATACGTCGAGGCGATGCTGGACCGCGAAAAACTGACTCCGACTTACCTCGGCGAGTCCATCGCAGTACCGCACGGGACGGTTGAAGCCAAAGACCGTGTGCTGAAAACCGGTGTGGTGTTCTGCCAGTACCCGGAAGGCGTTCGCTTCGGTGAAGAAGAAGACGATATTGCCCGCCTGGTGATTGGTATCGCAGCACGTAACAACGAGCACATCCAGGTGATTACCAGCCTGACCAACGCGCTGGATGACGAATCCGTGATCGAACGTCTGGCCCATACCACCAGCGTGGATGAAGTTCTGGAGCTGCTGGCGGGTAAAAAAGCTTAACGGTTAAGTATCTCCAAAATAGTTCGAGCTGCAGGAAGGCGGCAACGCAGTGAATCCCCAGGAGCGTACATAAGTACGTGACTGGGGTGAGCGAGGAGAGCCAACGCATCTGCAGTTCGAAATATGAAGGCGATATCCTCTCCCTTGTGGAGAGGGTTAGGTTGAGGGAAAAGCCTCACCCCAGCCCTCTTGGGTAAAAACATTGATGAAGGTTAATACTATGAAAGCATTACATTTTGGCGCAGGTAATATCGGTCGTGGCTTTATCGGCAAACTGCTGGCGGACGCGGGGATACAGCTGACGTTCGCGGATGTAAATCAGGTCGTGCTCGATGCCCTGAATGCCCGTCATAGCTATCAGGTTCATGTCGTAGGTGAAAACGAACAGGTTGATACCGTCTCCGGCGTCAACGCCGTGAGCAGCATCGGCGATGATGTCGTCGACCTGATTGCCCATGTAGATTTAGTCACTACCGCCGTCGGTCCGGTCGTGCTTGAGCGTATCGCTCCGGCCATCGCCAAAGGGCTGGTTAAACGCAAGGCACAGGGCATAGCTACTCCGCTGAATATCATCGCCTGTGAAAACATGGTGCGCGGAACGACCCAGTTGAAAGGCCATGTAATGAACGCGCTGGCAGATGAAGACAAAGCCTGGGTTGAAGAACATGTTGGCTTCGTCGATTCCGCCGTGGACCGCATTGTTCCGCCTTCGGCTTCAGCAACCAATGACCCGCTAGAAGTTACCGTAGAAACCTTCAGTGAGTGGATTGTCGACAAAACACAGTTCAAAGGTGAACTACCAAATATCCCAGGAATGGAATTAACTGATAACCTAATGGCATTTGTCGAACGTAAACTCTTCACGCTGAACACCGGGCATGCTATAACCGCGTACCTCGGAAAATTGACCGGTCATCAGACCATCCGTGACGCGATTCTCGACGAGAAAATCCGCGCAGTGGTAAAAGGTGCGATGGAAGAGAGCGGCGCGGTACTGATCAAACGCTATGGTTTTGATGCAGCAAAACATGCGGCATACATTCAGAAAATCCTCGGTCGCTTTGAAAACCCGTATCTGAAAGATGACGTTGAGCGCGTGGGTCGTCAGCCGCTGCGTAAGCTGAGCGCGGGAGATCGTCTGATTAAACCGCTGCTGGGTACGCTGGAGTATGGTTTGCCGCATGCGAATCTGGTTATCGGTATTGCGGCAGCGATGCACTATCGCAGCGAAGAAGATCCGCAGGCACAGGAACTGGCCGCGCTGATTGACGAAAAAGGTCCACAGGCCGCGCTGGCGCAAGTTTCCGGGCTGGATGCCAACAGCGATGTCGTGCTTGAGGCTGTTAACGCGTATAACGCAAAGAAATGATGCAGGACCTGGCGCAGGATATCCTGCGCCTAAATAATAGATTGTCAGATATGCAGGCAATAATGGAACAAACGCAGGCCTTTGAAAATCGTGTGCTTGAGCGTCTGAATGCTGGCAAAACCGTACGCAGCTTCCTCATCACCGCCGTAGAACTGCTCACCGAGGCGGTGAATATTCTTGTGCTTCAGGTATTTCGCAAAGACGACTATGCGGTGAAATATGCTGTAGAACCACTGCTTGACGGCGACGGTCCGCTGGGCGATCTTTCCGTTCGCCTGAAGCTCATCTACGGTCTGGGCGTGCTCAGCCGACCGGAGTATGAAGACGCCGAGCTTCTGATGGCGCTGCGGGAAGAGTTAAACCATGACGGCAATGAATATGCGTTCACCGACGACGAAATTCTTGGTCCGTTTGGCGAACTCCACTGCGTGACGGCACTCCCGCCGCCACCGCAGTTTGATACCTCAGACTCAGGTCTGCACGCGATGCAGATCCAGCGCTACCAGCAGATGGTGCGCTCCACGATGGTACTTTCCCTGACCGAGCTGATTTCTAAAATCAGCTTAAAAAAAGCCTTTCAAAAATAAGACGATGCTTGCTTATTTCTCTTCCTGCTGCGGTCGATAAAGCTGCCGATAGTACGCCAGACGTTGCAGATACAACTGCGCATTCTCCTGCGGTATTTCAGAAGGGACAACGTTGCGTGGCGGTGTTTTATTCAGATACTCGCGAAAAGCCTGGCTTGAAGCCATAAAATCGACCGTCTTATCAATTAGAGCCGAAACGTTCTCACCTATTTTCGCCATAATCTTCCCTCCTCCATGTATTAACCGCGCTCAGCCTGCGCGGTTGATCATTTAAGTTTAGGATCGGTTTGGCAAATACATTAAGGAAAACGTGCTTCACTATGAACCCGCCAACAAAATGCGCCATGGTCGATCTTATCGCTTAAAATTCCTTATTAATCAAAATAGTAATATTTTCATTAGCTGAATAATACTTGCAACATTTGATTATTTATCTTCGATTAGTTGTGAATAATCCCGCTCTGCGCGCATACTATAGGATATTCATCCTATTTTTATCAGAAGCTATCCTATGAAAGAAGTCGAAAAAAACGAAATTAAACGCCTGAGCGATCGTCTGGACGCTATCCGCCACCAGCAGGCTGACCTGTCTCTGGTTGAAGCCGCCGACAAATATGCTGAGTTGGAGCAAGAGAAAGAAACTCTGGAAAACGAGATTGCGCGTCTGCGTGAAGTCCATGGTCAGAAGCTGAGCAAAGAAGCGCAAAAGCTGACGAAACTCCCTTTCCGTCGTACCATCACCAAAAAAGAACAGGCCGACATGGGCAAGCTGAAGAAGAGCGTGCGCGGCCTGATTGTCGTTCACCCGATGACCGAGCTTGGCCGTGAAATGGGCCTGAAAGAGATGACGGGCTTCGCGAAGAGCGAGTTCTGATCTCCCACCGGGCAACATCCGCTTGCCCGGTCCTTCACTTCCCCCTCGAAATTGGCCCTACCAATTTTAGCCAGATCATACCAGCACCTCACATTTCATTAAAATGTGCGTACAATACCGTTGCCAATAAATAACATTTGATTAACCATTCATTGTCATTACCCCTACACAACAATATTGGCAGGGCCACTTTTACACATAATGTGACGAAGATTTGAGCAAAGACTCATTCCATTATGTCGGCGGCCCCCAGGAGACCTGCAATGAATCTCTGGCAACAGAACTACGACCCGGCCGGTAACATCTGGCTTTCCAGTCTGATCGCATCGCTCCCCATCCTGTTCTTTTTCTTCGCCCTGATTAAGCTCAAGCTGAAAGGCTACGTTGCGGCGTCATGGACGGTGGTGATCGCTTTGTCGGTCGCCCTGCTGTTTTACAAAATGCCGGTCGATCACGCTCTGGCATCCGTAGTGTACGGTTTCTTCTACGGTCTGTGGCCAATTGCCTGGATCATTATCGCCGCGGTATTCGTCTATAAAATCTCGGTAAAAACCGGGCAGTTCGACATTATCCGCTCCTCGATACTCTCGATTACCCCAGACCAGCGTCTGCAAATGCTGATTGTCGGTTTCTCCTTTGGGGCATTCCTCGAAGGGGCGGCAGGCTTCGGTGCTCCAGTAGCGATTACCGCCGCACTGCTGGTTGGCCTTGGCTTTAACCCACTGTATGCAGCAGGCTTGTGCTTGATCGTAAACACCGCTCCAGTCGCTTTTGGGGCAATGGGCATTCCGATTCTGGTTGCCGGTCAGGTTACCGGTCTGGACAGCTTCGAGATTGGCCAGATGGTGGGCCGTCAACTGCCGTTCCTGACCATTATCGTGCTGTTCTGGATTATGGCGATTATGGATGGCTGGCGTGGCGTGAAAGAAACCTGGCCTGCGGTGATGGTCGCTGGCGGCTCGTTTGCTATCGCGCAGTATCTCAGCTCTAACTTTATCGGACCGGAACTGCCGGACATCATCTCTTCTCTGGTTTCCCTGGTCTGTCTGACGCTGTTCCTGAAGCGCTGGCAGCCGGTACGCATCTTCCGCTTTGGTGATATGGGCGCTTCGCAGGTCGATATGGATCTGTCGCGCACCCGCTACACCGCCGGGCAAATCATCCGCGCCTGGTCGCCGTTCCTGTTCCTGACAGCTACCGTCACGCTGTGGAGCATACCGCCGTTTAAAGCGCTGTTTGCACCAGGCGGCGCGATGTACCACTGGGTGGTCAATATTCCGGTTCCGTTCCTCGACAAGCTGGTTGCCCGTATGCCGCCGGTCGTACACGAAGCCACAGCCTACGCGGCGGTGTACAAATTTGACTGGTTCTCCGCGACCGGTACCGCAATACTGTTTGCCGCCCTGCTGTCCATCGTCTGGCTGAAGATGAAGCCGTCTGCTGCGCTTCAGACCTTTGGTAGCACGCTGAAAGATCTGGCGCTACCTATCTACTCCATCGGGATGGTGCTGGCATTCGCGTTTATCTCTAACTACTCCGGGCTTTCATCCACCCTGGCATTGGCCCTGGCTCACACCGGCAGCGCATTTACCTTCTTCTCGCCGTTCCTTGGCTGGCTGGGGGTATTCCTGACTGGATCCGACACCTCATCAAACGCACTGTTTGCCGCCCTACAGGCCACGGCCGCTCAGCAAATCGGTGTTTCGGATGTATTAATGGTGGCTGCAAATACCACCGGCGGCGTGACCGGAAAAATGATCTCTCCGCAATCTATCGCTATCGCCTGTGCGGCAGTGGGATTAGTGGGAAAAGAGTCTGACCTGTTCCGCTTTACCGTGAAGCACAGTCTGATTTTCACCTGCATGGTGGGTGTGATTACCACACTGCAGGCCTATGTCTTAACCTGGATGATTCCATGATAGTGATGCCCAGACGCTTGTCAGACGAAGTCGCATCTCGTGTGCGGGCGCTGATTGAAGAACAACAGCTGGAAGCGGGCATGAAGTTGCCCGCTGAGCGTCAGTTGGCCGTACAGCTCGGCGTATCGCGCAACTCGCTGCGCGAGGCGTTAGCAAAGCTGGTGAGTGAAGGCGTACTGATTAGCCGTCGTGGCGGTGGAACGTTTGTCCGCTGGCAGCATGAGGCATGGTCTGAACAAAACATCGTTCAGCCGCTGAAAACCCTGCTGGCGGACGATCCTGATTACAGTTTCGATATTCTGGAAGCCCGCCACGCCATCGAAGCCAGCACCGCCTGGCACGCAGCTATGCGTGCCACTGCTGCCGACAAAGAGAAGATCAGACTCTGTTTCGAGGCCACACAAAGCGAAGATCCAGATCTCGCCTCGCAGGCAGACGTTCGCTTTCATCTCGC
Source organism: Citrobacter sp. Cf087 (assembly GCF_030334285.1). Classification (NCBI taxonomy): domain Bacteria; kingdom Pseudomonadati; phylum Pseudomonadota; class Gammaproteobacteria; order Enterobacterales; family Enterobacteriaceae; genus Citrobacter; species Citrobacter sp. Cf087. The sequence continues at coordinate 265,822 of NZ_JAOWED010000032.1, forward strand.
CATTGCGGAGGCCTCACACAACGTGGTGCTGTTACAGACCATGCGCGGTTTCTTCGACGTATTGCAGTCTTCGGTGAAACAGAGCCGCCAGCGAATGTACCTCGTGCCGCCCGTATTTTCACAGCTGACGGCACAGCATCAGGCCGTACTGGATGCGATTGTTGCCGGAGATGCCGACGGCGCGCGTAAAGCGATGATGGCGCACCTCAGTTTTGTCCACACCACGATTAAACGATTTGATGAAGATCAGGCCCGCCAGGCGCGAATCACCCGCCTGCCCGGTGACCCTGGTGAGAATAGCAGGGAGAACAACACATGATTATTTCAGCAGCCAGCGACTATCGCGCCGCAGCCCAGCGCATCCTACCCCCCTTCTTGTTCCACTATATTGACGGTGGGGCGTATGCAGAGCACACTTTGCGCCGTAACGTGGCAGACCTGTCGGAGGTGGCCCTTCGCCAGCGCGTGCTGAAGAATATGTCCGACCTGAGCCTGGAGACAAAACTGTTCAACGAAACGCTCTCCATGCCGGTGGCCCTTGCACCTGTCGGTCTGTGCGGCATGTATGCGCGTCGGGGCGAAGTTCAGGCCGCCGCCGCCGCTGATGCCAAAGGCATTCCGTTTACGCTTTCCACAGTATCCGTATGCCCGATTGAAGAAGTCGCCCCGACTATCAAGCGTCCGATGTGGTTTCAGCTGTATGTTCTGCGCGATCGCGGCTTTATGCGTAACGCCCTGGAACGAGCCAAAGCGGCAGGTTGCTCCACGCTGGTCTTTACCGTCGATATGCCAACACCTGGCGCACGCTACCGTGACGCCCATTCCGGGATGAGCGGTCCAAATGCGGCACTGCGTCGCTACTGGCAGGCTGTCACCCATCCACAGTGGGCATGGGACGTTGGCCTGAACGGTCGCCCGCATGATTTAGGCAATATCTCGACCTATCTTGGCAAACCCACCGGCCTTGAAGACTACATCGGCTGGCTGGCGAATAATTTCGATCCGTCGATTTCCTGGAAAGACCTCGAGTGGATCCGCGAATTTTGGGATGGTCCGATGGTGATCAAAGGGATCCTCGATCCTGAAGATGCTCGCGACGCCGTACGCTTCGGCGCTGATGGCATCGTTGTCTCTAACCACGGTGGTCGCCAGTTAGACGGCGTGCTGTCTTCAGCTCGCGCGTTACCCGCTATTGCCGATGCGGTAAAAGGCGATATCACCATTCTGGCAGACAGCGGGATCCGCAACGGTCTGGACGTCGTACGCATGATTGCGCTGGGTGCAGATAGTGTTCTGCTGGGACGTGCTTATCTGTACGCGCTGGCAACCCACGGTCAGGCCGGGGTAGCGAATCTGCTGAATCTGATCGAGAAAGAGATGAAGGTGGCAATGACCCTGACCGGTGCAAAATCGATTAGCGAAATCAGTCATGATTCGCTGGTACAAGAACTGGGAAAAAACCTGCCTGCTGCGCTGGCACCTCTGGTTCAGGGTAGCGCGGCGTAACAATATCCCCATAAAACCCACTTTCTGCATGGTCGGTCTGTTCTCAGCCCGGCCATTTTTTATCCAAAAATAACGACCAGTTAACATTTATAACCAATATATTTGACAACTTTTTATCCACCTGTCAGATGTATATACAAGCTAATACAAGGGCGAAATATACAGATAACAACCATCATAACGGGCGAGGGTAACATGGCTTATTCCGGAAAAGTGAATATCCAGCAGGCGATAGATGACAGTCCTTTTTCGCGCTTCCACTGGGTCATTATTGTCCTGGGTTTTCTGGTCCTGGCCATCGACGGCTTCGATACGGCGGCGATGGGCTATATTGCGCCCACGCTCTCAGCCGACTGGGGCATCAAGAAACAGGATCTCGGACCGGTGTTAAGCGCCGCGCTATTGGGCCTGTCATTTGGTGCACTGCTGGCCGGGCCGATTTCCGATCGTATGGGCCGTAAACGCGTGCTGGTCTTTTCCTGTCTGTTTTTTGGCCTCGCCAGTCTGGGAACAGCCTATGCCCAGACGCTGAATATGCTCACATTTTGGCGCTTTCTCACCGGACTGGGTCTTGGCGCGGCAATGCCCAATGCCATCACCCTGGTGTCAGAATTTGCACCAAAACGCTGTCGTTCAATGGCGATTAACACCATGTACTGCGGCTTTCCGTTAGGGGCTGCAGGCGGCGGGGTGATCTCCTCCTGGCTTATCCCCAACTACGGCTGGCACAGCGTCCTGCTTGCCGGTGCGATCGCCCCGCTGGCCCTCACCGTATTGTTGGTGCTGTTCCTGCCGGAGTCGGTGAAGTATCTGGTTCACCGCGGTAAAGGGGTTGCACAGGTTAAACGCATTGCTCAACGCTTTATGTCGGGAAGTCTGGAACAGGTTACCCAGTTTTATCTGGATGAAGACCGCGTCACGGTCAAAAAAGGCAGCGTGGCACAGCTATTCAGTATGCCCTGGCTGCCGGGCACGCTGATGCTCTGGATGACCTACTTTATGGGATTGGTTATCTATTACGTGCTGCTGAGCTGGATGCCAACGCTGATGCTGGGAATGGGCTATCCGCTGGCCGAATCCGCCTGGCTGACATCGCTATTTACCTTCGGCGGTACTGCGGGGATCCTGCTGGCCGGTTGGTTAATGGATCGCTGGGAAGCACATAAAGTGGTGTCACTTGGCTTTATTCTGACGATGCTGTTTGCCCTCGCTCTCGGGTTTGAACATAACCATATCATCCTGTTCGGCGCACTGATCTTCCTGATGGGGATTACCATGAACGGCGCGCAGTCCGGGCTGCAGACGCTGGCCGCCACGTTTTATCCAACCCACTGCCGCGCAACGGGCATTGCCTGGATGCAGGGCGTGGGCCGCTTCGGTGGCGTAGCCGGAACGATGATGAGCGCCCAGTTGCTTTCCCTGCAATGGCAGGCAGACAGTATATTAATGTTCCTCAGCCTTCCGGCGCTGATTGCGGCTGCCGCAACGATTTACAAACTGCAACGCTATAAACCGCACGCGCTGACCGTCGCATAGTACCCGCTCTTTCTGCTATTCTGCCCCCCGTTATCAAGGGGGCAGTATGCTTAACATCGTTTTATTCGAACCAGAAATCCCGCCAAATACCGGCAATATTATCCGTCTTTGCGCCAACACCGGCTTTCGTCTGCATATTATTGAGCCAATGGGCTTTACCTGGGACGACAAGCGCCTGCGTCGCGCGGGGCTGGATTACCATGAGTTTACCGCCGTGCTGCGCCACCCTGATTACGCCAGCTTCGTCGCCGCAGAAAATCCGCAACGTCTGTTTGCCCTGACCACCAAAGGTACGCCAGCGCATAGCGCGGTAAGCTATCAGGACGGGGATTATCTGATGTTTGGCCCGGAAACTCGCGGTCTGCCACCCAGCATCCTCGACGCGCTGCCAGCCGAACAAAAAATTCGAATTCCGATGATGCCGGACAGTCGCAGCATGAACCTGTCAAATGCGGTGTCGGTGGTGGTGTATGAGGCCTGGCGCCAGTTAGGTTATCCCGGCGCGGTATTGCGTAGTTGATTTTTGTCGGATGGCGGCTGACGCCTTATCCGACCCACGAGATTTGTAGGCCCGGTAAGCACTGCGCCGCCGGGCATAGCTCGAAATCAGATGCCATCACCGTATTCGAAAGTATGATGAATCCCGTTGAAATGCTGATCCATATCCATAGACGGTTTATCGCTGTCAGGCTTACCGACGATGCGTGCAGGTACGCCTGCCGCAGTGGTATGTGGGGGTACCGGTTGTAAAACCACGGAACCTGCGCCAATCTTCGCGCCGCGCCCGACTTCAATGTTGCCGAGAATTTTTGCTCCCGCGCCAATCATTACACCTTCACGAATTTTCGGATGACGATCGCCGCCGGCTTTACCGGTCCCGCCTAGCGTGACGGATTGCAGAATAGAGACATCATTTTCAATCACTGCCGTTTCACCGACCACAATGCCGGTTGCGTGATCGAGCATAATCCCACGGCCAATTTTTGCCGCCGGATGAATGTCTACCTGGAAGGTAACGGACACCTGATTTTGCAGGAAGATCGCCAGCGCCTGACGCCCCTGATGCCACAGCCAGTGACCGATACGGTAGGCCTGAAGCGCATGAAAACCCTTCAGGTACAGAAGTGGGGTGGAATATTTATCGACAGCCGGGTCACGCGTACGTACCGCCTGAATATCACAGGCCGCTGAGGCAATCATTTCAGGATCGGCGGCATAGGCCTCTTCCACGACTTCGCGAATCGCAATGGCGGGCATGATTGGAGAAGCGAGTTTATTCGCCAGCATATAGCTTAGCGCACTGCCGAGATTTTCATGTTTGAGCAGCGTTGCGTGGTAAAAACTGGCCAACATTGGCTCACATTCCGCCAGTGCCCGGGCTTCCGCTTTAATGTTTTTCCAGACGATATCCAGTTCTTCACACGGCATTGCGTACTCCAGAAGGTAGCAAAACGACCGACCCGTTCTTCGCGGGTCGGGTCGTTAGATTGAAACGGTTCCTTACGGCTAGTGGCTGCTTCGCTCGTCCTTGCGCGCACGACCTAATAACGTCAATGCTGCCTCGCGCGCGTTTTTTCCGCAATACAATACTTGATAAATTTCCTCGGTTATTGGCATCTCGACACCAAAACGGTGCGCCAATTCACGAACTTCTTTCGTATTGCGATAGCCTTCAACCACCTGACCAATCTTGTCCTGCGCGCCCTGCACGTCCATACCCTGGCCGAGCATCATGCCAAAACGACGGTTACGCGACTGGTTGTCGGTGCAGGTCAGCACCAGATCGCCTAAACCCGCCATCCCCATAAAGGTGGCAGGATCGGCACCCAGCGCCGCGCCAAGGCGAGACATTTCGGTCAGTCCACGGGTGATCAATGCGGTACGCGCATTCGCGCCAAAACCGATGCCGTCAGACATCCCCGCACCAATCGCAATGACGTTTTTCACCGCGCCGCCAAGCTGCACGCCAATGAAATCCGGGTTGCTGTAAACGCGAAAGCTTTTGCCGCAGTGCAGCAACTGCTGGAGATCGTCAGCAAAGGCGTCGTCCGTCGAGGCCAGAGAAATCGCCGTCGGCATGCCCGCAGCCAGCTCTTTGGCGAACGTCGGGCCGGAAATAACCGCCAGTGGAATAGAATCCCCCAGCGCTTCACGCGCGACGTCCTGCAGCAGACGCCCCGTTTCCGCCTCCAGACCTTTTGTCGCCCAGACCAGTCGTGCGTCAGGACGCATCAATGGTTTGATGTTTCGCAGCACTTCGCCAAAGACGTGGCTCGGCACCACCACCAGAATATTACGACTGGCGGCCAGCGCAGTGGCTAAATCACTTTCCAGGCGCAGTGTGTCAGGAAAAGGCACATCAGGAAGGAACGCGACGTTGCAGCGATCGTGCTCAAGGGTCGCGATATGTTTCGGATCATGGCCCCACAGGACAACCTGATGGCCATTTCTTGCCAGGGTGATGGCAAGAGCGGTGCCGTACGAGCCGGCACCAATCACAGTCATTGAAGCATTACTTTGGTTCATCAGGCATCCTGATGTTCTTCAGTACCTTCGCCAGCCTGCTGCTGTAAATAGTTCATGAACAGCGCATCAAAGTTGACCGGCGCAAGGTTCAGTTGCGGGAACGTACCGCGTGAAACCAAGCTAGTGATGCATTCGCGGGCATACGGGAACAGAATGTTCGGGCAGTATGCGCCCAGGCAATGCGCCATCTGAGTCCCTTCGATACCACTGATGGAGAAAATACCGCCCTGCTGAACTTCGCACAGGAACGCAGTTTCTTCACCCAGGGAAGCCGTTACGGTGACACGCAGCACTACTTCATACACGTCATCTGCCAGTTGGGTAGATGCGGTATCAAGATCAAGTTTAACCTCTGGCTGCCAATCTTTCTGGAAAACATGCGGTGCATTTGGCGCTTCGAAAGACACATCCTTGGTATAGATACGTTGGATCTGGAAAGCCATTTCAGTGTTATTTTGTTCTGACATGTTTAGAAAACCCTTAGTGTTGTCCTTTAAATACTTTCAGTACGCCTTATTGCAGCAGGGGATCCAGTCCACCACGCGCATCCAACGCATACAAGTCGTCACAACCGCCAATGTGCTGTGCATCAATAAAAATCTGCGGAACCGTCGTACGGCCACTGCGCTTGATCATCTCTTCACGCTTTACGGCATCGCCGTCAATCGGAAGCTCCTGGAAACTCACACCCTTGCTGTTCAACAGCGCTTTTGCGCGATGGCAAAACGGGCAGGTTGCTTTGGTGTAGATCTCAATATTGGCCATGACTTATCTCCAGTGTTCTTTTTACCCTGCGGCATGAAAGAAGATGGGTAAATTACTTGCCGCGAACCAGTGGCAGATTCTCACCACTCCAGCCCGCTACGCCGTCTTTCAGTACGGATACTTGCTCAAAACCGGCTTTAATCAGCGCAGTTGCTGAATCCTGGCACTGCATGCCTGAACCATCAACCACAATCACAGGTTTGTTTTTGTGTTTTTCAAGTTCGCCAAAATTGTTGGCTTTGATTTCGCTCGGCAGCAGGTTAGTGGAGCCTGCGATATGGCCTTTGCGGAAGTCGTCGCGCTGGCGTAAATCCACAACAACGGCGTCTTCTTTGTTGATGAGACGTGTAGCTTCGCCGCGAGTAATCACCTTCACTTTTGAGGTCAGGCTCTTAAACGTGGTAAATAATACAGCCGCCAGTAACGCAATCCAGGCGATACTCAAGACAGGGTGGCGACTAACAAATTGCATAATTTCTTGCATGGGGGGTAACAACTCCCGACTCAGTGATTAAAAAAACCAGGAAAGGAGTATACCTGCGCGTTGGCGCAAATACAGCCAGAGCGTGCATTGGATTGCATTTTTGCGGGGCGCTACGGAAAAAAAAATGTAAATCGGTGTTCCCCCTGGCACGCGATCCCCCATTATTTGATCTTCGGGGGCTACTTTATCGATTCAGCTGTAGTAAAATTACGCAATTATTTTTTATCTCTTGAGTGTGAGGTTGTCGCAATGTCGGTTTCTAAAAAACCTATGGTACTGGTAATTCTGGATGGCTACGGCTATCGCGAAGACAGCCAGGATAACGCCATTTTTAGTGCTAAAACCCCGGTAATGGATGCGCTGTGGGCAAAACGTCCGCATACCCTGATTGATGCGTCCGGTCTGGAAGTCGGCCTGCCCGATCGCCAGATGGGCAACTCCGAAGTGGGTCACGTCAACCTGGGCGCGGGCCGTATCGTGTATCAGGACCTTACCCGTCTGGACGTTGAAATCAAAGAACGTACTTTCTTCGCTAACCCGGTGCTGACCGATGCGGTCGACCAGGCAAAAAATGCCGGGAAAGCGGTACACATCATGGGTCTGCTCTCTGCTGGCGGCGTTCACAGCCACGAAGATCACATCATGGCGATGGTAGAAATGGCCGCTGAACGCGGCGCTGAAAAAATCTATCTGCACGCTTTCCTTGATGGTCGTGATACCCCGCCGCGCAGCGCTGAACATTCACTGCAGAAATTCGAAGAGAAATTTGCCGCGCTGGGCAAAGGCCGCGTAGCGTCCATCATCGGTCGTTACTACGCTATGGACCGCGACAACCGTTGGGATCGCGTAGAACAGGCTTACGATCTGATGACGCTGGCGAAGGGCGAGTTCCAGTTCGCTACGGCGGTTGAAGGTCTGCAGGCTGCTTATGCCCGCGACGAAAACGACGAATTCGTCAAAGCGACCGTGATCCGTGCCGAAGGTCAGGCAGATGCTGCTATGGAAGATGGCGATACGCTGATTTTCATGAACTTCCGTGCTGACCGTGCGCGTGAAATCACCCGTGCGTTTGTTAACGCTGATTTCGACGGCTTCGCCCGTAAGAAAGTCGTTAACCTCAACTTTGTGATGCTGACCGAATACGCGGCAGACATCAAAACTGCGGTTGCTTACCCACCAGCCTCTCTGGCCAACACCTTTGGTGAGTGGATGGCGAAGAACGAAAAAACGCAGCTGCGTATTTCCGAAACTGAAAAATATGCGCACGTGACCTTCTTCTTCAACGGCGGCGTAGAAGAGCCGTTCAAAGGCGAAGACCGCATCCTGATCAACTCTCCGAAAGTTGCGACCTACGATCTGCAGCCGGAAATGAGCTCTGCTGAACTGACCGAGAAGCTGGTTGCAGCGATTGAGAGCGGTAAATACGACACCATCATTTGTAACTACCCGAACGGCGACATGGTTGGTCACACCGGGGTGATGGAAGCAGCGGTTAAAGCGGTTGAAGCGCTGGATCACTGCGTTGAGCAGGTGACTAAAGCGGTTGAGTCCGTTGGCGGCCAGTTGCTGATCACCGCAGACCACGGTAACGCAGAGCAGATGCGTGATCCGTCCACCGGTCAGGCACATACTGCACATACCAACCTGCCCGTTCCGCTGATTTATGTCGGTGGTAAGAACGTCAAAGCAGTCGAAGGCGGCAAACTTTCTGATATCGCCCCAACGATGCTGACGCTGATGGGTATGGAAATCCCGCAAGAGATGACTGGTAAGCCGCTGTTCATCGTGGAATAATCCCTCCCCATGAGGGGAAAGGCGATTAATACCATCACTCGGGCCGTGAAACCGCGTAAGTTTTCAGTCAGGCCCTTGTTCTACGCCAGCGCGCTTAGCGCTGGCGTATTGCTGTGCGCCTTTTCCGCCCACGCGGACGAACGCGACCAGCTCAAATCTATTCAGGCCGATATCGCGGCAAAAGAACGCGCGGTACGCCAACAGCAACAACAACGTTCCACTCTCCTCGCTCAGCTTAAAGCTCAGGAACAAGCCATCGCCGTTGCCGCAAGGCAGTTACGCGAAACGCAGAACTCACTGGCACAACTGAACGCGCAAATCGCAGAGATGAACGCAGCACTCGCGAAGCTGGAAAAGCAACGAGCAGCGCAAGAGCGCAGTCTGGCAGCCCAGTTAGACGCCGCGTTTCGCCAGGGTGAACACACCGGTATTCAGCTCATCCTTAGCGGCGAAGAAAGCCAGCGCGGACAGCGCCTGCAAGCCTATTTCGGCTACCTGAACCAGGCGAGGCAAGAAACTATCGCGCAGCTGAAACAAACCCGCGAAGAAGTCGACTCGCAAAAAGCCGAGCTGGAAGATAAGCAGAGCGAACAGCAGACGCTACTGTACGAACAGCGCGCTCAGCAGGCTAAGCTGGAACAGGCACGTAACGAACGCCAGAAAACGCTTTCGAGTCTGGAATCATCGATTCAACAGGGTCAGCAGCAGCTAGGCGAAATGCGCGCCAACGAATCGCGCCTGCGCAACAGCATTGCTCGCGCCGAAGCCGCAGCCAAAGCACGCGCGGAACGTGAAGCCCGCGAGGCGCAGGCCGTACGCGATAAGCAACAGGATGCATCACGGAAAGGCTCAACCTACAAACCGACCGAAAGTGAAAAATCTCTGATGTCACGTACCGGCGGTTTGGGTTCGCCACGCGGCCAGGCATTCTGGCCCGTTCGGGGTCCAACCCTACATCGTTATGGCGAACAACTGCAGGGTGAGCTACGTTGGAAGGGGATGGTTATTGGTGCATCCGAAGGCACCGAAGTTAAAGCCATTGCCGATGGTCGCGTCATTCTGGCGGACTGGTTGCAGGGCTATGGCCTGGTGGTCGTCGTTGAGCACGGTAAAGGCGATATGAGCCTGTACGGTTATAACCAGAGCGCACTGGTCAGCGTCGGTACGCAGGTTCGCGCCGGGCAGCCTATAGCACTAGTGGGTAGCAGCGGCGGTCAGGGCAGGCCGGCACTCTATTTCGAAATTCGTCGCCAGGGTCAGGCGGTCAATCCACAGCCGTGGTTGGGAAGATAAGTTTTGCCACAACAATTTCGTCGTCTACTACTCTCTCTCGCCAGCCTGCTGGCCTTCGCAACACCTGTTTTTGCTGGCAAACTCGCCATCGTCATTGATGATTTCGGCTATCGCCCACACACTGAAAACCAGGTACTGGCGATGCCTTCTACCATCTCCGTTGCCGTTCTGCCTAACGCCCCACATGCGCGTGAAATGGCAATCAAAGCGCATAACAGCGGGCATGAAGTCTTAATCCATCTGCCAATGGCACCGCTGAGCAAGCAGCCGTTAGAGAAAGATACTTTACGCCCTGAAATGAGCAGCGAAGAGATTGAGCGAATTATTCGCGACGCAGTAAGCAAAGTACCGAATGCGGTCGGTCTGAACAACCATATGGGCAGCGCGATGACCTCCAGCCTGTTTGGCATGCAGAAGGTGATGCAGGCGCTGGAGCGCTACGATCTCTACTTCCTGGACAGCATGACCATTGGTAACAGCCAGGCAATGCGCGCAGCGTCAGGGACCGGTGTGAAAGTCATCAAACGCAAAGTCTTCCTGGATGACACGCAAAACGAAGCCGATATTCGCCGTCAGTTTAATCGTGCCGTCGAGCTGGCGCGCCGCAACGGTTCCGCAATCGCCATTGGCCACCCTCACCCGTCTACGGTTCGTGTCCTGCAGCAGATGCTGTATAGCCTGCCAGCCGACATCACGTTGGTTCGCCCAAGCAGCCTGCTCAATGAACCGCAGGTGGATACCTCCAGACCAAACCTCACGCCACCGAAGAACGGTACACCTGATGCGCCGCGTAATCCTTTCCGCGGGGTGAAATTATGCAAACCGAAGCAGCCGTTAGAACCAGTGTACGCCAGCCGCTTCTTCAGCGTGCTCGGCGAAAGCATTACCCAAAGCACGCTGGTGCAGTATATGCGCCTGCAGTGGCAGGGCTGGCAATAATCACTCTTTGCTATCCAGCGTTAAATGAGCCAGGCGGCGCGGCGTCAGTGCTTTATCGCGCCACTGGCTAAAGCGGATGGCCCACAACAGCACCTGATAGCCCAGCTTAACGCTGCAAATATTGCTTACCATACGCTTGAACATACCCGACACGAATACTTCAGCAATCATGCGCTGGCGGATTTTCTCGTCTGGCTCTTTACGTATGCAATGACAAACGCGCAGCGCTTCGTAAATCACCTGCTGTTTGAATTCCGGGTAAATGGGAATACGCCCGGCGTAGTCGTGATTCATCTTATCCAGCAGACGGGTAATTTTGATGTAGTGGCGCTGGTAAGCGAGGTTTTTCAGCCCGGTGCGCGGCAGACGGCTAACAGATGCGCCGTGCAGGAAGTATTTATACAGAGGGATTTCCGTGTAACGCGCGCGCTTCGCATTAAACATAAACTCCGTCGTCCAGATAATATCCTGGTGATGCAGGCCAGACAGGAAGGTCAGCCCCGCGTCGCGGATAGTCTGATGACGATAAACGCCCATCCAGACAACGTGTCGCCAACGGCGGCTGGCTAACGCTTTGCGTAACCAGTCTGGCCCGGTCATCACGCCGGTAGAACGAATACGATCGGTAGGAATGGATGCCCAAGTGTGGCCGGTTTCCGCAATACACCAATCAGCGTTGCACTGCGCAACATCCAGGTTGTCTTTCAGCGCCATAGTCATCAGCGTTTCATACATTTCCGGGTAGGCAATATCATCGCCGTCTACGTACGCGATGTACTCCCCCCTGGCGACTTTCATACCGGTATTGCGCGCCGCCGAAACGCCCCCATTGCGCTGGTGCAGCAGATGAACGTGCGGATAACGATCCGCATAAGACTGAGCAAGCTCCGCAGAGTTATCCGTAGAGCCATCATTAACAATGATGATCTCCAGGTTCTTCCAGGTTTGCGCAATCAGCGAATCCATACACGCAATGAACGGTTCACCCGTGTTGTAAAGCGGCATAATGACGCTCAGGAGACCAGGGATATAGGTCATATCAAATCCAGCCAGACAATAGAGTAATCGGCACTTTTTAGCATATTAAGCGGTAGATTTTCAGAAAAAATTATTAATTCTTTAGCGGAAAATGCACCGGGCGGGAGAGATTGTGCAGGCAAAAAACGCCCCGGATGATTAATGATAATCAACATCCGGGGACAACACACAGAATCCACAGGGTGGATACGGTTAATCCCAGCTCAGGATCACTTTCCCTGACTGGCCTGAACGCATCGCGTCAAAGCCCTGCTGGAATTCATCGATGGAGAATCGGTGGGTGATGATCGGCGACAAATCCAGACCAGACTGGATCAGTGCAGCCATTTTGTACCATGTCTCAAACATCTCACGACCGTAGATACCTTTAATAAACAGTCCTTTAAAGATAACTTTGGTCCAGTCGATGGACATATCAGATGGCGGAATACCCAGCATAGCAATACGGCCACCGTGATTCATGGTGTCCAGCATAGCGCGAAACGCTGGCGGCGCCCCGGACATCTCCAGGCCCACATCAAACCCCTCGGTCATACCCAGTTCAGCCATCACGTCGGTCAGATTCTCTTTCGATACGTTGACCGCGCGAGTGATACCCATTTTGCGCGCCAGCTCAAGGCGATACTCATTAACGTCGGTGATCACCACGTGGCGTGCGCCAACGTGCTTCGCGACCGCCGCCGCCATAATACCGATTGGACCCGCACCGGACACCAGTACATCTTCCCCAACCAGATCGAACGACAGCGCCGTGTGCACTGCATTACCGAACGGATCGAAGATAGACGCCAGGTCGTCGGAGATATTGTCCGGGATTTTAAATGCGTTAAATGCCGGGATCACCAGGTACTCCGCAAAGCAGCCCGGACGGTTTACACCGACACCGGTGGTATTGCGGCACAGATGAGTACGTCCACCGCGGCAGTTACGGCAATGTCCGCAGGTGATATGACCCTCACCAGAAACACGATCGCCGATTTTAAAGCCTTTAACTTCCTGGCCGATGCCAACAACTTCGCCGACATATTCATGCCCAACGACCATCGGTACTGGGATGGTTTTTTGCGACCATTCATCCCAGTTATAAATGTGAACGTCAGTCCCGCAGATGGCTGTTTTACGGATTTTAATCAGCAAATCGTTATGACCGACTTCCGGTTCAGGAACGTCAGTCATCCAAATGCCCTCTTCCGCTTTCAGTTTGGATAACGCTTTCATTTCACATCCTCAGGCAATAACGCCCAGTTGTTTACCAATGCGTGTGAACGCCTCAACAGCACGCGTAATCTGCTCAGGGGTATGCGCCGCAGACATCTGGGTACGGATACGCGCCTGGCCTTTTGGAACCACCGGATAGAAGAATCCGGTAACGTAAATCCCCTCTTTTTGCAGCTCGCGGGCGAACGCCTGCGCCACTACTGCATCACCCAACATCACCGGGATGATCGCGTGATCCGCACCGGCTAACGTAAAGCCAGCGGCAGACATTTGCTCGCGGAACTGACGTGCGTTCGCCCACAGGCGGTCGCGCAGGTCGCTGCCAGCCTCAACCATTTCCAGCACTTTAATGGAGGCCGCAACAATCGCTGGCGCCAGTGAGTTGGAGAACAAATAAGGACGGGAACGCTGACGCAGCCACTCAACAACTTCTTTGCGCGCTGCGGTGTAACCACCGGATGCGCCGCCGAGTGCTTTACCCAGCGTACCGGTGATGATGTCCACGCGACCCATCACGTCACAGTATTCATGGGAGCCACGACCATTTTCGCCGACAAAACCGACGGCATGGGAATCATCAACCATGACCAGCGCGTCGTATTTATCCGCCAGATCGCAAACGCCTTTCAGGTTAGCGATCACACCATCCATAGAGAACACGCCATCAGTGGCGATCAGGATATGACGAGCGCCCGCTTCACGTGCTTCTTTCAGGCGAGCTTCCAGTTCCACCATATCGTTGTTGGCGTAACGGAAACGTTTTGCTTTACACAGACGAACGCCATCAATGATAGAAGCGTGGTTCAGGGCATCGGAAATAATTGCGTCTTCTGCGCCCAGCAGCGTTTCAAACAGGCCGCCATTGGCGTCGAAGCAGGAAGAGTAAAGGATGGCATCTTCCATACCGAGGAATGCCGCCAGTTTTTGCTCCAGTTGCTTATGGCTATCCTGGGTACCGCAAATAAAGCGAACCGAAGCCATACCAAATCCGTGAGAATACATACCCGCTTTTGCTGCTGCAATCAGTTCTGGATGATTAGCCAGTCCCAGATAGTTGTTCGCACAAAAGTTAATAACGTGGCTTCCGTCCGCCACGGTGATATCCGCCTGCTGGGCAGATGTAATAATGCGCTCTTCTTTAAACAATCCTTCCGCACGTGCGGTGTCGAGATCGTTGGTTAACTGTTTGTAAAAATCCCCACGCATTTCAATTCTCCAGACTGGGCAAATTTCAGCACATATTACCCAAAGCTATACGTTGATACGAGATGACGCATCATCACTTCTTCAAAATGAAGCATAAATCACGTGTACCCGCACGGCTTATCGGTGAATGGCTGAAGCCTGAGCCATGTAGTGATATGATAGAAAGTATTCGTGTCTGAGATTGTCTCTGACTCCATAATTCGAAGGTTACATTTATGATCATCGTTACCGGCGGCGCGGGCTTTATCGGCAGCAACATCGTTAAGTCCCTGAATGATAAAGGCATCACCGACATCCTGGTGGTGGACAACCTGAAAGACGGCACCAAGTTTGTTAACCTGGTGGATCTGAATATTGCTGACTACATGGACAAGGAAGACTTCCTGATCCAGATTATGGCCGGGGAAGATTTCGGCGATATCGAAGCGATTTTCCACGAAGGCGCATGCTCTTCCACCACCGAGTGGGACGGCAAGTATATGATGGATAACAACTATCAATACTCCAAAGAGCTACTGCACTACTGCCTGGAGCGTGAAATCCCGTTCCTGTACGCATCCTCTGCCGCCACCTATGGCGGTCGCACTTCTGATTTCATCGAATCCCGTGAATATGAGAAACCGCTGAACGTCTATGGCTACTCAAAATTCCTGTTCGACGAGTACGTGCGTCAGATCCTGCCAGAAGCCAACTCACAAATTGTTGGCTTCCGCTATTTCAACGTCTACGGACCGCGTGAAGGCCACAAAGGCAGCATGGCAAGCGTTGCTTTCCACCTCAATACCCAGCTTAACAATGGCGAAACACCAAAACTGTTCGAAGGCAGCGAAAACTTCAAACGTGATTTCGTTTATGTTGGCGATGTGGCTGCGGTAAACCTGTGGTTCCTGGAAAACGGGGTATCAGGCATCTTTAACCTCGGTACCGGTCGCGCAGAATCTTTCCAGGCCGTTGCTGACGCAACGCTGGCGTACCACAAAAAAGGCAGCATTGAGTACATTCCATTCCCGGAAAAACTGAAAGGCCGCTACCAGGCGTTTACTCAGGCAGACCTGACCAACCTGCGCGCCGCGGGCTATGACAAGCCGTTTAAGACCGTTGCTGAAGGCGTAACGGAATATATGGCCTGGCTGAACCGCGACGCATAAGGCAGGCAATCTATGAGGATTCTGGTGGTTGGCCCGTCATGGGTGGGCGACATGATGATGTCGCAAAGTCTCTATCGCACGCTCAAGGCGCGCTATCCCCAGGCGATAATCGACGTGATGGCACCTGCATGGTGCCGTCCGCTGCTGTCGCGGATGCCGGAAGTCAATGAAGCGATCGCGATGCCGCTTGGGCATGGCGCTCTGGAAATTGGCGAACGGCGTAAGCTCGGTCATAGCCTGCGTGAGAAGCGCTATGACCGCGCTTATGTGCTGCCTAACTCGTTTAAATCCGCGCTGGTGCCCTTTTTTGCAGGTATTCCACATCGTACCGGTTGGCGTGGTGAAATGCGCTACGGCTTGCTCAACGATGCGCGCGTGCTGGACAAAGACGCATGGCCGCTGATGGTCGAACGCTATGTGGCCCTGGCCTACGATAAAGGTGTGATGCTGTCGGCTAAAGATTTGCCGCAGCCTCTGCTGTGGCCACAGTTGCAGGTCAGCGAAGGTGAAAAGTCTCTGACCTGTAGTCAGTTCTCCCTTTCTGCCGAACGCCCCATCATCGGTTTTTGCCCGGGTGCGGAATTTGGTCCGGCGAAACGCTGGCCACACTACCATTATGCTGAACTGGCAAAACAGCTGATCGACGAAGGTCATCAGATTGTACTGTTTGGCTCGGCAAAAGATCATGAAGCCGGAAATGAAATCCTGGCAACGTTAAGCGTTGAGCAGCAGGCCTGGTGTCGTAATCTGGCGGGCGAAACGCAGCTGGAGCAGGCCGTTATTCTGCTCGCCGCCTGCAAAGCGGTCGTCACCAACGACTCTGGATTAATGCACGTTGCCGCAGCGTTGAATCGACCTCTGGTAGCGTTGTATGGCCCAAGTAGTCCGGACTTTACCCCGCCGTTGTCGCACAAAGCACGGGTCATTCGTCTGATTACGGGCTATCACAAAGTGCGCAAGGGCGATGCGGCAGAAGGCTATCACCAAAGCCTGATTGACATCACACCCCAGCGTGTACTGGAAGAACTCAACGACCTGTTGTTACAAGAGGAAGCCTGACGGATGCGGGTTCTGATCGTTAAAACGTCGTCTATGGGCGATGTACTGCATACGTTGCCCGCATTAACCGATGCGCAGCAGGCTATTCCAGGCATTCAATTTGATTGGGTGGTAGAAGAAGGATTCGCGCAGATCCCTTCCTGGCATGCAGCCGTTGACCGGGTCATCCCAGTGGCGATTCGCCGCTGGCGTAAAGCCTGGTTTTCAGCGCCGATTAAAGCCGAGCGTAAAGCGTTTCGCGATGCGGTACGTTTGCAGCAGTATGACGCGATAATTGATGCGCAGGGTCTGGTTAAAAGTGCGGCGTTGGTGACGCGTCTGGCACGTGGCGTCAAGCATGGTATGGACTGGAGTACGGCCCGCGAGCCGCTGGCTAGCCTGTTTTATAATCGCAAACATCACATTGCTAAACAGCAGCATGCGGTAGAACGTACGCGTGAATTGTTCGCCAAAAGTCTGGGATATGCCAAACCGCAATCGCAGGGTGATTACGCTATCGCTCAGCATTTTGTGAATGAATGTAATGCTGATACAGGCCAATATGCCGTATTTCTGCATGCCACAACACGTGATGATAAGCACTGGCCAGAAGCCAACTGGCGGGAGCTGATTGGGCTGTTAAATAATACGGGCATCCGTATTAAACTCCCCTGGGGCGCCCCTCATGAAGAAGAGCGCGCCAAAAGGCTGGCGGAAGGTTTTCCTTACGTCGATGTCCTGCCGCGGATGAGTCTGGAAGAGGTTGCTCGCATCCTGGCGGGAGCAAAATTTGTGGTGTCGGTTGATACAGGTCTCAGCCATTTAACCGCCGCATTGGATCGCCCCAATATTACGTTGTATGGCCCGACAGACCCGGGATTGATTGGTGGATATGGGAAGAATCAGATAGCATGTATTTCATCATCGCATGACCTTGAAGATATCCCATCTCAAGATATACTGGACATAATAAAAACAAACATATGCATTTAAAAAATTGTGGATCATCTTTTTTATGATAAATAGAAATAACGCCGATAGCATAATGTATTCAATAACAATGGGATTATGTTTCCTTGCGTTATTGCTTTTACCATTTGAGCAAGGCTTTGCCTTAAAATCGCTAAGAATTGCTGGAGAAATTGCATTACTAGCTATCATAATTTCGCCAAATAAATATTTAAAATCAGAACATAGATATATAGCACTCAGTCTCTTAGCCCTGTCAATTTTGTCATTTTTATGGTTCAGGATATATAAAACACCAGATTCAGAATATGTAGGTGCTTATATGAACTATCGAGACTGGAGCCTGGCAGGGTTATTTACAGCATTTACTATTCCTGTCGTGACCAGCATAAGAGATCGCTCAGAAAAGATAATGAAAAATATTCATCTTTTCATCGCTCTATTAGTTAATCTGATATATATAGTATATGCGTACTATCAATTTTTCATCCTTAATGAAAACAGAGCAACTTTATCATTGGCATATGGACCAAATGCAACAGGTGCAGCATATACAATTACTTTTATTTCATTGTATGCATTAATCGCGATATCAACGCTTGTCACAAAATTTAGATTACCACTGCTTATAATTATTAGCTTTGCAAACTTCATTGCTATTTCTGCAACAGGCACAAGAGCAGGAATTATTATATATCCATTAGTTATTATCTTTATTTTTTGGAATGAGCTAAAAAGACACAGTGTAAAAGCAAGAAAAACCAGCATTTTCTCTATTATTGTACTTGCGATATTCTCCGGTGTATTATTATATAAGCCAATTATTGAAAGGGTGAACAATTTAAAGTCAGATATAGAGCAATACCATGAGAATAACACAGTGACGTCTGTGGGAGCTCGCTTTGCGATGTATAAAACGGGTATCGAATCCTCGTACAATAACTTCACAGGACAATCGCTTGAAGAACGAGGATATAAAATCAAAAAAATTGTCGAAAATAATAAGGAACTATCTGGAGCACTGTTATTTCTTAACATTCATCTTCATAATCAGATAATTGATACACTATCAACCACTGGTTGGTTAGGCGTAATATTGAATATCTTATTCTTAATCTCTATAATTACATTCATACACAAGAAAAATATACCGATGATGTATACTTATGTGGTGGCAATAGTATTATATGGATTAAGTGACATTTTGACATACGCAGTCCCAGTACCACTCGCATGGTTATTAACATTAACATTAATATGCTCACTAGTTAATAACAAAGAAAAAATCTAACAAAAAAAGCCAGAATTATAAAATTCTGGCTTTTTATTATATAAAGCAACCAAGTAACACCCTAAACTTATATCGCCATAATAGCAATTTGGAAATTAAGTAGTTTCTTTTTTTTACTTTAGTCTGGTTTTTTTTATTAATACGACTATTTTCCAGATGTGAGTTCAATGAGTTAACCAAGGGATGAGAGACTATATCACAAAAATAAATATCATTCATCACACCATTATCTAATAGAATTTTTCTATCATCGACCAAATAAAATCCATGGGTGGAGAGTAATGACAAAGCTCGTTGACAGTATTGTCTATCAACAATATAACAGCACGTCCGCGTTACTTTGTGCTTCTTATATGTTGCCTTCCGAAAATTAACAGGTCCAATCTTTGAAACATTAAGTAAACTTAAGCCAAAAAGCTGATGGTCAGAAGTTCCCTGTTGACCACCAAGTACATATGAGCAACCATTCTTAAGTATATCCGTTGATTGAGAAAGTGTGTGTACCACAGCAGCCAACCTAGAATCAAATGAGACATCATCTTCAAGTATAAGAGCCCACTTGAAATTGTTATCTAATATTTTTTGATACACACTGAGATGGCTTAATGTACAAGCCATTTCTGGTTCAGTCATCTCACCATATACTTTCCCTGAGTTAATAGGGACGTTCCTTTTTTTATCTTGAAATAATTCGCTCCGGTAATCAATTGCATCAAAAAATTCATAGCCAATATTTACATTGGCAAGAAGCCTCGAGATATTTTCTCTTCGCTCAACATCATTCTTAAGAGAAATGATAAAAACAGGAAAGTTATTATTCATAGGTATAGTATTCACTGCATTACAGCCTAATTAAAAATCTTAATTTTTTGATATAGAAACAATGAACATAAAGCTTTTATATAACTCCTTTGATATATATAGTGCTTATACTCTTCTTTATATTCAGGTTTCGTCTTTGCCTTTAAATACCTGTCATTTTTCCATGGTGTTAACTCATAAACAGTCCGGAAATAACTTGAGGCGTCATATGCTCCCCATTCATGCCATGGTTTCGTGACACCTGTATAATGAATAAAGACGGTTTTTTCTGTAATGTATTTTTTATAATTACTTTTATCTTTTTTTTCAAACTCAGACTTCAACGGATAAATTGAGTTATATATTCTATCGAGATAGACCAACCGCCCGCGGAAAATTATATTTAATGCATCTTGATCAGGATATTTTAAATTATTCCCCTCATTTCTAATTAGAGAAAATATTTGATCTGAGATATTTTTTTCTTTCCACTGCAGCAAGTTAGCAAGAATAACACCTGAATTAAAATATTTACCTTGAAAATCAATATTCAATCGCTGCTGGTTCCGTTTCTGCGTAGATTCAACATCAGGGATAACAGCGGCAAACTTATCGCCTAAATACAACTCCTCTAACTCTGTCAGTTCATTTTTACAAATTACATCAGAATCAAGATAGAGGAGCACATTCATACTTTGAGATAGATAATCAAATGCCAATAACCGGTAATATATTGACAATGGCCATATTGCACTTACTGGCAATTTACCGAGAATTCTCTCATCAATCGTATAAATATTAATGACGGCATCAAACTGCTCAGAAATTAACTTCAAGCGCCTAGCGTATTCTTCTGATATAGTATTAGTAAAAACATGGAAACAATAATTTCGTTTTCTTTTTTTATTATTTTCGAGAATAGATGCTATGGAAATTGCAGCTCCCATCTGGTAATTAGCATCTGTACCATATGCAATGTTAAAGTAACCATCTTGAACCCGCAATAGATTATTATTAGTAAATGAATACTCTTTCTTAATATATTGTGTTAATACATCCATATTTTCCACCCAAAAGAAATCAAACAAATCGTTGGATTTGAGACAACCAAATTACTTGATGATTGCTTTTGCTTTATAGGCATAGTATTTTCCCCAACAGAGAAATGCTTGAGTAAATTTTTTCTGTTTCAAAAAATGCTTAGCTGCATACCGACTTTGCACTGTATTTTGAGGTTCAAAAAGTTTTGTATTCTGCCACGGTGAAGCATCTTTTGCCTGATAGAAAAAACTTGAGACAGGATAATCTCCCCATGAATGCCAAGGCTTCGTTGGCCCGATATAGTGCACAAGTACAGTTGAATTTCGTACCGGGTTTACAGTAATGTCTTTCAATTCGTAGTTAATACTATACTGAGTATTAAATTTCCTATCTATAAACTTGATTTTACCCGTTAGCAAAATATTCAAAACATCCTGATCAAAATGTGTAATTTTTTTCGTTATTTCTTGATCATTCAACAGTTCAATAGCATTTGAGGATATTCTTTGAGCAGCCCAAACAGGTGGCTGAATTAAAAGAAAGCCGGAATTAAAATACCCATCAACTAGACCCGGTGTTGATAAATGCTCTGCCCTCCGTTTCCACCATTTTTCATCGCCCTCGGCAACAACAGCAGCAATATCATCAGGATCAAAGTTGAAGTCAATTAACTCTTGAATGCTTCCTTTACAGACAATATCAGCATCAAGATACAGAATCCTATCAAGTTTATCAGAAAAATAATCAGCAATAATAAACCGAAAATAGATCGCATAAGACCAACTTCTTGTGCTAGGGAGTATTTTTAGCGTATCTCCGTTTATTAAGTATATAAAAATACGGGTTTTGTATTTTTTGGCCAACATTTCAAATTCTTCACGAAAATCCGTTGAAAAATAGTCCGTGAATACATGAAAAGCAAGTTTTTCTTGTGGATTATTAATTAAAATTGAGGCAATAGATACACCACATCCAAATAAGAAATTTTTGTCCAATCCATAACAGACATTAAAACATTCCGTCTCATCATATCCAGAATAATTATAATCTATTTGAGAAAGGATAAATCTATTATCATTTAAGCACATACGATTTACTTCTCACTTTTATGGACTACAGATAAGATGGTCTCATTCATATTTTTATAATATACAGAATCATAAAATTCAAACATTGATTCTTTGATTTCTTTCGCAGATATAGTAAGAGGTTCAGAAATAATTTTATTTAATAGCATAGTGAATTCAGTTAGATTACCCGGTGAATATAAAAAACCATTTATACCATTCTTTATTATATCTTCAGGACCAGACTCACAATCAGAACTTATGCATGGTATGCCATATGACATAGCCTCTAGCAATGTCATAGGGAATCCTTCAAAGGATGATGTTAGTAATAATGCACTAACATATTTTATCTCATTTTTTACCAGAGCCCAGGGATCCGATTGCCAACCGTGCCAAGTAATATGATTATCAATTTTAAGCTCCTTAGCATAACTCTGGCACTTAATAAAATCTGAACCATCACCGATGACATGAAGCTTCCATTTTCCGTTCGCATTAGAAAGCCCATCAAGTAAATCTTTTATTCGCTTCTGTCCTTCAAATTTCATACGGCCGATATAGAGGAAGGTTGTTACATCTTCTTTACCTGGTGATGGAATTGTTTCTTCTTTCCTAGCGATTGGATTGTAAATGAGACTGACCGAGCCTTCTGGTACACCTCTCGCCATAATCTGCCGTTTAATACCAGAACTGATTGCCAGATGATGATCGGCATAGACTATGTTCTCAGCATACTTCTTATGATCAAGAGAAAAATGTGGCCATGAAAAAAGTTTGAAATTTACCCCTGACTTCAATCTGGCCTTATTTACCAGAAGACAGGATAAAACATCGATACAAATAACAGCATCAGGATTATTTTTTTTAAGCCATTTTTTAAAATCAGAAACTAGTTTCATCCGTCTTAAAAAGGAAATTTTTTGCCTGGAGAGAGAGTATTCGACATTAATTCCACGCAACCAATTTTTATCCATTTTATCATTTCGACAAAAAAAGAAAACACTGCACTCATCAGGCTGTGATTTGGTCTGAAGAGTACTGATGACATTTTTAATTACTGTCTCCATTCCACCGAATCCGGAAACAGCTTCACCGACGAATGTTATTTTCATAAAGTTAGTTTATTATATTTTAAAGAGATTTTCGTTGTGTCCGTTCACGAATTTTTTCAGCTTTCATCTCTGTTTGGGTCAGCAATTTTTCTTCCCGAGAAAGAACATTTCTTAGAGATATGCCAAAGTAAGTTTTCATAAACCGGAAAATATCGCGCTGCGTCAAACCAATATTCATTGATGAAAAATAGAGCCCTATCAGGTCTTTATCTCGCCAGCGGCGAGGAACCTTACTGCGAATCTGAGCACGATGCAGGTCAATAATAGAAATCTTTAAATCATCCTCATAACCAGTGAAGGGTAAATGCAGTAGGAAATGACAAATATAGCAATCACGATGGTTAATCCCTCCTGCGTGCATCTTACGGACCATCATGGCGACACGATTTATAATTATCCGCTTCACTTTGATATCAGGAGGATTCATCGCCCAATCGGCACAATAATCTTCCAGACTAATCGTTGGCGTCAGATCCTCTGTAATAATGAACGACGTTCTGGTCAGAGGATTCAACCCCTTTTCGCCAAAACCAACGCCATGCATCGTATCTACGCCTAAATTACTAAGCCGGTGAATAGCATTCCACTCTCGATCCGCACCTAAAACAGGCTTGCGAAAAGAGAGCAGATTTTTCACGATCTCTTTAAGAGAAGTACCCCGATGCCATTTGAGGAAATAGCTTCTTTCAGCTAGTTCAAATCGCAAAGTTCGGCGAGTTTCCAGCTCTCTGAATACTTCACCCTGCAATGTTTTGACTTCCTCAAAAGCATCTTTGCCGCGCCAAAGTGTGGTCAACGGCTCTTTCAACTCAACCATTCAAACCACCTGTAATGAGGTCTGCCGCTTTTTCCGGCAAACTATACAAATCCTGTGTATCCGCATAATGCCGTGCATTTTCTGCCCACGCAGCACGCAATGAAGGTTGCGTCAGCGCTTCACATAAGACCTTGTTTAACATGTCCTGCCGGAAGGGCTCTTCAATTACCACACCACAATTTGCATCCTCAATATAGTGCGCATATCCACATACCGACGATGTCAAAACTGGCAACCCCGCAGTAATTGCCTCCAGAAGCACAATACCCGCAGCCTCCTGGTACGCTGGATGCAAGAGCAAATCGGCAGCAGCCATTAATTCTGCGACATCATTCCGCCCAGAGAAAAAATGGACATTAGCCTGAACTCCATGCTTTTCCGCCAACACTCCAAATTTTCGCGGTTTATCCTGCCCAACAATAAACAACAACGTATTATGCCGCAACATTTCGGGCAGGGATGCCAACGCCTCAATAGAACGGTCAACCCCTTTACGGGTAAAATCAGACCCCACCTGCAGCAATAAATGCTGCTGCTCCGTTATGCCGTTTTTCTGGCGATAAACTTCACGGCTATTTGGGATCTGTTGGCTATATTTTCTGTCCGGATAAATTCCCGGAGGGAGAATATGAAAACGCCCAGCCTCGGTCTGATAATGCTTCTGGAAATCAGCAATCTGTTTGTCAGTTAGCATTAATAGCTGTGTCGGTTTACCCTGCGCAAACGTCGCGCGTTCAAAAGCAGCATAGTGACGATAACGTGACGTTAGACGGTAGAAAAAACCTTTTTCTTGTGCCACTTTCTCGGCATAGCAGACGTCTGCAGCATAGTAAACGTCCAGCCCCGGCATTTTATTAAACCCCACAACGCGATCGACAGGATGTTCACGTAAGTGCACTTGTACCCATGAATAATACTCAGCATTACGACCATGATTCGTTCGCGATTTAACCGGAACCCGAATCAACTCAAAAACATCAGGGCATTCCCCTTCCCAAAACTGAGTGTAGATCCGAACGTGGTGTCCGCGGGCGGCAACAGTTTGAGCAATTCGCATAAAATCCCGCTGCAAGCCACCAAACGGGAAATATTTATATAAACAGAAAGCGACGATCATAGCGATACATCTCGGATGTCGGTTTGCACATTTTGCGGTAACATTTTTTCCGTAGCAGCAATCACATCTTCGGCGGGAATAACGGAAAGATATCTTTTATTCCGATCGAGCTCGTTTCTCTGTGGCATGGGTTGATAATTGCCTGCCCAAAACTGAATAATATCGTCAGTCCAGGGACGCCAGAAAATATGATCGGTGGCACCAAACAGGCAAATCACTGGCGTTTTTACCGCTGCAGCAATATGACCAGGCGCAGAATCGACGCCAATGAAGAGATCCGCATGGTCAATCAATGCTCCCAACTCGGGGAAAGTGGTTTTGCCAGCAAGTTCCGTAACGGGCCGGGTTTCGCATGCCTGTGCAATTTCTTCCACACAAGCCAGGTCATCTGCCGAAGGGCCTGACGTCAGAATAACCTTGTATCCACGACGATGTAGTGCATCAATTACACGAGAAAATTTGTCGTTATCCCAGCATTTAAACTGCTGTCTTGCGGTTGGCTGAATAACCACATAGCGCCCTTTAATTCCCAAGGTATCCAAATTTTTATGAATTTTCTGCCAGTGCTCGGGAGCATAGCTCATAGTAGTATCTTGATAAAAATCAGTGATACCTAAAGGCTCCAGCACAGATAAATTACGCTCAACAATATGAGTACCATGAATAGGTGCTAATTGTGTGAAGCTATTTTTCCAAAAACCATGTTGTCGGTGACCATAAAGCTGTGAGATTTTCACACGAGCAGAAAGACAACGTACAATGACTGCCACCATCCACTGATCGGTGAGATTGACGACAAGATCATACTGGTTGGCGCGCAAAGTTTTGATCAGCGAAAGGGCATTTTTAATCTTATCTGTGGTTTTTACCCCCTTATTACTGATCCCATAAAGTGCATTAATTTCAGGGTTTTCAGATAAAATTGGGATCGTATCCTGGTAAAGCAGCACATCTATTTTAGCGTCAGGATAATTCTGCTTTAGCGTACTAATAACAGGAGTTGTTAACAACATATCTCCGTGAAAACGCATTTTTATGACCAGGATTTTTCGAAATGGCTTTTCCACAAGCGACTCTTTTGTTGTGATTGTCTGGTTAAGTTAAGCAGAAAAAAGCACGCTACCGCCCCAGGCTCAACAGCTACCTGATTACTGATATCGCACTGATTTTTACGTGCTAGTGTATCACTTCTTTTGCCATGTTCCGACTCGAATAATCTTTGCACAAATAATGTTTTTTATTCTTTTAAATCAATATGTTGATATGTTACATGCTTTTGAGTTTTAGCACTATATCTCGACTAAACCTGAAAATTTCAACAAAAAACGTAAAGATGAAAAAGATGTTGTTCCCATTGGCAGTTCCCACAAAGGACGCTATTTAATTTAAAAATAGGAAAAGTATTGGTAAAGCCACAGCTAAATACATAGAATCCCCAGCACATTCATAAGTCAGCTACCATTATGCTCGAATTGCTTTACACCGCCCTTTTCTACCTTATTCAGCCTTTGATCTGGATACGGCTTTGGGTGCGCGGACGTAAGGCTCCGGCCTACCGTAAACGCTGGGGCGAACGCTACGGCTTTTATCGCCGCCCGCTAAAACCCGGCGGGATCATGCTTCATTCGGTTTCTGTGGGCGAAACGCTGGCTGCAATCCCATTAGTTCGCGCTCTGCGCCACCGTTATCCCGACTTGCCGATCACGGTCACCACCATGACGCCAACCGGTTCCGAGCGCGTACAATCTGCTTTTGGCACTGATGTTCAGCATATTTATCTGCCTTACGATTTACCGGATGCCCTGAACCGTTTTCTGAATAAAGTTGACCCCAAACTGGTGTTAATTATGGAAACCGAGCTGTGGCCAAATCTGATCGCGGCACTCCATAAGCGTCACATTCCTCTGGTCATTGCCAACGCACGTCTTTCTGCTCGTTCAGCCGCTGGCTATGCGAAATTAGGTAAATTTGTTGGCAGACTACTGCGTCGAATTACGTTAATTGCCGCACAAAACGAAGAAGATGGCGCACGTTTTATTACGCTTGGCGCCAGAAGCAATCAGGTCACCGTTACTGGCAGCCTGAAGTTTGATATATCCGTCACGCCACAACTGGCTGCAAAAGCGGTGACATTACGTCGTCAATGGGCTCCTCACCGCCCGGTATGGATTGCAACCAGCACCCACGACGGCGAAGAAAGCATCATCATTGCCGCCCATCAGGCGTTATTAAATCAGTTCCCGAATCTTTTACTAATTCTGGTTCCCAGACATCCTGAACGGTTCCCGGATGCAATTAACCTCGTACGCCAGGCTGGGCTAAGCTATACCACTCGTTCTTCGGGTGAAGTTCCGTCCTCAGGCACTCAGGTTGTGATCGGTGATACCATGGGTGAGCTGATGTTGCTGTATGGCATTGCCGACCTTGCTTTTGTCGGCGGTTCACTGGTTGAACGTGGTGGGCACAATCCACTGGAAGCCGCAGCACATGCTATTCCAGTGCTGATGGGACCACATACGTTTAATTTTAAAGATATTTGCGCCCGCCTCGAACAGGCAAGCGGATTGATCACCGTCACCGACGCACCTACGCTGGTAAAAGAAGTATCTTCTTTACTGACCGATGCAGATTATCGTAATTTTTATGGCCGTCACGCAGTTGAAGTTCTGTATCAAAATCAGGGCGCGTTACAGCGTCTGCTGCAGCTGCTGGAACCTTATCTGCCACCCAAAACGCATTGAGGCAAGCCATGCAAAAACGGGCGATTTATCCAGGAACCTTTGATCCCATAACTAACGGCCATCTTGATATCGTGACGCGTGCGACCAGCATGTTCGATCACGTGATCCTGGCGATTGCCGCAAGTCCCAGTAAAAAACCGATGTTTACCCTTGAAGAGCGCGTCGAGCTGGCGCAACAGGCAACGGCGAATCTCGGCAATGTGGAAGTTCTGGGATTCAGCGACTTAATGGCAAATTTTGCCCGTGATAATCAGGCTAACATTCTGATCCGAGGCCTACGCGCGGTAGCAGATTTTGAGTATGAAATGCAGCTGGCGCACATGAACCGCCACCTAATGCCGCAACTGGAAAGCGTCTTTCTGATGCCGTCTAAAGAGTGGTCATTTATCTCATCGTCACTGGTGAAAGAAGTCGCCCGCCATCAGGGTGATGTGACGCACTTTCTGCCGGAAAACGTCCATCAGGCGTTAATGAGTAAGTTGAAGTAATGTGCCTGGCCGGATGCTGCATCCGGCCAGCAATGAAACTATTTCTGACAGCGACGGCAATAGAACGTTGTACGCTGGGCGTGTTTTGTCGCAACAATCGGTGCGCCACATGCGCGGCAAGGTTCACCTTCTCTCCCATAGACCTGCAGCTCCTGGGCAAAATAGCCCGGCTTACCGTCACTTTGCAGAAAGTCCTTCAGCGTCGTCCCGCCCTGCTCGATAGAACGCAGCAAAACCGCCTTGATAACGCGTACCAGCAGTTCACACTCATCTTTCGACAGCGATGATGCCAGACGGTCAGGATGGATACCAGCCGCAAACAGCGACTCGCTGGCATAGATGTTTCCCACCCCCACCACCAGCTTGTTATCCATCAGCCAGGGTTTAATCGCCGTTTTCTTCTTTGCACATTTCTGCTGTAGATAACCGGCGTTGAAATCGTCACTCAGCGGCTCAGGGCCAAGATGGGCGAGGACATTATGTCCATCCAGCTCTTTAGTCCACAGCCAGGCACCAAAGCGACGGGGATCGGTATAACGCAGAACTTTGCCATTGCTCATCACTAAGTCAACGTGGTCGTGCTTATCTGCCGGAAGCTCTTCAGGAAGGATACGCAAACTACCCGACATCCCCAGATGAATGATTACCCAGCCATCCGGCAGCTCCAGAAGCAGGTATTTTGCGCGCCGCTGTACGCTCAGGACAGGTTTATCGCTCAGGCGATAGATTTCCTCTGATACCGGCCAACGCAAACGACCGTTACGCACAGTCGCGTGCATAATCGTTGCCCCCACCAGATGCGGCTCAATCCCACGGCGACTGGTTTCGACTTCAGGTAATTCAGGCATAGTATCTCCGGCGGTATATCAGGTCTCATTAATATGGGGACGGCCAGAAAACAAAAAACCCCGCCGAGGCGAGGTTTTTTGCTACATCGAAACTAAAATTATTTGATTTTAGCTTCTTTGTACAGTACGTGCTGGCGTACAACTGGATCGAATTTTTTCAGTTCCAGTTTTTCCGGCTTAGTACGTTTGTTCTTCGTAGTGGTATAGAAATGACCAGTACCAGCAGAAGAAACCAGCTTGATTTTCTCACGAATACCTTTAGCCATGATTTATTTCCTCTTAGTACTTAGTACTTTTCGCCACGGGCACGCAGTTCAGACAGAACTGTTTCGATGCCTTTCTTATCAATTACACGCATACCTTTAGCAGATACACGCAGGGTGACAAAACGCTTCTCGCTCTCAACCCAAAAACGGTGAGAGTGCAGGTTCGGCAGGAAACGGCGTTTAGTCGCGTTCAGTGCGTGGGAACGGTTGTTACCGGTCACCGGACGCTTGCCAGTAACTTGGCAGACTCGGGACATGTCTATTCTCCAAAAATCAAATTAGCTCGAGCTTCGTATGGGGTATCGGCGCCTCGTCAGGCTTTACAGCCCGGTCATCGCATAGTTCTAAGTGAACTCTCGATTGCCAGGCCCAAATGCCAAACCCGAGATTCTCAAAGGTGGCGTAGTATACGCTGACCCGGCGTTATGCTCAAGTCCCGAACAGACAAAGATCCCGATGGATCGCGTAAAGTGCGTTAAATCCAACCGCGTTCCGCAAAAGAAACGTACTCTCCGCGCCCAATGACCAGATGATCAAGCACCCGGATATCCATGAACTGACAGCATTTCACAACACGCTCGGTGATGAGTTTATCTGCTTTACTCGGCTCTGCACACCCCGAAGGGTGATTATGCGCAAGGATCACAGCGGAAGCATTCATTTTTATCGCTTCGCGGACAATTTCTCGCGGATGTACCTCGACGTGGCTTAGTGTCCCGGAAAAAAGTTTGCTGTGTTTAATCACTTGATGTTGAGAATCCATAAAGATCACCAGAAAGATCTCGCGTTCCTCTTGCGAGAGCTGGCTTTGCAGAAATTCACGCGCCATTTCCGGGCTAAGTAGAGCACGCTCCTCTATCACTCGCACGTTGTAGTAGCGTCTTGCCAGCTCCGCAATACCCTTCAACTGTGCATACTTCGCGATACCGATTCCCGGAACATAGCTAAAATCCATGTAATCAGCAGACAACAAACCATACAACGACTCAAAATGCTGAAGCATCTCTTTCGCCAGCGTAAGCACATCTTTACCCTGAATGCCGGTACGTAAAAAAAGCGCCAGTAACTCAACATCGGTCAGCGAACTGGCCCCCTGTGCCAACAGCTTTTCCCTGGGCATCATACTTCCTGTATTGTCCATACTTTTCCCTCCTTTCGCGTCCGCATAGTGGCATAACACCGACGGTGAATCGACGCGCGGTTTTCACTTCTTCGTAGTGCCTCGCAAAGTAGAAGGCGGTCAAAAGCACGACAAATTGCGGATTGTGATAAAATATCCGCCTTCTGGTGAAACCCAACAGGAAAGATCATGATGAGCCTGGCCGGTAAAAAAATCGTACTTGGCGTCAGTGGCGGGATTGCTGCGTACAAGACCCCTGAGCTGGTGCGTCGTTTACGGGAACGCGGCGCTGACGTCCGCGTGGCGATGACCGAAGCGGCAAAAGCATTTATTACTCCCCTGAGTTTACAGGCAGTTTCAGGTTATCCCGTTTCCGACAGCTTGCTTGATCCCGCAGCCGAAGCTGCGATGGGCCACATTGAGCTGGGAAAATGGGCCGATTTGGTCATCCTGGCGCCCGCTACAGCAGACCTGATTGCTCGTGTCGCCGCAGGTATGGCCAACGACCTGGTGTCAACGATTTGTCTGGCAACGCCTGCTTCTGTTGCTGTACTGCCAGCCATGAACCAGCAGATGTATCGCGCAGCCGCAACCCAGCACAATCTGGGTATTCTTGCCTCACGCGGTTTGCTCATTTGGGGCCCAGACAGCGGTAGCCAGGCATGTGGCGATGTCGGTCCTGGACGTATGCTGGATCCGTTAACAATTGTGGATATGGCGGCAGAACATTTTTCGCCTGTCAACGATCTGCAACATCTCAACATCATGATTACGGCGGGTCCGACGCGTGAACCGCTTGATCCCGTGCGTTATATTTCCAACCATAGCTCCGGGAAGATGGGATTTGCTATCGCGGCCGCTGCAGCAAAGCGCGGGGCAAACGTCACACTGGTATCGGGTCCGGTTTCGTTATCCACACCACCATTTGTTCAGCGGGTTGATGTGATGACCGCGTTGGAAATGGAAGCCGCTGTGCAGTCTGCAGTGCAACAACAGCATATTTTTATCGGCTGCGCTGCAGTCGCTGATTATCGCGCTGAAACTGTCGCCCACGAAAAAATAAAAAAACAAGCGACGCAGGGTGATGAATTAACAGTAAAAATGGTCAAAAACCCGGACATTATCGCCGGTGTTGCCGCACTGGATGCTAACCGTCCTTTTGTCGTTGGGTTTGCCGCCGAAACAAATAATGTGGAAGAATATGCCCGGCAAAAACGCATCCGCAAAAACCTTGATGTGATCTGTGCGAACGACGTTTCGCTGTCAACTCAAGGGTTTAACAGCGATAGCAACGCATTACACCTTTTTTGGCAGGATGGAGACAAAGTCTTACCGCTTGAGCGTAAAGAACTCCTGGGCCAATTATTACTCGACGAGATCGTGACCCGTTATGATGAAAAAAATCGACGTTAAGATTCTGGACCCGCGCGTTGGGCAACAATTTCCGCTCCCGACGTACGCCACTTCTGGTTCTGCCGGACTTGACCTGCGTGCTTGTCTTGATGACGCCGTAGAACTGGCACCGGGCGCAACAACGCTGGTGCCAACCGGGTTAGCTATCCACATTGCCGATCCTTCTCTGGCAGCGGTGATGCTCCCGCGCTCCGGATTGGGCCATAAGCACGGTATCGTGCTGGGCAATCTGGTTGGTTTGATTGATTCCGACTACCAGGGCCAACTGATGGTGTCCATCTGGAACCGTGGTCAGGACAGCTTCACTATTGAGCCGGGCGAACGTATCGCGCAGATGGTATTTGTACCGGTCGTGCAGGCTGAATTTAATCTGGTGGAAGAGTTTGAAGCCACCGATCGTGGCGAAGGTGGCTTCGGCCATTCCGGGCGCAAGTAACCCGCAGAAAAGTATCCCATAGCGTAATAACGCAATAACACACCGCAAACAACAGTTTGCGGTCGCTGTGTGGATGCCTGCCTGGCAAGAGCTTATTTTCAGGGGTATTTTGTAACATGGTAGAAAAGCAAACTGCGAAAAGGAATCGTCGCGAAGAAATACTTCAGTCTCTGGCACTGATGCTTGAGTCCAGCGATGGTAGCCAACGCATCACCACAGCAAAGCTGGCAGCCTCAGTTGGCGTATCCGAAGCGGCATTGTATCGCCATTTCCCCAGCAAGACCCGTATGTTCGATAGCCTGATTGAGTTTATCGAAGATAGTCTGATTACGCGTATCAATCTGATTTTGAAAGATGAAAAGGACACCAGCGCGCGTCTGCGTCTGATCGTTCTGCTGATTTTAGGGTTTGGTGAGCGTAATCCGGGCCTGACGCGAATTCTGACCGGACACGCGTTGATGTTCGAGCAAGACCGTCTGCAAGGTCGCATTAACCAACTTTTTGAGCGCATTGAAGCGCAGTTGCGCCAGGTTCTGCGAGAAAAAAGAATGCGTGAAGGTGAAGGCTACACCGTGGATGAAACGCTTCTGGCCAGCCAGTTACTGGCTTTCTGCGAAGGTATGCTATCCCGGTTTGTACGTAGCGAATTTAAATACCGCCCAACGGATGATTTTGACACCCGCTGGCCGTTGGTTGCCGCTCAATTGCAGTAGCGGTTTCGTCTTGTCCGGCCTACGTAAAACGTAGGCCCGGTAAGTGCGTAGGCCGGATCAGCGCAGCGCTATCCGGCAGTCCTTATACACCGTATGCTTCGCGATAGGCTCGTACTGCCGCCAGGTGCTCCGCCATATCCGGTTTCTCTTCCAGATACGCAATCAGGTCTTTCAGGGTGATAATAGAGATCACTTTGCAACCGTAATCACGTTCCACTTCCTGAATAGCGGAAATCTCGCCGCGACCGCGTTCCTGACGATCGAGAGAAATCAGTACCCCCGCCAGAGTGGCGCCATTCGCCTGGATAATTTCCATCGACTCACGAATCGCCGTACCTGCGGTGATAACATCATCCACCAGCATCACGCGCCCCTCAAGTGCACTACCGACCAGATTGCCACCTTCACCGTGGGTCTTCGCCTCTTTACGGTTAAAGCAGTACGGCAAATCTTTATCGTGGTGTTCAGCCAGCGCAACGGCCGTTGTAGTCGCAATCGGAATACCTTTGTACGCTGGGCCAAACAGCAAATCGAACTCAATACCGGAATCCACCAGCGCTTCGGCGTAAAAACGGCCTAACAGAGCCAGGTCGCGCCCGGTATTAAACAGTCCGGCGTTGAAGAAATAGGGGCTTTTACGCCCGGATTTCAGCGTAAACTCGCCAAACTTTAGTACCTGCTTGCTAAGCGCAAACTCAATAAACTGGCGCTGATACGGTTTCATGGATTCGCTCCTCATCTCACTTTATTACAGACAAAAAAAAGGCGACTCATCAGTCGCCTTTAAAATCAATTTTCTAACGCCGCCTTCTGCGTCGCTACAATGGATTCGATTCCCCCTCGGGCCAACGCCAGTAGGGTGAGAAGTTCTTCATGGCTGAATGGCTCACCTTCCGCCGTGCCCTGAACCTCTATAATGCGACCGTCTTCAGTCATCACTACGTTCATATCGGTTTCTGCAGCAGAGTCTTCAACGTACTCGAGGTCGCAGAGCGCTTCACCGTTAACAATGCCCACGGAAACTGCGGCGACCATCCCTTTCATCGGGTTAGTTTTCAGTTTACCGCTCGCGACCAGCTTGTTCAGCGCATCAGCTAACGCAACACATGCACCGGTAATTGATGCGGTGCGCGTACCGCCATCTGCCTGGATAACATCGCAGTCTAGGGTAATGGTGAACTCACCGAGCGTCTTCAGGTCAACGGCAGCGCGCAACGCGCGAGCGATCAGACGCTGGATTTCCATGGTACGACCACCCTGCTTACCTTTCGCCGCTTCACGGGCGTTACGGGTGTGCGTGGCGCGTGGCAGCATGCCATATTCTGCGGTGATCCAACCCTGGCCCTGACCTTTCAGAAAACGCGGTACGCCTTCATCAATAGAAGCGGTACATAGCACTTTGGTATCACCAAATTCGACCAGCACGGAGCCTTCAGCGTGTTTTGTATAATTACGGGTCAGGGTGACGGGACGCACCTGATTGGCACTACGACCTGCTGGACGCATGATAAAATCTCCGGCTTGAAACGAATGTGGCTGCGCATTATACGGACTTCCGACTGTTATTCCTATCCTGACAAGACGTGGATGGCTATAATCCTCCCATCTCATCTTTAAAAACAGGAACGTCTATGATCCGCAGCATGACCGCCTACGCCCGGCGTGAAATCAAGGGTGAATGGGGTAGCGCTACCTGGGAAATGCGCTCGGTAAACCAGCGTTATCTGGAAACTTATTTTCGCCTGCCGGAGCAGTTCCGTAGTCTCGAACCCGTAGTTCGCGAACGTATCCGCACGCGTCTGACGCGCGGTAAAGTCGAATGTACGCTGCGTTTTGAGCCTGATGCCAGTGCACAAGGCGAGCTGATTCTGAATGAAAAACTCGCTAAACAGCTCGTTAGCGCTGCTAACTGGGTCAAAATGCAGAGTGATGAAGGTGAAATTAACCCGGTTGATATCCTGCGTTGGCCAGGCGTAATGGCAGCCCAGGAGCAAGATCTGGACGCCATTGCCGCCGAAATCCTCGCCGCGCTTGACGGTACGCTGGATGACTTTATCGTTGCGCGTGAAACCGAAGGTCAGGCTCTGAAGGCGTTGATCGAGCAGCGTCTGGAAGGCGTCAGCGCCGAAGTGACGAAGGTACGTGCGCATATGCCGGAAATCCTGCAATGGCAGCGCGAGCGTCTGGTAGCCAAACTGGAAGATGCTCAGGTGCAACTGGAAAATAATCGTCTTGAGCAAGAGCTGGTGCTGATGGCACAGCGTATCGACGTGGCTGAAGAACTGGATCGCCTGGAAGCTCACGTCAAAGAAACCTACAACATTCTGAAGAAAAAAGAGGCGGTTGGCCGTCGTCTGGACTTCATGATGCAGGAATTCAACCGTGAGTCGAATACTCTGGCATCGAAGTCTATCAATGCCGAAGTGACTAACTCCGCAATTGAACTGAAGGTATTGATCGAGCAAATGCGCGAGCAAATTCAGAATATCGAGTAAGTCACCATCTCACGTAGCCCGTCAATAAACGGCGGCGCTACGTGCTTTTCCCGACGCTATCAGTTCTCATCTATGCGATCAGACTTATATTTTCTCATCATTTATTGTCACCACTCATATCACAAAGCGCATGCCATAACGTGTTTACAACAATTTCGCATTAGCTGTAGTTATTAGAATCACTTCGCCTTAGAAAATCTCAATCGTGACAGTGCGCACAAATCGTTAACCTTAGCCCCCAGCAAATCAGGGGGAATACATGCTGTTACACGTTTTATACTTAATTGGTATTACTGCCGAAGCCATGACCGGTGCGCTTGCGGCTGGGCGTCGTCGTATGGATACATTTGGCGTCATTATCATTGCCACCGCGACAGCCATTGGCGGTGGTTCAGTACGCGATATTCTTCTCGGCCATTATCCGCTCGGCTGGGTAAAGCACCCTGAATACGTCATT
Organism: Citrobacter sp. Cf087; assembly: GCF_030334285.1. Classification (NCBI taxonomy): domain Bacteria; kingdom Pseudomonadati; phylum Pseudomonadota; class Gammaproteobacteria; order Enterobacterales; family Enterobacteriaceae; genus Citrobacter; species Citrobacter sp. Cf087. Next base: position 301,508 of record NZ_JAOWED010000032.1, read on the forward strand.
ATCGTAGCCACTGCCGCGGTACTGACCACTATTATTGCTCCCGTGATGCCCTATCTGCGCAAAATATTCCTCGTACTGGATGCGCTGGGCCTGGTGGTCTTTTCTATTATCGGGGCTCAGGTGGCACTGGATATGGGCCATGGACCGATTATCGCCGTGGTCGCTGCGGTCACTACCGGGGTTTTCGGCGGCGTATTACGCGATATGTTCTGCAAACGCATCCCGCTGGTGTTCCAGAAAGAACTGTATGCCGGCGTATCATTTGCCGCTGCCGTGCTGTACATCGTGCTGCAGCATTATGTCTCCAGTCATGATGTGGTGGTTATCTCTACCCTGCTCTTCGGCTTTACCGCCCGACTACTGGCGCTGCGCCTGAAGTTAGGTCTGCCAGTATTTTACTATCGCCATGAAGGCCATTAAGGCATAAATCCCGCGATCCGCTGAGCAGCTAACCAGTTGCTCAGCGCTGTGACCTCTCGATCCTCCAGCCATTGAATAACCTGCCGTGCCCGCTGCTCCCCCATGAAAGGAAGCTGCCGCCAGCTTTGTTCATCGCGTTCTTGCAATTGCTGCCACGAACCATCCCTGCTGGCATTCAGCGTTGCCTGTGTTAACGGTATTCCCATGGCAATCACCCAGCGCGTGAACGGAAGATCGCGTGACAGGTTGAATTGATGCCATAACTTCTCCCCTTTGCTTACACCAAATGTGGACTGTAGTTGTTCCTGAGTTAGCCCGAGCCAGGAAAAGATATGCTCAAAACGATACACCTGGTGGAGCTCCCGCCATCCCGCCTCGCCGATGCCCTCCAGCCCCAGCACCTCTTTGGCCCCCAGCCAGACCAGTCTGGCAACAAACTGTTCCTGGCACTCCGCTGTGGCATAAAAACAGGTTAATGAATTGAAGCGCCCCTCGGGTGGCACTGGCTTACTACGCTGGGTACTGCGCCAGACCACCTCATCTATACGGGGGATCCCTTGTCCGGCCAGGCTCACCAGAATCTGATCGCCAGGCGCGATATCCCATTCATTCCAGCGTCTAACGGAGCCAATATTGACGCGCTGTACGCGCTTATCATCCAGCATGACGGGAGTCAGCAATGCTACCACCGCAATTTTCCCGCTTTTACCAACGGAGAACTGAATACCGGTTACCTCAGACACCCTGGCCACGGGAGGATATTTCCACGCAGCCAGCCAGTCTCCCTGTCCGGGTAGCCAGTATCGTGCCTGCGGCTCTTTTCCTGTTCGCACGACCACGCCATCAGTGACAAAAGGTAATGCTGAAGTCCACCACTTTGCTCGCACTTGCTCTACGTCATCCGCACTCTTCACGGCCTTGGTAAAATGTTGCGTGAAACTGAACCCGGCAGCAGTGAGCTGCTCCAGTCTTTCAGACATGACCGCAGGACCATCGGGCCAGGCCCAGATAAAAATAGCCAGCGAGCCTAATAATTCCTGATTGCTCTGGCGCATCATCAATCCAGCAACCTTCGAGCGGGCGTTCATTCCCCCTCTCTGCTTCTGAATATGCCCCTCTTGCTGCAAAAAAATCTCACCCTGCAACGTACTGTTAGCGAGATTCCCCTTGGTGGAATGTGGTACGGAAGGGATCTGAAGAACCTTTTGCGTCCAGTCTTCGCCTTTCAGGCCATTACCACGGCTAATCGCCCGTACCAGATTGCCATTGCGATAGACTAACGTCACTGCCACGCCATCCACCTTCGGTTGCACCCAGAGATCGCTGCGCGCGTGCATCCATTGCTGTAGCGCTTGCTTATCGGCAAGTTTTCGAACACCCGTGTGGGGAACGGGGTGCGATACTGTGCCACCCATTGGTGGCGCAGACAGATCTGGTGGAACTTCATCACCAAAACAGCGCTGCCATTGAATTAGTTGCGCATTGAACTGGTCATAAACGCCGTCATCTACGGCACTTTCACCCTGTTTCCAGTAACTGTCATTCCACTGTGTTATCTGCTGCTGTAGTCGTGAAATTTCCTCGTTTGCCCTGGCAGGTGACCAGACGGGGCATACCGCCCATGCGGGTAGATACCCCATTAGCAAAACCAGTCCTATGCCTTTCCATAATCCCATGTTACCTCCGCTGAGCACTGCATTTCCTGGCAGGTATAGCGCGAAATAATAGGGAAACAGAGCGGCAAAAAAGCATCCTGCGAGCAACGTTCCTGACATTTGCACGTATTGCTGCAAATCATCGATAAAACAGGAAACTGATACGCAAAACGCAATAAACATGCGCAAAAAGTGTGACAAGGGCTACGTCACATAGCGGCTACGTGTATAATAAGCCCGTATGTAGGCTCTCTTTCGACAATCACATACATTAAGATACTCATGGCTCAAGGCACGCTTTATATTGTTTCTGCCCCCAGTGGCGCGGGTAAATCCAGCCTGATTCAGGCTTTATTAAAGACCCAACCGTTGTATGACACCCAGGTTTCTGTTTCGCACACCACGCGCGCACCGCGCCCGGGGGAAGTGCACGGTGAACACTATTTTTTTGTGAACCATGATGAATTCAGAACCATGATTGGCAGAGACGCGTTCCTGGAACACGCGGAGGTTTTCGGTAATTACTACGGCACCTCACGTGAAACCATTGAGCAAGTATTAGCATCCGGCGTAGACGTCTTTTTAGATATCGACTGGCAAGGTGCGCAGCAAATTCGCGAAAAAATGCCGCATGCGCGCAGTATTTTTATTTTGCCGCCATCTAAGATTGAGCTGGACCGCCGTCTGCGTGGCCGCGGTCAGGATAGCGAAGACGTGATCGCAAAACGTATGGCGCAAGCTGTTGCAGAAATGAGCCATTACGCCGAATATGATTATCTTATTGTGAACGATGATTTCGATACCGCCCTGGGCGATTTGAAAACCATCATTCGCGCCGAACGTCTGCGCATGAGCCGCCAAAAGCAGCGTCATGACGCTTTAATCAGCAAACTGTTGGCAGACTGAACCCACATTCAGTATCATGCCCAGTCATTTCTTCACCTGTGGAGCATTTTAAGTATGGCACGCGTAACTGTTCAGGACGCTGTAGAGAAAATTGGTAACCGTTTTGACCTGGTACTGGTCGCCGCGCGTCGCGCTCGTCAGATGCAGGTAGGCGGAAAGGATCCGCTCGTACCGGAAGAAAACGATAAAACTACCGTTATCGCGCTGCGCGAAATCGAAGAAGGTCTGATCAACAACCAGATCCTCGACGTGCGTGAGCGCCAGGAACAGCAAGAGCAGGAAGCCGCTGAATTACAAGCCGTTACCGCTATTGCTGAAGGTCGTCGTTAATCACAAAGCGGGTCGCCCTTGTATCTGTTTGAAAGCCTGAATCAACTGATTCAAAACTACCTGCCGGAAGACCAGATTAAGCGTCTTCGGCAGGCGTATCTCGTTGCACGTGACGCTCACGAGGGCCAGACACGTTCAAGCGGTGAACCCTATATCACGCACCCGGTAGCGGTAGCCTGCATTCTGGCCGAGATGAAACTCGACTACGAAACGCTGATGGCTGCTCTGCTGCATGACGTGATTGAAGATACCCCAGCCACCTATCAGGACATGGAACAGCTTTTTGGTAAAAGCGTTGCAGAGCTGGTAGAAGGGGTATCGAAGCTTGATAAGCTTAAGTTTCGCGATAAGAAAGAGGCGCAAGCCGAAAACTTTCGCAAGATGATTATGGCGATGGTGCAGGATATCCGCGTCATTCTCATCAAACTTGCCGACCGTACCCACAATATGCGCACGCTGGGCTCATTACGCCCGGACAAGCGTCGCCGCATCGCCCGTGAAACCCTCGAAATCTATAGTCCGCTGGCACACCGTTTAGGTATTCATCACATTAAAACCGAGCTGGAAGAGCTGGGTTTTGAAGCGCTGTACCCGAACCGCTATCGCGTGATTAAAGAAGTGGTTAAAGCCGCTCGCGGCAACCGCAAAGAGATGATCCAAAAAATCCTCTCGGAAATCGAAGGGCGTTTGCAGGAGGCAGGTATTCCGTGTCGCGTAAGCGGGCGTGAGAAGCACCTGTACTCTATTTACTGCAAAATGGTGCTCAAAGAGCAGCGTTTTCACTCCATCATGGATATCTACGCATTTCGCGTCATCGTTCATGATTCCGATACCTGCTATCGCGTACTCGGCCAGATGCACAGCCTGTACAAACCACGTCCTGGCCGCGTGAAAGACTATATTGCCATCCCAAAAGCGAACGGATATCAGTCTTTGCACACCTCAATGATCGGCCCTCATGGCGTCCCGGTTGAAGTACAGATTCGTACTGAAGACATGGACCAGATGGCAGAGATGGGTGTCGCAGCGCACTGGGCTTACAAAGAGCACGGCGGCGAAAGCAGCACCACTGCGCAAATCCGCGCTCAACGCTGGATGCAAAGCCTGCTGGAACTGCAGCAGAGCGCCGGTAGCTCGTTTGAATTTATTGAAAGCGTTAAATCTGATCTCTTCCCGGATGAGATTTATGTTTTCACACCGGAAGGGCGCATTGTCGAACTGCCCGCCGGTGCAACGCCTGTCGACTTCGCCTACGCCGTGCATACCGATATCGGTCACGCTTGCGTCGGCGCGCGCGTCGACAGACAGCCTTACCCGCTTTCACAACCGCTCTTTAGCGGTCAGACAGTTGAGATTATTACCGCCCCGGGTGCGCGCCCGAATGCCGCGTGGCTCAACTTCGTCGTCAGTTCGAAAGCGCGCGCCAAGATTCGCCAACTGCTGAAAAACCTCAAGCGCGATGATTCCGTCAGTCTGGGCCGTCGACTGCTCAACCATGCCCTGGGCGGTAGCCGTAAACTGGCTGAAATCCCGCCAGAGAGCATCCAGCGTGAGCTTGAGCGTATGAAGCTCGCCACTCTTGACGATCTGCTCGCAGAAATCGGTCTGGGTAATGCCATGAGCGTGGTGGTAGCGAAAAACCTCCAGCAGGGCGAAGCAACAGCGAACGTACCGGCACAATCTGGTCATGGTCATCTGCCGATCAAAGGTGCAGACGGCGTGCTGATCACCTTCGCGAAATGCTGCCGTCCAATTCCAGGCGATCCCATCATTGCCCATGTCAGTCCGGGTAAAGGTCTGGTGATTCACCATGAGTCCTGCCGTAATATTCGTGGCTACCAGAAAGAGCCAGAGAAATTTATGGCGGTGGAATGGGATAAAGAAACAGAGCAGGAATTCATCACTGAGATTAAGGTGGATATGTTTAACCACCAGGGTGCTTTGGCGAACCTGACGGCGGCAATCAACACGACCACCTCCAATATTCAAAGCCTGAATACGGAAGAGAAAGATGGTCGCGTCTATAGCGCCTTTATTCGCTTGACCGCTCGCGATCGCGTGCACCTGGCGAATATCATGCGCAAAATCCGCGTCATGCCGGACGTGATAAAAGTCACCCGTAACCGTAACTAGAACACGTTTTATGAATGAACAGCGCTATGCACGTATCCGCGAAATGCTCGCACGTCGTCAGCCAGATCTGACCGTCTGCATGGAAGAGGTCCACAAACCTCATAACGTTTCCGCTATCATTCGTACTGCAGATGCGGTCGGCGTGCATGAAGTCCACGCCGTCTGGCCGGGTAGCCGTATGCGCACCATGGCCTCTTCTGCCGCAGGCAGCAACAGTTGGGTGCAGGTGAAAACTCACCTTACTATTGGCGATGCGGTCACACATTTAAAAAACCGCGGCATGCAGGTTCTGGCAACTCATCTGTCAGATAAAGCCGTGGATTTTCGCGAGATTGATTACACACGCCCCACCTGCATCCTGATGGGCCAGGAGAAAACCGGCATCACTCAGGAAGCGTTGGATCTGGCAGATCAGGACATCATCATTCCCATGACTGGCATGGTGCAGTCGCTGAACGTTTCGGTCGCCTCCGCGCTGATTCTGTACGAAGCACAACGCCAGCGGCAAAACGCTGGGATGTACCGACGAGAAAACAGCATGCTGCCACAAGACGAGCAGCAGCGCTTACTGTTTGAAGGCGGTTATCCGGTGCTGGCGAATGTCGCTAAGCGCAAAGGTCTTCCCTACCCTCACGTAAACACGCAGGGCGAAATTGAAGCCGATGCAACGTGGTGGGCCACTATGCAGTCTGCGAGATAAACGCGATGAAAGGCCGTTTACTGGATGCCATCCCACTCAACTCTCTGACCGGCGTTGGCGCAGCGCAAAGCAGTAAACTGGCGAAAATTGGCCTGCACACCGTACAGGACCTCCTGCTACACCTCCCCCTGCGTTACGAAGACCGTACCCATCTGTACCCAATTGGCGAACTGCTGCCGGGCGTCTATGCCACCGTTGAAGGCGAAGTGCTGAACTGCAATATCACCTTCGGTGGCCGCCGGATGATGACCTGTCAGATCAGCGATGGCTCCGGCATTCTCACCATGCGCTTTTTCAACTTCAGCGCAGCAATGAAAAACAGCCTCGCCACCGGTCGCCGGGTGCTGGCCTACGGTGAAGCCAAACGCGGGAAATACGGCGCAGAGATGATCCACCCGGAATACCGTGTGCAGGGCGATCTCAGCACGCCGGAATTACAGGAAACGCTGACCCCTGTTTATCCGACTACCGAAGGCGTGAAGCAGGCCACGCTGCGCAAGCTGACCGATCAGGCACTGGATCTGCTCGATACTTGCGCCATTGCCGAACTGCTACCGCCAGAGCTGTTACAGGGCATGATGAGCCTGCCCGAAGCACTGCGCACGTTGCACCGCCCCCCACCGTCGCTGCAACTCAGCGATCTGGAAACAGGACAACATCCGGCGCAGCGACGTCTGATTCTCGAAGAACTGCTGGCGCATAATCTCAGCATGCTGGCACTACGCGCCGGGGCACAGCGTTTTCATGCCCAGCCGCTGAGCGCAAACAATGCGCTGAAAGATAAGCTGTTGGCGGCGCTACCATTTAAACCGACTGGCGCACAGGCTCGCGTTACCGCGGAGATCGAACGTGATATGGCACTGGATGTCCCAATGATGCGCCTGGTACAGGGTGATGTCGGCTCAGGTAAAACGCTGGTTGCGGCGTTAGCCGCCCTGCGCGCTATCGCACATGGTAAGCAGGTTGCGCTGATGGCCCCCACCGAATTATTGGCTGAACAACATGCGAATAACTTCCGCAGCTGGTTCGCGCCGCTGGGCGTTGAAGTGGGCTGGCTGGCGGGCAAGCAGAAAGGCAAAGCGCGTCTGGCGCAACAGGAAGCCATCGCCAGCGGTCAGGTGCAGATGATTGTCGGTACTCATGCAATTTTCCAGGAACAGGTTCAGTTCAACGGTCTGGCACTGGTTATCATCGACGAACAGCACCGCTTCGGGGTGCATCAGCGTCTGGCGCTGTGGGAAAAAGGTCAGCAGCAGGGTTTCCACCCGCACCAGCTAATCATGACTGCCACGCCAATCCCGCGCACGCTGGCGATGACCGCCTATGCCGATCTCGACACCTCAGTAATTGATGAACTCCCACCGGGACGTACCCCGGTCACCACGGTCGCCATTCCGGATACCCGCCGCAGCGATATTATTGATCGCGTGCGCAACGCCTGTACCCACGAAGCGCGCCAGGCATACTGGGTCTGTACGCTGATTGAAGAGTCTGATCTGTTAGAAGCTCAGGCAGCAGAAGCAACGTGGGAAGAGCTTAAGATTGCGCTGCCAGAACTCAATATTGGCCTGGTACACGGCCGTATGAAGCCCGCCGAGAAGCAGTCAGTAATGGCGGCCTTTAAGCAGGGTGAACTGCATCTGTTGGTTGCCACCACAGTGATTGAAGTGGGCGTGGACGTGCCAAACGCCAGCCTGATGATTATTGAAAACCCGGAGCGCCTGGGCCTGGCCCAGCTGCATCAGCTACGTGGCCGCGTAGGTCGTGGCGCGGTGGCCTCCCACTGCGTCCTGCTGTACAAATCACCGCTGTCTAAAACCGCGCAGAAACGCTTGCAGGTTCTGCGAGACAGCAACGACGGGTTCGTGATTGCGCAAAAAGATTTAGAGATTCGCGGCCCCGGCGAGCTGTTAGGTACTCGCCAGACCGGAACGGCAGAATTCAAGGTCGCAGATTTACTGCGTGATCAGGCGATTATCCCGGAAGTTCAGCGCATTGCTCGCCATATTCACGAACGCTATCCGCAACAGGCCGTGGCGCTAATAGAGCGCTGGATGCCGGAAACCGAACGCTACTCCAACGCATAGTCGATTCATAGCGGCGGCGGATGTTACCCCGCCGCACAGCCGTTATTGCGCAAAAATCGGTAACAGCAGATACAGCTTAATCACCAGCGCGTTGACGATATCGATAAAGAATGCCCCCACCATCGGCACCACCAGAAACGCCATATGGGATGGCCCAAAGCGTTCGGTAATCGCCTGCATGTTGGCAATCGCCGTCGGCGTCGCGCCGAGGCCAAAACCGCAGTGTCCAGCAGCCAGCACAGCGGCATCGTAGTTCTTACCCATCATGCGCCAGGTAACGAATATCGCATACAGCGCCATGAAAATGGTCTGCACAACCAGGATTGCCAGCATCGGCAAGGCCAGAGAAGCCAGTTCCCATAGCTTCAGGCTCATCAGCGCCATCGCCAGGAACAGTGACAGACTAACGTTACCCAGCACAGAAACCGCACGTTCGAACACCCGGTAGAAGCCCAGTAGCGCCAGACCATTGCTGAGGATCACCCCAACAAACAGCACGCAAACGAAGGTCGGCAGTTCCAGTACCGTTCCAACCAGCATTTGCGCAACGATTTTCCCCACCGTCAGACAGATAGCGATCAGCGCGATGGTTTCAATCAGCACCAGTGAGGTGATCATGCGTCCGACGTCCGGCTTTTCAAATGCGGTCGGCACAGCCTGATCGTCCGGCATACCGTCTGGCGTGGTGGAGTGTTTGACCAGATAGCGTGCCACCGGGCCGCCAATCAGCCCACCCAATACCAGACCAAACGTTGCGCAAGCCATCGCCACTTCAGTCGCATTGGTGAAGCCGTAACGTTCAATAAACAGCTTGCTCCATGCGGCCCCGGTTCCGTGTCCACCAGAGAGGGTGATCGAGCCAGCGATCAGACCCATCAGCGGGTCCAGACCCAGCAGGGTCGCCATACCAATACCGATGGCGTTTTGCATCAGCAACAGGCCAACAACCACAATCAGAAAAATACCCACCACGCGGCCGCCAGCACGCAAACTTGCGATATTGGCGTTCAGACCGATAGTGGCGAAGAAGGCCAGCATCAACGGATCGCGCAGGGTCATATCGAAGTTAACTTCCCAACCCATGCTTTTTTTCAGCACCAGCAGCGCAATCGCCACCAGCAGGCCGCCCGCTACGGGTTCGGGAATGGTGTATTTTTTCAGGAAGGAAACAGACTGGACGAGCTTACGTCCCAGCAGCAACACAAGGGTTGCCGCAACCAGCGTTGATAACGTATCGAGATAAAACATTTACAGCTCCATTAGTGCGTTTAGCACAATCACGCACGATGCATTCCAGACCGATTTTTAGCTCTTATTGAGTTTTCGGGGTGGATTTTAAGCAGAAAATGATGAAAAGTTATATAAAAATGTTTGTTTATCCGTTTTAAATATTAAGAATACCTGCTAGCAAACGTTTGCTTTTCCGCCCTGGTCAGATAAAATCACCGCTTTTCCACCATGGGATTGCCTCTGATGTCCGTTAACGCCGTAGAGTCAACAAATGCGCAACCGGTTGCGCAGGCTCACAACAGTGAACTGATTTACCGTCTTGAAGATCGCCCCCCGTTAGCCCAGACCTTGTTTGCCGCCTGTCAGCATCTGCTGGCCATGTTCGTCGCGGTAATTACTCCCGCTCTGTTAATTTGCCAGGCGCTTGGTTTACCGGCTCAGGATACTCAACACATTATCAGTATGTCGCTGTTCGCCTCCGGCGTAGCTTCTATCATTCAGATCAAAGCCTGGGGGCCGGTAGGCTCAGGGCTGCTATCCATTCAGGGCACCAGCTTTAACTTTGTTGCGCCACTGATTATGGGCGGTACGGCGCTAAAAACCGGTGGCGCAGATGTCCCAACCATGATGGCGGCGCTGTTCGGTACGTTGATGCTGGCAAGCTGCACCGAGATGGTTATCTCACGCGTACTGCATTTGGCGCGGCGGATCATTACCCCATTGGTCTCAGGCGTGGTGGTGATGATTATCGGCCTGTCGCTGATTCAGGTGGGTCTGACATCAATTGGTGGTGGCTATGCCGCAATGAGCGACAACACCTTTGGTGCACCGAAGAATTTACTGTTGGCAGGCGTGGTACTGGCGCTAATCATCCTGCTTAACCGTCAACGCAACCCTTACCTGCGTGTTGCGTCATTGGTGATTGCGATGGCGGCAGGCTATCTGCTGGCCTGGTTTATGGACATGCTGCCGCAAAATACCGCACCGGTAAGCCAGGACCTGCTAATGGTGCCAACGCCGCTGTATTATGGCCTGGGTATCGACTGGAGTTTACTGCTGCCGCTGATGCTGGTCTTTATGATCACCTCGCTGGAAACCATCGGCGATATTACGGCCACCTCTGATGTCTCCGAGCAGCCGGTTTCTGGTCCGCTGTATATGAAACGCCTGAAAGGCGGCGTGCTGGCGAACGGTCTGAACTCGTTTGTTTCCGCTGTGTTCAACACCTTCCCGAATTCCTGTTTTGGACAGAACAACGGGGTTATTCAGTTAACTGGCGTTGCCAGCCGCTACGTCGGTTTTGTGGTGGCGTTGATGTTGATCGCGCTGGGCCTGTTCCCGGCGGTCAGCGGTTTTGTACAGCATATTCCTGAGCCAGTACTGGGCGGGGCAACGCTGGTAATGTTCGGTACTATCGCCGCATCCGGCGTGCGTATTGTGTCCCGCGAGCCACTGAACCGCCGCGCGATTCTGATTATCGCGCTGTCGCTGGCCGTCGGCCTGGGCGTCTCCCAGCAGCCGTTGATCCTGCAGTTCGCCCCGGACTGGGTGAAAAACCTACTCTCTTCCGGCATTGCCGCAGGCGGTATTACCGCTATCGTTCTGAACCTGGTGTTCCCACCAGAGAAGCAATAAGCAAAATGCGGCGTTGAATCTGAATCAACGCCGCTGTAACGCTCTTTCACCATTCCCGCCTTGAGCATTGCGTCTAAATCGTGCATAACTTGACTATGTGCACTTCGCGGGATGGAAGACCATGAAATTTATTGGAAAGCTGCTTCTTTACGTGCTGATCGCCCTTGCAGTGGCGATCCTCGGCCTTTATTTTCTACTGCAAACCCGCTGGGGCGCAGAGCACGTCAGCGCCTGGGTTTCACAGAACAGCAGCTACCATCTGGCCTTTGATGCCATCGATCACCGGTTTTCTTCCCCTTCCCATATTCTGCTGGAAAACGTCACCTTTGGCCGGGATGGTCAGCCCGCCACGCTGGTCGCCAAAACGGTCGATATTGGACTCAGTAGCCGACAAATCACCGACCCGCTGCACGTAGACACCATTTTGTTGCAAAACGGCACGCTGAATCTTTCCCAGCAAACCGCGCCGCTGCCGTTTCAGGCCGATCGCCTGCAATTGCAGGATATGGCGCTTAACAGCCCCGGTAGCGAGTGGAACCTCAGCGCCCAGCGCGTTAACGGCGGCGCCATTCCCTGGAGCCCTGAGGCAGGTAAAATTCTCGGCAGCAAAGCGCAAATTCAGCTCAGCGCCAGCTCGTTGACGCTCAACGATGTCCCGACCACCAACGTCTTGATTGAAGGCAGCATTGACCATGACCGGGTGACGCTTAGCAATATTGGCGCAGACGTGGCGCGTGGAGCATTAACCGGCGTAGCGCAACGCAATGCCGACGGGAGCTGGGTAGTGGAGAATCTGCGCCTGAACGATATCCGGCTGCAAAGCGACAAATCGCTGGCCGACTTTTTTGCCCCGTTAAGCACCATTCCTTCCCTGCAAATTGGTCGTCTGGAAGTAACGGATGCCCGTCTGCAAGGCCCTGACTGGGCGGTGACGGATCTCGATCTGAGCTTGCGCAACATGACCTTCAGCAAGGACGACTGGCAAACTCAGGAAGGAAAATTGTCGATGAACGCCAGCGAGTTTATCTACGGCTCTCTGCACTTCTTCGATCCGATTCTGAACGCCGAGTTCTCACCACAGGGCATTGCGCTGCGCCAGTTCACCACCCGCTGGGAAGGCGGTATGGTCAGAACATCCGGAAACTGGCTACGCAGCAACAAAGCGCTGGTCCTCGATGATGCCGCTATTGCCGGTCTGGAATACACGCTGCCGGAAAACTGGAAGCAGCAGTGGATGAAACCTCTGCCAACATGGCTAAACAGCCTGACGCTGAAGAAATTCAGCGCCAGCCGCAATCTGGTAATTGATATCGATCCGGACTTCCCTTGGCAACTCACCGCGCTGGACGGTTACGGCGCTAACCTCGGGCTGGTACAGAACAATCAGTGGGGGATCTGGAGCGGGAGCGCCACCCTCAACGCCGCTGCTGCTACCTTTAACCGCACGGATGTACGTCGTCCTTCGCTGGCGCTGACGGCGAACAACAGCACCATCAATATCAGTGAACTGAGCGCCTATACGGAAAAAGGGCTGCTGGAGGCCACTGCCAGTATTTCGCAGTTGCCTCAGCGCCAGGCTCAGATCAGCCTGAACGGACGCGGCGTGCCAATGACGATCCTGCAGCAGTGGGGCTGGCCCGCACTGCCGCTTTCCGGTGATGGTAATATTCAGCTTACCGCCAGCGGCAATATTCAGGCCGATGCGCCGCTCAAGCCAACGGTCAGCGGGCAACTGCATGCGGTGAACGTGGAGAAACAGCAGGTCACGCAGACTATGCAGGCGGGTGTGGTTTCAGGGAGTGAAGTCACAGCACCACCACCTGCGCAATAATTTATTGCCCGGTGGCGCTTCGCTTACCGGGCCTACTCACGCTCATAAACGAATATATTCACTGCACAACAGCCACTTCACCGGCTCATCCTCTTCAATCGCCGGGAAGCGACCGCCAGGTTCCAGAAAGTGGTTGTCATGCTGGTCGTCATTGACCATCGAGATTTCCCAGCCCAGCACGAACGCCTTCTCCGCCCAAAAGCGATGATACAAGCGCGGCGGCAGGCACACCCCCTGTCCCGGTTTCAATACCAGCGTCTCGCCAGCGTCAACGGTACGCCGCTGACCATCGACGCTAACTTCAACAATACGCCGTGCGTCATACCCGTCATCAGGCGTGGCCCATGCCAGCTGCATACATAAGTCACCGCCGCCGCGATTCACGATATCTTCCATTTTATGGCGATGAAAATGCCATGGCGTTTGCTGATCCTGCTGAATTTGCAGCATCTTTTCGGCGTACGGTTTGGGATAACCCGCTGACCCTGGCTGACCATTGCGCAACGTCAGTAACGTCAGCCCCGTTTGCGCAAAATCTCCGCGTCCGAAGTCAGTAACGTCCCAGCCCAACTGGAGAGCGCGCACTTCACGCCACAGAGTTTGATCCTGTTGCCGCCAGGCATCGATCGTAAAATACGCAAAATCAGGCAGACAGACCCGAAAAGTCTCGGCGATGGCATGCGCTTTATCGACGGCATAATTAATATGTGAACGCTTCATTCCACTTTTCCTTGTTGCGAAAGAGGCGGGTCGCCCCGCCTGCATGCCGTTAGTAAAGTGATGCTTTGCCGGTTGAACCGAACAATTTCATTTTGTGGCGGATCACGTCCCGCGCGGCGCTAATGGCTTCTGGGTAGATTACGTTCGGGTCCCACCAGGTTTCTTTCGCCAGGATTTCGCGGACTTTCTGGAAGTAGGCGTATTTCATATCGCTGGAAATGTTGATTTTGCCAACACCCAGCGTCACGGATTCGGCAATTTCCGCATCCGGGTTCGCGGAACCACCGTGCAGCACCAGCGGAATATCCACACGCCCGGCGATGTCGCGCAGGATGTTCATTTGCAGCTCTGGCTGCATCCCTTTCGGGTAGATCCCGTGCGCGGTTCCAATCGCCACCGCCAGCGTGTCTGCACCGGTTCGGGCGATAAAATCCTCTGCCTGAGCAGGATCGGTATAAGTAACCTTCGACACGCCGCCTTCCACTGACGTCCCGGTCTGACCAATCGTACCCAACTCCCCTTCCACGGAAACACCTACCGCATGCGCCAGCTTGACCACTTCGCGGGTCAGCGCCACGTTCTCTTCATACGGCAGCAGCGAGCCATCAATCATCACCGAGGTAAACCCACACTGAATCGCCCGCAGCACATGCTCAACCGAAGCACCGTGGTCCAGATGCAGAGTAAACGGCACTGGGCTACGCATCGTGATATCACGGACGTAGCTAAAAAACGCATCGCCGACAAAATCATGTTCACTGGGGTGAATAGAGATAATCGCCGGGGTATTGGTCGCTTCCGCTTCCTCCACTACTGCACGTACAAAGCAGCTGTCCGCCACGTTGAATGCGCCGATAGCAAAACCGTGCTGACGAGTAGGTTGCAGTAATTCTTTCATCGAAACTAACATGTTAATTCTCCAGTTTCAGGGTGTAGAAAGCCCTGCCAGTGCGTCATCGCAGAGGCATAGAAGGCGTTACATAAAATGAATCAGGCTTTGCCGATAGCGCCGCTGGCCTGCAGGTACGGAATAATGGCTTCCTCGCAGGCCTGTTCCATCAGGGCCAGGGCATTAACGAGTTCACCGGATGTGTCACGACACAGGGTATGCAGTAGCGCAGCCTTTCCGGCTTCGAAAACCGCCGCACCAACGTTTATCTTGGCGACACCAAACGTCGGGCAACGCTGTAGCTGATCAAACGGCGTCCCGCTGCCGCCATGCAGTGCCAGAGGTACCGTTGATAACCGGGCTATTTCCTCCAGCCGCAGGAAATCAATAGCAGGTGTGATACCCGGCGCGTACATGCCGTGTGCCGTACCCACCGACACCGCCAGCAAATCGATCCCGGTCTGTTGGATAAAGGGTTCCACGTCGGCGGCCTGAGTCATCAAATCCACGTTAGTCACATGGTCATAGCGCGGAGCATCGGCCAGATGACCCAGCTCACCTTCCACGCACAGAGAAACGCTGGCTGCGAGCTCGACCACTGCACGGGTCTGGCGAATGTTCTCCTCCAGCGCAAAGGCGGAGGCGTCGATCATTAACCCGCTGAATCCGGCGCGAAAAGCCTGACGAATGCGTACAGGATCCTTTCCATGATCCAGCGCCAGCGCGACCGGTACTGAGGCTTCCTCTGCCAGCGTTTTGACGACCGCAGCGGCTATCGGGGCCGGAAAATGCTCCAGATGCCCCTGATACAGATTCAGGATGATGGGCGCACGGTGTTTCTCTGCCACCCGAACCGCCGCGCGGGCGCTTTCCAGGTTCATGCAGTTAATGGCCAGCAGCGCGTACTGCTCACGCCAGGCTTTCGTCACCATGCTTTTCATATCGGCAAACATACGGCCTCCGGTTATTCCAGGGTGAAGGTGATCTCTTCGTCTTTCAATTTTTGATCGCTGAGTTCATCAAACTCTTCGTCACGCTCGGTCACCGGTTTCTTCCACAGCGACAACATGACACCGCAAATCACTGTGCCGATCCCCAGCGCCAGGCAAAACAGCAGCGGATGCGTAAAGAGCGGAACCACAAACATGCCGCCGTGCGGTACCGGGCTTTCGACACCCCACACCATAATCAGGCCGCCCGCAATCGCCGAGGCCACCACGCAGGAGCCCACCACGCGCAACAGGTCACGCGCTGCAATCGGAATGACCCCTTCGGTAATCATGCAGATCCCCATCGGGAATGCCGCTTTCAGCGCCTCGCGCTCCGCACGGGTGTATTTGTGACGCGTCAGCAGGAAAGAGAGCGTAATGCCGAACGGAGGGATCATCGAACCAACAAACTTCACCGCTTCCGGACCGTACACACCGCTGACCAGCATGCCGTCAGCAAACAGCGACATGGTTTTATTCACCGGTCCGCCGAAGTCGAATGTCGCCATCGCACCGAGGATAGCGCCCATCAGAAAGCGGGATCCGCCCTGCATGGACTCCAGCAGATGAATCAACGCGTCCTGCAGCCAGGCTATCGGCTTGCCAATCAGCGTCATCATCAACAGGCCGCCAATGACGGTACTCAGTACCGGCAACACCATGATGGGCATCAGCCCCTGCATCGACTGTGGCAAACGGATATAGCGCTTAAGTAGCAGTACGGTATAACCGACCAGGAACCCGCCCAGCATCCCGCCGATAAAACCGGTATGAATTTCGCCGCAAACAAAGCCGACAATCAGGCCCGGCGCAAATCCGGGACGATCGGCAATGGAGTACGCAATCGCCGCACTAATCAGCGGTACGATTAACCCCATCCCCCAGCCGCCAATCTGGTTGAGCATCCAGGGTATGGTTCCTGTTTTTTCACCCACGTTAGTGCCGCCAAGTATTTGCCCGAGAGCAATACAGATCCCGGCGGCGACAATTAACGGGATCATCCACGAAATCCCCGTTAATAAATGTCTTTTTATTTCCTGAGATAGCGGAATTTTATTTTCACTCATGTGAAATCCCTCCAGAATGAGGATCGCTACTGGTTATTATTAACTAATGATTTTTCGACCTTTTCAAGAAACTGAATGGGCGATTTTATGACGATTTCGGTTTTCACTCGCACAATGCGTTTATTTGAAAATCGTTCCTCCCCTTTTATTTTGACATCGACAGCAAGAATTACGACATCAGCTGCAGAAATATCCTCTGTCAGCAGTTCGTTCTCCGTGCCGATAGTTCCCTGGGTTTCAACTCTTATATTATGACCAAGCGCTTTAGCACCTTTAATTAGCTTCTCACGGGCAATATAGGTGTGCGCAATACCCGCCGTACAGGCGGCAACACAAACAATATTCATAACATGCTCCACTTTTTATTTAGCAGACATTGGATTCAGCATATTGGCTAAAAAGCTCAATAATTTTCTGTGGACTGCTTTCGACTAACAGTTGTTCAATAATGTCGTCATCCGCCAACGCGCCGGCAACCTGCGAAAGCAGACGAATATGTGTAGTGTTTTGATCTTCAAGACGTACGGCAAACAGAATGATGCAGCGCACGTTGCTGCCATCCAGGGTTTCCCAGGGAATATCCTGGCGGGTACGCCCAATTGCCAGCGTGGTATTGACCACCGCCGAGGATTTCCCGTGCGGGATCGCAATATGATTTTCGAAGCCGGTCGAGCCTTCTGATTCACGCTGCCAGACATCCTGAATAAACGTTTCCCGACAGCTAATTGCCCCATCTTTTTGGAGAATATCCGTCAGTTCCTCAATAGCCTCCGTTTTGCTTGTGGCCTTCATGTCCAAAATAACGCGATTTGTATTGAGTATTTTCGTGATGTCCATCAATCATACCTCATGGAGTTCAGACATTAATTTTCGACGACCAGCGACGTCGCCCGATGTAATTTTTCCGTAATAACCGTTTCTGTTACCCGCTTAATATCTGCATCATTGAAAAAGGCGGTGACATACACGACCGGCATAGCAACGGCAGGTAAATTTATCGTCGATACCACCAGTTCAATATCGTCAGTCAGTACGGAGGGCAGGCTGCCTGCCGATACCACGCCGACGATAGTCCAGTCCGGAAAGGCGCGCAGAATACGGCTTTTGAGTAAGTGAGAGGTGCCAATACCGGTTGAGCAGACCAGCAGCACGCGCTTACGCGCTATCTGCCGCTCCATTGCGGCTTGAAAATGCACGGTTAAATATCCCACCTCATCTTCCGACACGGCCCGCTCGCCCCAGCTGCTAAACACCCGATTCACCGCGCACTGGGTCAGACGCCACACGTCCTGCAACTCGCCTTTAATATCCTCCAGCAATGGATTGCGAATGCGGATCTGGTAGTTCAGGCGGTTAATCAGCGGCTTAATGTGGATCAGCAATCCGTCATAAAGCGCCGTGTCCTGGCTAAGATCGCTGTCGACCATCTCGGCAAAGGAGGCAATCAACCGATGGGTAATCAAACGCGCTTCGTCGCTGGAGTGCATATGGCCAATCACGCTCACGTCGTTATGCTCTTCAATTACCACGCCGGAAGAGATAATGTATTGATAAATAAACCAGACTTCGTCTTCCGGCAGCGGGTGGGCAATGCGTTTTTCAATATGCTGAATCATCCGGCTGGCAATGGAAAAAATATTCTCGTCACATGAGGTGATATTTTCATCTTTTCTCGGCAGCGCATTGCCCCGCGTGATGCGGTACATCATGATCAAAATATGGGTAAAGATATTGACGTAATAAGGCTCGCCCAGAGACCAGCACAGGTCGTTCTCCATTTCCTGCAATAACGTCTGGACAAATAAAACATCTTCTTCACCAAAGTAATGCACTAAGGCTTTATAACTGCCCGGGTCAAGGCGTGAATAAACCACGTTACCAGGTTCATTATGGTTAATCACGCCGTTAATCAGTGACGCCATCGCCTGGCGTACACCGCTCTCGCTGCCTTCGATATGCGTGCCGCTCTGACTGCGAATCAACGACAGGCCCAGTGGGGTAATCCAGGATTCAATTACTTTCAGATCGTTAACAATCGATGCGCTACTAATGAAATAACGTTCGGATAATTTACTGATCGACGTTTCATGCGGCGTTTCGCTTAATAACTGTGAGGCTATCTTGACTCGCCGTGAATTATTCATCATGCCGTCAGTATCATCACCTTCCGATCCTAATAACTGATCCATATATAAAAGGTCGGTAATATTATCGGAACTTAATATCACCCCAGCACCAGCACGTTTATCGATGGTTATTTTCCATTCTGATAACCATGGTTCCAGTAAACGCAGATCGCGCTGCACAGTTTTCTCTGAAACAGATAAATACTCGGCAATTTTCAGCAGCGTGACATATTCCTTCTTAGACAGAAGAAACTTTAATAATCTGTTTTGTCGCGAGGTAATCATTTGCATTATTTACCCTTATCACACACCAGATTAAATAGCTAAAGAAGCGCTTATGCTCCACGTGTAATCCGTGATGATAAATATAAGAGGACTACGATGCGTCAACAATACTAAATCGTGTCCAGTAATCCGGACAGAAATAAGACAAAAAGAGGAAATAGTGAGATATTTACGGCGCAGATCACATTTTTCGCGGGAATCAGAGTGATACCGCTCGCAAATATGCAGAGATAAAAATTTAATTCAGGATGTTTTGGATTTTCAGATCTGGAATGCTGCTCGCAGCGTGGGCCGGATAAAACGCATCCGGCACCACGTCGACACATACTTACAAGGTAATCGTCAGCTCACTGCCCTGTGGAGTAATAACTACACCCAGCTCGCTGCCCATATGCGACCCGCATTTAATGCCGCCAATTTCCTGAATATTTCGCAGGCACAGCGTCCAGTTACGTGCCTCACCGTTCCCTTTCACAGTGATGGTATTACCTACACGCGTCGCCTTCAGCGTGAAGATAACCGAGCCGTCCATCGCAGGCACTTCACACACCGCTTCCCGGCCCTCCTGCAGATGGAACAGCTGGAACGCGGTTCCTTCATGCCAGGCGTAGTCCGGCTTCTGGTTATTGCTGCCTAGCGCCAGCAGGGTGTTTTCACGCACGTAGACTGGCAGGCTCAGGAAGTCGTGCTGCTGTTTATGCCAGCGGCTACCAGACACCTCGTCGTTACGCCACAGATGCGTCCAGCGTCCTTTCGGCAGGTAAAACTGCACATCGCCCGCCTCACTGAACACCGGCGCCACCATCACGCTATCTCCCAGCATGTACTGGCGGTCGAGATAATCACACGCCGGGTCGTCCGGGAACTCCAGCATCATTGCGCGCATCATCGGCGTTCCTAGCTCATTGGCGCGCGCCGCTTCGCGATACAGATACGGCATCATGCGGCATTTCTGCTCGGTGAAGTAGCGCACCACATCGCAGGATTCGTCATCGTACGCCCACGGTACACGGTAGGATTTGCTACCGTGCAGACGGCTGTGGCTGGAGAGCAGCCCGAACGCACACCAGCGCTTGTAGACGTGCGCCGGGGCAGTATTCTCAAAGCCGCCAATATCGTGACTCCAGAAGCCAAAGCCGGACAGACCAATGGACAACCCGCCGCGCAGGCTTTCGGCCATCGATTCATAGTTGGCATAGCAATCGCCGCCCCAATGCACCGGAAACTGCTGCGCGCCGACCGAAGCTGAACGGGCAAACAGCACCGCCTCTTCTTCACCGACAGTCTCTTTCAGCACGTTCCACACCAGTTCGTTGTAGATGTACGCATAATGGTTATGCATTTTCTGCGGATCGGCACCGTCAAACCACTGAACGTCAGTAGGAATGCGTTCGCCAAAGTCGGTTTTGAAGCAGTCAACGCCAATATCCATCAGACCTTTCAGCTTATTGGCATACCACTCACAGGCTTGCGGATTAGTGAAGTCGTAAATCGCCAGGCCCGGCTGCCATTTATCCCATTGCCACAGGGAACCGTCCGGCCGCTTGAGCAGATAGCCTTTCTCTTTCAGCTCTTTGAATATTGGCGATTTCTGGCCAATATACGGGTTAATCCACACGCAGACCTTCAGCCCTTTTTCTTTCAGGCGGCGGATCATGCCTTCCGGATCCGGGAAGGTCATCGGATCCCACTCAAAGTCGCACCACTGGAAGGCTTTCATCCAGAAGCAGTCAAAGTGAAAAACGTGTAGCGGCAGATTGCGCTCGGCCATGCCGTCGATAAAGCTGTTGACCGTCGCTTCGTCATAATTGGTGGTGAACGACGTGGTCAGCCACAGGCCGAACGACCAGGCGGGCGGCAGCGCGGGACGGCCAGTGAACTGGGTATAACGGTTCAACACGTCCTTCGGCGTTGGGCCGTCGATGACGAAATATTCCAGATACTCGCTTTCCACGCTGAACTGCACTTTCGACACTTTCTCAGAGCCGATTTCAAACGACACGCACTGCGGATGGTTCACCAGTACGCCGTAACCGCGGTTGGTGATATAGAATGGGATGTTCTTGTAAGATTGCTCGGTGCTGGTGCCGCCGTCACGGTTCCAGGTTTCTACCGTTTGCCCGTTACGCACCAGCGCGGTAAAGCGCTCGCCCAGGCCATATACCGTTTCCCCGACGCCGAGATCCAGGCGCTCAAACATATAGTTTTTCCCGCTGTTGGTATCCTGCACGTAGCCGTTGTTTTTCAGCTGGCTGCCGGTAATACGTTCGCCGTTACGCAGGAAATCCAGCGACCAGAATTCCCCTTTGGTTACGCGCACGCTCAGGTTACCGCTCTTCAGTTCGGCAATCTCAGCGGTGTTGCGCATCTCGACCTTCACATCCTGCAGCACATTGAGCGGGTAATGCGGACCGGTATCCAGCGCCCCCTGGAAGTGCTCCATACGCACACCGACCACGCCTTCCTGCGGCGAGAAGAAGCGCAGGGTAAACAATGGGGTATCCAGTTGCCAGGTACGTTCACGCACATCGCGCGGCGCAACGTAGACAATCATCTCATTGCCCTGCTGTTCAACCTCGAACACCTGAATCGGGTTAATCACGTTCAGACCGGGCTGAATCAGCCAGTTTCCATCGCTAATTTTCATCATCGGTTCCTTAGTTCTGTAATTCTTTCGTCGTGAAATCTTGCTGATTGCGGCGCGCGCCCTGCGCCAGTTGGCTCATGATTTCAGTCAGATACGGGGTTTTTAGGGTGTAGAAGCGTTTGGCGATCACGGCACTCAGCAGGTAGCAAATAGCCGGGACTATGGTGAACAGCGCGATGATGATGCTAATGGTGGCGCTGTTCTGGGTTTTCGCTGCGGCGTCGTAGCCCCCACCTGCCAACATCCAGCCGATCAGCGCCCCGCCGAGCGCCAGACCCAGCTTGAGCACGAACAACGTGCCGGCAAAGCTGATCCCCGTCAGACGTTTTCCGTTGCACCACTCGCCGTAATCCACGGTGTCGGACATCATTACCCACTGAATTGGCGTCACGAGCTGATGCAGTACGCCAATCACGAAGATGAAGACGAACATAGTGATGTTGGCGTGCATCGGTACGAAGAACATCGCCAGACTGACGGCCGCCAGCGCGGCGTTGGTCCACCAGAAGACGCTGACTTTGCATTTCCAGTCGGTCAGCGGCTTCGCCAGCGCAGAGCCGATAAGATTGCCGACGCAATAGGTGGTGAGGAAGGCGACAAACACTTCTGGCGTGCCCAGAATCCAGGTGACGTAATACATCATCGCCCCGCCGCGTACGCAGACAGCAAGGATGTTGAGGATGGTCAGCAGGCCGACGATGCGCCATTGATCGTTCTGCCAGATGTCGCGCAGGTCTTCACGCATTGAGTTGCTGCTCGGCGGCGCTTCCACGCGTTCTTTGGTGGTGAAAAAGCAAAATGCCAGCATCAGGAACGCCACAACCGAGAGCACGGCAATCCCGCCCTGAAAGCCGAACGCTTTATCCTCGCCGCCAAGCAGATTCACCAGCGGCATCATCAGCACGGTGGAGAGCATGCCGCCCGCCGTCGCCAGCACGAAGCGCCAGGACTGCAGGGAGATACGCTGCGTGGGGTCATTGGTGATGACGCCGCCCAGCGCGCAATAGGGAATATTCACCACGGTATAAAGCAGGGTCAGCAGCGTGTAGGTGATTGCGGCATAAATCATTTTGCCATGCAGGCTGAGATCCGGTGTGCTGTAGGCGAGCACACAGACCAGACCAAACGGCAGTGCGCCAAACAGTACCCACGGGCGAAATTTCCCCCAGCGTGAGCGGGTGCGGTCAGCGAGCAGTCCCATGCAAGGGTCGGAGATAGCATCCAGCGCGCGGGCCAGCAGGAACATGGTGCCGACAAATCCGGCCGGAATACCAAAAATATCGGTATAGAAGAACATCATATATAACATGACGTTATCGAAGATAATGTGGCTCGCCGCATCGCCCATACCGTAGCCAATCTTCTCTTTAACGGACAAAATCTCACTTTTCATTACGCATCCTTGTTAGCACTTTCACACGCACTGATACCGGTTACAGTTCTTGTAAACCATCCCTGTGAGCGCGGGTATTCCGATATCTCGTTATCAAATTACGATTCTTGTTTTCTGTGATCAGAGTTGCGTCGAAAAATGTGATGAAATGTAACTACCGGATTTATTGAGGATTTATATGAAACCGATCATGGCAAGACAAAAGGGAAGTTAAAAAAGTGAGTGAGGGGGTGTGGAAACCGTAGGAAGTAGCTATAATGCGCCCCGCCTCCATGTAGCAATCGAGGCGCGGAAGATCGTCATCTCCGGTGAGGTGGCTGGACTTCAAATCCAGTTGGGGGCGCCAGCGTTCCCGGGCAGGTTCGACTCCTGTGATCTTCCGCCAAAATTCTTACCTTATCCCAGTCATTTGCCATATCTTTTCAGCACACAAATTCCTTTATGATCCTCACCCAAATGTTTTCATAACGAGGATCTAATATGAGCACTGCTCTTACAATTATGGCTATTGCTGCTACTGTAATTAGCCCATTATTAGCCATTCAGACACAAAAATTTATAGAAAGATATTCCCAGAAGAAATCATTAAAAATTGACATATTCAAACATCTTATGGCTACCAGATCTCAGAGCGCCAGGCTGTCAAGTGAACATGTTCGTGCACTAAACATGATCGACTTAGCATTTTACGGGAAAATTAAAAAAGGAAAAGCCAAAAGAAGTGCTTCTGAAGGTAATGTATTATCCTCATGGAAGTTATATTTTGCACATTTGAATACATCTTACCCTGATAATGATAATATTTTAGGTGCCATATGGAACCAAACAAGTAATAATCTTTTCTTAGACCTATTGTCAGAAATCGCAAAAGATATTGGCTATGACTTTGAGCGAGTGCAATTACAAACAGCCATCTATTCTCCTGTGGCCCACGGAGCAATAGAAAACGATCAGTCAAAAATTAGGAAGGGTTTAGCTGCGATTTTCTCTGGGGAGAATGCCTTAAAAATGGAAATCATAAATATTCCGAATAGACAGGAAAATTAATCAATTCTTTACTTATCCTGCGGCTCAATACCCAATCTTGCCAGTTCTCTTCTCCCCAAGGTCTTGAGCCAATTCCCTAAACTCATCCCTTCTGCTTTTGCAGCAGCCTCGAACTGCGCCTTTAACTCCGGCGTGATACGAATCTGAAAAGTCGGTGCCTTTCCGGATTTGGACTGATTTGGGTCGCGTTTAGCCGTTGACATGTACGTACCTACAAGCGCAAGATATCACCATTCAGGTACGTACCTTTACATCTGGCGACCTGACTTTTAAACGCCCTCGCCCGGTATTCGCAGTACCCGACGAGAGCTAACCTCACCAACTATCAAGGAGTTGATTATGGCTGATTCGCATTCTACCCCAGACAGCGACCAATCCGGAACCGAGCGTTCGGTAATTGTGGGATATCGCCCGAATGTTTTCGACAAATCTACACCCAAAATTATTCTTTCCGGCAAATGGCTCCGTGCGGCAGGGTTTGATACCGGGCAACAGATTACCGTAAAAGTGATGAACGGCTGTATCGTCCTGATGGTCTACGGCGAGCAGGAACAACGATTGCAGGATGAGCTGCAAGAGGCAAATCAGAAGCTGAACAGAATTGAGAGCACGCTGGCGACTCTCCAGTGAAGTACGGCTGAACCTGTAAGCGTTACTTACAGGTTCACTTGGTGCCGGATGGCGCTTGCGCTTATCCGGCCTACTCTCCTGGAAAATGAAGCCAAAGTGTAACGGGAACCCAAACAAATGAATCACCACGAAAAACCATACACCATCTTTTCGATTGACGACGATGAAAAAGTCGAAGAAATAAAAATTCAGTTACTGAAAGCCAAGATTCAATGCGCACAATGTGATATTCATTCTGATAATATTGTTAACGGCGATAATTTCTTTGATGAATTAATGGAGCCTAATAAATGAAAAAAGCATTATAAACTTACGGGCAATAATCAATAATTATGATATTTGAAGCAGCAACTCATTATCCATGAATCAGAAACGCATTAGAAATCATTCAACCACTACACTAAAAATCATAATAAAAATACTATCCTGATGGCCTATGCCAAACGATAAACATGACAGCACAATAAACACCATATTATAATCCCGCTAAAAATACACAGGCATCCTTTTTCTTTAATCAGGAAGGGACAGCCTCGTTTCTAATAAATTAGATTATTGGGTTACATATGAAAAACGTATTCATGGCAATGGTTATCGCTCTCGTCACTATCACCGCATCATCTACTGTTTTCGCATGCCCGAAAGGAGAACACCCGCACGGCGGTACTGGCTCACACCATAAGGGCGGCTGGTGCTCGTATGATCAGTAAAATTGCCATTCCTGTCTTGTTATTGCTCTTTTTTTCAACGCCTGTACTGGCAAAATCGACATTGAATATCGACGGCAACTCGCTTTATCACGGCTATCAGTTGTATGAGAAAGGTTTTGATTATTTGAATGTTCGGGATGAACAGACAGCAGTGATGTATATGTCTTTTGTTGCCGGTGTAGCGGGGACACTATCAAAAGAAAATATCATCTGTAATGAAAGCATAACCATTGGACAGGAAGCTGATATTGTTGGTAATTACCTCCAGACCCATCCTAAAGAACGAACAAAATACAGTCCTTCTGAATTGGCCATGATTGCTTTGGGCAAAGAACTTGCTTGTAACAAAAATAGTAATAGCTAGCGCTGTACGCAGCTTATTTACCGGATGGCGCTAACGCTTATCCGACCTACCGCCTCCCCAAAAAATAAAGCCGCTGACCTATTAATCAGCGGCTTTTCTGTTACTTACAATCCCGTCAGAAATTGTATTTCACGCCCAGCATACCGCGGGTATCGCTGTAGCCTTTGTCGCCGATCTGTTGAGCCACGTTGCTCCACACGTTGAGGCGCGGGGTGATTTGCCCTTCTACGCCGACTTTCAGCTCGCCGATGTTCTTCGTGCCGCGCATGTCGTTGCTCACATCATCCATCTTCACGCTGGTCGTCTGCGTGTTGTGGATCCAGTTGGCTTCGACAAACGGCTGGAACTCACGAGATTTACCGTCGTCGATGGCGTTGTGACCGTTGATAAAGGCCTTCACACCCAGACGGGTCATCAGGTTGCCATCGGTATCATCCTTCACACGGGTACCATTCGCTTCGCGGTGACTGTCGGCCTGCACATCCATCCACACCACCTGCGCTTTCGGTTGCAGCCAGTAGCTGTTGCGCTCGTTCTCACCCAGTTTGAAGCTATAACCCGCTTCGACCGAAGCAGTGATCCCGCTGGATTTATATTTCTCCGTCGCCTGCTCCTGGCCCATCACCTTGTTATCAAACCAGTTGTACAGCATCCAGGTGTCTACGTAAGTGCCGGTCTTGTCTGCGTCATTGGCATACCAGGTGCCGTACAGTCCCACGCTGTAACCGGTAACCTGACCACGTGAATGGTAGCCGGTCAGGCTGGACTGCGTGCGGTTCTGGCTGTTGGCGTAACCAGCCATTGCGCCGATGTGCCAACGGTCGAGGCCGTCGCTACTCCACTGCGCCAGATCACCGCCCAGCTGCAACACATAGCTGTTGCTTTGGGTTTTCAACTGCCCGCTACCGTCTTTAAAGCGGGTATGCGCCCCGACGTTACGCATCCACATACTGGTGACTTTTTTCTCGCCCGTCAGCATGTCGATGTACTGTGTTTCACCCAGACGATCGTGCAGTCGGGTCATAAACAGCGTGTTAGCGGCGTAGTTGTTCGCCAGATAACTGCCTGCTTCCGGGCGGTATTGCTGCTCGGTGACCGGAGGTGCGACAGGTATTTCCGGCTCAGGGATTATCGGATCGACCGGGTCTGGATCGACAGGACCTGGGTCAATAGGGTCAACCGGATCCGGGTCAACGGGGTCTGGGTCGATGGGATCTACCGGGTCCGGTTCTTCCGGATCCGGCGGAGCAGGAATAAAGCTGGTCAGATACCAGTTGCTGCCCTTTTGCACCACGTTATAGTCGTACGCACCGGCAACAATACGGCCTGCTTTCTCAAAAGTACCGTCAGAATTACCGGCTACTTCGATGATCTCAATACCTTCAACGGTCTGCGCCCCGGTTCCGCCAATGTTGTTCACCGCCACAAACGCATTACCTGCGGTGTTGCCGAGCACTTTCAGCTTGTCGGTTTCGGAGGTGTCGTCATTCAGGACGGTATTGAAAACCAGTTTGCCGCCGTTGCCGGTGAAATCTTCATTAATGGTAAGCGTCTGCCACGGTTCGCCGTCAGTATGCCCAAAGTTCACCACTGACCCGCCGTTCAGCGTCAGGTCGGTGAGTGTTGAGCTGTTGGTCATGTTCCAGGTCGCATCGCTCATTTGCAGCGAGATAACCCCCGTTCCGGCCGTGACGCTGGTGATGTATGACGCCCCACTCCACAACGAGTTGTCGGTCATGTTGAGCGTAATGGTACTGTTTTGCTGCGGCAGGCTGCTGGTCGCGGCAGTCGCGCCAGCGGCGTGAAGATCACCGTCGATAAGGAAGCGCCCGCCAGCGGAGCCGTCTACGGAGCCGCCCGTTTCGGTGCTGATGGCATAACTTTCATTGCTGTGATTGCCCGCCATAGTAATGGCGGCGCCGCCAGCCAGGTTTATTGCCCCGCGTGAAGTCGCATACAGACCGCGTGGCGCTTTGCTGTAAGACGCCGCTTTCGCCGAATTGTTTACGTTGATCATCGCGTTTTCGCCGAGATTCACGGTTGCATTGGTGGAATAAACCGCATGGGCGCTTGCACCGCTCACCGAAATGGTGGCGTTATTGCCCAGTTCCGTTTTGGAAGATGAGGCGGCATAGATCCCTGTCGAGGAAGCACCCGACGTCTCGATAGTGGCGTCATCACCAAGGCGGATCGAGGAACCACTCTGCCCGGTGCGAAGACCTTCTGAACTGTCACCTATCGTCACAATGTGTGCCCGGTCGCCGACGACAATCGTATTTTTAGCCTGCGTGGCGTCTTTCATTGCGTTTGCAGTGATACCACGCCCCTGATAACCGGTGGTTTGAATATACAGATCGTCGCCGACGTATATGTTGGCTGAACCTTTCCAACCCTGGCTATAGGAGTTGTAACCGGCGTTAATACCGTCACCATCCTGACCGTCCACATAAATGCTGGTGCGATCTCCGGTGATGATAAAGACCGGGTTATCCGGCGTATTAGCCCCGTGCGTGCGAATACCGTCAACATCTTTACCATTGTTGGCAGCATTCTTCGACTGTGTGCGGATCGTCAGGTCATCACCGAAAATAACGCCTGGGCTACCCGTCGCGCTATTCTGAATAACGGTAATGGAGTGCTCGAAGGCTTCTGCTCCTGGCCCATTGAGCGTTAACCCATTGCCAAAAACAGGAATGGTGCCAGCACTCCATTGATAAACATAATTCGGCGTAGCGCTGGTTTTAGCGAAACTTGCATTCGCCTGTGCAGGAAATAAAGCCTGCAACTCCGGAGGCAGACTACTAACCAGACCGCTGGAAGGAAGACTATCAACATCAATCCAGGCTGCATGGGCCGAAAATACCATAGAAGTTAATGCGGCTGAAACCGCGATGGCAATACGAGAGTAAGATTTGGGATTTGGCATATTAGCCTCCTGCTATTAGGCGTAGAGCGTCCACCACATCGCAAGGATGTGAAATAATAAAAATCAGAAATGCGTTATAAAATATTCGATAGTATTTTATGAATACTATGGCCCAACTTATCTTCAAGCCGGAGCTTATAGACATATATTTTCTTAATATCAATATTATCTATTTGGGTAATTTGCTGAATACTTTTTCCTGAGACAAATCGCTTCAGTAATATCATTTCTGTATAGTTGAGTGTGCGCCCACGTTTACTGTTAGCGAGATGACCGGTAAATAATCGTCTCATTTTCTGATGCTGTACGTCATCATCATCATCAGAATATATAATCCCTTGTATTTTATTGCTTTTCGACAGCCAGTAGTTGGCTAACGGCGCCAGATTCCGGTCCGCTATCAAAACAATATGCATACCGCTATAAGCCAGACGATCAACCCATTGCGGGTCGGCAAACAGGCGCAGGTTCGGGAAAGAGAAGTCCACAAAAATAAACCCGCGCGACAAATGGTTTTGATTATTAAGCAGAAGTTTTTCAATAATTCCTTTTTGCAGAAAGCCATTTCCCTCAGGCCAGATAGCAAAAGCGGCACGGTGACAGTAACTGGCGCGAACCGCAGCATCCGGAAATAATTGACAGGATAATTCACAGCTTATGCAACGAACACTCTGTGATGGTGATCTCTTCATCAAAAATGACTCCTGTTATTTTTCCATAAATATTTCATTGGTAAATAAATGTGTCAATCCGACACGTACGACATTCCTTGTCAGCTAATAACAGTGGCGCTAATAAAATGTAATAAACTCCTGATGTACTAATAAGTATGGACTGTGATTAATACGATTGCGCTAAGCTTTTTTGTGCCTTATCTCAGAATAACAGTCTGGGCATTAGGAATTTTATGCATAAATCAAAACCCTAGGATAAATCTTAAAAAAGCACTATTTGCTAAAAAACAACCGATGTAAACAATGCTCATTAATTACACAATACTGATAACTCAATCACCCTTGAAGTGCTGTGGATAAATATAATGATAATTCAGATAAACCTGTAATGAATTCTCATTATTTAACATTAGTTAATTTTACCTAAGAACTTGATCAGCTAA
The DNA here is from genome assembly GCF_030334285.1 of Citrobacter sp. Cf087. Classification (NCBI taxonomy): domain Bacteria; kingdom Pseudomonadati; phylum Pseudomonadota; class Gammaproteobacteria; order Enterobacterales; family Enterobacteriaceae; genus Citrobacter; species Citrobacter sp. Cf087. The sequence continues at coordinate 331,345 of NZ_JAOWED010000032.1, forward strand.
CACGTTGTATGTAAAGAACATTTAAATCTTAAGTGAAATTCTTATCTGCGATCACGTACAAAGAGTGAGGCATATTATCAATTTGGATGTAAAATTTAAGGTAAGTGTTGGCACATGCGGTGATACGTTTAGGTTACTGAGGGCTGGGCAATTGTACCTTATCAATCAGTTGGTCGAATTTAATCCTGATAACAAAAGCCTGGTCAATCGACAGACAGGGCGAGCAATTCAACTACAGATACCAGCCTCGCTCTGTTTTCTCTATTTAATTACTCACGCAAGTGACATTGTTTCTCAGAACACGTTGATTAAAGTGGGCTGGGGTGAGAGAAATAATGTGACCACCACCAACACATTTTACCAGGCTATTCTGACGCTACGTAATGCGCTGGCGGATGTGGGTCTGCCGAGAGATACGGTAAAAACAATTTCCCGGCGCGGGCTTGCATTAAATGAAAATACGCAGGTTGAGGCGATAACACATCCTCAAAGTGAAGTTTACCAGCCACCGGTTATAGAGGATTACGCGCCCCCAAAGATAATTGCTCCCGCGCCTCAACAAACGACGCGGGGACCCTGGTGGTACATTATATTTAGCACGGGCATCGTTATTGCCACCCTGATTATCTGGCTGGTGTGGTATCAGACGCGTCCTGTTATGCCGTTTAGTAAATTCGTGTCTGTTTCTATGCAAGTTCCCTCTCGGCAAAACTGTAAAATTTATTACTCACCAAATGAGCACGACCAGGAGAATTATTTCAATCTGATGCAACTGCATCCCTATCTCTGCGAAAACAACAAGCACGTCTTCCTTTCCGGCTACCGCAAAGCGGAGAGGATCGTGGCGTTTGTCTGTGATAAAGATGCGCGGATAGATGCTAACGCGTTTTGTACTACCCACTATTACTGGATGCGCGGGTAATGAAAAAAATACATCACCTTATTCTGCTGGTAATCGGTCTGGCGACGTTGCTCGGTTCAGGCGGGTGGCTATGGTATTCACGCTTTGCCGAAAAGCCGCTGAGTTGCATCGGCAACGTGGAATGGAATATTGGCAGCAATCGCTTTGCCGGTACGTTAGCGTTTCGGATGTACGATAATGCAGGTTTGGCCACCATTACCGGAAAACTGTACGGACGTAATACCTCAGACATCAGCAGGAACATTTATTTCAACTACACCAGACAGCACGAAGCCCGGGTGCTACAGGCGATGCAGGTGGTCAAAACCTTCGCAGACAGCGCCGATGAAACGGATATTAACAATACCTTACCCGGTTTTTACCGCCAAAGCGGACGAACCCTCAGTCTGGTCATGGAAGAGTATAAGGGCACATGGATCTTTGCCAGTTCCAATGTACCCTCGTTGTATTGCCGCAAGAGGTAACGTCATATCCGGAAACAAAAATCGCGCCCCCTCAATGGAATTCATATTTGCCATCATCGACTTACGCGACATGGGTCACTGAATCCTCTAATAACCCATTGCTATTCTTCATCCCGAATCAGGAAACATCCTGAATATCACGATATCCATTGCGTAATAATTAAGCGAAATGGGCGTTTTATTTTGTCCAGAAGACTTCAATCTACGGATGGATATTTGGAGAAGGCGTGGGCAGGGGCGTTTATCTCTCTCGCGAGCAATGTCTGAAGGTTCAGGCGTTATCGCATTTCAGGAAACGGTATGTTTCCGGTGTATTTTTGGCGTACATATGAGGGATACGTAATGTTTACTTTTAAAAAGTGCCTGATTGCACTTTCTATAAATTTGGCCGTTGTTTCATCAGGTTTTGCTTGTACGACCCTGCTGGTCGGTAACGAAGCATCAGCGGACGGCTCGATGCTGGTTGCCCGTAGCGCTGACAGCGATGCCCTGAAAGCGCAACATTTTGTCATTCACCCGGCAAAACAGAATCAGACCGGGGTATACAGCACCAAAGCACATAACGGTGCGAATGACTTTACCTGGCCGCTACCCAAAAACTCGCTGCGTTATACCACTGTTCCAAACTGGAAAACCCAACTGCACGGCGCGACCGGATTTAACGAGCTGGGCGTTGGCGTGAGCGGCACAGAATCTATTTTTGCCTCACCAAAAGCGCTGGCCGCCGACCCGTACGTTGAGGATAAAGGGATCACCGAAGACGATATTCCGGATATTCTGCTGTCGCAGAGTAAAACCGCGCGTGAAGCCGTGGCGCTACTGGGCCATATCGTTGAGACCGTCGGCGCAGGCGAAGGCTTTGGCGTTGCCGTCGTCGACGATAACGAGATCTGGTATCTGGAAACCGGCAGCGGCCATCAGTGGATGGCGCAGCGTCTGCCAAATAACCAGTATTTTGCCACCGGTAACCAGGGCCGCTTACAGGATTACGATCCGAAAAACCCGGACATGATGGCGTCAAAAAACCTGATTCAATTTGCGACCGAAAAGGGTCTGTACGAACCGGCAAAAGATGGCAAATTCAACTTCTCCAAAGCCTATACCCGTGATGATGAGCGTGACCGCACGTATAACGACCCTCGCGTTTGGACCATCCAGAAAGAGTTCAATCCTTCCGTAAACCAGGATATGGCCAAAGGACGTGAATTCCCGGTCTTCATGACGCCAGAGAAGAAAATGACACTGGACGATGTGAAGGCCGTACTGCGTAACCATTATGAAGGCACCAGCCATGACCCCTACACCAACGGTCTGAACGGCAAAGAGCCATGGCGTCCGGTCAGCGTCTTCCGCACCTATGAAGCGCATGTTATGCAGGTCCGTCCGTGGTTGCCAAAAGAGATCGGTGAAACGACCTACATTGGTTTGGGCATGGCTGATCTCACCGCCTTTGTTCCGTACTACAGCGGCCTGAAAGCGTATCCGGCTAACTATACGATGGGTACCGATAAAGCGGACGATCAGTCTATCTACTGGAAATATCGTAAATTACAAACGCTGACGATGACCGATTATCCGAAGCTCGCGCCAATCGTCAAAAAAGCCTACAAAGCGTGGGAAGACAAAGTGGCCAAGGAGCAAAAAGAGGTTGAAGCAGAGTATCTGAAGATGGCGAAAACTGATAAACCAGCCGCCGATAAGATGCTGAATGACTTCAACCTGCGCATCATGGCCGACGCCGAGAAGCTGACGGAAGATCTGACTAATCAGCTATTTACCATCCGCACCAAAGACATTCAGTCTGATATCTTCTTTGCAAACGCTGCGAAAAAAGACTGAGTAACGACGCGATAGTATTCTGGCGTAAAGCGCTTATTAGCTTTGCGCCAGCATTTCACACCGCGCCTTCACTGCGTCGTGCAGCAGACGGACTGCTCTTGAAAGCTGCTTCCGATGGGGGCAAATCATATTCAGCGGGACTTTCTCCCCCTGATAATCCGGCATCAGCAGTTGTAATCGACCGTCACGCACATCTTCGCTGACATCCAGCCACGACTTGTACGCCACACCTTCCCCGGCAATTGCCAGCCGTCGGATCACTTCCGCATCGTCGCTCATAATGGTGCCGTTAACCTGCACACTACTGACCTCGCCGTTGCGCGTAAACGTCCAGCGATCGTGCAGACGGCCGCGTAATACGAAGGTCATGGCGTTGAGCTGTGTTAAATCATCCGGGGTTTGCGGCGCGCCGTTTTGTGCAATCCATTCCGGTGATGCCACCAGCACACGTCGGTTACTCGGTGCAACGGGCAGCGCAATGTAAGACGCATCTTCGGTATTGCCATAGCGAAACGCAACATCGACGGGGTCTTTAAAGACATCCGTCACCTGATCAGAGAAAAAAATCCGCAGGCGCAGCGCGGGATAGCGGCGTCGAAACGACTGAAAGACCGGCAGCAGCAGGTTACGGCCAAGATCGGAAGGCACGGCGATTTGCAGCGTGCCAGAAACTTCATCTTCTGGGGTCTGAATTTTTTGCAGCCCGGCATGCATCACGTCCAGCATCTGGCGGGCATAGGGTAGCCAGACCTCGCCCTCCGGCGTCAGGCGTAGGCTGCGCGTGGAGCGGGCGAACAAGCGGATAGCCAACGTAGACTCCAGTCGCTTGATAGCTGAACTGACCTGAGCAGGCTGAACGCCGACTTCTCGCGCGGCATCGCTAAAACTATTCAGCGCCGCGGCGCGGACAAACAACGTGAGATCTTCAAGCCGGAACATTTTCACTCCCCGAGTATAAGTCCTGTCGCCGTAGGGCTATTTTTCCCGTTCTGCTACCGGTTTACCATCGAATTATTCAACTGATTCCTGTGACCGGAGAGACCATGAAAGCCATCGCTATTACCCGCGCCGCGACCGACGGCAATAACATTGAATTTTTACAAGAGATTGACCTGCCCATGCCAGTCGCTACCGGGCACGATCTGCTGGTTGAAGTGAAAGCCATTTCCGTCAATCCCGTTGATACCAAGGTTCGCGAAGGTTTTAACGCCGATGTGCCGCGCGTTCTGGGCTGGGACGCCGTTGGCGTGGTGAAGTCCGTGGGTGAAACCGTCACCCTGTTCACACCTGGCGATGAAGTCTGGTACGCCGGAGCGCTGGGCCGCGCTGGCAGTAACAGTGAATTTCAGCTGGTTGATGAACGTATTACCGCGCTGAAGCCAAAAACACTGGATAATGCTTCTGCTGCGGCGCTGCCGCTGACCGCCATCACCGCCTGGGAAATGCTGTTCGACCGTCTGGGCGTTGAGGAAAATAGCAATGAAGATGATGTGTTATTGATCGTTGGCGCGGCTGGCGGCGTCGGTTCTATTCTGACGCAACTGGCCAGTAAGCTGACCAAAATGACCGTCATCGGTACGGCATCACGTCCGCAGAGCCAGAAATGGGTTCGTGAAGCGGGCGCTCATCATGTGATTGACCACAGCAAGCCGTTGACGGAAGAGCTGGCACGGATAGGCATTAAAGAGGTGACGCACGTTGCCAGCCTGAACAATACCGAGCAGCACTATTCGCAAATTATTGCCGCCCTGGCACCGCAGGGCAAACTGGCGTTGATTGACGATCCGCACACTCTCGATGCGCGTCCGCTGAAGGCCAAAAGCATTTCGCTGCACTGGGAGTTTATGTTTACCCGTTCGATGTTTACCACCCACGACATCATTGCGCAGCATCAGTTACTGACCCGCGTGGCACAGCTGATCGACAGCAACACCCTCCGCACCACGCTGGGCGAACATTTTGGCGCGATCACCGCGGCAAATCTGCAAAAAGCCCACGCGCAAATTGAAACCGGTCGTTCGGTCGGCAAGATTGTGCTGGAGGGGTTTTAACATGTCAGATTCAGAAGTGATTTCAATTATTGCGGTACTGAAAGCCAAACCAGGGAAAATCGATGCACTGAAACAGGCACTGCAGGCTCTGTTACTGCCTACTCGCCGGGAGCCGGGCAATATTGAATATGCCCTGTTCCAGTTACGCGACACGCCGGATGTGTTTTACGTGCGCGAATCCTGGCACGGTCAGGCCGGTCTGGACGAGCATATCGCTCTGCCACATTTCCAGGCGTTCATTCTACAAATGAACGATCTGCTAGCCGAACCGCTACGGCTGGATTATCTGACGCCGATTGCGCCATAAAATAACTACCGAAGCCCCCTGCCGCGTGGGGGGCTACACCAGTCATGTCTCACTCGCTTCGCTATCTCTGCTATGATGCCTGCACACAAATAAAACAAAACAGCATGCCGAGGGAAAGATGAGTTCCACCAGAAGAGGGATGATGAACGTCCTGATTGCCGCCGTATTGTGGGGAAGTTCAGGCGTTTGCGCGCAGTACATCATGGAGCAAAGTCAGATGTCGTCGCAGTTTCTGACCATGACACGTCTGATTTTCGCCGGGCTGATTCTGCTGATGCTCTCTTTCGTTCACGGCGACAAAGTGTTCTCCATTATCAAAAACCGCAAAGACGCCATCAGCCTGCTGATTTTTTCCGTAGTTGGAGCGCTCACCGTACAGCTCACCTTTCTGCTGACCATTGAAAAATCCAACGCCGCTACCGCGACGGTGCTGCAATTTTTGTCACCGACCATTATCGTGGCGTGGTTTTCCGTGGTGCGCAAAGCTCGACCGGGGATTTTAGTGCTGACCGCAATCTTCACCTCGCTTATCGGCACCTTCTTACTGGTCACCCACGGTAACCCAACGTCGCTGTCTATCTCACCTGCCGCGCTGTTCTGGGGAATTGCCTCGGCGTTTGCCGCCGCGTTCTACACCACCTACCCCTCAACGCTTATCGCGCGCTACGGCACGCTGCCGGTTGTCGGCTGGAGTATGTTAATCGGCGGCATGATCCTGCTGCCGTTTTATGCCGGACAGGGTACTAATTTTGTGGTGAATGGCAGTTTGATTCTGGCGTTTTTCTATCTGGTGGTCATCGGCACGTCGCTGACGTTTAGCCTGTACCTGAAAGGCGCGCAGATGATTGGCGGACCGAAAGCGAGCATTTTAAGCTGCGCAGAACCGTTGAGCAGCGCGTTGCTGTCACTACTATTGTTAGGTATTACGTTTACCCTGCCAGACTGGCTGGGCACGCTTTTAATCCTCTCATCGGTAGTACTGATCTCAATGGACTCACGTCGCCGCGCCAGAGCGGTTTAACCCCAACCGGCGCGACAACGGGTCACGATTACCAACCCGGAACCGCGCCGCCGTTAAAGATAGTTTCTGCCGCCTTTGCCACTTCCGGTGACTGATAAGATTGCAGGAATTCTTTCACATTCTCGGCATCTTTGTTGTCTTCTCGCGCCACCAGGATGTTCACGTACGGTGAGTTTTTGTCTTCGATAAATACGCTGTCATGTACCGGGGAAAGCCCGGTTTGCTGGATGTAGGTGGTACTGATAATCGCTACATCCACTTTCTGATCGTCCAATACGCGCGGCAACTGCGCGCCTTCCAGTTCCATAATTTTCAGATGCCGCGGATTTTCAGTGATATCCAACGCTGTTGGCAGCAGGCCGGTATCCGCTTTCAGCGTAATTAACTTCTCTTTTTGCAGCAGCAACAGCGCCCGCCCGAGGTTGGTTGGATCGTTAGGTATCGCAATCGTTGCACCGTCTTTTAGTTCAGCGACGGTTTTGATTTTCTTCGAATACCCTGCCATCGGGAACACAAAGGTATTGCCCACCGCAACCAGCTTATAGTCGTGTGCTTTATTATCTTGTTCGAGGAACGGACGATGCTGGAAGACGTTGGCATCCAGCTCACCATGATTAGTGGCATCGTTGGGCAGCAGAGAACCGCTAAAACCCACCAGTTCAACATCGAGGCCGTACTTCTCTTTGGCCACTTTCTTCGCGACCTCCGCCACATCCTGCTCGGCACCGTTAATCACACCCACTTTGATATGCTTTGCATCACTGCTCTGTTGATCGCATCCTGCCAGCAATAACCCCGCCAGTAATACCGCCGCCCCGGCCCCAAAAAAAGGTATCTTCAGCTTCACGTTCTATCCTTTTGCAATAACCGCCTGATGAGTAATGAAATGACTATAGCGGCAAGGTCGCTGCGGTTTAAAAAACGAAAAAGCATCAGCAAGAAGAAAAAGGCATAACAGGGAAAGAGAAGGATTAGTCTGAATGTGCCGCCAGTTCGTCCAACGAAAGTCCGGTAATAATCAGCACCAGTTCACGATCAATACCCTTCTCCAGCATGGCATGGGCTATCCGCAACGCTTCGTCTTGTTTACCTTCGAGTTTACCCTCTAATAAACCCCTTCTTCGCCCCGACTCGCGTAAGCATTCTGCAATAGTCATTAATCTCTCCTTGTGTTGGGGAACGCGTAAAGCCACCTCGCGAATAAACGCCTCGAAACGCGGTGCGCTGCCAGACTGCATCAGATAATTAAATAGCGTTTCTACCTGGCTGTCATTAGCGTATCCCTTAACCAGCAGAGCAACCAGGTTATCCACCAGCACCATCAGGTCACGTTCACGTATATGCTTCTGGACAAGCTCAAGTAGCGCCATCCGCCGATGCTGCATAATCTCATCATCAGACACCACCGTGATGTCTACCAGCGGGAAGGCAGAGCCATAAAGCTGCCGCGCAGTTTGTGGATCATCAAATTCATCCAGCCAACACAGCGAGTATGGATACGGGCTGTCAACGCCATGATAAAAAAGTATCGGCACCACCAGCGGCAGCGTTTTGTGTCCTGCATCAAGATGCTTCTGCATCGTAGCAATGGCATAACGCATCATCCTGAATGCCATATGAGCATCTGGCGAGCTTTGGTGTTCAATCAACGCGTAGATATAGCCTTTACCGGTTCTAGTTTTTAGCGACCACAGAACATCGGAATAGCTGGCACGCAGATCCTCCTCAATAAAACTCCCGGGTTCCAGTTTCAGTGTATCCAGATCGCAAAGCTCATGTAATGACGCAGGAAGATAGGTATCAAGAAAATCCCGCGCCGTATCTGGATGACCTAAGAATTTTTTAAACACCGCATCATGCGGTGTAGATGTTGTTGGTTTTTGCATGGCGGTCCGTCACCGGAAGAACAAGATGACGGGACATTACTCGCCAATGCTACAGACGACATCAGGGAAATTACCCCTTTGCGAGGCGTTTTCGAGGATAAATACATGCTGGTGCAATATATTCATTTTCAGGGAAGGGTGTTCGCAAAAATGCCCGGTAGCACCTAACGCTTACCGGGCATTTTTTGTGTGCCATCCGGCGATAGCAACATCACACCAGGGCTTTGACTATCTCCATCAACCTGATGATATCTGCAGGCCGGGTATTACCGGTCTGTGGGTCGATAATCGAGCTGTAAACATGCGGCATGACGCGCGGTACTCCTGCTTCCAGACAGGATTGCAGGATAATGCCGAAGTTATCGAGATCGATACCGCCGGTCGGCTCAATCAACGTCATGCCGTTGCACACCGCTGTCGTCGCCAGTGCGTACAACTCAGGCAGGGACTGCTCACCGCCCATCGGGAAGAACTTCGCCGCATGCGCGCCAGAGTCCAGCATCATGCGTACCGCTGCATCACAGGAAACGCGGGCTGGCGTGCCCTGGCTGCTGCTGACACCAGTGGAGATCAACACTTCCCCCGGCGTGCCAGTGGGACTGACTAACGCGTTGATATGGGTCTGTTCACCGCCCGTTGCCGCCAGCGCCCCAGCCGCAAAACCACAGCCGGTAAAGGTCTGGTTGACGTGTGCCGGATGGACCTGTGAGGCAATCATCGCCGCTTTGTAATACTGCGCCGGGTCGCCCGCCCCCAGCCCCACGGAAATCGACGGCACGTCGACCATCCAGCGTTTTACTTCCTTAACCCCTTCCTCAACCGAGGAGAACTGCGCCGAAAGAATGCCGATCACCGCGTGACCTTCGGCAGCGTCATAGATTTCCCGGGCGTTGGCGATATCCTTCGCCAGCACGTTAATAGCCACTTTATTGCGATAAAAATTAATGTGCTGCATGGTCTGCAATCTCCTTTAGTCGGGCCACGATCAGTGCCATTTCCCCTTCTGCGACCGTACGCGGGTCAAGACTAAAGACGCCCTGATGAAGGTTGTAACGGCGAGCGTAAATCGCGATATCACCCTCTCGCAGCTGCGCTTCTACGGCGTAAGCATCCATCCCCAGCTCTTGTGCATTCACCCGAATACGAATCCGCCAGATGGCGCGCCCGGCTTCGTCCTGCTCAATATCCGCATCCAGTCCGCGAATCGCTGAAATCGCCTGCGCCACGGGGCGAAGCTCTTCGGCGGTGACCACGGTTTGCCCCTGATGATAGTTTTCCAGGGCATACACCAGCCCGACCATATTCTCTTTGCCGATCTTCATCGCCCGGGCAATTCCGTGGTGCTGCGCTTTACACGCGGCAATCCACTGTTTCTTCCCGGTGATAAACCCGGAGGTCGGCGCGTTAAAGGCTTTTGCTCCGCTGTAGACCACCATATCCGCCCCGCTCGCCACCCAGGCGTGTAAGTCTTCCTCGGCGGCGGCATCGACAATCAGCGGCAGGTTATGAACCTGCGCAACCTGTACGAAGTCTGCAATGCTCAACATGCCTTTCTGCACGCAGTGGTGCGATTTCACGTACAGCAGCGCGGCGGTGTTATCGGTAATCGCGCTCTCCAACTGCCAGCGGGCCGCCAGATTACTTGAGCCAACCTCCACCACCCGTCCTCCCCCTAAGCGGATCGCGCTGGTGATGGGCGCCCCGTAGTCAACGTTATGCCCGCGCAGCATGACCACTTCATTGGCCATACCCGCGCTGTCCGGCATCAGCGTGACACTAGCCTGGTCACCGCGGGTAATGGCGGCGGCAACGGCAATCGCAATACCCGCCGAGGCGCACGAAGTAACATAGCTGTCCTCCGCGCCGGTGTAGCGGGAAACCAATTCACCGGTACGGTCCACCAGCCGGTCAATTTCAACAAAGGCCGAAGCTGCCCGCGCGGTGGCTTGCATCACTTCCGGCGCGACGCTGGAAACGCCCAGAATCGTCATCTTGCCACAGGCGTTAATCACCTGTTTTAGCCCCAATTGTTGATAGATATTCTGTGTCATGGCTTACAACACTCCCAGCAGCGAACAGACCACGCTGAGTGCGACAATCGACAGCAAAATCGTGGTGTAACGCGGCCCTTTCTTCACCAGATAGAAATAAATGGCGAACACCGCCGCCAGCGGCAACAGACCGGGGGCAATAGAGTCGAGGATTTGCTGAACCACCACTTCAGAGCCTTTCAGGGCGCTGAGTTTTAGCGGCGTGGTGATCTTGACGTAGCTCGCAGAAAGCGCGCCCATCATGATCAGGCCCAGCACGTTCGCGCCGTAGATCAGTTCCTTTATTCGCCCTCCCTGCAGCAGACCAATTATCGAGTCACGTCCCAGCGTATAGCCTTTGTGCACCATACCGTAGCTGATTGCCAACGTAATGGCCGGGTAGAGGATTAACGGTACAATTCCGCCCATCGCGCTGCCATTTGCCGCGAATGGGATAAAAATAGCAATTAACAGCGGCATCACGGCGGCCCAGATGATCGAGTCCCCCATCCCGGCCAGCGGTCCCATTAGCCCGGTTTTAATCCCGGTAATTGAAGCATCGCTGATCGGCTCGCCGCGGGTTTTCTGTTCCTCCATCGCAATGGAGATCCCCTGAATCACCGCCCCGAACGTCTGCTCTGAGTTGAAGAAGTTCAGATGGCGTTTCAGCGCTTCTACCTGTTCCTCTTTTTGCGGGTAGAGCTTTTTGATGATCGGCGTCATCGAGGCGCAGAAAATCAGGCTCTGCAAACGCTCATAGGAGCTGGAAACTTCTGCACCCAGCCAGTAGATAAACCAGGCTTTGGTGATATCGGCTTTGGTCAGCGTGCCGCTTTCACGCGCACGCTCCACCAGTTCATGTTGCATTACGTCGCTGCTCATCATGCTGCTCCTTCATTTTTCGCCAGACCTTTAATCAGGAAAGCCACGCAGGTACCAAAGATTGCCATCGCCATGATGTCTACCTTCAGGTACAGCACCGCAAAGAAACCGCCGATAAACCACGGCAGAAGGCTCTTTTTACCGATCACCATAATGGTAATGGCGAAGCCCAACGCTGGCAGAATGCCGCCCATAATTTCAAAGGAGTGCGTCAGCCAGTGCGGCATCAGCTTGAGGAAGCTTTCCACCACGTCCTGACCAAAATAGTTGGCGGCGAAAACCACCGGGAAACGCAGTACAAGGCCAAGCAACGCCGGGTAGAGGAATGCACAGCGCATAATGCCCGCCATATTGGCCGTTTCCGCATGCTTGTCGGCCATATGCACCCACGCTGCGTTTAACGTGCGGCGCAACTGGTCGAGGAACACGCCGATGACGCCAAACGGGATCGCCAGCGCGATAGCCAGGTTCGGGTCCATTCCGGCCTTCACAGCGATAGGAATTGAAATACAGGCGGCCAGCGCAGGATCCGACGGGACGTTACCGCCTGGCGTAGAGGTCACGCCGAGATAAACCAGCTGCATACCGGCACCGATGATCATCGCCGTTTCCATGTTGCCTAACAGCAAGCCAACGAATACGGCAATCACGACCGGTTGCAGCAGCATAGCGGAGAAGGTGTAGCCAAGGCGTAATCGGGCAAACCAGTAATACAACCCCATCAGGCTTGCAAAGACTAAAGTATCCATAGTTAAGTACCCTGTTATCAAAGAATTAGAATTTTTTCAGGATATCGTCCAGCGACTGAGGCTTATCTTCCGGGATAGTCTGGAAGAACACCTGAATCCCACGATTTTTCAGGTCGCTCAGAATGCCGACGTCTTTTTCATCCAGCGTAATGTTCTGGAATACCGCTTTGCGGTTTGGCCCACCGCCCAGCCCACCGACCTGAATGGTAGTGACGTCAAACCCCAACTGGACCGCTTCCTGAACCGCCGCCAGAGAAGGGAACAGCACCAGCACTTTGCCGTCACCAAGCTGGTTTTCTTTCCAGGCGGCCGCAAAACTTTGGTTACCAAAGCAATCCACTTTGATGTTTGGCGGCGCGGCCATCAGGTAGATGTTTTTCATAAACGGATCGGCATCCAGCTCATCGCTAACCACCGCAATCCGGTTGGCCTGAGATTGCCCAACCCACTTGGTCACCACTTGTCCATGAATCAGACGGCTATCGATACGACATAAGACGATGTTTGCCATGATGTTTTTTCCTTATTGTGATTGTTGTAATTGACGCACGTGGGCGACAACGTCCAGGCAACTGCTACGCCCGGCGTCGACCAGTTCAGCCACGCAGGTGGTCAACTGGCCATGCTCGCGTTTGTCGAGCGCCTCCAGCAGCAAAGAGGCGTTGAGCCCGGAAATAACAGCCACCGGGTAATCGGCGCTCAGCCGCGCCGCCACGTTGGAGGTGGTGCCGCCAATAAAATCGGTCAGGATCAGTGAGCCTTCCGGCATGGTTTTCACTACGGCTTCGACGCGCTGATAAAACTCGCCGAGCGTATCAACGGGCATCAGCGCAATTTCCGTCACGCCTTTGATTTCACCCATCACCATGCGCAGGCTGTTGCAAAGCTGTTGCCCCCAGCCGCCATGGGTCAGCAGCAGGATCTGGGGCAAGGATTCAGTGGTAGTCAAAATGGCCTCCTGGCTCGATTACATGAGACTTGCAATGCCTGATGGCGCTTCGCTTATCAGGCCTACGGCAAGTGCTTTGTAGGCCGGATAAGGCGTTTTATGCCGCCATCCGGCAAACTCATCAAAGTAAGAGCAAAGGCTGTGCCAGAATTTGTGTCACGCGGGGAAGAGAGGAGCGCTGGCGAGGCAGAAAGCCGCGCCAGTAAAGGGATTAGCTATACAGCAGTTCGTAGATATAAAAATATTCCGCGTCCGATAAGCGAATGGCATAGGCTTCTTCGATCGGCAGGAAAGCGGATTTAATGACACTAAACGCGCGATTATCCAGATCCGGCTTGTTCTCCAGCGCCATCTGTAACGGTTTGCGGTTAATCACGATACGCTCGACCATACAGCAGCAGTGGATCAGGAAGCGCAGTGTCACCTGACGGCTCGGTTTGAGCGAAAGCGCGGTGGTCAGATGATTCAGCACGCCTTCCATCTCTTTGAGAATACGCTGCGGGTTGAGCACCGAAATATGGTTAATGATGCTCTCCATAGTCAACGCGCTGATAAAGCGCATCGCGCTGCGCTCCATCTCCAGACGGCGTTCGCTGCTGGAGAGATCTGGCGTCAGCAGGCTGAGTACCAGCTCGGGGCCTTGCTCAGAGAACAGCTCCTCGAGCGAGATAAACGGAATATCCGGCAGTCCTGGCTGGAAAGTGCCCACTATTCCCGCCAGGCGTTCACTGGCGTTAATCGCCTGCTGAACACGCTCCAGGCTGCGAACTTCGTTGTAATCGAGGATAACCATCCGCGTATCCTGCGACATCAACTCACCGAAGCTCTCCTCCAGCACCTTTTTGATTTTCTCTGCCGTTCCCATCCCGGTGATGCAGGAGATAACCAGCACTTTACCGCTGTTTTCCTGCTGCGGAGTACAAAGCTGACAGGGAATATTTTTGCTCTGCATCAACGCCGCCAGCTGCGGCAAGTCGCTGGTTTCGTAGCTTAAATCCAGCCCAATCTCCAGCAGGCTGGTGAGCGTGATATTGGGCATTAACAGTACGTCTATCTGGAATAACTTACTGATCGTGCTGCCAAAATGGACCAGTGAACCAATATCCACCATCAGGATCAATCGGCGATATTGCCGGGTCTGGATCATCTGCGTCAGGGCTTCCAGCGTGTCATGCACCGACTGCTCGAAAGGCATATCGATAGCGCTGAACACCTCGCGCTCCAGCACGCGATTCACGTACTGCGCCTGACTTGTGGCGGTCGTCGCACCGTGGGCAATCAAAATCACCCCGCAGTCAGGACTGGCGTCAATCCGTTGGCGGTAATGGCGACACTCTTTGAGGAACAGGCACAGCCAGACCACCTCCGTCGCCGGACACTGAATATGCAGCAGTTCATTGATTTTTCGGCATAACAGCGTAGCGTTTTCGTATTCATCTTTGCAGCGATCGAGGATCAGGCTGGAAGAATAAAGTTGCGGAATAAGGCCGCGTTGCACATAGCCAATCAGCGCCAGGAAGTGTTTGCGCAGCGGGTTAACCAGATTTTCCGGCAGCGTAAAACCGAGCACCTGTTCAACGCAGCCGATCAGCAGCGTGACTCGCTCTTCAATCTGATCGCCATAGCGCGGAGGATGCGCCACGCTGTCGCGGCTGTAGAGACCATATTCAAATATCGAACTGAGCTTGTTTTTGAGGATTGCCAGCGTTTCGGCTGGCGGCACGTTGCTGTTACGCAGGTTGATATATTCGCGGGTCAGGAAGCTGTAGAAAAGATCGCTCTCTTCAATTTCGGCTCCGGTGGCCAGCGAATTTTTCAGCGCGGGCAGCGTGCGGGCATCGATGCTCAGGTGTTCTTTGCCTTCGAACAGCGCTCCAACCAACAGACGTTGTTCCGGCGTGGCGTTAAAGGGGATCTCGGTCAGACGTTTATCCAGCTGTAGCGTGTCGCTGTGCTCGGTCATCCCTGAGGCCCAGGCCTGGGCGCAGAGAAACTGAATGTCACTCTTAAGCTGACCAATGTTGCCTTCCAGCGGCTTGTTCAACAGCCAGAGCAGCAGGGTACGGTCGATGCTTATCGTACGCTCGATTTTGCGGCTCTCACGCTGTAAGAAGCCAACGATCAGTTCAACCTGCTCTTCCACCGAACGCTGGCGGATGCCGGGGAGATCGATACATACCTGAATACGTCGCTGGAAAGTGCGCAGCAACGCCGAACTTACCGGTTCGGTGGTCGCACATATCAGGCGAACCGAGATTGACCGCACCACGGCGCTGGAACCCAGCGGCCGGTATTCGCCTTTGTCGAGAATAGAAAATAGCTTTTCCTGACCTTCATACGGCAGACGATGCACTTCGTCGAGCAGCAGATAGCCGCCGTCGGCTTGCTCGACCAGACCGGGTTTATTTTCATTTGCGCCGGTAAATGCCCCCTGTCGATGACCAAACAGGTGCGAAGAAAGCAACTCCGGGTTATGGGCGTATTCCGCGCAGTTAAAGTAAACCAGCGGCGGCGACGCTCCCACTGCGCGTTCGCAGGCGAAACGATGCATCAGTTCGGCAAAAAAGGTTTTGCCGACGCCGGAGGGACCGGTCAGCAGAACGTGCAGCCCGTGGGGATACAGCACCGCCGCGCGGCCTTTTTCCACCGCGTCGCGCAGGCTGCGATCGTAACCAATCAGGCCAGAAAAGGGATCGTCTGTCGCCTGGTTTTCCTGAACAGGCAACAGGTCGGCAACGGTTTGCACTTCACGCTCGGACTCATCCAGTTTGCGCCCCAGCAGCGTTTCAATCGCCTGACGATGCAGAAAGAATACCGGGCGTCCGCGGCTTTTAATCGCCAGGCCGTCGTTCCAGAGCTGATTGAGATCTTTACTGACCGAGTTGCGCGCCAGTCCGAGGTTAAAGCCGATAGCTTCTGCTGTGAACGCCGTTTCCTGCGCCAGATGGGCAAGATTCAGTCCTCGCGTCAGCCGTTCCAGCTCCCCCAGTATTATCTCAATCCGTCTCATCTCTTTACCGCTTAAGAAATAAATGATTGTTCAGAACATACACTATTCTGCTGCGCAAGAAAGTGAGGCGGCGTCCAGAGCTTCCGGTCATCAAAACGTTTTCGACAAATAATGCCGCGCGGAGCCGGTTTCCGGAAAGTTATCGAGGGTCATTTGCAGCTGATAGCCGTTTTTCTGATAAAACGGCAGCGCCTGGAAACTCATGGTATCCACCAATGCATGCAGGCATCCTCTCTCACGCGCTGTCTGCTCGGCAGCCTGCATCAATTTTGTGCCGTAACCGCCTTTGCGCAGCGAATCATGCATCCACAGGAAATCAATGCACAGCCATTCGCCTTTGATTTTGCCAATCAGCCCGCCCAGAATTTCATTGCTTTCATCGCGCCAGTACACCGCCAGGTCGCCAAAGTTGGTGGTTCGCAGGAACTGGCGGTTGTAGGCGCGCAATCCGGCAAGCAGGGCATTTTGATCGTCTTCGGTAATGGTATCTGTAATCTGTATTTGCATCCTATCCTCCTGAAAAACTACAACTTCTGGCTGATTATTTGTTTAGAAATTAACACAGGCTGATGAGTGAGACGCATGCCGTCTACACTTACTCTTGAGATGATGCGCATCGACAACAAGGATTATTATCATGAAACGAGCCGCTTTACCGCTTATTGCCATTCTTTTCACGCTGCCGGGTTTAGCGCAGGCCGATTCGGCTTACGGCTCTCTACAGTCCGTTCATGAAAAAAATACTGTATTGAAGGACTTACGCAAGATTTGCACCCCACAGGGGTCGCCATCCGATGACGTGTGGGAAAAAACGATTATGTCTGATACACGTAATCAGCAGCATATCCGCGAGGCTATTCTGGCAATACAAAGAAATAACCAGAACAACTACTGGGAAGCACTTGGCAAAGTTGAATGCCCGGATTTATAAGCATCTTGTTGTAAAATGAGCACTGTAACCGGTTTCTGTGTCGCAAAAACACGTATTGTTGCCAGAACGTATAAATAGCAATGGAGCAATAACAATGCGATACCGTTTTCCAGAAAACTTCTGGTGGGGCAGTGCCTGCTCGGCACTGCAAACCGAAGGGGATAGCCTGAACGGCGGCAAAAGCCAGACCACGTGGGACGTGTGGTTCGACCGTCAGCCAGGTCGTTTCCACCAAGGGGTTGGTCCGGCAAACACCTCAACCTTTTATCAGCACTGGAAACAGGATATCGCACTGCTCAAGCAGCTGAAGCACAACAGCTTCCGTACATCTCTGAGCTGGTCACGCCTGATCCCGGACGGTACCGGCGATGTTAATCCGGAAGCCGTCGAATTCTATAACAACGTCATCGACGAGCTGCTGGCGCAAGGCATTACGCCATTTTTCACCCTGTTCCACTTTGACATGCCAATGGTGATGCAGGAGAAAGGCGGCTGGGAAAACCGTGAGGTGGTTGAGGCGTTTGGCCGCTACGCGCAGACGTGTTTTACATTGTTCGGCAACCGGGTGAAGCACTGGTTCACCTTTAACGAGCCTATTGTCCCGGTGGAAGGCGGCTATCTGTATGACTTCCATTACCCAAACGTGGTGGATTTCAAACGCGCGGCCACCGTGGCATATCACACTGTACTGGCGCATTCCACGGCGGTGCGGGCGTATCGCGCCGGAAACTACGGCGGTGAGATCGGTGTGATCCTAAATCTGACACCCTCTTATCCACGCTCTCAGCACCCGGCGGATGTGAAAGCCGCGCACCATGCGGATCTGCTGTTTAACCGCAGCTTCCTTGACCCGGTACTAAAAGGGGAATATCCGGCAGATCTGGTCGAATTGCTGAAAGAGTACGATCAGCTACCAACCTGTCAGCCAGGCGACAGTCAGCTCATCGCCGAGGGGAAAATCGACCTGCTCGGTATCAATTATTATCAGCCGCGTCGCGTGAAATGTCGTGATACTGCGGTCAATCCAAACGCGCCGTTTATGCCGGAGTGGCTGTTTGATTATTACGAAATGCCG
This sequence comes from Citrobacter sp. Cf087, assembly GCF_030334285.1. Classification (NCBI taxonomy): domain Bacteria; kingdom Pseudomonadati; phylum Pseudomonadota; class Gammaproteobacteria; order Enterobacterales; family Enterobacteriaceae; genus Citrobacter; species Citrobacter sp. Cf087. The sequence continues at coordinate 349,461 of NZ_JAOWED010000032.1, forward strand.
GGGCGTAAAATGAACCCTTACCGTGGCTGGGAAATTTATGAGCCTGGTATTTACGATATTATTACTAATCTTCGTGATAATTACGGCAACCCACGCTGCTTTATTTCTGAAAACGGTATGGGTGTGGAAAATGAGCAGCGTTTCGTTGAGCATGACCAGATCAACGACAGCTACCGCATTGAATTTGTTTCTGAGCATCTTAAATGGCTACATAAAGGCATCAGCGAAGGTTGTAATTGTCTTGGCTACCATATGTGGACTTTTATTGATAACTGGTCCTGGCTCAACGGATATAAAAACCGCTACGGTTTTGTCCAGTTAGATTTAGACACGCAAAAACGTACGGTGAAAAAGAGCGGCGAATGGTTTGCCCATACTGCCGAAAACAATGGTTTTAATTAAAAATAACCAGGATGCCGGATAGCGATCCGGCATACCGAGCTTTAGTTTATTACATACCCTTTATGCGAACTTTTGCTGCCACCAGAAGCGCCGTCAGCAGCATCAGACTGCCGGAAAGCATCAGGGGTGACAGCAATCCGAGAGTATCGAGCGCATAGCCTCCCACCGCAGCCCCACAGGTATTGGCAAGCTGGATCACGGCGACCTGCACCGATCCGGCTTTTTCTGCCTGATCGGCAAGCGAGCGCGTGATCCACGTCGACCAGCCGACCGGTACCAGCGCAAACAACAGTCCCCAGATAATCGCAATACCCGCCGCCACCACTTTGTCACTGCCCCACAGAATCAGGACCAGTGCACTGAGCGCCAGCACCAGTGGCGCACCGGCTAACGCCAGTTTGACCGAACGCTTCAAAATCATCGACGAAAGCGACGTACCAACAAAGCTGGCAATACCGAAGCTCAGCAGCACCAGCGTCAGGCCATCAACGTCAAAGCCCGCCAGATTCATATAGATCGGGCGAATATAGGTAAAGAAGGCGAACTGCCCGGCAAAGGACATGAAGATGGCAATCATCCCGGCCATCACCCCCGGTCTCTGCAGCAGGCTGAACATGTTTTGTTTCTGATGCGAAGGCTCGCCAGGCAGCGAAGGCAACGCTCTCACCACCCAAATTGTGCACAGCACGCCCATCACCGCCGCCGCATTAAACACATTACGCCAGCCGATAATGCCGCCTAAAAAGCTCCCCAACGGCGCGGCAATCACCAGCGCGATGGAGACTGCGCCAAAAATAACCGACAGCGCCTTCGGCACCGTACGTGCAGGAACCAGACGCATGGTCAGCGACGCCGACATCGCCCAGAAGCCACCAAGCGCCAGACCGAGACAGGCGCGGCCAACGAGCAGCAGCGAAAAAGAGTTGGCAAAGGAAACCAGCAGGCAGGAGAGCGTTAGCAGCACCGAAAACAGGATCACCACATAGCGACGATCGGTCGCCTGAATAATTTGCGTCACAAACAGGCTGGCGAACATGGCGACAAATGCCGTCACGGTCACCGATTGCCCCGCCACACCTTCAGAAATCCCCAGATCCTGCGCCATCGGCGTTAACAGGCTAACGGGCAGAAACTCAACGGTTATCAGGCAGGCAACACAGAACGCCACGGCAAATACCGCCGACCAGTTAGGTCGGGAATTTGCCTCAGCGCGGGATTTTTGTTCAACAGCTTCACTCATTTTGTTACCTGCGTGGGGTTATTGTAGAAAAGTTACGCAGTGTAACATTAAATTTGTGACGTATTTAACGTTTCAGCAACTCTACCGTTTTGCATTGTCACTTGCGTAGAGGCTCGCACATTCCGAACGTGGCTGATTTTTCCCCTTTTTACAGCTAACTAAATGCATAGTATATCACCAGGTGCTATATTTATGGTTACAGGATGTCAACCCGATGCGAGTGTTCAAAACCAAATGGTTTACCAGGGAAGCGAAATCTCATGCGATTAATGACAATGAATTATGTGAAGCAATAGCCGCCACTCTTCAGGGAAGAGCAGACAATCTCGGCGGAGGAGTTTATAAAAAGCGGCTTAATCAAAATCGCGATCGCGCCATCATCCTTGCGAAAGGCGGAGAGCATTGGTTTTATACGTTCTTGTACGCCAAGCAGAACATAGCAAATATTAACAGTAGCGAGTTAAGCGGCTTTCGTGAACTGGCGAAGCATTATGCAAGCCTCGGTGATATGAAAATAGCAGCACTGATTCAGAGTAAAGAACTGGTAGAGGTCTGTCATGACAGCAAAGAATAAATTCAAAAGCCCTGCCTTTGAAGCCATCCATAGCGCAGCTTCTGGATTATTTAGCGTTGGTGCAATTCCACAGGAAACGATGCGCGATTTTGACAAAGCCAGTCTTAGTCACGTGGAAGATCTTCAACCGACTGAGATTAAAGCATTGCGTGAAAAGCTAAATGTAAGCCAACCCGTTTTTGCCCGTTATCTGAACACCAGCGTATCGACAGTGCAAAAATGGGAGAGCGGAGCTAAACGACCTGGTGGGATGTCATTAAAACTACTCAGCATCGTGCAAAAACATGGCCTGGACGTTCTGATGTAATTAGCCACTGCCAGATAGCGACACGTTTTGTCGACCTGAGAACCGTAACGCCATCAGGCATGACTATCAATGCAACCAATGCACGCCATCTTCGGGCTGGAAAAAGGCGTTATAGCGCATTTGAAACGCATTAAGCTCCTGCATGTCCGGCTCCATTTCGCGCAAAAAACCGAGCGCCAGACGCACCTGCGCGTCGGTAATCGGCGCGGCCAGCCGAGCTTTTTGCAGCCAACGGTGCCACTGCAGCAGATTCGGCTCACTGCCGTCGACAATCACGATTTGCCAGATCAACAGCACCTGGGCCGCATTTTGCAGATGTGATTCATCAGGGCGGTGGAGGTACTGTAAAAAAGCCTCACCCTGTACTTTTCCCATCTGATCGATCATCGATTCTACTGGCACGACATCAATGTTCAGTCGCTCGCTCAGACGGCGAATTGCCCGCCGTGAACCGGACGTCAGCACCCGAAATCCCACCACAAAAACAACCACCAGGGTGGCCAACATTATCCAAATCATGCGCACATCCATTACCAGACAGGATGCCCATCATAGCGGCAAATTTATCGCTGTCGATGGATGAACGCCACGGCATAAAAAAGCCCGCCATTAAGGCGGGCAAAAGTTACCAATGCACACTTAACTTAAGCGACTTTCAATTGTTGAATCTTTTTCTCGCGGCGAATTTTACGTTCTTCAAACACGGCCACGATGGCCATCAGACAGATACAACCGATGGCGGCGGTGTCCAGCGCGGCGAAGGTTCCTGCCCAGCCGGTGAGGCCGAAAATCGGCGTGCCGTCGGCAATCATCCCCAGACCAAGCTTGGCGAAGCTGTCACCAATCAGATAAGCAAAGGTGCCTTTAATCCCATCGGCTGCGCCGATCGCTTTTTTCGGTACAAATCCGACTGCCGCAACGCCGATTAACAGCTGCGGACCAAACACCAGGAAGCCCAGCGCAAACAGCGAAGCCAGATAAACGTACTGGTTGCTGGCGTGCTGATAAACGCCCAGGGTGGCGATAATCAACACCAGCGCCACGCAGGCCACCAGCGCACGGCGGCCATTCGCCAGGTCAGAGAGCCAGCCCCACAGCAGCGTGCCGACCAGCGCGCCCACTTCAAACAGGGTAAAGCCCTGAATCGCCACTTCTTTGGAGAGCTTTAGCTCCTGGAAAGCGTAGACGGTGGACCACTGGTCAATACCGATACGCACTACGTACAGGAAGATGTTCGAGAAACATAACAACCAGATCACTTTGTTTTTCAGCACGTACTCAACAAAGATCTGCCATTTCGTCATCTCGTTTTCTTCGGTCTCTTTGTCTTCTTCGCTGATCTCCTCGCCGAACAACTCTTCAGCTTTACCAAGACCATAAGATTCCGGGGAGTCACTGCCGTAGCGCAGGCCGATAAAACCAACAATCAGCGCGATAATCGACGGGAAGATAAACATCCCGATGACGTGACCGTCGAACAGATAGTTAGCGCCAAACAGCGCCACGCCTGCCGCACCCGCACCGCCGAGGTTGTGGGAGATGTTCCACATACCGAGGTAAGAACCCCGCTTGCGACGCGGCGTCCATTTGGTGATGGTGGAATAGCTACACGAGCCGCCGGTACTCTGGAAGAAACCACTCAGCGCATAGAAGGCAATCATCAGGAACAGGCTGGTTGAACCCGCACCCATGCTGGCGCTGAAGCCGAGCATACAGATGGCAGAGAGGATCAGCATAAACGGCAGGAACTGCTTGGTGTTTTTGCCGTCCGCGTAGTAGGAAACCAGCGTTTTTCCCACGCCGTAGGTGATGGAGAAGCCCAGGCCAATCATCCCCAGTTGCGTCATGCTCAGCCCGTAGGTGGAGATCATGTCGTTCTGCGCGATGTTGAAGTTTTTGCGGATCAGGTACATGGTCAGGTAGCCGATAAAGACCACCAGATAGGACTGCATGAACGGTTTGAACCACATTTTGCGCCGCACATCGAGCGGCAGATCCAGGGTCGGCTTGCGCACCTGGTTGAGAAAGGCCAGCATTTGACACTCCCGAGCTAATTTTTATACCTGCGAATAGCAGGCATTGTAAAAATCAGCCGGGAGACGTGCCTGAGACAGCGTCCAGGTGAAACCGGGAAAATTTCTTAGTTTTGCCCCACTCAGGGCAAAAAGGTGAGGTGCATCACGCTTCGTTGAGATCGCGCGGAGCCTGGGCGTTTAAAAACGGCAGCAGCAGCAGCGCGGAAATCCCCGCCGCAATGGCGATCACCACAAAAAACCCGGTCCAGTGCCAGACCTCCATCACCTTCGCCAGGGGCCAGCCGGAGAGCGATGCCCCCAGATAGGCAAACAGCCCAACAAAACCGGTTGCTGCACCTGCTGCCTCTTTGTGCGAACACTCCGCTGCCGCCATGCCGATCAGCATCTGCGGGCCGAAGACGAAGAATCCGGTGGTGAAAAAGCACGCTGCCTGCATCACGTAGCTGGCGAACGGCATCAGCCACAGCGAACCAACGGAGAGCAAAATTCCGGCGGCAAAAATCAGGTTCATTGGACCGCGGTTGCCGTTAAACAGCTTGTCCGAGCCCCACCCCGCCACCAGCGCACCGACAAATCCACCCAGTTCGAACATGGTCACGGCGGTATTGGCAGTCACCAGATCCACACCGAGCGTCTCAGACATGTACAGATTGCCCCAGTCATTAATCGCTGCACGGACCACGTATACCAGCACATAACACAGTGACAGCAGCCAGATATAAGGATTCAGCAGCACATAGCGGGTGAGGATCTCTTTGCGGCTCAGCCCTGCACCTTCCTGCTGCTGAGCAATTTCTAGCTCATCATGCCGCCAGTCGCCAATCGGCGGCAGGCCAATCGCCTGCGGTCTGTCGCGCAGCCGCCAGCAGAGGAAAACCCCCACCACAATCGCCAGCAACCCGGCAATCATCATCCCGGCGCGCCAACCGTAGTGCAGCGCTGTCGCCGCCATCACGATAGGGATCAGCGCTCCGCCGACGTTGTGCGCGGTATTCCACAGCGCCCACCAGCCGCCGCGCTCGGTACGCGAATACCACGCGGTCAATAAACGCGCGCAGACCGGCGACCCCCAGCCCTGGAAAAAGGCGTTCAGCGCCCACAGCACCGCAAAGGCCCACAGTGAGGTAGAGAATCCAAACAGAATGTTCACCACGCCGGTGGCGATCAGCCCGATGCCCATAAAATAGCGTGCGTTGGAGCGGTCGCTGACGATACCGGAAACAAACTTCGACAGGCCGTAGGTGATGTAAAACAGCGTCGCCAATAGCCCAATATCGCTGCGAGTCAGCACACCGCTGGTGAGAATATCCGGTACGGCGGCATTGAAGCTTTTGCGTGTGAAATAGAACAGTGCATAGCCGAGCCAGATAGTGGTCAGAATATGCCGCCGCCAATAGCGATAGCGGGCATCCACTTCCTGCTTGTCAGTGATGAGCGGCGCATTGGCCGGGGCTTTTAAAAACGCAAACATGGCCGCTCCTTACACATAACGTTGAGGCAGTGACACGCTGACCCGCGTGCCGTGCGTACAGGAAATCGACAGCGATCCTCCGAGGGCGCTAATCCGTTCACGCATCCCGGTGAGGCCAAATCCATGCTGATTCGACCCTGGCGGCAGGCCGCTGCCGTCGTCCTCAATCACCAGCATCAGCCGTTCATCCTGTTGCCAGCCCTGAAGCGTCACCGCGCTGGCGTTGGCGTGCTTAACGATGTTGTTCAGTCCTTCCTGACAGACGCGAAACAACGTCACCCGCTGGCTTTCGCTGAGTGCAGATTCGTCAATTCGCCAGTCCAGATGGCTGACGATGCCGCGGCTTTCCAGCTCCATTTCGCGCATCAATGAGCGGATGGCCTGCTCCAGCGTGAGATCGTCCAACTGGCGTGGTCGCAGGCGGCCTAACAGGCGACGCACCGAATCGTACACGCCGAGAGAAAGTTGTTCGATGTGTGCCCCGCTACGCTTCACCCCTGCGTTTTCCGGCGCCAGGCGCTGGACAATACCCGCCTGGGTACGAATGGCGGTGATGGTTTGGCCGATATCATCATGCAGTTCGCGCGCCACGTCCCGACGCACGCTCTCTTCGGTCTCCAGCAGGCGTTCAGCCAGACGATGGTTGCGCGCTAATTCGTTTTGCAGCGACTGGTTAAGCTCACGCAGACGCTGAATGCCCGCGCCGAGCAGCAGCCCGGTCAGGCTTTGCACCAGCAGCGAGAGCAACAGGTCGACGGGATGATCGTGCCAGGTCTGGCTGGCAATCAGCGCGATGGCGTTCATCAGCGTCGCAATCAGCGCCCCCTGCCAGCCGTAGTGCCAGGCCAGCGCAATGATCGGCAACGCGAGGCAAAACGGCGTGAAGCGCGAAAGCTCGGCGGGTAAACCGAGCTGTAGCCACAGGCTGACGCTAAACAGCAGCAGGTACCAGACCAGATGCCGCCCGCGCCAGTTCACCGGCTGCGACACCACCGCAGGGCCCAGCGGCAGCCAGGTGGTGCTGGTCAGATAGTGCCAGAACACCAGGCAGATCGGCGCCAGCGTTAATCCGCCGGTGAGCGTCAGCAGCAGCGCGTTCCATGCCTCTTCACCCTGCCCAAGCCAGGGCAGCGATTGCAGCAATGCCGCCGCCGTAAGCGCCGCGCCCTGCAACAGCAGCGTACGCCAGTCACGCTGATGGCGGTATCGCGATATCAGCATCACCGGGAGTAACGTGAGGAAGCTGCCGATCATCAAAAGTGGCAAATGGGCCAGCACCACTTCCTGTGCCAACCAGAAAAGAAGCAGCCATTCCGCGCCCAACAGCACCGGCCAGTAGTCACGTGGACATTGCAGCATCAGCCCCAGACGCAGGCCAAACGGAAACAACAGTACCGCCAGCTCCGGGCGCTCAACCAGATGCAGGCTGATGCTCCACAGGCAAAACCACGCGGCAGAGAAGATAAAGAAGCAGGCAACAACGGTGATTAACCGGGAACAGAGCGTGTTCATTGCCAGCCGTCAAACATCCGGCGGGCCAGTTCGACGTCGTTACTGACGCCCAGCTTTTCCATCAGGTTGGCGCGATGCACGTGCACCGTTTTCGGCGACAGACCCAGTTCAGCAGCAATCTCTTTGACCGCCATACCTTGTGCCAGTTTTTCCGCTACCTGACGTTCGCGTTTGGTGAGCGGATCCTGACGACCAGCCGCCAGTTTGACGGCGATGTCCGGCGTCAGGTAACAGCCGCCGGTCGCAACGGTATGCACCGCTGCGATCAGCTCATCCGGGCTACAGCGTTTAGAAAGGAAACCACGCGCGCCCGCGTTGAGCGCCTGCTCCACCAGCGCCGGGCTGTCGTGGACGGAGAGCATGATAATCGCCATTCCTTTTGGTAACTGGCTTAACAGTTCAAGACCGGAGATATCTGGCATCGAGATATCACAAATACAGACCTGCACGCCGCGTCCCGGTAATCCCGCCAGCGCCTCACTGCCTGAGCCAAACTCAGCCACCACCTGCAAATCAGGTTCCAGCCCCAGCAGTTGGGCAAAGCCGGAGCGGACGATAAGGTGGTCGTCAATAAGGGCAACGGTAATCATGGGTTCATCCTGGCGCTAAGACATGCCTGATGGCGCTGCGCTTATCAGGCCTACGGGCAGGTGCCGTTGTAGGCCGGATAAGGCATTAATACCGACATCCGGCAAAAGCGCTTACCTTAACGATAAGTGCTTTGCTGTTCAAGCCTTGAGCGATCAGGCTATGCCCGTTGTGACGGTAAATGTGCGGGTGTGTTTCGGTTCTATCTGAATCAACGTCCCGTTTCGTTCCGCCGCCAGGAAGCCTTCAGGTCGACAAGTCGCGGGTAGGGCGAAGGCTGCCACCTGCTGATCGCCGTTATAGAGGATCCAACGGGTGACATAATTCAGCTCCGCGCTGGAGAAACGCGTCACGAACGTGGTGCCATCAGGTGCGATCATGCTAAATTCAGGCTTATCTGTGTATCTATCCAGTTGGTCAGCGAAGAAAACGATTTCCGGATCGTAAAAATCGGGTTCATTAAGGCGCGTCAGCGAAGCCTCACCCTGAATAATCCGCTGATTAAACGCCAGCCACTGCTCGGTAGGCTTAACATGTGCGGGTACCGATTCACGCAGCGTTATGGCTTCATCCGGGATATTCTGGCTGAAGGTCGCTTCCGGGACGTAGGCATAGTTCATATGGCACATGTACTGCAAAGGCATTACCACTGAAGCGAGGTTAGTGACCGACATCTGAATATCAAACAGCGCGCTCGCCTTGCGCATGACCACCGCAGGATACGCCTGATAATGATGACCGAACCCCATCACATACTCGTAGCGTCCGCTCACGCGCAAATTCTCGCCTTCCAGCTCCAGCCAGGCCTCATCCATCGCAGCACAGGCCATTTCACCATGCAGCGGGTGAGAATCCTCCGGCGACGGGCAGCCATTAGCCAATAGCCCCGAGTGGAAAGCAAAGCAGCCGTAGGTCGCGACCACTTCTGCAGCCGGTTTTGGCTGACTGAACATGTTGCGCATGGTCAGATCATGCCCGTCAAACTGCGCATCCCAGATCATCTGCCCCATCCAGGGCAGAATAACCAGATGTCCACGACTGTTTTCTATCTTCAGCCCTTCCACTCCGCTGGCGTAACGAAACGCGGTAACCGTGAAATCGCTATTTTTCAGTAAGATTCGCGGATGCTCTGCAAAGAGTTCCCGCCACAGCGTGATACGTGTTGTCATGATCGTTCTCCTCAGGAAACCGTCGCTTCAGCCAGATTGTTGCGTACTTTGCTCTCACGCCAGAAGTAGATTCCGACGTACACGAAGCACAACATAGAAACCAGGAACGAAAGTTGCAGCGAGTGGAACATATCAGCCACATAGCCCTGAATTGCCGGAACCACCGCCGCACCGACAATCGCCATGACAATGACAGCTCCCGCCATTTCAGTATGCTCGTTATCCACGGTATCCAGCGTACCGGCGTAGATTGTCGCCCAGCAGGGTCCAAACAGGACGCTCACCAGCACGGCGACGTACACGGCGCTGAAGCTTGGCGCCAGCGCAACATAGACGAGGAACAGCGCGCCAATGATGGAGTATAGGATCAGCACTTTTTCCGGATTGAAGCGCGTCATCAATATGTTGGCGATAAACTTCCCGATAAAGAAGCAGGCAAAGCTATAGACCATGAAGGTTGAGGCATCACGCTCGTTGATATCACCCAATTCCAGTGCCAGACGGATAGTGAATGACCACACCGCAACCTGCATCCCCACATACAGGAACTGCGCAACAATCCCACGGCGGAAACGGGCATTGCTGGCCAGATAACGCAGCGTATCCATCGCTGACGGACGCTTATGACTCGCCGTTTGCGCGACTTTGCAGGTCGGGAAGCGGGTCAGCAGGAACAACACCATCACCACAACCAGTACCATAATCATGTACTTGTAAGGCTCAAGGGTATTTTCCAGCATCAACACTTTAAAGTTGTGGATCTGTTCCGCGTTCATCCCAGCCATCTGTTTTTCCAGACTCTCACCTTCAGAGAAGACCAGATATTTGCCCAGCAGAATACCGGCGGCGGCGCCAATGGGGTAAAAGGTCTGGCTGATGTTCAGGCGTAAAGTGGCATACGCTTTTGGGCCGATCATGGAGCTGTAGGTATTAGCTGCCGTTTCCAGGAAGCTCAGGCCAATCGCAATCGCAAAAATTGCCGCGAGGAACATGGTGTAGGTGGCCATGTGCGATGCCGGGAAAAAGAGCGTACAGCCAACAATATATAGCGTCAGCCCCATTAAGATGGCAATTTTATAGCTGGTCTTTTTAATCACCAAAGATGCAGGAATCGCAATTAAAAAATATCCGCCATAAAAGGCACTCTGCACTAATGCCGAGGCAAAGTTGCTGAGTGAAAATACGCTTTTGAATTGCGTAATCAGAATATCATTTAATGCGGCTGCGCATCCCCATAATGGGAATAAACAGGATAACAAAATAAACTGGAACAGAGGCGTCTTATTCAGATAGCCGTCGGGCATCTGAATGATGTTTTTATCGTTCATAGTGCTACCTTTTACAATGCAGGAGTATTATTCGTTTAAGGTAAGAAACTCATTAAATTGTTCGATGCTTGGATAAGATGATTGAGTGCCTTTCCCGGTAACGCTAAATGCAGCGAAGAGAACGGCTTTTTTCATGGCGGCTTCGACATCACCGCTTTGAACGTAATAATGGGCAAAACAACCGATGAAAGCGTCGCCTGCGCCACTGGTATCGACAGCGTTCACTTTAAACGCCGGAACATGGACTTCCTGGTCACGCGTCATCCACAACGCACCTTTCTCACCCATGGTGACGATAATATTGTTCAAACCTTTATCAACCAGAGAACGTGCCGCTGCGCGAATATGGTCATAAGTATCCACTGGCATACCGGTTAATATTTCCAGCTCGGTTTCATTCGGCACAAAAAAATCACATTTACAGGCATAAGACATATCTAATTCCCGTAATGCAGGAGCGGGATTTAGTAACACTTCAATACCGTGTTTTTTGCCAAATTCAATCGCGTGATAAACAGTTTCCAGCTGCACTTCCAGTTGCAGGACAATAAGCTGACATTTTTTCAGATCTTCCGCCGCACGATCGATATCTTCCGGGGAGAGAAATTTGTTCGCTCCTTTAATAATCAGAATACTGTTGCTGGAGTTCGCATTAACAAAGATCGGTGCGACACCGCTGCTGGTGCAGGGTACCTTTTCGACATAGGTGGTATTAATCCCCCAGGATTCGAGATTGCGAATAGTGTTATCCGCAAAAATATCATCACCGACTTTTGTCAGCATCAGTACTTTGGAATTGAGCTTAGCTGCCGCAACGGCCTGATTTGCGCCTTTGCCCCCGCAGCCAATTTTGAACGCCGGCGCTTCCAGCGTTTCCCCTTCTTTGGGCATCTGGTTGATGTAGGTGATGAGATCCACCATGTTGGAGCCAATAACCGCGATATCCATTTTACTACCTCTCAGAAACAATCACACTAGAATGATATTAAAATAACATTATCATGTTACTTTCGTATCATTTGTGACTAGGATCGCGATTAGAAGATCATTTTATTGTTTATTTATTACGCTAAATGTTGCGACCCCATCACACTACAAATAATGAAGTTGCTTACAATTGACTGAAAGTTAACTGGATATAATCAATAAAACGTGAAAAAACACGCTTTTATTTCCGAATAGTCAGACGTATAGTAATACGGCAATGCCATGTTCTCAGAAACACAAAAATGTTACTGAAGGAACATGGGAACATGATTCGTGGAGAAGCACATGGAAACTAAGCAAAAAGAACGTATTCGACGTCTGATGGAATTGTTGAAGAAGACCGACCGAATCCATCTGAAAGAGGCGGCACGAATGCTGGAAGTTTCCGTGATGACTATTCGTCGGGATCTCAGTCAGGATGACGAGCCGTTACCGCTTACGCTGCTCGGTGGTTACATTGTGATGGTGAACAAGCCCGCCGCCATCGTTAATGCCCCAGTGCCTGCGCAAAAACAGTATCACCGCGACGATTTACCGGTTGCCATTCTGGCCGCGGGACTGGTAAGTGAAAATGATCTGGTCTTTTTTGATAATGGTGCGGAAATGCCGTTGGTGGTCAGCATGATCCCGGATGATATTTCCTTTACCGGAATTTGCTACTCGCACCGGGTATTCGTGGCGCTAAATGAAAAACCCAACGCCACGGTGATTCTTTGCGGAGGCACCTATCGGGCGAAAAGTGACGCCTTTTACGATACCAGCACCCCCTCTCCGCTGGATGCGCTCAACCCACGAAAAGTATTCATCTCCGCCAGCGGCGTCCATGAGCATTTCGGCGTTAGCTGGTTCAATCCGGACGATCTAGCCACAAAACGCAAAGCAATGGAACGCGGATTACGCAAAATTCTGCTGACGCGCCGCGCCCTGTTCGATGAGGTCGCCCCCGCCAGCATTGGTCCACTCTCCACCTTTGACGTACTGATAAGCGACCGTCCGTTACCGGCAGATTACGCAACCCACTGCCGGAACGGCTCTGTCAAAGTGATCACCCCGGATTCAGACGGCGACTAACTCACTCAAAGAACACGGTGATTTTGTTAAACATCGACGGATCGGACTGATTGCGGGCCACTTTCACCACATCTTCAAGCTTGTCGATCTGGCTTATCATCTGCTCAAGACGTTGATCGTCGTTGACCAGTAGCCAGATGCGGCTCTTATCGCTGTCCTGAATCGGTAGACAGAGGATGCCTTCTACGTTGAACGCACGACGGGCGAACAGGCCGCAAACGTGAGTCATTACGCCCGGATGGTTACGTACGGTGAGTTCCAGGATTACGTTGTCATGAGTCTGCTGTTGCATGGCTTATTCCCCCACCATTTCTGTGTTTGCCGCACCCGGCGGCACCATCGGGTACACTTTTTCTTCGGCATCGATGCGCACGTGGATCAGCGCAGGTCCTGGGCGATTAATAATCTCCTGCAACGCTGCCTGTGGGTCCGCTTCGTTATTCAGATCGCAGGTTTCGAGACCAAACCCGGCAGCTATCTGCATAAAGTTAATCATCCCCGGATAGGTCGCGGCAAAAACGCCCTGCTTATAGAACAGACTCTGCTGCTGATATACAAGACCTAACGCTTCGTTATTCATCAGAATGATTTTAATATCCAGCTGATTTTCGCTGGCGGTCGCCATTTCCTGAATATTCATCATCAGGCTGCCATCGCCGGAGAAGCACAGCACTTTTTTGTCTGGGTTAGCCAGGGCCGCACCAATCGCCGCAGGCAGGCCAAAGCCCATGGTTCCCAGACCGCCGGAGGTCAGCCACTGGCGCGGACGATTCAGCGGGTAAGCCTGTGCCGCCCACATCTGATGCTGGCCTACGTCGGTGGTGATAATGGCGCTGTCGTCTACGCAGGCAGCCACGGCGTTGATCAATCCATAGTGGCTGAGCGGATTTTTTTCCTGGGGGATCGCGCACGGAAATTCTTGCTGCAGGTCAGACACCAGTTGATGCCACTCTTCACGCGGCTGCGCTTCAATCTGCGGGATCAATTGTGCCAGAACCTCATCGACATCTGCCTGGATCGCCACGTGCGGCTGTTTGATTTTACCCAGCTCCGCGCGGTCAATATCCACGTGAATGATTTTGGCATTCGGGCAGAACTGTTCGGTTTTACCAATCGCCCGGTCATCAAAACGTGCGCCCAGGACAATCAGTAAATCCGCTTCTTGCAGAATAAAGTTGGTGCTGCGCGCGCCATGCATGCCCAGCATGCCTAACGACAGCGGATGCGCTTTTGGCAGCATACCGAGCGCCATCAACGTCATGGTGGTTGGCAGTTTTGCTTTTTCGGCCAGTTCACGCACCCTCTCAGGCGCATTAATTACGCCGCCGCCGAGATACAGCACCGGGCGTTTGGCGGCGTTAATCATAGCTGCAGCATCGCGAATGCTGTCCTGGCTGAACGCTGGTGCCGCCATTTTCTGCGCGGGTTCCGGCATCTCTTCAATGTCAAAAACAGCGGTTTGAATATCCTTAGGAATGTCTATCCACACCGGGCCTGGACGTCCGGACTGCGCAATGCGGAACGCATCGCTCATGACCTGCGGTAATTCACTGATATGGCGGACCAGATAGTTGTGCTTAGTGATGGGGATAGAGATGCCGTAGGTGTCGACTTCCTGGAAAGCGTCGGTGCCGATCATTGAGGCCGGAACCTGCCCGGTGATACACACCAGCGGGATGGAATCCAGACGCGCATCGGCAATGGCGGTTACCAGATTGGTTGCGCCCGGTCCGCTACAGGCCATACACACAGCGGGTTTGCCATCGGTTCTCGCCATTCCCTGCGCGATAAACCCCGCGCCCTGCTCGTGGCGCGCCAGGATATGACGGATTTGTGTGCTTTGGCTTAAGGCGTCATAGACGGGAAGAATCGAGCCGCCTGGAATACCGGTGACGACCTGAATCCCCTGACGTTCCAGGAAATGAACGATGAATTCTGCGCCCGTAAAACGCGTACGCTTGGATGTTATGCCCGAACTTGCCATGCTCCAGTCCTTTTATTCTGGGCCTTTGCTCCGGGCAGGTCTCTGAAACGAAAAACCCCGCCCGGTTTGCGCCGGCGGGGTTTTGGAATCGTGTGTTGATTCGGACCCTACGGCGCATTGCCGACGACCACCACCACACGCACGACGACCGCTGCGCGAGATGGCGCAGTTTTTAGTAGGGTCGCAGTCAGCATGGAAGGGTTCATTAGGGACCTGTCTGTTTGTTGATTAACTGGATTTATACAAACACAGGTTTTTCAGCGTGACAATGGAAAAATTTTCATCTGCACAAAAATGCTTCAACGATCACATTTAATTGTATGTCGTGCAAAAACAAAAAACCCCGCCGGAGCGAGGTTTTTTCAGCGTTGTGCGGTTGGTAGCCGCCGAACACACTGTGTTATGTCAACGAAAAAAGTATACGCGTTCTACGAAGAACACGCAATTTCGGCACGAATTTTGATGTTTTTGAGTATGGAACATGAATAGCGTAACGTCCATAAAATACTGTTAATTTATACAGTATTTATCTATAATGTCTCGGTACGCAATGTGTTATGCGGGGGCCGCATCGTAAACCGGCGCATCAAAGTCCTGGCTGAAACGGGTGGTGCCGTCAGCGCCTTAACCCCCGCGTGAGCACACTGTGTTATGTCAACAAAGGTGCTGGCAACAGGCAGCGGCGAGGTACGTCAGCACCGTGCTCCTTGTACCAAAAGGAGAGCGTATGAGCCTCGTGGATATCGCTATTCTTATCCTCAAACTCATTGTTGCAGCACTGCAACTCCTTGATGCCGTTCTGAAATACATTAAGTAATTCAGATTCAAGTCGCACCTAAGGGGGGCGGATAACACTCCGCTCCCCTTTCACCTTCTCCCTGGTGCTTGTATCGCGTCAATATGTTACGTTTTTATGACATCCTCAGGGAAGAATTCCGCCATGACGCTTTCTGTTTTCTGCATTTTGCTGTTCGCCGCACTGCTGCATGCCAGCTGGAATGCCATCGTAAAAGCGGGAAACGACAAGCTGTACTCGGCGATCAGCGTCAGCGGAACCGCTGCGATTATGGCGCTGATTTGTTTACCCTTTGCGCCGCAACCCTCTGCCGCCAGCCTGCCGTTTTTGGCTGTCTCAACCGCATTACAGGTGGTCTATACCGTCCTGGTCGCTAAAACCTATCAGGTTTCGGATATGAGCCAGACCTATCCTCTGATGCGCGGCACAGCGCCACTGCTGGTCGCGATTATCAGCGTCCTGTTTCTTGGCGATAGCCTTTCGCTACTCGCCTGGGTGGGGATTGCCACCATCTGTCTGGCTATTCTCGGGATGGCATTTAACGGACGCAGCGGTTCGCAACGCGGGATTATCCTGGCGCTCATTAACGCCTGCTTTATCGCCGGTTATACGCTGGTTGATGGCACCGGCGTACGTTTATCAGAAACCACGCTGGGCTACACGCTGTGGACCTTCTTTCTGAACGGCTCCTGCCTGCTGGGCTGGGCGATGATCGCCAGACGCCGGGAAGCGTCACGTTATCTGGTACAGCAGTGGAAAAAAGGTATTCTTGGTGGCATTGGCACAATGGGTTCTTACGGCCTGGCGCTGTGGGCTATGACCCAGGCTCCGTTGGCGGTAGTCGCGGCACTGCGTGAAACCTCTATCCTGTTTGGCGCGCTGCTCGCGTGGCTGCTACTGAAAGAGAAGGTTGCCGGAATACGTCTTGTCGCGGCTGCAGGTATTGCCGTAGGCGCAGTTTTACTACGCTTATCATGATCGCGTTGTAAACCCGATGCAATCCGGCAACATTTGTTGCCGCTTTTTGTTTACATTTCCTGCCGTCCATCACATAAACATTCCAGCCCACTATCTGGCCTTCTTTTTCTGTTGTGGTAGATTCCACGCGCATTTACGGGAAAGTGCAGCACCTTATTCTTCTTTTTTCTCTTTTTTAAAAGTAATCAGCGAAATGAAAAGGCATAGAAGCGTCAATTTGTTGTTGATGTTGGTATTACTGGTGGCGGTAGGTCAGATGGCGCAAACCATTTATATCCCCGCGATTGCTGATATGGCGCGTGAACTGAACGTTCGCGAAGGGGCGGTGCAAAGCGTAATGGCCGCCTATCTGTTGACCTATGGTCTATCACAACTGGTTTACGGTCCCCTTTCAGACCGCGTTGGCCGCCGCCCGGTTATCCTCGCCGGGATGTCTATTTTTATGCTGGCCACGCTGGTCGCGATTACCACGCATAGCCTGACGGTACTGATTATCGCCAGTGCCATCCAGGGGATGGGAACGGGCGTCGGCGGAGTGATGGCGCGAACGTTACCGCGCGATCTGTACGAAGGCACGCAACTGCGCCACGCCAATAGTCTGTTAAACATGGGGATTCTGGTCAGTCCGCTGTTAGCTCCGCTGATTGGCGGTGTGCTGGATACAGTGTGGAACTGGCGCGCCTGCTATATTTTTCTGTTGATTCTGTGTGCGGGCGTGACGTTTAGCATGGCACGCTGGATGCCGGAAACGCGCCCTGCAGGTGCGCCGCGTCCACGGCTGATCGCCAGCTACAAAACCCTGTTTGGTAATAGCGCTTTCACCTGTTACGTGCTGATGTTGATCGGTGGTCTGGCGGGTGTTGCGGTCTTTGAGGCCTGCTCCGGAGTATTATTGGGCGCACGTCTCGGTCTAAGCAGCATGGTGGTCAGTATCCTGTTTATCCTGCCCATCCCGGCGGCGTTTTTCGGCGCATGGTTCGCCGGTCGCCCGAATAAACGTTTCTCGACGCTAATGTGGCAGTCGGTGACCTGCTGTCTGGTAGCGGGTTTAATGATGTGGATCCCAGGGCTGTTTGACGTGATGAACGTCTGGACGCTGCTGGTTCCTGCCGCACTGTTTTTCTTCGGCGCCGGAATGTTGTTTCCGCTGGCAACCAGCGGTGCAATGGAGCCTTTCCCGTTCCTGGCAGGCACGGCCGGCGCGCTGGTTGGGGGATTACAGAACATTGGTTCCGGCGTGCTGGCGTGGTTCTCTGCCATGCTGCCGCAGACCGGGCAAGCCAGTCTGGGCCTGCTGATGACCCTTATGGGGCTGTTGATTTTTGTTTGCTGGCTTCCGCTGGCGTCACGCGTGTCGCATCAGGGACAGGCGGTTTAAGCGTATGATGGCCCGGCTTATCGCCGGGCTTTTCGCATTCTGGCGCGATAATCGTCGTCAGTAACGGTTCCAGCGCCGGACGCCAGGCCCCCTCCTCACCATCATAGAACTGCGTATCCGCATTGATAGCATAGGGAATTTTCGCTTTTTTCAGCTCGCACGCCATAAAGCGGGCAAACGCCATTTGCGAGGCAGAAGGCGCGTTTTTGACGGTTTCTCCCAGCGACCAGCCCCCTACCCAACTGACATGCCCGGTTTTCTGTTGCCAATGAATGGCAGTATTGATACGGGCGCGAATGGCGGCCTTTTCTGCCGCAGTCCCTGAGGTCCACGGATATTTGCCGTTATTTTTCAGCGGTCCCCACGGAAAAATATGCCATTGGGCCAGCACCGTATTCTGACTTTGCGGCGGCAGCTTTAGGTTGGCCAAATCTTCCGGAGCGGCATGCAGTTTCGGCGCGATAAAAATCATTCGCTGTGGATCGATGGCATGGATGGTTCGAATGGTTTTGTCATACACGCGATTGAGCGACGCCTGATTATGGTTGAGCTTATCAGAGGGGTCGTAGATCAGGTCAAAACCCAGCAACGGCGAGCGTTGACCAAAGTAATGCGCCACCGCCACCCACCAGTTAACCACCTCTTTTTCGTTCCCGGCGCTGGGGTCTTTTTTATATTCGTCTGCCTGATAGGCAATGATCGGGATCACGCCATACTGCTCGCAGGCTTCCACCAGCTTGCGCAGATGAATCAGCCGCGCCTCCGTAGGCTCGCCCGCTACGCGAATGCGTACGTGGGCCAACCCTTTCGCCTTGTAGTCCCGCACTACCAGCGGATCGAATTCACGGATACCCCGATCGGTGCGCGCCCAATCTACGTCCATCCCAACGCCAAGCTGCTGTGCATACTGCGCCGCCGTCAGCGCAGGTTGCGCGGCACACACGGTGGCGCTGGCCAACAGTAAAAGGGAAACAATCGGCTTTAACACGGTCGTCCTTACGCAAATCATCAGGAGTGATATCACGTATTTAGCACGCTTTTTCACTTTCCGTGTAGAGAGAAAGCGTAAAAAATATTCGCGGTCCGCTTATTTTACCTGCTCCTGAAGCCAGCTAATAAACGCCTCGATTTTCGGCCACTGCCTGCCGGGCAGCGTGGTGATGTAGTAATGCTGATGGCATTTCAGCGCCATATCGCCAAAAGGCGCGACCAGTTCTCCACTGTCGAGACGTTTTTGCACCAGACGCTTTCGGCCCATCGCCACGCCGATATGGTTCATGGCGGCAATTACCGCTAAATCAGAACGATCGAAACCAATCCCCGATGATGTCGGCAAATTCGCCGTAAAATGCTGCGCCCAGCTGTGCCATTCATCGGTTCCTGAGTCGTTACTCCATGCCTGTCTGTCGTGCAGCAAGGTGCAGTGCGGCAAATTCACTAACGAACCGGTAAGGTCATGGCGGCGAGCGTAGTCCGGGCTGCATACCGGTAGGATCTCTTCATCCATCAGGAAGTGGTGCGTAAGCTGCGCGGAGGGCGCATCATCAAAATAGATAGCCAGATCGACCCCGGCACGCTGCAGATTGACGTTGTCGTTTCCGGTCAGGATGGTCAGTGAAATTGACGGGTAGCGACGGGTAAAGTCACCGAGCGCCGGAACCAGCCAGCACTGGGCGATAGAAGGTCGAGAGTAAACGGTGAGCGTCCCGGACAACTCCTGATTTTTAATATCGAGGATTTCCTGATTCAGCGTATCCAGCGACGATTTCAGCGCCCAGAACACCCGCTTACCCTCGTGGGTGAGTTCCACTTTACGGTGCGAACGGACAAACAGCTGAATGCCCAGCTCATCTTCCAGTTGATTAATGCGATGGCTGACGGCGCTGGGGCTTAACGACAGCTCATCTGCCGCCAGCGCAAACGACTGATGCCGGGCCGCCACTTCAAAAGTATACAGCTTTGACAACTGCCAGCCATTGAGCAGCCGGTTTCTGACCTCGCGTAGGGGATCCAAACTCACCTCCTGTCCTCCTGATTCATTCGCCGGAGTGTAAAAAACTTCGCTGCAAAAATCAGCATAAAGATGAATCAAGGTGAACCATATCGCATAAACATAGCGTAATTAGACGTAAATCACTCACTTGATGCAATCTGGCTCATGTGAAAGGAGATTTATATCGTTTGTCAGACGGTGCCTTATTTTTGTCCAATAACCTTATATTAATCACAGGGCAAGGTGAGCTATGCACTCTCAAATCTGGGTTGTGAGCACGCTGCTGATAAGCATCGTGTTAATCGTTTTGACCATCGTGAAGTTCAAATTCCACCCGTTTCTGGCGCTGCTGTTAGCCAGTTTCTTCGTGGGTACGATGATGGGGATGGGGCCGCTGGATATGGTCAATGCCATTGAGAGCGGCATCGGCGGTACGCTGGGCTTCCTCGCGGCGGTTATCGGCCTTGGGACCATTCTGGGCAAAATGATGGAAGTGTCCGGCGCGGCCGAACGCATCGGTCTGACGCTGCAGCGCTGCCGCTGGCTTTCAGCGGATGTCATTATGGTGCTGGTCGGGCTGATTTGCGGGATCACGCTGTTCGTTGAGGTCGGCGTGGTGCTGTTGATTCCACTGGCCTTTTCGATTGCTAAAAAAACCAATACCTCATTACTGAAGCTGGCGATTCCGCTGTGTACGGCGCTGATGGCGGTACACTGCGTCGTACCTCCGCATCCGGCCGCCCTGTTCGTGGCTAATAAGCTGGGCGCAGACATTGGCACCGTGATTGTCTACGGCTTACTGGTGGGTTTAATGGCTTCGCTTGTCGGTGGGCCGCTGTACCTGAAATTCCTCGGTAACCGTCTGCCATTTAAACCGGTACCGGCTGAGTTTTCCGACCTGAAAGTGCGTGATGAAAGCACGCTGCCATCGCTGGGCGCGACGCTGTTTACCGTACTGCTGCCGATTGGCCTGATGCTGGTCAAAACCGTCGCTGAGCTGAACATGGCGAAAGGCAGCACGGTGTATACGCTGCTGGAGTTTATTGGTAACCCGATCACCGCGATGTTTATCGCCGTTTTCGTAGCCTATTACATTCTCGGTCTGCGTCAGCACATCGGTATGGGTGCGCTGCTGACCCACACCGAAAACGGTTTTGGCTCGATTGCTAACATTTTGCTGATTATAGGCGCAGGCGGCGCATTCAACGCTATTCTCAAGAGCAGCGGGCTGGCGGATACTCTGGCGCTGATCCTCTCAAACATGCATATGCACCCGATTCTACTGGCATGGCTGGTCGCTCTGATTCTGCATGCGGCGGTAGGCTCTGCCACGGTGGCGATGATGGGCGCAACGGCAATCGTTGCCCCGATGCTACCGCTGTATCCCAACGTTAGCCCGGAGATCATCGCCATTGCCATCGGTTCCGGCGCTATTGGCTGCACGATCGTCACCGATTCCCTGTTCTGGCTGGTGAAGCAGTATTGCGGCGCCACCCTGAATGAAACGTTCAAATACTATACGACCGCGACATTTATCGCGTCCGTTATTGCACTGGCTTGCACATTCCTGCTTTCCTTTATTATCTAAGCGCGAAGAGACTGACTATGGAAAACATTCAAACACTTATCGCCCAGCATCCTTTAGTGGAAGATCTGGTGGCTCTGAAAGAGACAACCTGGTTTAACCCTGGCACCACCTCTCTTGCGGAAGGTTTACCGTATGTTGGCCTGACAGCACACGACGTTGAGGACGCCCACGCGCGTCTGACGCGCTTCGCACCGTATCTGGCGCAGGCCTTCCCGGAAACTGCCGCCACTGGGGGCATTATCGAATCTGAGCTGGCCGCAATCCCTGCCATGCAAAAACGGTTGGAAAAAGAGTTCGGGCAGCACATTAACGGCGAACTCCTGCTGAAGAAAGACAGCCATTTGCCGATTTCAGGTTCGATTAAAGCGCGTGGCGGCATTTATGAAGTACTGACCCATGCGGAAAAACTGGCGTTGGAAGCCGGTCTGCTGACCACCAAAGACGATTACCGCGTTCTGCTTTCGCCGGAGTTCAAACAGTTTTTCAGCCAGTACAGCATCGCGGTTGGCTCCACCGGCAACCTGGGGATGTCGATTGGTATCATGAGTGCCCGCATCGGCTTTAACGTCACGGTGCATATGTCTGCCGACGCCCGCGCGTGGAAAAAAGCCAAGCTACGCAGCCACGGCGTGACGGTGGTGGAGTACGAAGAAGATTACGGCGTGGCGGTTGAACAAGGTCGTAAGGCGGCGCAGTCCGATCCGAACTGCTTCTTTATCGATGATGAAAATTCCCGCACGCTATTTTTAGGCTATGCGGTCGCCGGTCAGCGTCTGAAAGCGCAGTTTGCGCAGCAGGGACGCACGGTGGATTCAGACCATCCACTGTTTGTTTACCTGCCTTGCGGCGTCGGTGGCGGCCCTGGCGGCGTGGCATTTGGCCTGAAGCTGGCATTCGGCGATAACGTGCACTGCTTCTTCGCTGAACCGACTCATTCACCGTGCATGCTGCTGGGGATTTACACCGGGCTGCACGATACCATTTCCGTACAGGACATCGGTATCGACAACCTGACGGCGGCGGATGGGCTGGCGGTGGGTCGCGCATCGGGCTTTGTTGGCCGGGCGATGGAACGTCTGCTCGACGGTCTGTACACCCTGGACGATCAGACAATGTACGATATGCTGGGCTGGCTGGCGCAGGAAGAAGGCATTCGTCTTGAGCCGTCGGCGCTGGCAGGCATGGCTGGCCCTCAGCACGTTTGTGCCTCCACGGATTACCAGCAGATGCATGGCTTCAACGCGGATCAGCTCAATAACGCCACCCATCTGGTGTGGGCGACCGGCGGCGGCATGGTGCCGGAAACCGAGATGGCGCAATACCTGGCGAAAGGGCGCTAATCTCAGCGCAGCATCGCCATCAGCTCCATCGGTGAGCGATGCTGCTTAATGAGATCGCGCATAACTCGCATATGCGGCGCGGTATGATTGAAAAAAGCGCTGTATCCACCGCAAATCGCACTCTTTCCATTTCTGCCACGGTGCTTAGGACAGTCGCCGTGGCAAAAACGCAGCAGTGAACACGCCTGACATTCCGCGCTCAGCGTGGTTCTCTTGGACTGACCAAATTCCCCTGCCCGAGGGCTGGCATTGAGCTCACCCAGCGATGTGTGATGAATATTACCCAAGCGATAATCAGGGTAAACATAGTGATCGCACTGATACAAATCGCCATTCGCTTCCAGGGCAAAAGCATGCCCACAGGTAGAGCTTAGCGAACACATCTGCGCCGGATGCCCGCACCATACCCCGAGGGTTGAATCGAATAACTGGACGAATACACGGCCAATATCTTCTCTGACCCAGATATCAAAGACGGAATTCAGAAAGGTTCCCCATGCCTGCGGCGGGACCGAGTCGGCGGTAAGCTCGCCTTTTTCATCATATTCAACCAGCGGAATGAACTGCAAAAACGGCGTGCCGCACTGGCGAAGGTAACGATACATTTGTCCGGGCTGCTGGCTGTTCAGGCGGTTAATCACTACCAACAGATTGAACTCCACCTGATACTCACGAAGTCTGGCAATGGCCTCCACCACCTTATGGTGCGTCGGTTTTCCGCTGCGGTTAACGCGATAAGCATCATGCAACTCGGCCGGGCCATCCAGGGAAATCCCAACCAGCCAGCCGTTATCGCGTAAAAACTGACACCATTCGTCATTGAGCAAAATTCCGTTGGTCTGGAAAGCGTTATGGATTTGCTTCCCTTCCCCGTACTGTTTTTGCAACGCCACCACGCGGCGAAAAAAGTCGATCCCACAAAGAGTCGGCTCACCGCCCTGCCAAGCGAACATCACTTCGGACCCCGGCTGCGCGGCGATATGCTGGCGAATAAACGTCTCTAAGGTAGCGTCATCCATTGTGGGTTGAGTGGGTTTCTCAATGTAAAAACAGTAGCGACAATCGAGGTTACAACGAGAGCTGGCCGGCTTGGCCATGACCTGACATCCTGTCATGCTAAATTCCCGATAAATGCCATAAGTTGGCGGACATGCGCTACAGCAAACAGTATTGCGAGGGATAACACCGCGAGGGAGATCATAAATTTGTCACGCACCGCATGAGATTCAGAAAAATCGCTATGACTGACATCCATCAGGTTGCGGCTACGGGTATAACGCCAGAGAACGATTGCCACCAGCGCCAGCACTACAATTGAAACCCAAAACAGGAACCCCGTCTGATGCCAGTTGTGCTTTAGCGCCAGCGCCATTAACGCGCCATAGCCCAACAACGTGCGAAACCAGGCCAGCGAGGTACGTTCCGGTTGTAACCCTGGATCGGCGATCCGTCGCGATTTACGGCTATCCGGCATACAGTACCAGTCCCATGACAATCACCGCGACGATCATCAAAATCAGGCTGATGATTAACAGGCTATGGGTGTACGGCAAGTCCTCTTTCAGACGCATTGCCTTTTCATTGCGCAGCCAGCGCAGGTAACCATAAATCGCCAGGCCACCGGCAAACAGGCACAACAACAGCGCCAGCAGTTCACGAATTACCGGCGTGGCAAAATCCGGGGCCAGTTGGTCAAGACCCACACCCGCCGCCAGAAACCCCAGCGAGGTGCGGATCCACGCCAGAAAAGTACGTTCATTTGCCAACGAGAAGCGGTAATCCGGCGCTTCACCAAGGCGGGAAATCTTCATCCAAACTCCTCTGGTTGTCATTGCCGGATGGTGGCTCGCGCCTTATCCGGCCTACAAGTAAGTGCAAATAAGGATATTTGCGCCAACTGGCATTGTAGTCAGAACTTCTGCTTTTTCTCTTCCACTTTTACGCCCCGGGTCGGTAAACCGGTGTCGTAATCGCGTACTACCGGAGAATAGCCGTCTTCAGGGCGCGGGCGAAAAGCGCCCATCCAGCGCGGTGCGGCATCAGGTCGCCACGGACGCAAACTCCATTGATAAGTGCGGAACGGATCGCGGATTTTATCCATGTAGTCCAGCAGCGCGTCGTGCATCTGGCAACGAACGTCGGCCAATTGTGGCGAATCAATCAGATTGTGTAGCTCATCAGGATCGTTACGCCTGTCGTAAAGCTCATCGCTGGTAAACAGATTTAATACCAGTTTCCAGTCGTCCGTCACCCAGCAGCGTACCGGAATAAATCCGCCAAAACTGTCATGTTCAATCTCATAACGGTTGAACTCCACCATCACACCGCGCGGCTTTTCAACGGCAAGAATGTTTTCACCCGGCAGGATTTGCGGCTTCTCAATACCCGCCAGCGCCATCATCGTCGGCAGCAGATCGATATGGCTGACCGGCGTGTCTACCTGCATAGACTCTCCCTGCGGCGGGCGCATAATCAGTGGAATTCGTGTGATATCGTCATACATCGCGGCCCCTTTACTGATGAGCTTATGCGCCCCCATCATCTCACCATGATCGGAGGTATAAATGACCCAGGTATTCTCTCGCTGTTGCGGCGTTAAGGCATTGATCACCCTACCTATCTGATCATCAACAAAGTCGTTGCAGGCAAAATAGAGCGGATGGTGATAGCGCCCGTCATCGCCAACCGGGGATGGCATGGCTTGCGACCATAGACGATGGTGCTCGGGCTTATCATGCAAAGCATCGTGGGCTTTCGCACCGAGATCGTAATAAAAATCCTGATATTTCTGCAAATACTCGACCGGACAGGTAAACGGATGGTGCGGCTCATCATAGGAAACAACCATCAGGAACGGTTCCTCGGCACGCGCAGGCTGATGGAGGAAATCGACCGCCCGGTTACTGATGCGGTGCGCCCAGGTAAAGGTTTCATCGATATTGTTGGCTAACAGATCCTCCACGCTATTGAGCCCGTTACGCCACAAACCGATCTCTGCGTCAGTCAGTTCCGCGAGGTAATTGGCTCCATCATACCAGTAATCAACATCCCACTCGGGCGGACATTCGCCGGTCCCAAAGTAGTCATGTCCGTCGAGATGCCACTTGCCGATGTAGCACGTGTGATAGCCCGCATCTTTAAAATAGCGCCCCATGGTGGAGATATTTTTCCCCGGCGCGACATTATTGGTCCACGGCCCGGACTGGTTGGCATAAATCCCGGTAAACAGCCCCGCGCGGGCCGGCGTACACACCGGTGAACAGGTATAGGCCGAGTTAAAGCGAATACCTTCCGCTGCAAGACTATCAATATTATTGGTGTTCAGCGGTTTACCGCTGTAGCAGCCGACCATATTGGTCGCCTGGGTATCGGTCATAATGAACAGAAAATTGGGCCGGGTCATGCTTCATCCTTAGCGTCATGGACACATTGTGCAGTCGCGTTACGCCGCGTCTGCCAACTGCTGTAAATCAAATAAATTGCGACTGCCACCGTAATGGCGTAGCTGAGGATCGTCAGCCAGCGAGAGTTGTAGCCACCAAACTGCGCCAGACCGGAATAAACGCCAATCATCGCAAACAGGACGCCAACAGAGGCGATTTTCACGTTTTTCCACGGTTTCATGTCTACCGCGAAGGCGTCATGGAATTTAAACGGCGTGGCACGCGGCTTGATGGCACCGATAACCAGCATGACCGCCACATTGATGCAGAAAGTGCAGGCCAGTACGTAGAGGAAGTGAAAGTCGAATTTCACCAAATAGTTGATGGTGATATAGCTGACGATACCCAGCCCCATCGCCACCTTCGCAGCCAGCGCGGGGATGCGCGGAAAGAAAAATCCCATGATCACGATGGTTACCAGCGGAACGTTGTAGATCCCGTTGAGCTGCTTCATCCAGCTGTAAAGCCCCTGCGGCGCATAAGCAATCCACGGCGCGACCAGCACAGAGATCACCGCGACGATAAACCCAAAGCGGCGGCCAATGCTGACCAACTTGTCGGGACTGGCCTGCTCGTTAATCAACCGACGATAAATGCCGAGACTGAACAGCGTCGAAGCGCTGTTGAGGAAACCGCAAAATGCGCTGATGATCGCACCGAACAGCACCGCGCTGAAAAAACCGATCAGCGGCAACGGCATCACTTTGTTTACCAGCGCTGGGTAAGCCATATCTGCTTTTGGCAGATCCTGGAAAAGGTGAAAGGCGATAACGCCCGGCAATACCAGAATCAACGGATCCAGCATCTTCAGCACTGCCGTTAATAATGCTCCTTTTTGTCCTTCCGACAGACTTTTTGACGCCAAAGTACGTTGAACAATCCCCTGATTGGTACACCAGTAGAAAGTATTCACCAGAATAAGCCCGGTCAGCGCCGCGCCGATAGGTACCGGGTCGTGACTTCCGCCAATCGAGTTCAGCATCTGGCTGTGATCCTGGGTTAAACGCGTAATGCCTTCGCTCAGACTGCCTTTACCCATTGCCATTAAACCGAACAGCGGTACCATCAGACCGCCAATCACCAAACCAATACCGTTGATGACATCCGCAATGGCAATCGCCCGCATTCCGCCGACCACGGCGTACAAAATGCCACTTATCCCCAGAACCACCGCCATCAGCCAAATTGCCGTATGCTGGGAAATACCAAAAGTTTCAGTGACATGAAACATACTGTTAAAGGCGAGTGCGCCGGAGTACAAAATGATCGGCAGGAAACAAATCCCTGTGGCGATCAAAAAACAGCAGTCGATGATGATGCGGGTGGTTTTGTCATAGCGCTCTTCAATAAAATCCGGGATGGTAGCGATGCCGCGTTGCAGATAACGCGGTAAAAAAATCAGCGCCAGAAAAATAAGTGGGATCGCTGAAATCACTTCCCAGGCCATTACCGACATTCCGCTGCGGTAAGCCTGGCCGGTAAGTCCTACCAGTTGTTCCGTGGAGAGATTGGTTAGCATCAGCGATGCGGCAATCACCGGCGCTTTTAACGAACGTCCCGCCAGAAAATATCCCTGCTGCGAACCGGTATCCGCTTTGCGTAACTTCCACCAGGTGATTACCGCCACCAGCAGCGTAAAGCCCACAAAGCTTAAAATTTGTAGCGTATTCATCTCATAGCCCTTTTTTTTCATTATGTCCCGGTAGCTGTAGGGTGTAACAGGAGGTATTGCGCACCGGGTCAGGCAGTCAGATTTCTTAAAATAAAAACGTCATATCCCTGAACGGATTTTTTCTGTTAAGTTCAGGTTGTGGGCATAATTCTCCGGCGGGAAATTAAAATGAATGGAAAGATGCAAAGTTCGCATGTAAAAAACGAAACTACGTACAATATTCCCCTGTTGATTAACGAAAATGTGATCTCAAGCGGAATTTCATTGATCTCGCTGTGGCATACCTATGCCGACGAACATTACCGGGTTATTTGGCCGCGCGATAAGAAAAAGCCACTGATAGCTAATTCATGGGTTGCTGTCTATACCGTCCAGGGTTGTGGAAAAATCCTGCTAAAAGGTGGCGAACAGATTACTCTCACCGGAAACTGTATAATCTTTTTAAAACCAACCGATATACAGTCTTATCATTGCGAAGGGTTGGTATGGGAACAATACTGGATGGAGTTCACGCCAACCAGCGTAATGGATATTCCGCTACGCCAACAAAGCATTATTTATAATGGTGATATTTATAATCAGGAGCTGGCTGAAGTTTCACAATTAATTACTTCCTCAGACTCAATGATAAATAATCTGGCCGTCGCCTTTCTCACAAAAATAATTTATCAATGGATTTGTCTTATTTACGCTGAAGGTAAAAAAGACCCACAACGGATGCAAATTGAAAAACTGATTGCCACTCTGCATGCCAGCCTGCAAAAACGCTGGAGCGTAGCGGATATGGCAGCCACCATTCCCTGTAGCGAAGCCTGGCTACGCCGTCTGTTTTTACGTTATACCGGAAAAACGCCAAAAGAATACTATCTCGATGCCCGGCTGGAACTGGCGCTGTCACTGCTAAAACAGGAGGGAAATACGGTCGGACAGGTGGCAGATATGCTTAACTTTTTTGACTCGTTTCATTTCAGCAAAGCTTTTAAACACAAATTTGGCTATGCGCCGTCGGCTGTGCTGAAACATGCAAAGTGAAATGGCAACCCCATAGATGTAAGGTGGACAACCTTTTTTGGTACATCCACCTGAAAGGTGCAGAATAATGTAGTAAAAGATGAAATCGTTAGATCAGTGAGCGTAATTCCTCATACGAAAAGATGCGGCCGCGATAACCTAATCCCGTATCAATATTGTAAATAGAGAGGCCAATATTGTTATTTGTATCAAAGACGAAGAAGGATTGTTCTGCGCCAAAATAGACATTGTAATAGTCATTACCTACATCAAAGACCGACGATGTAAGCTCACTACGTTGCCCTGGAAAACTAAACTGATCCAATTGTTCTACCGTTGCAGCGGTTAAATCGACAGCAAGAATGGTAGGTAGGGAATCAAGCGCGGCTGAAGTATAAGAGACGGGATCAGATTCAATAATGCGAACCAACTCATTCCCACTCTCATCCGCACAGGAATTATTGTTAAAGAGAGAAAGGACAAACTTATTTTCACCCCGCCAGGCTTGATACTTGCTGTTTTGAGTAATAAAAACCGCATGCTCTCCGTTGGGATAGTTAAAATCGTCGATATTGACCACACTCAAATTGAGTGTGCTATTCAACACCGGAAAATCCGGATTATCAATAATCCACTCAGGATCGCCTGAGTCAATGTTCAGGCCAATAATAGTGCAGCTTGAACGTGAGTTGACGATTAACTGATTGGTTTCTTTTACATATTCGAGGCTATTAAAATGTACATCGTTGGCATCAGTATTATCCAGTACCGTGGCTCCCAAAAACTCCTGAGAGTAATCGCGCTGCCAGAGTAACCCCCCACTGGCGATGTCATATTTATAAATTACACACTCCAGCTTTTGCTCATCATTCCAGTTATCCAGCAACGAACCCAACAACCAAAGATTACCTTTCTCATCCGTAGTGATGTCGTGATGAAAACCATAGCCAGTAGGTGCGGTATAGGTTTGCGAGACGTTACCCGCCAGGTTAAAACGATACAAAGTGGGGGCAAATGCATGCTTATCAGGATCATACGTTTCACTGGCCAACGCTGACCACAACGCATTGTCTATAATCTTCAGGTTACCGTACATCCAGGGGAAGAGACCGGTAATGCGCAGATCGCCATTAATGTCATAACCATTCCAGGCACTGGTGACAAACCAGCCCTGTCCCAAGGTGCTTTCCGCCATCTCGCTGTCGTCAATATTGATTGTCAGCGCCAGAGGCACATCACCGTAGTCCTGACCCTCTGTTGAAATTGTTACCGTGAAGGTGGTGGTTTCATTGTCCGCCGTGTAAGTATTGATCTCGACAGTATTCAAATAGTCAGCATACAAGCCAACAACGATGACCTGTGTGTGAGAAGTATATTCGTCAGTACTGTAATAGAAGTCTGTATTTGATGTTTTACCATGAACAGTATAATCAAACCTTACCGCTTCTATATTTTCCAATGAAATTAATGCACAAAGTTTGTTTTGATTGTAAGGATTTATTTTCACTGTATACGTTGCTCTCATTTTCTATTCCTTTTTATAAAAAAAACAGAATGTAATGACTTTCGCAAAAACAAACCTACATCTCATGTTGGTTTTTTTATGTGGATAAGTGCACAAAATGAAACAACCAATATAAAACCACACTATTAATTCAATAAAAATAAATACCACAAATAATTAAAGCATAAATATTCAATCATGAAATATAAATAAAATACATGACTACGCAAGTTTTATTTAAAAATAAAACATAAATACAAATTAAATATATTTAAAACAATTAAATAAATGATGGTTATGATCATGGTATTTTTGCAAATTAAATCACAAAAAATCACAAACAATCTTTTAATGAGCAATTTTGATTATTAGAGTGATTTTAGATTCATAAAAATATGTCACAGAAACAAATAGTCGTCCGTTACTGAATGAGTATCACCAACTTTGATCTGGAAGCGAATATCATGGAGGTTGACTGAACTATGTTTTCTGAATTTATCGATGTAATACAATCTTTTCTAACAGAACCCGCCATTCTAATAGGATTGTTAGTCGGTTTGGGGTATGCCCTTGATAAAAAACCGCTAATTAAAATTATTACTGGTATGGTCAGCGCGATGGTTGGGTTGATGATGGTGTTATTTGGCGGCTTCCAATTTTCAGCCACCTTTAAGCCTGTCGCTGATGCAGTCAGTAAATCTTACGGTATTCATGGTTATTTAATGGATTCGTATGCCATGAAAGCCGCCACCCAAATTGCTCTCGGGGATAACTTTGGTTATGTGGGCTACGTTTTCGTGTTGGCCTTTTTCACAAACCTTTTGCTGGTATTATTTGGCCGCTATACACGTGTAAAAGGGATCTTCTTAACCGGTAACACCGGAGTTTCCCACTCGCAGGCCGTACTCTGGTTGATCGTATTCTGGTTAGGTTTTGGTTGGGTACAGTCAATCATCATTGCTGGTGTTTTAACGGGGATTTTCTGGGCCTTTGCCACAACGTTAATCGCTAAACCCGTTGCGAAAATCACCAATAATGCCGGTTTTACTATCGCCCATAATCAGATGCTCGGGATCTGGTTTTTTTCAAAATTTGCCCACCTGTTTGGCGATGCCGAAAAACAGGATGCAGAAAACATGAAGCTGCCCGGCTGGCTGGCTATTTTTAACCATAATGTAACCGCTATTGCCATTGTGATGACGCTGTTCGTCGGCGGATTTCTGCTGTCGACCGGTATTGAAAATGTTCAATTGATGGCAAAAGGTAAACCCTGGTATATCTATATTATCAACCTCGGACTGCAGTTTTCCATGTATATGGTCATTCTCCTGCAGGGTGTGAGAATGATGGTTGGGGAAATAAATGCCTCCTTTAAAGGCTGGCAAGATCGTTTAATTCCCGATGCAATTCCGGCAGTAGATGTTGCCGCTTTATTACCTTTTTCACCAAATGCAGCCACGCTTGGATTCATCTTCTGCACCTTCGGCACCATATTTTCGATGGGCATCCTGCTGATTACCAAAAGCCCTATTATGGTATTACCTGGTTTTGTGCCCCTTTTCTTCTCTGGCGGTCCTATTGGTGTTTTAGCCAACCGGATGGGAGGTTATCACTCCGTTATCATTTGTACATTCCTGCTGGGGATAATTCAAACCTTCGGCACAGTATGGGCAATTCCCTTAACAGGTCTGGCAGCAGAAGGGGTTGGCTGGACCGGAATATTTGACTGGGCGACATTATGGCCTGCCATTTGCGAATTACTAAAACTGATCGCCACTGTATTCAATCTGGGCCCTTACGCGGGCTAACTAACTTTGCATAAAAAGGATATCGTCATGAAAGACAAAATTAACCTTCTGTTTGTTTGCGGCTATGGTGTCGGGAGTAGCGTAATGTTACAGACGGTCGTCAAAAAAGCGTTGGCTAAATATGATTTCCAGTTCGAATTTGCGATGGAACATACAGCAGCAGGCGAAGTAGGTGGATTTACTGAATGGGCTGATATCTATGCCATTTCAAAAAAACTGATTGATGTCGTCAGTCTGGATCCGCGCCATGGTCAATACCTTATACCCATCGAAAATATTATGGACGGAGAAACCATTGGTAAGCAGATTTACGCGGTGATTGAGGCGCATTTCCCACACTTGTTATCTGCCCGGTAAGGAGCAGTGATGAAAGCGATTATCCTGCTATTCGACAGCCTGAATAAACATTATCTGCCACCTTATGGCGATATGATCACCCAGGCTCCCAACTTCCAACGCCTGGCCGCACACTGTACGACGTTCAACAACAGTTATGTTGGCAGCATGCCCTGTATGCCAGCCCGTCGAGAATTGCACACAGGTCGACATAACTTTTTGCACCGGGAGTGGGGACCACTGGAGCCATTTGACGACTCAATGCCAGAGTTACTGAAAAAAGCGGGGGTCTACACACATCTAATCAGTGACCATCTGCATTATTGGGAGGACGGCGGTGGTAACTATCATAACCGCTACAGCTCTTGGGAAATCATTCGTGGTCAGGAAGGCGATCACTGGAAAGCCAGTGTTGCAGATCCCGCTATTCCTGAGGTGTTACGCGTGCCCCAGAAACAGACCGGTGGAGGTGTTTCAGGGTTATGGCGACATGACTGGGTAAACCGAAATTACATACAGCAGGAAGCAGACTTCCCGCAAACCTGCGTCTTTACCGCGGGATGTGAATTCCTCGAAAAAAACGCTAAACAGGACAACTGGTTGTTGCAGGTCGAAACCTTCGATCCGCATGAACCTTTTTATACAACCGAAGAGTATCTCTCCTTGTATCAGGATCCCTGGGATGGCCCACATTACGACTGGCCCAGGGGCAAGGTTGAAGAAAGCGCAGAGGCGGTAGAGCATATTCGCTGCCGATATCGGGCCCTTGTGTCAATGTGCGATCGCAATCTGGGACGTATTCTCGACCTGATGGACCGTTTTGACATGTGGAACGACACGATGCTCATTGTCGGTACCGACCATGGTTTCCTACTTGGAGAGCATGGGTGGTGGGCAAAAAATCAGATGCCGTACTACAACGAAGTGGCAAACAATCCTTTATTTATCTGGGACCCACGTGGTGGTCAGCGGGGTGTTCAACGTAACGCTCTGGTTCAGATGATTGACTGGGCGCCGACACTATTGGAGTTCTTTAACCAACCAATCCCTGCTGATGTGCAGGGTCATCCACTGGCGAAAATCCTTGCGGATGACACTCCAGTCCGTGATGCGGCCCTGTTTGGCGTTTTCAGTGGGCATGTCAATGTCACCGATGGCCGCTATGTCTATATGCGCGCGGCGCTACCCGGACGTGAGAATGACATTGCGAACTACACCCTGATGCCAATCAAGATGAATACTCGCTTTGATGTGGCGGAATTACAGTCGTTAACACTGTCCCCTCCATTTAGCTTTACCAAAGGGGTTAAAACGTTGCGTATTCCGTCCCGAGAGAAATACCCAGGAATCAATCGCACGGGCCATTTGTTGTTCGATTTGCACACCGACCCGCAACAGCTTACGCCAATCGATGATAAAGAGGTGGAGGAGCGGATGATTGCCCTGTTGGTACGTCTACTAAAAGAGAGCGACGCTCCAGCAGAGCAATTTATTAGACTGGGTTTAACGCTTTAACCCATTCCCCAGAAGATCACCGCCAACAGTTGCGGGGTGATAATCCTCAGGAACATGACCAGCGGATAAACGGTGGCGTAGGAGAGCGCTGCCGCCCCGCTGGTGGCATGCAGGTTGTTAGCAAACGCCAGCGCAGGAGGATCGGTCATTGAGCCGGCCAGCATGCCGCACAGCGTCAGATAGTTCATTTTGGCGAAAATCCGTGCCAGCAAGCCCACGGTAATGAGCGGAATCGCGGTAATGAAAATACCGTAGCCCACCCAGCTCAGACCATCGCCTTGCGTCAGGGTATGAACAAAATCACCGCCTGACTTCAGACCAACCACCGCGAGAAACAGTACGATACCCAACTCTCGCAGCGCCAGGTTAGCGCTGGGAGGCATAAACCAGTACAGCTTACCGATGCTGCCAATACGTCCAAGAATCAAAGCCATAATCAGCGGCCCACCGGCCAGCCCCAGCTTCAACGCCACCGGGAAACCCGGGATAAACAGCGGGATTGACCCCAGCAGAACACCCAGTCCGATACCGATAAATACCGGCAGCATCTGCACCTGCTGCAGTTTTTGCTGCGCGTTACCGACAACATTAGCAACGGCGTCAATCGACGAAGGGCGCCCAACCAGATTGAGGATGTCCCCGAATTGCAGGCTAGCGTCGCTGCTGGCTACCAGTTCAACCCCCGCACGGTTCAGGCGGGAGATCACCACGTCGTAACGTTCTTTAAAGTGCAGATCGCGGATACGTTTACCCAGCACTTGTTCGTTGGTCACCACCACGCGCTCAACGCGTAAATCAGTCCCGCGCGTCGACAACGATGTGTCCACCTCCTGACCAATCACCACCTGCGCGTTGTGCAGATCGGCTGGCTGCCCGACCAGGTGTAGCAGGTCGCCCATCTGGATAACTGTCCCTGGCGACGGCACCATCAATGTCTCGTCCCGTTTCAGACGCGAGCAGATGATTTTGTCGCTGTTCAGAATCGGGACATCCTGAATTGCCATATTGTTGATGTTTGGGTTTTCCACACGGATGTTCATCGTCTGAATCAGTGCGTGCCCGTTGGTTAGCGTGGATTCATGCTGCTGGGCTTCAGCATCGACGTTAACGCGGAAAATAAGGCGCATCAGCCACATGGTGAGTAAAATTCCGCAAATGCCGAAAGGATAAGCCATGGCATAGCTCATCCCCATCTGGTCTACCACATCGCCAGGGGTACCCAGATCGCGCAGAATTTGCTGCCCGGCACCCAACGCTGGGGTATTGGTGACCGCCCCGGAGAATATACCCAGTACCACGGGAAGAGGAATGGCAAAAAGCTTATGCAGAATCGCGGTGACCAGGCCACCCATGATGACAATCAGCACGGCAAACAGATTCAGCCGCAGGCCCGAAACGCGCAATGACGCAAAAAAGCCCGGTCCGACCTGGATACCGATGGTGTAGACGAACAGGATCAGGCCAAATTCCTGAATAAAATGCAGCATATCGCCGCTCAGGGTCATCCCTGCCTGATCGACAAAATGCCCGACAATAATACCGCCGAACAGTACACCTCCGATGCCAAAACCCACACCACGTATTTTTACGTTGCCGATCCATAATCCGACAACCGCCACTAATGCCAGAACGCTGACCGTCAATGCTATATCACTCATTATCCTGTTCCCTGTGAATAACATCATTAAGTAAATGGATTCTCGCAGAGTACAGTCGCAATGTATGGGTGGTAAAGCACAAAAAAGCCCCGTCATTTCTGGCGGGGCAAAGGCATGGAGCTATTTAACTATTTAATGCGGGGCGTTCGCTGATAGCGATACGTTGTGGAGCAATGGCTTCAGGTTCATTCCGGGTCAAATCGATATGCAGCAAGCCGTTAGTGAAGCTTGCGCCGGAGACCTCCATATTTTCAGCCAGCGTAAAGCTCAGGCTGAACGGCTGAATGACCAGCCCCTGGTGCAACCATTTGGTCTCTTTTTCCGGCTGCTGCGGCGTACCTTTCACGGTCAGGCGCGTACCTTCCAGTTGAATATCCAAATCTTCCTGGCGGAAACCGGCTAACGCAAGGGTAATGCGGTAGTGGTTATCATCGCTCTTTTCGATGTTATAAGGCGGGAAGCTCTGGCTTTCACCAGTGTTTTGCAAAGCATTGGCCAGTTTGTCAAAACCGATCCATTGACGCAGCAGTGGGGATAAATCGTAGTTACGCATAATAATCTCCTTCTAAGAAGCGAGTAGGTACCTTTCGGCTCCCTGACGGCAAGCCGATGACTTAGCAAGGCCGCCTGAAGCGGCCTATAGAATTAGTTGATTTCGATGCGGCGCGGCTTATTCGCTTCAGGAATCACGCGCTCAAGATCGATATACAGCAGACCATTTACCAGGTTTGCGCCGCGAACATGAATGTTCTCCGCTAACTGGAACTTACGCTCGAAGTTGCGCTCGGCAATACCCTGATACAGGTAAGTACGTTCTTTTTGATCGTCCGCATGGGCGCCTTTCACCACCAGCAGATTATCCTGGGCAGTAATTTCCAGTTCGCTTTCAGCAAAACCTGCAACGGCAATTGCAATGCGGTAATGGTTTTCGTCTACCAGCTCAACGTTGTACGGAGGGTAGCCGCCATTGCTTTGGCCCTGATTATTTTCCAGCAGGTTAAACAGACGGTCAAAACCAATAGCAGAACGGTACAGCGGGGATAAATCAAAGTTACGCATAATTAATAGCTCCTGAAATCAGCGAGAATAATTGACCTTCCATCATGGACAGGTCAGGTAGCCAGGACACCCATCAGGCATGCCCTTCATTTGTCTACACTCTAAAAATGGGTCTTAATACAAACTTTTCAAGCGTATTCATCTGACTTTTTTTGCAGTTTGTTGTCTATTGCATACACTGGGGGGAGCAGTTGTTCTCGTTAAATCGCGATGGCCGCCACAGTGCGACGAAATGGTGATGTTATTTTCGCAACGGATCGCTTTAACTCACCATGCAAACACGATAAATACAGATGAATAAATGATGATTAAAAAAATGTTGGTAACACTGACGATGTGTAGTGGGATGGCGTTTGTAAGCGGCTGTTCCAGCATCATGTCGCATACCGGTGGCAAAGAAGGGACATATCCTGGCACGCGAGCCAGTGCCACAATGATTAGCGAAAGTGATACGAACTGGGGAACCAAGTCACTGGCGATTCTGGATATGCCTTTCACCGCGGTGCTCGATACGGTATTGCTACCGTGGGATCTCTTTCGCAAAGACAACTCGGTGAGATCCCGCGTAGAAAAGAGCGAGGAGAGAACCCAGGCCACGAACGCCGTTATTCCCCCGGCAGAAATGTCCGCTCCATAAGTTAACGCCCGGTTTCAGTCACCCACAGCTGGCGGAAACCCTCGACGTCTTCCATCCACGCAACCTGTCGACCATCAGGGGAGAAGACGATCGCATCGGCCGACGGCGGGTTACCATGCCGTTCCGTTAAAAAATCAATCTTGCCCGTTTGAACATCACAACAAGCAATTCTGTTCTCCAGTACAAATCCCAGCCATTTCCCCGATGGGTGCCAGTTTAAGGCTGACTGAATATTCGTAGTGCATTGGGTAAGCTGACGCGGTGCTCCCCCCTGTGGGGAAATCAGCCATAACTGCACAATACCGCTGTCATCACGCATTAAAAACGCAATCTCAGACGCCTTTGGATTACTGCGTACCCAATGGCGAGGTTGATTCACTAGCCCCGGGAAGACGCGCTCATGGGTAAACGTCAGGCGACGTTGACAAATACCGGATGGCGGCGCAGGCATGGTCATGTCAGTCCCCTCCAGAGGCGCGTCCCCCGGCTGTTTCCAGTCGTTTTCATCCAGTGGCAAATCGACAATAAACAATTCCGGTACTTTTTCGCCATTCACTGACAACGTATCGCCGATAAACGCCAGCCTGTTTTCTCCTACCCAGCCCTCTTCATAGGCACGGTTAATCTCATCGCTACCCGGTTTTGGCGTTGGTGTCGTCTGGCTCACCAGCACGCACCAATGGCTGCCACTGTATTCACGCGGATGCTGCGCGAAGACCTTCACCGGCCCATACGGTGCAGCCACGCCGACGTTGCGTAAATCCAGCGCCGCCGAGCGCTCATGCAAAACATGGTCGTTATAGGTGAAACTGACAAACTCACCGTTTGGGCTAAAGACATGCACATGACTCCCGCCACGCAGCGCGCCTGGCGTGTACGGCGCGGTAATATCCATCGCATCCAGATTCTCCACCCCAGCCTGCGTAACAATCACCCCACGACGATGATGGAAGTCGTAATGCCATGTTTCATCAGGATTTTCAGGCCCATGAATGAATACATATTTTTCCGACTTTGGATGAACGGTCACCACGCCAACGTGCGCTCCCTGAGTAGCCCGGTAAATCACCTCCAGTTCGCCAGTATGGATATTGACGCGCTCAATTGTTTCACCGGTAAAGGAGGCGCCAGAAGGACGCACATCAAAGACCAGCCACTGGCTGTCCGGTGTCCAGGTGTTAATATTGGTAAGCTGATGATTACGCGGCGTAAAGGTGATTTGCTTCATGGGATGCCCTGATACAAGACGATTAAAGCAATCATACTTCACAAGCACTTCACTTTCAGGCTTTAGCGTATCGCCATCTTCATTTTTGCGGACAGAAAGATGGAACATTTTGACGTGGCGATTATCGGATTAGGTCCGGCAGGCGCAGCGCTGGCGCGGCAGTTGAGCGGAAAAATGCGCGTGATTGCGTTGGATAAAAAACGCCAGTGCGGCAACGAAGGTTTCACTAAACCCTGCGGCGGTCTGCTGGCCCCGGACGCCCAGCGTTCGTTTATCCGCGATGGTATAACCTTACCCGTTGATGTCATCGCCAACCCGCAGATTTTTAGCGTTAAAACTATTGATGTTGCCGCTTCTTTGACGCGTAACTACCAGCGCAGCTACATTAATATCAACCGCCATGCTTTTGATTTATGGCTTAAATCTCTCATCCCTGATGATGTGCAGGTGTACCACGACAGCCTGTGTCGGAAAATCTGGCGCGAGGGCGATAAATGGCATGTTATCTTCCGCGCCGACGGTTGGGAGCAGCAGATCACCGCGCGTTATCTGGTGGGGGCAGACGGTGCGAATTCACTGGTGCGCCGTCATCTCTATCCCCAGCACCAAATCCGTAAATATGTCGCTATTCAACAATGGTTTGCGGAGAAACATCCTGTGCCGTTCTATTCCTGTATTTTTGATAACGATGCAACTGACTGTTATTCATGGAGTATCAGCAAAGATGGCTATTTTATCTTTGGTGGCGCCTACCCCATGAAGGACGGACAGGCACGCTTTGACGCGCTGAAGGAGAAGCTGAAAGCGTTCCATTTCCAGTTCGGCAAACCGGTGAAAAGTGAAAAATGTACGGTGCTGTTCCCCTCACGCTGGAAGGATTTCGTCTGCGGTGAAGACAATGCGTTTTTGATTGGCGAAGCGGCCGGTTTTATCAGCGCCAGCTCGCTGGAAGGGATTAGCTATGCGCTGGACAGCGCGGAGATCCTCAAATCAGTACTGCTGCGGGATACGCCAGATATGAATCACGCTTACCGTAAAGCCACCCACAGGTTACGTCTCAAACTGTATGGCAAAATCCTGAAAAGCCGAGCCCTGACGTCGGCATTTTCCCGTAAATGGATTATGCGCAGCGGCGTGGCGCATATTCCCCAGGGAGACCATTCAGCACCACAAATCATGGCTGAAACAGGGCAAATGAAACAAGGCACTTGCCCATAATTTCTTAATTCAGCGCAAATTTCTCAATGGCATACGCGACGCCATCTTCGAGGTTGGATTTGGTCACGAAGTTGGCTATTTCTTTGACTGATGGAATAGCGTTGTCCATGGCAACACCCACGCCTGCGTATTCAATCATCGCGATGTCGTTTTCCTGATCGCCTATCGCCATCACCTCTTCGGCTTTAATACCTAACGCATCGGCCAGCGATTTTACGCCAGTGCCTTTATTGACGCGTTTATCGAGGATTTCGAGGAAATACGGCGCACTTTTCAATACGGTGTACTTCTCTTTTACTTCTGCTGGGATGCGCGAGATGGCTTTATCGAGGATCTCCGGTTCATCAATCATCATCACTTTCAGGAACTGGGTTTCTGGATCCATTTTCTCGGCTTCACAGAACACCAGCGGGATGGTCGCGACAAACGATTCGTGCACCGTGTAGTAGCTGATATCACGGTTCGCGGTATACAACGTGTTGCGATCGAGGGCGTGGAAATGTGAGCCAACTTCCCGGGAAAGCTGCTCCAGATAGCGATAATCGTCATAGCTTAACGCAGTTTGCGCTACGGTACTGCCATCTCCAGCTTTCTGCACCAGCGCACCGTTGTAGGTAATGCAGTAGTCACCGGGCTGTTCCATATGTAGTTCTTTCAGATAGCTGTGAACGCCGGCATACGGGCGTCCCGTGGTCAGCACCACATTCACGCCACGCGCGCGCGCTGCGGCAATCGCCGTTTTGACCGCAGGTGAAATGGTGTGATCGGGCAGCAGAAGTGTGCCATCCATGTCGATAGCAATAAGTTTGATAGCCATGAGTTCCCCGGATTAAATGAGTCCGTCCTCATGCTAACGCGATTCCGCTCAAAAAACAGCTACGAAAAGGGGGATAGAAAGGGGAATCGAGATTCCCCTTTTGACAATCGATGGTAGGCCGGATAAGGCCTGAGCCGGCAAACGTAAACGAACTGCCTGATGACGCTTCGCTTATCAGGCCTACAGGAGCAGGCCTGAGATACATGTTAGATATCGATGTTCGCCGCTTTCAGGGCGTTCTCTTCGATAAACGCGCGACGCGGTTCAACGGCATCACCCATCAGCGTGGTGAACAGCTGGTCGGCAGCAATCGCATCCTTCACGGTAACGCGCAGCATACGACGGCTTTCCGGATCCATGGTGGTTTCCCACAGCTGTTCCGGGTTCATCTCGCCCAGACCTTTATAACGCTGGATAGCGAGGCCGCGACGTGACTCTTTCTGCAGCCATTCCAGCGCCTGCTCGAAGCTGGCAACCGGCTGGCGACGCTCGCCACGTTCGATAAACGCATCGTCTTCGATCAGTCCACGCAGCTTCTCGCCAAGCGTACAAATACGACGGTATTCGCCACCGGTCACAAATTCATGCTCCAGCGGATAATCGGTATCAACGCCGTGGGTACGCACGCGGATCACCGGCTCGAACAGATTCAGTTCAGCGTCTTTACGCACAAAGCTATTCCAGGTGCTGCCGTGAACTTCGTTTTCATTCAGCACGTTAACCAGCTGGGACACCCAGGCAGTGACTTTCGCTTCATCAGCCAGATCGGCTTCAGCCAGCGTCGGCTGATAAACCAGTTCTTTCAGCAGCGCTTTCGGGAAACGACGTTCCATACGGCCAATCATTTTCTGCGTCGCGTTGTATTCAGAAACCAGTTTTTCTAACGCTTCACCCGCCAGGGCTGGTGCGCTGGCGTTGGTGTGCAGCGTGGCGCCATCAAGGGCGATAGAGATCTGGTACTGATCCATCGCTTCATCGTCTTTGATGTACTGTTCCTGCTTGCCTTTCTTCACTTTGTACAGCGGCGGCTGTGCAATGTAAACGTGGCCGCGCTCAACGATTTCCGGCATCTGACGATAGAAGAAGGTCAACAGCAGCGTACGGATGTGCGAGCCGTCGACGTCCGCATCGGTCATGATGATGATGCTGTGATAACGCAGTTTGTCCGGGTTGTACTCGTCGCGACCGATGCCGCAGCCCAGCGCGGTGATCAGCGTCGCCACTTCCTGAGAAGAGAGCATCTTGTCGAAACGCGCCTTCTCAACGTTAAGAATTTTACCCTTCAGCGGCAGAATCGCCTGGTTCTTACGGTTACGTCCCTGCTTCGCAGAGCCACCCGCTGAGTCCCCTTCCACCAGGTACAGTTCAGAGTGAGCCGGGTCGCGTTCCTGACAGTCCGCCAGTTTGCCCGGCAGACCCGCTAAGTCCAGCGCGCCTTTACGACGGGTCATTTCACGCGCGCGACGTGCAGCTTCACGAGCACGCGCAGCATCAATGATTTTGCCGACGACGATTTTCGCGTCAGACGGGTTTTCCAGCAGGTATTCGCTCAGCAGTTCGTTCATCTGCTGTTCTACCGCCGATTTCACCTCAGAAGAGACCAGCTTGTCTTTGGTCTGTGAGGAGAACTTCGGATCCGGCACCTTCACGGAAACAACGGCAATCAGGCCTTCACGGGCATCGTCACCGGTGGCACTGACTTTGGCTTTTTTGCTGTAGCCTTCTTTGTCCATGTAGGCGTTCAGGGTACGGGTCATCGCCGCACGGAAGCCTGCAAGGTGAGTACCGCCGTCACGCTGCGGAATGTTGTTGGTGAAGCAGTAGATGTTTTCCTGGAAACCATCGTTCCACTGCAGCGCAACTTCAACGCCGATACCGTCTTTTTCGGTGGAGAAGTAGAAGATATTCGGGTGGATCGGCGTTTTGTT
Source organism: Citrobacter sp. Cf087 (assembly GCF_030334285.1). Classification (NCBI taxonomy): domain Bacteria; kingdom Pseudomonadati; phylum Pseudomonadota; class Gammaproteobacteria; order Enterobacterales; family Enterobacteriaceae; genus Citrobacter; species Citrobacter sp. Cf087. The sequence goes on from NZ_JAOWED010000032.1 coordinate 392,037, forward strand.
TTTGTTGAGGTATTCAACAAACGCCTTGATGCCACCTTCGTAGTGGAAATGGTCTTCTTTGCCGTCGCGCTTGTCGCGCAGACGAATAGAGACGCCGGAGTTCAGGAATGACAGCTCACGCAGACGCTTCGCCAGAATGTCGTATTCGAACTCAACGACGTTGGTAAAGGTTTCGTGGCTTGGCCAGAAACGGACCTGAGTCCCCGTCATTTCTGTTTCGCCAGTTACTGCCAGCGGCGCCTGCGGCACACCGTGCACGTAAGTTTGCTGATGCACTTTGCCTTCACGACGAATCACCAGTTCCAGCTTCTGTGACAGGGCGTTAACGACGGAAACACCCACACCGTGCAGACCGCCGGAAACTTTATAGGAGTTATCATCGAATTTACCGCCTGCGTGCAAAACGGTCATGATAACTTCTGCTGCCGAAACGCCCTCTTCCGGGTGAATACCGGTTGGGATACCACGGCCATCATCGGTAACGGACACGGAGTTGTCAGCGTGAATCGTTACCACGATATCTTTACAGTGACCCGCGAGCGCTTCGTCGATAGCGTTATCTACCACCTCGAATACCATGTGGTGCAGACCGGTGCCGTCATCCGTGTCGCCGATATACATACCCGGGCGCTTACGCACCGCATCCAGTCCTTTCAGGACTTTGATACTGGAGGAGTCATAAGAATTCGACATCAACGTTTCTCGCTCATTTTATCTTGGGTTAATCCGTTATTTTACCCTTTTCCACGGTAAACATCTTCGAATTTTCATCGGACATGTCTATAACGTGTTCAGCGCTGATTGCGCTGACAAAGACCTGAGATTGCGTGGCTTTTAAGCGGCTGGCCAGCAGTCCGCGACGCGCGTCATCCAGTTCAGAGGCAAAATCATCTATCAGGTACAGGCAGCGCCGCCCGCTTTCACGGGTAAGGAACTCCCCTTGCGCCAGACGTAAGGCGCACATCAGCAGCTTTAGCTGCCCACGCGACAACGTATCTTCCACCGGCACACCGTCGGCGCGAATGCGGAAATCCGCCTTATGCGGACCGTGCGCGGTGTAGGTCAACATGCGATCGCGTTCAAAACTACGTTCCAGCACTTCGGCGTAATCTGTCTCTTTCTCCCAGCCGCGCTGGAAAGAGAAGGAGAGAGAAAACTCGGGAAGAAACTGCTGGCAGGTATCCGCCATATCCTGCGCGATACCAGCGCTGTACTCCGCGCGCCAGGCGCTGATTTGTTCCGCCAGTGGGATCAGTTCTTTATCCCACGGGCGCAGTTGCTCATAACGACTCACCTGACGCAGCGCTGCATTGCGCTGCTTGAGCAGTCGCTTCAGGTTGCTCCAGGCGGTGAAAAATCCGGCTTCATTGTGAAAGCATCCCCAGTCAAGGAATGCTCTTCTGTATTTGGGGCCGCCATTGAGTAAAGTAAACCCCTCAGGCGTGATCAACTGCATCGGCATCAGGTGCGCCAGTTCCGCGACCTTGTGCCCGTCAGTGCCGTCAATGCGCACTTTGCTGTCACCCAGTTTGTCTTTCGTCAGGCCAATCGACGTCTCACGTTCTTCACCCTGCAAACGCCCGTGTAAAACAAACGACTCCTGCTCGTGGCGAATCACGCGGCCAATCTGCAAACTGCGAAACGCCCGACCATGGCCGAGCGTATAGATGGCTTCCAGCACGCTGGTTTTGCCGCTGCCGTTAGCGCCAACCAGAAAGTTAAAGCCGGGAGATAAAGCGAGATCCGCATTTTCAATATTGCGGAAATCTTTAATCAGGAGTCGGGATAGCGACATATCAACTCATAACCAGGGCGTTATCGTCGCAGTTAGTCTGGTTACGGCCAGCGCACAGCAACCGGAGCGTACTGAAGTACGTGAGGATTGCGAGCACTGCCCGGAGCCAGAATAACAAGTAAGATAGCCCGATATTCTTTACAAGCGCATAGGCATGACGACATAGGCTGCAGATTGTGACGCTGCATCTTCAATCTGTACGCTCGATACGGAATCGGTCAGCAGAATACGTACGTTCTCGCACTTCAGCGCGTTAAGAACGTCAAGCACATAGCTAACGTTAAAGCCGATTTCCAGTTCAGTACCAGGATAGGAAACATCCAGAATTTCTTCTGCTTCTTCCTGCTCCGGGTTGTTGGCAGTGATTTTGAGCTGGTTTTCGCTGACATACAGACGCACGCCACGGAATTTCTCGTTGGAGAGAATCGCCGCACGCGCAAACGCCTGTTTGAGGATATCGCAACCGGCTTCCAGATGTTTGTCCGGATTCTTCGGCAATACGCGGCGATAATCCGGGAAACGACCGTCAACCAGCTTGGAAGTAAAGATGAAGTCACCAACGTGCGCACGAATATTGTTGCTGCCAATCTGCACGCGCAGCGGGTTATCGCCGCCGTCGAGCATACGCATCAGTTCAATCACACCTTTACGCGGTACGATCACCGAATGGCTAGGCAACGGCTGGCCGACAGGCATTGAACAGACAGCCAGGCGGTGACCGTCGGTCGCCACGGTACGCAACTCTTCCCCTTCGGTTTCAAACAGCATGCCGTTTAAGTAGTAACGCACGTCCTGATGCGCCATCGAAAACTGCGTGGCTTCAATCAGGCGCTTCATTGTCGCCTGTGGCAGGGTGAATTCGACTTCGCTCTGCCAGTCGTCCAGATTCGGGAAGTCGGCGGCAGGCAGCGTAGACAGCGAGAAACGGCTGCGGCCAGAACGCACCAGCATACGGTCGCCTTCCAGTTGAACGGCAATTTCCGCCCCTTCTGGTAATCCACGGCAAATATCGAAGAATTTACGCGCCGGAACGGTGGTCGCACCAGGTTCATGAGGCTGGATCAGCGCCACGCGCGCCACCATCTCCATTTCGAGATCGGTACCGGTAAGCGAAAGGGTGCCGTCAGCAACCTGCAGCAGCAGGTTTCCGAGGATCGGCAGTGTAGGACGTCCACCCAGCGGGCCGCTGACCTGCTGAAGCGGTTTTAATAAATGTTCACGTTCAACGGTAAATTTCATAGCGTCACGAAGATAATGTTCTGATTAAATTGGAGAAATCTTCTTTAATATCATGGCTTTCTTCACGCAACTGCTCAATCTTGCGGCAGGCATGAAGCACGGTAGTATGGTCACGCCCACCAAACGCGTCGCCAATTTCCGGCAGACTGTGGTTAGTGAGCTCTTTTGCCAGCGCCATCGCCATCTGGCGCGGACGAGCTACCGAGCGAGATCGACGCTTAGAAAGCAGATCCGCAATTTTGATTTTGTAATACTCCGCCACCGTCTTCTGGATATTGTCGATGGTGACCAGCTTTTCCTGCAAAGCCAGCAGATCGCGCAGCGCTTCACGCACGAAATCGATAGTAATCGCCCGGCCGGTAAAATTGGCGTTGGCGATCACGCGGTTCAGTGCGCCTTCCAGCTCACGTACGTTAGAGCGTAGACGCTTGGCAATAAAGAACGCTACTTCACCCGGCAGACGAATGTCGTTTTCGTCGGCTTTTTTCATCAGGATCGCAACACGCGTTTCCAGTTCAGGCGGTTCGATCGCGACAGTCAGTCCCCAGCCAAAACGGGATTTCAGACGATCTTCAACGCCGTTGATCTCCTTCGGATAGCGATCCGAGGTCAGGATGATCTGCTGATTGCCTTCCAGCAGGGCATTAAAGGTGTGGAAAAACTCTTCCTGCGATCGCTCTTTATTCGCGAAGAATTGGATATCGTCAATCAGCAGCGCGTCAACGGAACGGTAGTAACGTTTAAACTCTTCGATCGCATTGTTTTGCAGGGCTTTGACCATGTCCTGCACAAAACGCTCGGAGTGCATATACACCACTTTGGCGTTTGGCTTACGCGCCATAATGCCGTTACCTACAGCGTGCAGCAGGTGGGTTTTACCCAGACCCGTACCGCCATAAAGGAATAACGGATTGTAGGCGCCGCCAGGATTGTCCGCCACCTGACGTGCCGCCGCGCGCGCCAGTTGGTTAGATTTACCTTCAACGAAGTTATCAAACGTGTGTTTGACGTTGACGTTAGAACGATAGGTAGGTTCTGCCGGAGCCGGGACGTTATCCCAGCCTGGACGCGCCGCCGGAGCAGCACGTTGTGGTTGCACTTGCTGAGTCACGTGGGCGGGCGCAACAACGTTGTTGACCGGCGTTTTCAGCGTTTGCGTGACGGGTTTAGTACCGACTTCAAAGCGCAGCTGTGGGGCATCCGCTCCACAGAAATTATTGAGTAATCCATTAATATTATTAAGGTATTTATCCCTTACCCAATCGAGCACGAAACGGTTTGGCGCGTACAAAGCCAGCGTGTTATCGCTCAGTTCCGCCTGCAATGGGCGTATCCACATACTGAACTCTGTGGCTGGTAACTCATCCTGCAATCGGGCAAGACACTGCTGCCAAAGCGAAAGTGACACGGCGGACTCCACTCGAACAAAAGTCGATAAATGACAAAGGCTGAAACATTCATGATTGTTGACGCACACCGACAAGACCCTATGCAAAGGGTGACGTGCGAATTGCTATCTGCAATTTTTACCCGATCAGGATCCATTGAAACGATCAGGACCGCGGATCATAGCGTAAACTGAGAAAGAGATCTTCTGTTTCTCACAGATTCTTCCCGATTTATCCACAGGATGATCCAGAATCGGCTAAGTGTAAACGATCCTGGAGAAGTGCTGCAGGTTTTAGCGCGCATATTGAAAAAATTAATGAGTAAAGATGCTTTACTGCTTAAACGATCTAATAAAGATCCCGAGCGATCCTTGCGCTTTATCCACCAGCCCGTATAATTCTTACCCCCAGCGAGTAACGGTCGCCTTACGGCGTCAACGCTGCCTGTTTTTTACGCGAAACCATGCGGAAAAAAGCGGGAAATAAGGAAAGAGAATTGACTCCGGAGTGTACAATTATTACAATCCGGCCTCTTTAATCACCCACACTGTGGCGTAGGTCGTTCGAAATTCGTTCGGGTATACGCAAAAGTCAGTGAATTTATTCAAGTTTAGGTAGAAATCGCCATGAAACGCACTTTTCAACCGTCTGTACTGAAGCGCAACCGTTCTCACGGCTTCCGTGCTCGTATGGCTAATAAAAATGGTCGTCAGGTTCTGGCACGTCGTCGTGCTAAAGGCCGTTCTCGTCTGACCGTTTCTAAGTAATAAAAGCTAGCCCCTGAGTGGTTAAGCTCGCATTTCCCAGGGAGTTACGTTTGTTAACTCCCACTCATTTCACATTCGTCTTCCAGCAGCCACAACGGGCTGGCACGCCGCAAATCACCATTCTCGGCCGCCTGAATTCGCTGGGGCATCCCCGTATCGGTCTTACAGTCGCCAAGAAAAATGTTAAACGTGCGCATGAACGCAATCGGATTAAACGTCTGACGCGTGAAAGCTTCCGTTTACGTCAGCACGAGCTTCCAGCAATGGATTTCGTGGTGGTGGCGAAAAAAGGGGTTGCTGACCTCGATAACCGTGCTCTCTCGGAAGCGTTGGAAAAATTATGGCGTCGCCATTGTCGCCTGGCTCGCGGGTCCTGATAGCCCTCATTCGGGTCTATCAACGCCTGATCAGTCCGCTGCTTGGGCCGCATTGCCGTTTCACTCCAACCTGTTCGAGCTACGGAATTGAGGCATTGCGCAGGTTTGGAGTGATAAAAGGCAGTTGGTTGACGGTGAAACGCGTATTAAAATGCCACCCTTTACACCCTGGTGGTGACGATCCCGTCCCGCCCGGACCATTTGATACCAGAGAACACTAACGATGGATTCGCAACGCAATCTTTTAGTCATCGCTTTGCTGTTCGTGTCTTTCATGATCTGGCAAGCCTGGGAGCAGGATAAAAACCCGCAACCTCAGGCCCAACAGACCACGCAGACAACGACCACCGCAGCGGGTAGCGCCGCAGACCAGGGCGTACCGGCCAGTGGCCAGGGGAAACTGATTACGGTTAAAACTGACGTGCTTGATCTGACCATCAACACCCGTGGTGGTGATGTGGAACAGGCTTCACTGCCAGCTTACCCGAAAGAACTCGGTTCTACCGAACCGTTCCAGTTACTGGAAACCACGCCACAGTTCATCTATCAGGCACAGAGTGGCCTGACAGGTCGTGACGGCCCGGATAACCCGGCTAACGGCCCGCGTCCGCTGTACAACGTCGAGAAAGACGCGTTTGTACTGGCTGACGGTCAGAACGAACTGCAGATCCCGATGACCTATACTGACGCAGCGGGTAACACATTCACTAAAACGTTTGTACTCAAGCGTGGTGAATATGCTGTCAACGTTAACTACAGCGTGCAGAACGCCGGCGAAAAACCGCTGGAAGTCTCCACCTTTGGTCAGCTGAAGCAATCCATCAATCTGCCATCTCATCGCGACACAGGTAGCAGCAACTTTGCGCTGCACACCTTCCGCGGCGCGGCGTACTCCACGCCGGATGAGAAGTATGAGAAATACAAATTCGACACCATTGCTGAAAACGAAAACCTGAACGTCAATGCTAAAGACGGCTGGGTCGCAATGCTGCAACAGTATTTCGCAACGGCATGGGTTCCGCGTAACGACGGCACCAACAACTTCTATACCGCTAACCTGGGTAACGGCATTGCCGCTATCGGCTATAAGTCACAGCCGGTACTGGTACAGCCTGGCCAGACTGGCGCGATGACCAGTACCCTGTGGGTCGGCCCGGAAATTCAGGATAAAATGGCGGCCGTTGCACCGCACCTGGATCTGACCGTGGATTACGGCTGGTTGTGGTTCATTTCTCAGCCGCTGTTTAAACTGCTGAAGTGGATCCATAGCTTCCTGGGTAACTGGGGCTTCTCCATCATCGTTATCACCTTTATCGTTCGTGGCATCATGTACCCGCTGACCAAAGCGCAGTACACCTCCATGGCGAAGATGCGTATGCTGCAGCCGAAGATTCAGGCAATGCGTGAGCGTCTGGGCGATGACAAACAGCGTCAGAGTCAGGAAATGATGGCCCTGTACAAAGCTGAGAAGGTTAACCCGCTGGGCGGCTGCTTCCCGCTGATCATCCAGATGCCAATCTTCCTGGCGTTGTACTACATGCTGATGGGCTCCATTGAACTGCGTCATGCGCCGTTCGCTCTGTGGATCCATGACCTGTCTGCACAGGACCCGTACTACATTCTGCCGATTCTGATGGGCGTGACGATGTTCTTCATTCAGAAGATGTCTCCGACCACTGTAACCGACCCGATGCAGCAGAAGATCATGACCTTTATGCCGGTCATCTTCACCGTGTTCTTCCTGTGGTTCCCGTCAGGTCTGGTGCTGTACTATATCGTCAGCAACCTGGTAACCATTATTCAGCAGCAGCTGATTTACCGTGGTCTGGAGAAGCGTGGCCTGCATAGCCGCGAGAAGAAAAACTCCTGATTCGGTGTAGGCCGGATTAGGCGAAGCCGCCATCCGGCAAACGGAACATAAAGTGAAGGGCGGTCATTAGACCGCCTTTTTTATTGCATTAAGAAGAGACAAACCATGAGCCATAACGACACCATCGTCGCTCAGGCCACCCCACCGGGACGTGGTGGCGTGGGTATCCTGCGTATCTCCGGCCTGAAGGCACGTGAGGTCGCAGAAACCGTACTGGGGAAACTACCCAAACCGCGTTATGCCGATTATCTCCCGTTTAAAGACGCGGATGGCAGCACGCTGGATCAGGGGATTGCCCTGTGGTTCCCCGGCCCGAACTCCTTTACCGGCGAAGACGTTTTAGAGCTTCAGGGCCACGGAGGTCCGGTGATTCTTGACCTGCTGCTCAAACGTATTCTGACCATTCCCGGGCTGCGCATTGCCAGACCGGGTGAATTCTCCGAACGCGCGTTTCTCAATGATAAGCTCGATTTAGCCCAGGCCGAGGCGATTGCCGACCTGATCGATGCCAGCTCGGAGCAAGCCGCACGTTCGGCGCTGAACTCGTTGCAGGGCGCATTTTCCGCACGGGTAAATCATCTTGTGGAAGCACTCACTCACCTGCGCATCTATGTCGAAGCGGCGATCGACTTCCCGGATGAAGAAATCGACTTCCTGTCTGACGGCAAGATTGAAGCGCAGCTCAATAGCGTTATCAGCGATCTTGATGCCGTACGTGCCGAAGCGCGTCAGGGTAGCCTGCTGCGCGAAGGGATGAAGGTAGTCATTGCCGGTCGCCCTAACGCCGGGAAATCGAGCCTGCTGAACGCGCTGGCAGGCCGTGAGGCGGCTATTGTGACCGACATTGCGGGGACAACTCGCGACGTACTGCGTGAGCATATTCATATCGACGGTATGCCGCTGCACATCATCGACACCGCCGGTTTGCGCGATGCCAGCGACGAAGTTGAACGCATTGGTATCGAACGTGCCTGGCAGGAAATCGAACAAGCCGACCGTGTGCTGTTTATGGTGGATGGCACCACCACCGACGCCGTGGACCCGGCTGACATCTGGCCAGACTTTATTGCCCGTCTGCCAGCCAAACTGCCGATTACCGTGGTGCGTAACAAAGCGGATATTACCGGTGAGACGCTGGGCCTTAGCGAAGTAAATGGCCACTCACTGGTTCGTCTCTCCGCACGTACCGGTGAAGGTGTTGACGTACTGCGTAACCATCTCAAACAGAGCATGGGCTTTGAAACCAATATGGAAGGTGGCTTCCTGGCGCGTCGTCGTCACCTGCAGGCACTGGCAGAAGCGGCGGAGCATCTTGAACAGGGTAAAGCCCAACTTCTCGGCGCATGGGCCGGAGAATTGCTGGCAGAGGAGCTACGTCTGGCGCAGCAGAACCTCAGTGAGATCACCGGGGAATTTACCTCCGACGATCTGCTGGGACGAATTTTCTCCAGCTTCTGTATTGGTAAGTAACGTTGTATTGCCCGGTGGCGCGATGCTTGCCGGGCCTACAGGCCCTGTAGGCCGGATAAGGCGTTTACACCGCCATCCGGCAACAACAATTTCCCATGCGGAAATCACTGTTGTCCAAATGGCAACTCGTGCAGTTGACTCTCTGACCGTATGCTTAGCGCCACATTTCTCATGAGGTCGCTATGACACGCTTTCTAATCTGCAGTTTCGCCCTGGTTCTTCTTTATCCTGCCGGTATTGATATGTATCTGGTGGGGCTGCCCCGTATTGCGGCCGATCTACAGGCCAGCGAGGCGCAACTGCATATCGCGTTTTCGGTTTATCTGGCGGGAATGGCGACGGCGATGCTTTTCGCCGGAAAAGTTGCCGACCAGTCAGGACGTAAACCAGTCGCCATTGTCGGTGCACTCATCTTTATTTTCGCCTTTGCGCTGTGTTCATTTGCCGAGAGCGGTACGCCGTTCCTGGTAGGCCGCTTTATTCAGGGTGTGGGCGCCGGCTGCTGTTATGTGGTGGCTTTCGCTATTCTGCGCGATACGCTCGACGATCGTCGCCGGGCGAAGGTACTGTCGTTGTTGAACGGTATTACCTGTATCGTGCCGGTGCTGGCTCCGGTGATGGGGCATCTGATCATGCTCAAATACCCGTGGCAGAGCCTGTTCTACACGATGATGGGAATGGGTGTGGCTGTTTGCCTGCTGTCGGTGTTTGTCCTGCGAGAATCGCGCCCAGCAACGCTTATGGCGACGATGGAAAAGAACCACACAACCGAATCACTGGTAAACCGCTTTTTCTTAAGCCGTCTGGCCATTACCACCCTCAGCGTGTCGGTGATCCTGACCTTTGTGAATACGTCTCCGGTGCTGCTGATGGAAGTGATGGGCTTCGACCGCGGCGAGTACGCCACTACCATGGCCATGACCGCTGGCATCAGTATGGCGGTCTCTTTCTCTACGCCATTTGCTCTGAGCGTGTTTAAACCTCGCGTTATGATGCTGACCTCGCAGGTGCTCTTTCTGTGTGCTGGCGTGGTGTTAACCCTTGCTACTTCACACGCGGTAACGTTGTTCGGGCTAACCTTAATCTGCGCCGGATTCTCGGTCGGTTTCGGTGTTGCGATGAGCCAGGCGCTGGGACCGTTCTCGCTGCGCGCGGGCGTCGCCAGCTCGGCATTAGGTATTGCACAGGTTTGCGGTTCCTCGCTGTGGATTTGGCTGGCGGCTGTTCTTGGCCTTGATGCGCTGAATATGCTGATCGGGATTCTGATTGGCTGTAGCATAGTGAGTATCATGCTGATTATCACTGTTGCACCTAACCGGTCCGCGCCAACTCATGAAGAAATCCCTCAGCAGTCTCGATCTTAATTTATTGCTCTGCCTGCAGTTGTTGATGCAGGAACGCAGCGTCACTAAAACCGCTAAACGGATGAACGTCACTCCGTCGGCGGTCAGTAAGTCGCTGTCGAAGCTGCGGGCCTGGTTTGACGATCCCTTGTTTGTGAACACCCCGCTGGGGCTATCGCCGACGCCGCTGATGGTCAGCATGGAGCAGAGCCTGGCTGAATGGATGCAGATGGGCAATCAGCTGCTCGATAAGCCGCACCATGAATCGCCGCGCGGGCTGAAGTTTGATCTGGTGGCCGAAACGCCGCTGGTGATGATCATGTTCAACGCACTCTCCCGGCAGATTTACCAGCGCTATCCTCAGGCGACGATCAAAATACGCAACTGGGACTATGATTCGCTGGATGCCATTATTCGCGGTGAAGTGGATATTGGCTTTACCGGACGCGAAAGTCATCCGCGTTCGCGAGAACTGCTGAGTTTGTTGCCATTGTCGATCGACCATGAAGTGCTGTTTTCCGATCTGCCCTGCGTCTGGCTACGTGAAGATCATCCCGCACTGCAGGAAGAGTGGAATCTGGACACCTTTCTGCGTTATCCGCACATCAGCATTAGCTGGGAGCAAAGCGATACCTGGGCGCTGGATGAAGTCCTGCAAGAAATGGGGCGCGCACGCAATATCGCGTTATGTCTGCCTGGTTTTGAACAATCGCTGTTTATGGCTGCGCAGCCGGATCACGCGCTGATTGCCACCGCACCGGTTTATTGCCAGCGTTATAACCAACTCCACCAGCTTCCACTCGTTGCGCGGCCGATGCCATTTGATACGGCGCAACTGGAAAAAATGCGCGTACCGTTTACTCTTCTTTGGCATAAACGCAACAGCCACAATCCTAAGATCGTCTGGCTAAAAGACACGATCAAGGCGCTTTATCGCGATATATCCTGACGATCCGTCATTTTGGTGTTTCAAAATCGACCATTCTGGCAACAGAAATGTAAATATCGCGTAATGTATCCCATTTCCGCTTACTTTTTGGGCAGCAAAGCCTGCCCGGAAGCCGTGTAAATGTTACTCTGGTGATAATCACGGACCATTAATCACGGAGCGAAAAATGGCGACACATTTTGCCAGAGGGATTCTTACGGAGGGACACCTGGTTTCAGTTCGTCTCCCTACTCCATGTCACATTGAAGCAAGAGATCTACCCGCCCACCGCCGAACACGCTTCCTGGCCTCCCGAAGTCTTCTCGCCGAACTGATGTTCATGCTTTACGGCACCAGCACGTTGCCTGAGATTGTTACTGAGGCGAAAGGTAAGCCCGTTTTTCGCGATAAGAATCTGCCGGGATTTTCGATCTCTTATGCCGGGAATATCGTCGGCGTTGTGCTAACGACTGAAGGAACGTGCGGCCTGGATATGGAACTTCAGCGGGCAACCCGCGGGTTTAACAATCCAAATTCAGCGGAAACGTGGCGCTTCTCCAGTAACGAAAACCTGTGGATCAATAATCAAAACGACCCCAATGAAGCACGCGCGCAGCTCATTACATTGCGCCAGAGCGTACTCAAACTCACTGGCGATGTATGCAATGACGATCCGCGCGAACTCCAGCTTTTACCCGGCGCAGGACGCCTGAAATGTGCCCATGTTGCGCAGATTGAAGCCATTTGCGATGCGGAAGATGTGCTGGTGTGGTCGGTTGCGGTTTCGCCAGCCATTGAAAAACTCAAGGTTTGGGAGTTTGATGGTAAACAGGACTGGAAAAGTTTGCCTGATATCCAGACTCGCGCCAATGAGCCAACGGGTCGTCTGATCCGGTTCTCTCAATTATGCGCAGCGAAAAGCCATACGCTTTGATTTAACCTTTATGATGAAACAGGAGTCACCATGTCTGAAACATTGAATGTTGTTACGTTACTGGGAAGTCTGCGCAAAGGTTCGTTTAATGGAATGGTTGCCCGTACACTGCCCAAGATTGCTCCCGCAGGAATGGAAGTGAGCGCGTTACCGTCGATTGGTGATATCCCACTGTACGATGCCGATCTCCAGCAGGAAGAAGGTTTTCCGGCCAGCGTAGAAGCACTGGCTGAGCAAATCAGAAAGGCTGACGGTGTCGTCATCGTCACACCTGAATATAACTATTCTGTTCCGGGCGGACTGAAGAACGCCATCGACTGGCTGTCTCGCCTGCCCGATCAGCCATTATCCGGCAAACCGGTGCTGATCCAGACCAGCTCCATGGGTGCCATTGGCGGCGCGCGCTGCCAGTACCATCTGCGTCAAATCCTGGTGTTCCTCGACGCCATGGTAATGAACAAGCCGGAATTTATGGGCGGGGTCATTCAAAACAAGGTGGATCCGCAGACGGGTGAAGTGATTGACCAAAGCACGCTGGACCATCTGACCGGCCAGTTGACCGCATTTGGCGACTACATCCAACGCGTGAAAGCCTAAAAGAAAAAGCCCGCCAGCAACGATGCCTGGCGGGCAGTTGTCCAGACCGATATTTTAGTGCGCGTCGATAAACACAATCTTCAGCACAAACAGCAGCGCGACAACGATGACGCACGGGCTGAGATCGCGGAAACGTCCAGTACCGATTTTCATCACGCAGTAAGAGATAAAGCCCAGCGCAATACCTTCGGTAATTGAGAAGCTAAACGGCATCATCACGGCGGTAATAAACGCCGGAACCGCTTCAGTCAGATCATCCCACTTCACGCGTGACAGGCTTGATGTCATCAGGACACCAACGTAAATCAGCGCACCTGCAGCTGCATAGCCCGGTACCATTCCCGCCAGCGGCGACAGGAAGATAACCAGCAGGAACAGCAGGCCAACGACGACTGCAGTCAGGCCGGTACGGCCACCAACCGACACCCCGGAAGAGGATTCAATATAGGCGGTAACGGAAGAAGTCCCGATAAACGCCCCGGTAACCGACGACACGCTATCCACATACAGCGCCTGCTTCATGCGTGGGAACTTGCCCTTCGCGTCCGCCAGACCGGCTTTATCCGTCACGCCAATCAGCGTACCGGAGGAGTCAAACAGGTTGACCAGCATGAACGAGAAAATCACACCCGCCAGGCCAATGTTAAACGAACCGGCCAGATCGACATGTCCGATAACGGACATCACGCTCGGCGGCGCAGAAACGATACCGTTGTAATGGACATCGCCCAGCATCCAGCCCAGCAGCGTGGTTACAATGATGGAAATCAGCACCGCAGCATGAATATTACGTGACGCCAGAATCGCGATGATAAAGAAGCCCAGAATACCGAGAAGTACGCTGTGGGACGTCAGGTTACCGATAGACACCAGCGTGTCTTTGTTGGCGACGATAACACCTGCGTTTTTCAGCCCCATCATGCCGATGAACAGACCGATACCACTGGTGATCCCCACTCGCAGGCTCACCGGGATATTGGCAATCATCCAGTAACGTACGCGGAAAATGGTCAGCAGCAGCAGACCTACCGCGCCCCAGAAGATAGCCCCCATACCGATCTGCCATGACAGGCCCATCGCGCCGACGACCACGAAAGCGAAAAATGCATTCAGGCCCATAGCAGGCGCAAGTGCGACCGGCAGGTTAGCAAATAGCCCCATCAGGATGCTACCAAAGGCAGCAATAAGGCAGGTGGTAACAAAGACGGCGCTGGTATCCATGCCAGCCACGCCAAGAATTTGCGGGTTAACAAAAACGATATACACCATCGTCAGGAAGGTGGTTAAACCGGCGATCACTTCGGTCCGTGCCGTCGTGCCATGTTCGCGCAGTTTGAACACGCGTTCCAGCATCCCCTGGCCAGAAGCCTGGGTTGTGTGTTGTTGACTCATTATCAATTTCCGAACAAGGAGGGAAAATTCGTCGCTATCCTATACCAAAATGCGACAATAGGGTTGGGTTATGAGCAACTTTTTTCATTGATTTTGCTTATACGGCAACGATTGCGTCGCCCAATAATGCATTACGAAAACGTTAAACTTGTTAAAACGGAAATGACATGTCCCAGATAGAAGCCGTATTTTTTGACTGTGACGGTACCCTTGTCGACAGTGAAGTGATTTGTTCTCGCGCGTATGTCAGCATGTTCCAGGCGTTTGGCATTACGCTCGATCTTGAAGAAATTTTCAAACGCTTCAAGGGGGTAAAGCTGTACGAGATCATCGACATTATCAACGAAGAGCACGGTGTCGAACTGGCAAAAGCCGATTTAGAACCGGTTTACCGCGCTGAGGTCGCACGTCTGTTCGATACCGAGCTGGAAGTCATTGCTGGTGCGAACACGCTGCTGGACAGCATGGCTGTGCCAATGTGCGTGGTGTCTAACGGTCCGGTCAGCAAAATGCAGCATTCGCTGGGTAAGCTGGGCATGTTGCACCATTTTCCTGATTTACTGTTCAGCGGCTACGATATCCAACGCTGGAAGCCCGATCCGGCCCTAATGTTCCATGCGGCAAAAGCAATGGACGTTAATGTTGAGAACTGCATTCTGGTTGATGATTCCAGCGCAGGCGCGCAGGCGGGGATTGCGGCGGGGATGGAAGTGTTCTACTTCTGCGCCGATCCGCATAACAAACCGATCGATCATCCAAAAGTCACGACCTTTACCGATCTGACACAGTTGCCGGAATTGTGGAAGGCACGGGGTTGGGATATTACCCGGTAATTATTTGTAGGCCCGGTAAGCTTGCGCCACCGGGCAATTGCCGGATGGCGCTAACGCTTATCCGGCCTACTTTCTACGTTTTTATCACTCTTTAGGATCTTTGCCCGCCAGCAGCTTATCCAGCTCATCGCCGCCCACGTGACGGAAGTCTTGTCCCTTCACGAAATAGAAGATGTATTCGCAGATATTCTGGCAGCGGTCACCGATACGTTCGATGGAACGTGCGCAGAACAGCGCGGTCAGCACGCTTGGAATGGTACGTGGGTCTTCCATCATATAAGTCATCAGCTGACGCACGATGCCTTCATACTCCTGGTCGACTTTCTTATCTTCGCGATAAATACGTACCGCTTCGTCGAGATCCATACGCGCAAACGCATCCAACACGTCGTGCAGCATCTGCACAGTGTGACGACCCAGCGACTCCAGACTTACCAGCAGCGGCTGGTGCTGTTGCGAGAACTTCTCCAGCGCGGTGCGGCAAATTTTATCTGCCACGTCACCAATACGTTCCAGCTCAGCGATGGTTTTGATAATCGCCATCACCAGACGCAGGTCGCTCGCTGTCGGTTGACGCTTGGCGATGATACGCACGCAGGCTTCGTCGATCGCCACCTCCATCATGTTGACGTTCTTATCGCCTTCAATGACGCGCTTCGCCAGCTCGCTGTCCTGGTTGTGCATCGCCGTGATTGCATCAGAAAGCTGCTGCTCGACCATGCCGCCCATGGTCATCACCTGGGTACGGATGCTTTCCAGCTCTGCATTGAACTGGCCGGAAATATGTTTATTAAGGTTAAGGTTATCCACAACAAGCTCCTGAATCAGCCGTAACGACCGGTGATGTAATCTTCAGTTTGTTTCTTCGCGGGCTTGGTGAACAGATCGTCCGTGTTACTGAACTCAATCAACTCGCCCAGGTACATAAATGCCGTGTGATCGGAACAACGCGCAGCCTGCTGCATGTTGTGGGTAACGATAACGACGGTGTAATCCTCTTTCAGCTCAGTGATCAGCTCTTCGATACGCCCGGTAGAAATAGGGTCGAGCGCTGAACATGGCTCATCAAGCAGAAGCACTTCCGGGCGAATGGCGATGCCACGCGCAATACACAGTCGCTGCTGCTGACCACCCGAGAGAGAGTACCCGCTCTGGTGTAATTTATCTTTGGTTTCATTCCACAATGCGGCCTTGGTCAATGCCCACTGCACGCGTTCGTCCATATCCGCACGCGAGAGTTTCTCAAACAGACGTACGCCAAAAGCGATGTTGTCGTAGATGGACATCGGGAACGGCGTGGGCTTCTGGAATACCATGCCTACTTTGGCACGCAGCAGAGCGATATCCTGGGTATTGGTGAGAATATTGTCGCCATCCAGCAGAATTTCACCTTCCGCACGTTGCTCCGGGTACAGTTCAAACATTTTGTTGAACGTACGCAGCAGCGTCGATTTACCACAGCCAGAAGGCCCGATAAACGCCGTTACCTGGTTTTTAGCAATATCCAGGTTGATGTTCTTCAGGGCATGGAATTTGCCATAGTAGAAGTTCAAATCACGAACCTGAATTTTACCTGGGGCAGTATCAACCATACTCATTTCAATCTTTTCCTCATCCGGCGCCGCATCAGCCACGCCGTAAAAATTAACCGTGTTTCTTCTTCGCGAAAATGACGCGCGCCAGAATGTTCAGCAGCAGTACGCACAGGGTAATAATCAGTACCCCGGCCCAGGCCAGTTGCTGCCACTCAGCAAACGGGCTCATCGCAAACTTAAAGATAGTGACCGGCAGGTTGGCGATAGGCTGCATCATGTCGGTGCTCCAGAACTGGTTGGAGAGCGACGTAAACAGCAGCGGAGCCGTTTCACCTGCGATACGAGCAATTGCTAACAGAACACCTGTAATGATGCCCGAGACAGACGCCTTCAGGGTGATCGCAGAAATCATCTTCCATTTCGGCGTACCCAGTGCATAGGCGGCTTCACGCAGGCTATCTGGCACCAGCTTGAGCATGTTCTCTGTGGTACGAATAACAATAGGCACCTGCAGCAGCGCCAGCGCGATCACGCCCGCCCAGCCGGAGAAATGCTCCATTTTTGCTACCACGATGGTGTAAACGAACAGACCGACCACGATGGATGGCGCAGAAAGCAGAATGTCATTGATAAAGCGGATGACCTCAGCCAGCCAGGACTTACGCCCATACTCCGCCAGGTAGATACCCGCCATAATGCCGAGCGGGGTACCAAACACGGTCGCCCACAGAATCAACAGACCGCTACCGGCCAGGGCGTTCGCCAGACCACCACCCGCCGTATTCGGCGGCGGCGTCATTTCGGTGAACAGCGCTAGCGACATACCGTCAATGCCGCGGGTGATCGTGGACATCAGGATCCAAATGAGCCAGAACAGACCGAACGCCATGGTCGCCATAGAGAGCGTCAGCGCGATGCGGTTTTTCAGACGACGACGCGCCTGCATTTTACGGCGGGATTCCGCAAGCTGAGCGGTGTTTTGCATTTCAAGCGTAGCCATTAGCGTGCCCCCTCGTTCTTCGCAAGGCGCATGATCATGAACTTAGACGCAGCCAGCACGATGAAGGTGATCACAAACAGAATCAGACCCAGCTCCATCAACGCGGCAACGTGCAGTCCAGATTCCGCTTCGGCAAATTCATTCGCCAGCGCAGAGGTAATACTGTTGCCCGGCATGTACAGCGAGGCACTGTCGAGCTGGTAGGTGTTACCGATGATAAAGGTCACCGCCATGGTTTCACCCAGTGCGCGGCCCAGCCCCAACATCACGCCGCCGATCACGCCATTTTTGGTGAACGGCAGGACGATGCGCCAGATAACTTCCCAGGTGGTACAGCCGATGCCGTAGGCTGACTCTTTCATCAGTACCGGCGTTTGTTCGAACACATCACGCATAACCGCCGCAATGTACGGGATGATCATGATGGCGAGGATCACGCCAGCCGCCAGAATACCGATACCAAAAGCCGGGCCGGAGAACAGTGCGCCAACAAACGGAATGTTGGAAAGGATGTTTCCGACCGGCTCCTGGAAATAAGTCGCAAACAGCGGGGCAAAGATAAACAGCCCCCACATGCCGTACACGATACTCGGAATTGCCGCCAGCAGTTCAATAGCGATGCCCAGCGGGCGACGCAGCCAGCCAGGTGCAAGTTCAGTCAGGAACAGCGCAATGCCGAAACTCACCGGAACGGCAATCAGCAGTGCAATAAGTGAGGTAACCAGCGTACCGTAAATCGGTACTAAGGCACCGTAGATATCGTTTGGCGCATCCCAGTCTTTGGTCCACAGAAAGGAGAAACCAAATTTCTGAATGCTTGGCCAGGAGGAGATAACCAGAGAGACAATAATGCCACCCAACATCAATAGCACAATCAGCGCAGCCAGTCTTACCAGCGCGCTGAAGATCATGTCACCCTTTTTACCCGGTGGGTTAAAAGCAGGCTTGGTTGCAGCCATAAATCACTCTTTAAGTTAAACGCGTTTACGAAGTTGCCCATGCCGGATGGCGCTACGCTTATCCGGCCTACAAAGCGGGCCTACAGTCGAAACCGTAGGGCGGATAAGCGTAGCGCCATCCGCCAACTCGTTAAAGATATTCTATTAGTACAGCGCTTTACCGCTGCTGTCTTTCACGTTGGTCTTCCATGCAGCACGAACCTGCTCAACCACGCTGTCCGGCAGGCTGGCGTAATCCAGGTCGTTAGCCTGTTTGCCGCCATTTTTGTACGCCCAGTCGAAGAACTTCAGCACTTCTGCGCTCTGCTCTGGTTTCTTCGACTCTTTATGGACCAGGATGAAGGTGGTGGAGGTGATTGGCCACGCGTCGTCACCTTTCTGGTTAGTCAGATCCTGAGCGAAAGTTTTGCTCCAGTCAGCGCCTTTTGCGGCGTTAGCAAAGCTCTCTTCTGTCGGGCTTACCGGTTTGCCATCAGCAGAGACCAGCTTGGTGTACGCCAGGTTGTTCTGCTTAGCGTAAGCGTACTCAACGTAACCGATAGAACCCGGCAGACGCTGTACGAACGCAGCGATACCGTCGTTACCTTTACCGCCCAGACCGGTCGGCCAGTTCACAGTAGAGCCGGAACCAATTTTA
Organism: Citrobacter sp. Cf087; assembly: GCF_030334285.1. NCBI lineage: Bacteria > Pseudomonadati > Pseudomonadota > Gammaproteobacteria > Enterobacterales > Enterobacteriaceae > Citrobacter > Citrobacter sp. Cf087. Next base: position 411,101 of record NZ_JAOWED010000032.1, read on the forward strand.
GATTTCCACTCTTCGTTTACTTTTGCCAGGTAGCTGGTGAAAACGAAGGAAGTACCGGAACCGTCAGCGCGACGCACAACGGCGATATTCTGTGAAGGCAGCTTCAGACCCGGGTTCAGTTTGGTAATGGCTTCATCATCCCACTTCTTAATTTTACCGAGGTAGATGTCACCCAGCGTTTTACCGTCCAGCACCAGTTCGCCGGATTTCAGGCCCGGGATGTTCACAGCCAGCACTACGCCACCGATCACGGTCGGGAACTGGAACAGACCTTCTTGCGCCAGTTTTTCGTCAGACAGCGGTGCATCAGAAGCGCCGAAATCAACGGTATTGGCCGTAATTTGTTTTACACCACCGGAGGAGCCGATACCCTGGTAGTTTACTTTGCTACCGGTCTCTTTCTGATAGGTATCTGCCCATTTGGCATACACTGGCGCAGGGAAGGTTGCACCTGCACCTGTCAGGCTCGCTGCTGCAAACGCAGAGAACGCGCTCATGGATAAGGTCGCGGCGACAACAGTTGCGACAGTGGTACGCATAACTTTCATAATGTCTCCTGCACGGTTTTCGTAAATCGTTGTTTGAGTTGCTACTGTGAGCAAAATAGGACAAACAGGTGACAGTTATATGTACGAAATATGACAGTTTTATGACAACGAAAAATACGGAAAGTTTTTTATCTAAAAATACATTTAAAACAAAAAGTTAGTCACAATCATGACAATAATATTTCGTTAGAATTTTCTTTTTATGACACTGAAAACAGTAGTTGAAGATGACGGTTTGTCACATAAAACAGGCGGGATAATTGATTAAAAACAGAACAAGTTTAAAAAATGCCCCGCTTGTAGCAGGGCATTTCCAGTTCAGTTAAGCACGGATTATTCTACGGTAACTGACTTCGCCAGGTTACGCGGCTGATCGACGTCGGTGCCTTTAATCAGTGCCACATGATACGCCAGCAGCTGCAGCGGAACGGTGTAGAAGATCGGTGCAATCACCTCTTCCACATGCGGCATCTCGATGATGTGCATGTTTTCGCTGCTGGTAAAGCCAGCATCCTGGTCAGCAAAGACGTACAGCTGACCGCCACGGGCGCGAACTTCTTCAATGTTGGATTTCAGTTTTTCCAACAATTCGTTGTTCGGCGCAACCACGATAACTGGCATATCGGCATCAATCAGCGCCAGCGGACCGTGTTTCAGTTCACCTGCGGCATAAGCTTCAGCGTGAATATAAGAGATCTCTTTCAGCTTCAGCGCGCCTTCCAGCGCAATTGGATACTGATCGCCACGGCCAAGGAACAGCGCATGATGTTTGTCAGAGAAACCTTCTGCCAGAGCGGCAATGCGTTTGTCCTGAGACAACATCTGCTCAATACGACTCGGCAGCGCCTGCAGACCGTGAACGATCTCCTGCTCAATAGACGCATCAAGGCCTTTCAGACGGGACAGTTTCGCCACCAGCATCAGCAGAACGGTCAGCTGAGTGGTAAATGCCTTCGTGGAGGCCACACCGATTTCGGTACCGGCATTGGTCATCATCGCCAGGTCAGATTCACGCACCAGAGAGGAACCCGGAACGTTACAGATAGCCAGCGATCCCAGATAGCCCAGCTCTTTAGATAAGCGCAGGCCCGCCAGGGTATCCGCCGTTTCACCAGACTGAGAAAGGGTAATCATCAGGCTGTTACGGCGCACGGCGGATTTGCGATAGCGGAATTCGGAAGCGATTTCGACATCACAAGGAATACCCGCCAGCGATTCAAACCAGTAGCGGGACACCATACCGGAGTTGTAAGACGTACCGCAGGCGATAATCTGGATATGCTCAACCTGAGACAGCAGCTCGTTGGCACGCGACCCCAGCTCGCTTAAATCTACTTCACCGTGGCTAATGCGCCCGGTCAGCGTATTTTTAATCGCGTTCGGCTGTTCGTAGATCTCTTTCTGCATGTAGTGGCGATAAATACCTTTTTCGCCCGCGTCATACTGCAGATTCGATTCGATATCCTGACGTTTCACTTCTGCGCCAGACTTGTCGAAAATAGAGACAGAACGACGAGTCACTTCCGCGATGTCACCCTCTTCCAGGAAGATGAAGCGACGGGTTACCGGCAGCAGCGCCAGCTGATCGGAAGCGATGAAGTTTTCGCCCATACCCAGACCAATCACCAGCGGGCTACCAGAACGGGCCGCCAGCAGGGTTTCCGGATTACGGGTATCCATGATCACCGTGCCGTAGGCACCACGTAGTTGGGGAATAGTACGCAGCACGGCTTCACGCAGCGTACCACCCTGTTCCAGTTCCCAGTGCACCAGGTGAGCAATCACTTCGGTGTCGGTTTCAGAAACAAAGGTATAGCCACGCGTTTTCAACAGCTCACGCAGTGGTTCATGGTTTTCAATGATTCCGTTATGCACCACAACAATGTGTTCAGAAACATGGGGATGCGCGTTCGCTTCTGAAGGTTCACCGTGTGTCGCCCAGCGGGTGTGAGCGATACCTGTACCACCATGCAACGGATGTTCTTCCGCAGCAGCAGTCAGCATCTGCACTTTACCCAGACGACGCAGACGGGTCATGTTACCTTCAGCATCGACGACGGCCAGACCAGCAGAGTCATAACCACGATATTCCAGACGACGTAAACCTTCGAGAAGGATTTCAGCTACATCACGCTGCGCGATAGCGCCAACAATTCCACACATATTTTTTGATTCCGAATTTAGGCATTATGCCTGTCGTTGTCGCTGACCTGTATTTGCCCATTTCGGGCGCCCCGAGCCTTGTAGAGAGTGGGGTTATTTTTATGGTATTGCTTGTTGAGCGGAGGATTATGTTATCCCCTCATCTCTTGTCTGCCTGATGGCGCTTACGCTTATCAGGCCTACAGAACGTCACCGCACGTAGGCCGCCATCTGGCAAAAATCACTTACTTCTTCTTCACCGGACGCTGCCAGCCCTGTTTATGGACCTGAGGTACACGGCTTAATACCAGTTCGTTATCGGCGACATTACGCGTTACGGTGGTTCCGGCGGCAATCGTCGCACCTTTACCCACGGTGACAGGCGCCACCAGCTGAGTATCAGACCCCACAAACACATCATCACCAATAATGGTTTTAAACTTATTGGCGCCATCGTAGTTGCAGGTAATCGTACCCGCGCCGATATTCACGTTATCGCCAATCTCCGCATCACCCAGGTAGGTCAAATGACCGGCTTTGGAGCCTTTACCCAGACGCGCTTTTTTCATTTCGACAAAGTTACCCACGTGCGCGCCTTCCTGCAGCTCAGCACCCGGGCGCAGACGTGCGAATGGACCAATGGTGCAAGCGGCTTCCAGATGCGCATCTTCCACCACACTGTATGGGCTAAGCTCGCAACCCTCACCAATCACGCTGTTTTTGATGATGCAACCGGCGCCAATCTTGACGCGATCCCCAACGGTTACGTTACCTTCAATGATAACGTTAGTATCAATTTCAACATCGCGCCCGTGAATAAGCGTACCGCGAAGATCAAAACGTGCCGGATCGCGCAGCATCACGCCTGCCAGCAGCAGTTTTTCTGCCTGCTCGGACTGATAAACACGTTCCAGACGGGATAGCTGAAGACGGTTATTCACCCCTTCAGTTTCGCTAATGCGTGCAGGATGTACTGCAGCAATTTCACGTCCTTCCTGATACGCCATCGCGATGATATCGGTGATGTAGTATTCACCCTGCACGTTGTTGTTGGTCAGTTTAGACAGCCAACGCTTCATGTCAGCGCCGTTGGCAATCAGGATACCAGTGTTTATTTCCTGGATTTGACGCTGCTCGTCGGTGGCATCTTTATGCTCAACGATACCCGTGACATTGCCGTTATCGCGGGTAATTCGGCCATAACCGGTTGGGTCATCAAGTTTTACCGTTAGCAAGCCAATGCCGCTCTGCGGTTTGGCTTCACGCAGGCGACGTAAGGTATCGGTAGAGATCAGCGGCACATCGCCATAGAGCATTAAAATGTCTTCATCATCACCAAAGAATGGCGCCGCCTGCTGCATTGCATGGCCGGTACCCAACTGTTCCGCCTGCAGAACCCAGTTCAGATTGCCATCTTTCAGCGTCTGCTTGAGCAAATCACCACCGTGCCCGTAGACCAGATGTACGTGAGTCGCACCTAATTCATTAGCAGCATCAATGACATGCTGAATCATCGGTTTTCCTGCGAGGGTATGCAGCACTTTAGGGAGATCGGAATACATACGCGTGCCTTTGCCTGCGGCAAGGATCACGACGCTCATAGCATTATTCAACATACACATCCTGACTGTAATTTGAGAACGAATTTATACCGTTTCACATTGAAAATACTACATTTTTTTCAGCGTGAAATGGACCGAAGATAAAACGTTCAACAGGGGTAATTCCCCATCTGATAACTCACTATTTTCGTCTAAATCAGTATCTTTTGTCTGCCAAAAACCTGGGGACTGCTCTTATTAAAGCCTTAGGTTAATGTTTTTGCTATTTTTTTACCGCATGAATAAAGAGTTACACATGCAAGGCCCGATTTTTTTTATGTGATTCAGTGAGAAACCGAACATGTGTACGCGAAATAAAAAGTTGAGGGAGAAGAGTAGGGGGAGGGGATTTATAACAACAAGTGGCGCTGACTGATAAACCATATCAAGCATCGCGCCACAGGACAGGCAGGTAAAGTCTAAAAGCTCATATTGCTGAACATGGCGATGATTTTATTGAGTAATTTCATGTTGGCATCTCTTTTTATCTGATTTTATTATGTGACACACATCACATAAAAAGAGTCTACGCCGCATTTTTTAGCCAATCAATATTTTTATGATCTAAATCACAAAACAGCTTTCAATTTAAATGTTCTTGCAGCAAAAGCAAAAAAAAGCCAGCCTGGAAACCAGACTGGCCTTTATGCTTTTCAAGCCGGTGTTACATCGCTTTTTTGGTCAACTCGATAACGCGCAGTTTCGCGATCGCTTTGGCCAGTTCCGCAGATGCCTGAGCGTAATCCACGTCACCATGAGAGCTCTTGATGTGCTCTTCAGCCTTACGCTTCGCTTCCAGGGCTCTCGCTTCATCGAGATCCTGTCCGCGAATCGCGGTATCAGCCAGAACGGTCACGCTGCCAGGCTGCACTTCGAGAATGCCGCCGGACAGGTAGATAAACTCTTCATGACCGAACTGTTTAACGATGCGGATCATACCAGGCTTAATGGCGGTGAGCAGCGGTGCGTGACCCGGGAAAATACCCAGTTCACCTTCACTACCCGTTACCTGGATTTTCTCGACCAGACCAGAGAACATTTGTTGCTCTGCGCTGACGACGTCCAGGTGGTAAGTCATTGCCATATCACCCTCCGATTAAGGCGTTAAAGTTTTTTGGCTTTTTCCACGGCTTCGTCGATAGAACCAACCATGTAGAACGCCTGCTCTGGCAGGTGGTCGTATTCGCCTTCCATGATGCCTTTAAAGCCACGGATGGTGTCTTTCAGGGAAACGTATTTGCCCGGAGAACCGGTGAATACTTCCGCAACGAAGAACGGCTGGGACAGGAAGCGCTGAATCTTACGTGCGCGTGCTACCACCAGTTTATCTTCTTCAGACAGTTCATCCATACCCAGGATGGCGATGATGTCTTTCAGTTCCTGATAACGCTGCAGCAGGGACTGTACGCCACGCGCGGTGTCGTAGTGTTCCTGACCAACAACCAGCGGATCCAGCTGACGGCTGGTGGAGTCCAGCGGGTCAACTGCCGGGTAGATACCCAGAGATGCGATCTGACGGCTCAGTACCACGGTTGCATCCAAGTGAGCAAAGGTGGTTGCTGGGGATGGGTCAGTCAAGTCATCCGCTGGTACGTATACCGCCTGAACGGAGGTGATAGAACCGGTTTTGGTGGAGGTGATACGTTCCTGCAGAACACCCATCTCTTCCGCCAGGGTCGGCTGGTAGCCTACCGCTGATGGCATACGACCCAGCAGTGCAGATACTTCTGTACCGGCCAGGGTGTAACGATAGATGTTATCAACGAACAGCAGAACGTCACGACCTTCGTCACGGAACTTCTCAGCCATGGTCAGACCGGTCAGCGCAACACGCAGACGGTTTCCCGGCGGCTCGTTCATCTGGCCATATACCAGGGATACTTTGTCCAGAACGTTGGAGTCGGTCATTTCGTGGTAGAAGTCGTTACCCTCACGAGTACGTTCACCTACGCCCGCAAACACGGAGTAACCGGAGTGTTCGATCGCGATGTTACGGATCAGCTCCATCATGTTTACGGTTTTACCTACACCCGCACCACCGAACAGACCAACTTTACCGCCCTTAGCGAACGGACACATCAGGTCGATAACTTTGATACCGGTTTCCAGCAGTTCCTGAGAGCTTGACAGCTCTTCGTAGGAAGGTGCTGCACGGTGGATAGCCCAACGCTCTTCTTCACCGATATCGCCTTTCATGTCGATCGGGTGACCCAGAACGTTCATGATACGACCCAGCGTTGCTTTACCTACCGGGACTTCGATCGGGTGCTCGAGGTCTTTAACTTCCAGACCACGACGCAGACCGTCAGAAGAACCCATGGCGATGGTACGTACGATACCGCCGCCGAGCTGCTGCTGAACTTCCAGCACCAGGCTCTCTTTACCATTCATAACCTCAAGAGCATCGTACACGCGCGGTACGGCATCCTGAGGGAATTCGACGTCAACCACGGCGCCGATTACCTGGACAATTTTTCCAGTAGCCATCTTGAATCCTCTACGAATTAACCTGGTTATACCGCGGATGCACCACCGACGATTTCGGTGAGTTCCTGAGTAATGCTGGCCTGACGAGCTTTGTTGTATACCAACTGCAGCTCTTTAATCAGGCTGCCGCCATTGTCGGTCGCGGCTTTCATCGCCACCATACGTGCGGCCTGCTCGCTGGCCAGGTTTTCTACCACGCCCTGATAAACCTGAGACTCGACATAACGACGCAGCAGGGTATCCAGCAGCGCTTTCGGGTCTGGCTCATACAGGTAATCCCAGGATTTACGCTTCAATTCATCATCATCTGATGCCGGCAGAGGCAGCAGTTGGGTGATGGTTGGCGTCTGAGACATGGTGTTAATAAATTTGTTGCTGACAACGTACAGTCTGTCCAGGCGACCTTCATCGTAGGCCTGCAGCATCACTTTAACCGGACCGATCAGTTCGGACAGGGAAGGGTTATCCCCCATACCGGTTACCTGAGCAATCACATTACCGCCAACGGAGTTAAAGAAAGACACGCCCTTAGAGCCGATCATTGCGATATCGCACTGAACGCCTTTATCGGACCATGTTTTCATATCCGCCAGCAGCTTTTTGAACAGGTTAATGTTCAAGCCACCGCACAGACCACGGTCGGTCGACACCACCAGGTAGCCCACGCGTTTAACGTCGCGTTCTTCCAGGTAAGGGTGCTTATATTCCAGATTACCATTCGCAAGGTGACCAATCACTTTGCGCATGGTCTCTGCATAAGGACGGCTGGCCGCCATGCGATCCTGCGATTTACGCATTTTGGAAGCGGCGACCATCTCCATCGCTTTAGTGATCTTCTGCGTGTTCTGGACGCTTGCGATCTTACTACGTATCTCTTTTGCGCCGGCCATGAGCTTCTCCTCAATGCCTTGCGGTCCACCCTAAAGCAGACCGCCAGACGTTACCAGGACTGGGTTGCCTTGAAGGAATCGAGGATAGCTTTCAGCTTGCCTTCGATTTCATCGTTATAGCCACCGGACTGGTTGATCTCTTGCATCAGCGGAGCGTGGTCACGGTCAACGTAAGCCAGCAGAGCGGCTTCGAAGCTACCGATTTTCGCCAGTTCCACATCTTCGAGATAACCGCGTTCAGCCGCGAACAGCACCACACCCTGCTGTGCAACAGACATTGGCGCATACTGTTTCTGCTTCAGCAGTTCAGTTACTTTCTGACCGTGGCTCAGCTGCTTACGAGTAGCTTCATCCAGGTCAGAAGCGAACTGAGAAAACGCTGCCAGTTCACGATACTGCGCCAGCGCGGTACGAATACCACCGGACAGTTTCTTGATGATCTTGGTCTGCGCTGCACCACCAACACGAGATACGGAGATACCCGGGTTAACTGCCGGACGAATACCGGAGTTAAACAGGTTGGTTTCCAGGAAGATCTGACCATCGGTAATAGAAATTACGTTGGTCGGAACGAACGCAGAAACGTCACCCGCCTGGGTTTCGATAATCGGCAGAGCGGTCAGGGAGCCGGTTTTACCTTTAACTTCACCATTGGTGAACTTCTCAACGTATTCCGCGTTTACGCGGGATGCGCGTTCCAGCAGACGGGAGTGGAGGTAAAATACGTCGCCCGGGAATGCTTCACGTCCTGGTGGACGACGCAGCAGCAGGGAAACCTGACGGTAAGCAACAGCCTGTTTAGACAGGTCATCGTAAACGATCAGTGCATCTTCACCGCGGTCACGGAAGTATTCGCCCATTGCGCAACCGGCATATGGTGCCAGGTATTGCAGTGCAGCAGATTCAGACGCGGTCGCCACAACAACGATGGTGTTGGACAGTGCGCCGTGTTCTTCCAGTTTACGAACCACGTTAGAAATGGTGGACGCTTTCTGGCCGATAGCCACGTACACACATTTGATGCCAGAATCACGCTGGTTGATGATGGCATCGATTGCCATCGCGGTTTTACCTGTCTGACGGTCACCGATGATCAGCTCACGCTGGCCACGACCGATTGGGATCATGGCATCAACAGATTTATAACCGGTCTGCACTGGCTGGTCGACGGACTGACGTTCGATTACGCCTGGTGCGATAACTTCGATTGGCGAGAAGCCATCGTTATCAACCGGACCTTTACCGTCAATCGGGGAACCCAGAGTGTTCACCACACGACCCAGCAGTCCACGGCCAACCGGAACTTCCAGAATACGACCCGTACACTTAACCTTCATGCCTTCGGCGAGGTCAGCGTATGGACCCATCACAACTGCACCTACGGAGTCGCGCTCCAGGTTCAGTGCGATAGCGTAACGGTTACCCGGCAGGGAAATCATCTCACCCTGCATACAATCGGCCAGGCCGTGAATGCGGATAACACCGTCACTTACAGAAACAATAGTACCTTCGTTGTGAGCTTCGCTCACAACATTGAACTGAGCAATGCGCTGCTTGATCAGTTCGCTGATTTCGGTGGAATTCAGTTGCATGCTCCAGTCCCCTTAAGACTGCAAGACGTCTGCAAGGCGTTCAAGACGGCCGCGTACGCTGCCATCAATGACCATATCACCCGCTCGGATGATTACGCCTGCCATTACAGACTTATCGATTTTGCAATTCAGCTTAACTTTGCGTGACAGACGTTTTTCCATCGCTGCGCTAATCTTCTTAAGCTGTTCATCACTCAGTGCATTGGCAGAAGTAACTTCTACCTCAGAGATAGCCTCACTGGCTGCACGCAGGTGAATAAACTGCTCAAGAACATCCGGGAGCGCATTCAGACGGTTATTTTCAGCCATTACCCGAATCAGGTTTTGGCCGCTTTCGTCCAGTTGCTCACCGCATACGGCGATAAACGACTCAGCGAGCGTTTCCGGCGCCAGCGCGCCAGAGAGAAGCTCTGCCATTTGTTCGTTTTTTGTCACCTCAGCGGCAAACATCAGCATATCCTGCCAACGGTCAACGCTTTGGTGCTCAACGGCAAAGTCAAAAGCTGCTTTGGCGTAGGGGCGAGCTACCGTAACAAATTCAGACATCAGCCCCTCCCTCCTTACAGTTCAGCGACAAGTTTGTCCACGATGTCGCTATTAGCAGCTTCATCCACGGAACGTTCGATGATCTTCTCGGCGCCAGCAACAGCCAGGATAGCAACTTGCTTACGCAGCTCTTCGCGAGCACGTTTACGCTCGGCTTCAATTTCCGCCTGCGCCTGTGCCACGATTTTAGTACGTTCCTGCTCTGCTTCAGTTTTAGCTTCGTCCAGGATCTGAGCACGGCGTTTGTTCGCCTGCTCGATGATTACCTGAGCTTCCGCCTTCGCTTTTTTCAGCTGGTCGGTCGCGCTGGCCTTTGCAAGGTCAAGATCCTTATGTGCTCGTTCTGCAGAAGCAAGGCCGTCAGCAATTTCTTTTTGACGTTTTTCGATGGCAGCCATTAAAGGCGGCCATACGTACTTCATGCAGAACAGAACGAACAGGACAAACGCGATGGCCTGGCCGAGGATTGTTGCGTTAAGATTCACAGCACAATGCCTCTATCTAGTTAACGTTCTGATATTGCTCTTAATTCAAGCAACGCTTACTACGCGACAGCAAACATCACGTACAGACCCAGACCTACAGCGATCATTGGGATTGCATCCACCAGACCCATAACGATAAAGAACTGAGTACGCAGCAGAGGAATCAGATCCGGTTGACGCGCTGCGCCTTCCAGGAATTTACCCCCGAGGATGCCGATACCGATCGCAGCACCGATTGCCGCCAGACCCATCATCACAGCGGCAGCAATGTACAGCAGATCCATATTCAGGTTTTCCATGACAGTCTCCAGTTTGTTTCAGTTAAAACGTAGTAGTGTTGGTAAATTAATGCTCTTCAGATGCCATCGACAGATAGACAATCGTCAGAACCATAAATATGAAGGCTTGCAGCGTGATAATCAGTATGTGGAAAATGGCCCACGGCACATTCAGGATCCACTGTGACCACCACGGCAACAGACCAGCAATCAGAATGAAAATCAGCTCACCAGCGTACATGTTACCGAACAGTCGCAGACCAAGTGAGATTGGTTTGGACAGCAGGCTTACCCCTTCAAGGATTAAGTTGACAGGGATGAACGCCCAGTGATTGAACGGCTGCAGTGTCAACTCTTTCGCGAAGCCACCGATGCCTTTCATTTTGATGCTGTAGAACAGAATGAGGATAAATACGCCCAGCGCCATCGACAGGGTGATGTTCACGTCAGCAGACGGAACCACACGCAGAGCCGGTAGGCCAAAGATATGCTCACCGATGTACGGCAGCAGGTCGATAGGCAGCAAATCCATCAAGTTCATCAGGAAAACCCAGACGAAAATCGTCAGGGCCAGCGGAGCAATCAGCTTGCTTTTGCCATGGTACATGTCTTTCACGCTACCATGCACAAAGCCGATTACCAGCTCAATCGCAGTCTGAAATTTACCTGGTACGCCGCTGGTCGCCTTTTTGGCTACGCTACGGAACATAAGCAGGAACAACAGACCCAGAACCACCGAGAAGAAAATGGAGTCAATATTGAGCGTCCAGAAGGTGGCTGGGGGGTTGTGCGGATCCACCAGCGAGAATGTACGTAGGTCCAACTGAAGGTTATTCAGATGGTGCCCTATGTAATCCTGCGGCGTCATATTTTCTGAAGCCATGATGCCTTTACCCTTTGTTGTTAATTACAGCCGGCGCCAGTATCTGAACCACCAGCACCAAAACCCACGTAACGATCAGCGGCATGAATACCGCTTTCAAAACAGCCAACGCCACCACCAACAACACCAGCATAGCTAATACCTTGAAGGCTTCGCCGAAAGCGAACGTCCAGGCTACTCGGCCTTTAGCTGGTGTATGTGCCTGGTGACGCCAGGCAAATATCATAAACAACACATTAGGCAGTAACACTGCCAATCCACCGCACAATGCGGAGATGCCCCAGAAAGGGTCTTTGAGGCTAAATAGCAGTCCACTTGCTATTACCGCCAGAAACTGTGTGAGCAAAAGCTTACGAGCAACGTTTCGACTCAAGAGCGACATAGACATCACGTTTTTACTCCTGCTCCCTTCGAGGTATGCCGCGTGTCGTATAAAACGTTCTTTATGGCTTAGAGTCAAGCATCAAAAAGCGGTCAAATTATACGGTGCGCCTTCTCGATTTCAAACAATAAGTAGCTAAAAAGTGAATAAATGTTTAAATATTTTTCGCTACGCCACATTTATCACTTTTATGCAAACTGTGAACGATCATGCAAAACTGCAAAAGCCGCGTAAACACTGGCTGCAAAGCGTGCACCAGATCACATATTAAGCATATTCGCCCCGGCACTATTTATTTACTTGGCAAATGATGCCATTTCAACTTTTTGATATTTAAGCCTAAAATTCGTTACTGTTTTAAAAATAGCGAATAACAACAAAAAAACCACCCATTGACATTTATAATAAAAAATTAACACGAGCGGTGATTCTTTGATTCTATTTTTAGCAGGCTGATATTTTCACAGCTGACTTGTTTCACTTTTAACAAAAAACGGTACGTTATAGTTATGATGCAAAACCGTAAGGCATTAGTGAAATGTAACGACATTTAACCACACTATTCCTTATGACTTTTAACACCCGAAGAACCGTTTTTTTTCTATTTTTTTTGATAAAAATTAAATTTTGTTTGGCTTAATAACCACCAGATGACGTTCACCATCCAGTTGCGGAACGCGTAATTTTTCGACCGACTCGACGCTGAATTCTGCAGGCAACGAGGCAATTTCATCTTCAGGCAACTGCCCTTTTAGCGCATAAAAACGCCCTTCCTGACCAGGCAAATGATGGCACCAGCTCACCATATCATTGAGTGACGCGAAAGCACGGCTAATCACCCCATCAAACGGCGGCTCTGAAGGGAATTCTTCAACGCGACTTTGCACTGGAGTGATGTTAGTAAGCGCAAGCTCATGCTGCACCTGGCGCAAGAAACGAACGCGTTTTCCCAGGCTATCCAGCAGTGTGAAATGCGCTTCAGGACGTACGATGGAGAGAGGGATTCCCGGTAGGCCCGGACCAGTGCCGACATCGATAAAACGCTCGCCCTTCAGGTACGGCGCGACGACAATGCTGTCCAGAATATGGCGCACCAGCATTTCGTTGGGATCACGCACCGACGTCAGGTTGTACGCTTTGTTCCATTTATGCAGCATATCGACATACGCAATCAGCTGATTTTTCTGGTGATCGGTAAGAGAAATACCGGCATCAGCCAGCAGACGAGAGAGTTTGTTGAGCACGGTCGTTACCTGTAAATAATCTATTGCCCGACGCGCTGTCGCTTATCGGGCCGACAAATTTGTAGGGCGGGCAAACGAAGCACTCCCGCCAAAAAGTGATATCAAGCGCTGCGACGCAGCATACCTTGTTTTTTCAGCCATACCAGCAGAATGGAGATGGCGGCAGGTGTTACGCCGGAAATACGCGATGCCTGGCCGATCGATACCGGTTTGTGATCGTTCAGTTTGGCAATGACCTCATTCGACAAGCCGGAGACCTGACGATAATCCAGCGTTGCAGGCAACAGGGTGTTCTCATTACGCTGTTGTCTCTCGATCTCTTCCTGCTGACGGGCGATATATCCTTCGTATTTCACCTGAATTTCAACCTGTTCCGCGGCCTGAGCATCATCAAGCGCAGGTGCAAACGCAGATAAAGAGGTCAACTGAGCATAGGTCATATCCGGGCGACGCAGCAGATCTTCACCGCTCGCTTCACGTGACAGAGGTGTCGCCAGGTGAGCATTCACTTCTGCAGCGGACTCCGCTAACGGATTCACCCAGGTTGATTTGAGACGCTGGCGTTCTTGTTCAATACGCTCCAGCTTCTCGTTGAAGCGAGCCCAACGCTCATCGTCCACCAGTCCCAGCTCACGGCCAATTTCGGTCAGACGCAGGTCGGCGTTATCTTCGCGCAGCATCAAACGGTATTCCGCGCGTGAGGTGAACATGCGGTACGGTTCTTTGGTGCCCAGCGTACACAGATCGTCCACCAGCACACCAAGATAAGCCTGATCGCGGCGCGGCGCCCAGCCGTCTTTGTCAGCAGACAAGCGTGCGGCGTTCAGACCAGCCAGCATCCCTTGCGCGGCAGCTTCTTCATAACCGGTCGTACCGTTGATCTGACCAGCAAAGAACAGACCCTGGATGAATTTGCTTTCCAGAGTAGGTTTCAGGTCGCGCGGATCGAAGAAATCATACTCAATCGCGTAGCCAGGACGGACGATTCTGGCATTTTCCATCCCCTGCATGGAACGGACAATTTGCATCTGCACATCGAACGGCAGGCTGGTGGAGATGCCATTCGGGTAAATTTCGTTAGACGTCAGTCCTTCCGGTTCGAGGAAGATCTGATGTTGGTTACGATCGGCAAAGCGCATCACTTTGTCTTCGATCGACGGGCAATAGCGTGGGCCGATACCTTCGATCACGCCTGCGTACATCGGGCTACGATCGAGGTTATTACGGATCACATCATGGGTTTTTTCATTGGTATGCGTGATATAACACGGCATCTGGCGCGGATGTTGAGATGCATCGCCCAGGAATGAGAAGACCGGCATCGGGTTATCGCTGTTTTGCTGGCCGAGCACGCTGAAATCAATCGTGCGCGCATCGATTCGCGGCGGTGTACCGGTTTTCAGGCGACTGACGCGCAGCGGCAGTTCACGCAGACGACGTGACAGCGGAATAGACGGCGGATCGCCAGCGCGGCCACCGCTGTAGTTGTCCAGACCAATATGAATTTTGCCGTCGAGGAAAGTCCCCACGGTTAACACGACCGCTTTGGCACGGAACTTCAGTCCCATTTGGGTCACTGCGCCCACGACACGATCGTTTTCAACAATCAGATCTTCAACCGCCTGTTGGAAGATCATCAGGTTAGGTTGATTCTCCAGCGCGGTACGTACTGCCTGGCGATAGAGCACACGATCGGCCTGAGCGCGAGTGGCACGAACGGCAGGCCCTTTGCTGGCGTTTAGTATCCTAAACTGGATACCCGCATGGTCGATCGCTTTTGCCATCAACCCACCAAGCGCATCCACTTCTTTTACCAGGTGTCCCTTCCCAATACCGCCGATCGCCGGGTTGCAGCTCATCTGTCCCAGAGTGTCGATATTGTGTGTCAAAAGCAGAGTCTGTTGACCCATTCGCGCCGCGGCCATTGCGGCCTCGGTGCCTGCATGACCCCCGCCAATGATGATGACGTCAAAAGGATCCTGATAAAACATGCTGATTGCCTCGCATAACGCGGTGTGAAAATGGATTGAAGCCCGGGCCGTGGATTCTACTCAACTTTAGTCGATGGAGAAAGACCTGGGATCCTGGGTATTAAAAAGAAGATCTTTTTATTTAGAGATCTGTTTTATTGTGATCTCTTATTAGGATCGCACCTTTCTGTGGATAAGGTCGATCCTTTAAGTAAGATCAACAGGTTGCTGAGGATCATTAGCTGTGAATGATCGGTGATCCTGGTCCGTATAAGCTGGGATCAGAATGAAGGGTTATACACAACTCAAAAACTGAACAACGGTTGTTCTTGGGATAACTACCGGTTGATCCAAGCTTTTAACCAGAGTTATCCACATAAAAAAGTACGATCTTTACAAATCTCTGAGCAACGGATGCCACGATCCCAGCCAAATTTCAGCCGGATCTTCCGGAATTTCATGTTCCAGTACGTTGATCCTGAGTGTTTCGCCGATCTGTTTTGCCCCACAGGCCTTCAATTCGGCTTCCAGCTTGTCGATTGCGCCGCAAAAGGTGTCATATTCACGACTGCCGATCCCGATTGCACCAAAGTGCACTTGTGACAGGTTCGGTTTCTGCTCGCGTAGGGCATCATATAAAGGCTGCAGGTTGTCAGGAATGTCTCCTGCTCCGTGTGTGGAGCTGATAATCAGCCAGATCCCGTCAGTCGGAACCTCTTCAAGCATTGGCCCATGCAGTATTTCGCTGGAAAAACCGGCGTCGTCCAGCTTTTCAGCCAGATGCTCTGCTACATATTCCGCACTGCCAAGCGTACTACCGCTGATAAGAGTGATGTCTGCCATGATCGCCCACCTTTATAAAGAGGGCGTATTGTACGCTGTGTGCGAGCTGGGATCTACCTGTGGAAAAATAGGGGATTAAAAAAACCGATCATGGCTTGATGGTACGCATAATCGGGTTCTGCAAGACGATCAGGGTTTCAGTGGACTGAATTTCGTCAATTGTTTGGATCTTGTTGATAAGTACCTGCTGCAACGCGTCGATCGATTTGCACATTACCTTAATAAAGATGCTGTAGTGCCCGGTGGTGTAATACGCTTCGGTCACTTCATCGAGGCTTTCCAGTCTTGCAAGTGCTGACGGATAGTCTTTCGCACTTTTCAGAATGATGCCGATAAAGCAGCCGACGTCGTAACCCAATTGTTTGGGACTAACATCAATCCGCGCGCCGGTAATGATCCCGGCCTGCTTCATCTTTTCTACGCGAACGTGAATTGTTCCTGGGCTGACGCCGAACTGTTTGGCTAATTCTGCGTAGGCTGTACGGGCATTTTCCATCAGGGCATCAAGAATGCCGCGGTCCAGATTGTCGATCTGATAATTTTCCATAGGTTTTTCTTATGTAGATTAATGATTCCCTCTATTTTAGTCGTTAATTTTAACGAATCAAAATCGAAGTCGGCTTTTTGTTTGTTGATTATTGAATATTACCTCCATTCTGTTGCTTAATCATAGGCAACAGGACACAGGAGTACACATAATGAAAACCGCTTACATTGCCAAACAACGTCAAATTAGCTTCGTAAAATCTCATTTTTCTCGCCAGCTGGAAGAGCGTTTAGGTCTGATCGAAGTTCAGGCTCCGATCCTCAGCCGCGTTGGAGATGGCACGCAGGATAACTTGTCGGGCTGTGAAAAAGCGGTGCAGGTGAAGGTTAAAGCATTGCCAGACGCTCAATTCGAAGTGGTTCATTCACTGGCGAAGTGGAAGCGTCAAACGTTAGGACAACACGACTTTAGCGCAGGCGAGGGGCTGTACACGCATATGAAAGCCCTGCGTCCCGATGAAGATCGCCTCTCCCCGCTGCACTCAGTGTACGTTGACCAGTGGGATTGGGAGCGCGTGATGGGCGACGGTGAGCGTCAATTCTCCACTCTGAAAAGCACAGTAGAGGCTATCTGGGCGGGAATTAAGGCCACCGAAGCTGCGGTTAGCAGAGAGTTTGGTTTGGCACCGTTCCTGCCAGAGCAGATCCACTTTGTTCATAGCCAGGAGCTGTTATCTCGTTATCCGGATCTTGACGCAAAAGGTCGTGAACGTGCGATCGCTAAAGAGCTGGGCGCGGTATTCCTGGTGGGGATCGGCGGTAAACTCAGTGACGGTCACCGTCATGATGTACGTGCGCCGGATTATGATGACTGGAGTTCAGCGTCTGAGCTGGGTCATGCCGGTCTGAACGGTGATATTCTGGTTTGGAACCCGGTTCTGGAAGATGCGTTTGAGCTGTCTTCTATGGGGATCCGTGTGGATGCTGACGCTCTGAAACACCAGCTGTCTTTGACCGGTGATGAAGATCGCCTGAGTCTGGAATGGCACCAGGCGCTGCTGCGTGGTGAAATGCCGCAGACGATTGGTGGGGGGATTGGGCAGTCGCGTCTGACCATGCTGTTGCTGCAATTACCGCACATTGGCCAGGTTCAGTGTGGCGTATGGCCGGCCCAGGTACGTGAAAGCGTCGCTTCTCTGCTGTAACAATCAACGCCGCCAGCGTCTGAGCAGGCGGCTTCGCATCCCGGTATCAAAGCGCCAGATATGATCGAAAATGCGCATGATGCCGGGTTTGCCATGTGCTGACATCGCTACCGCATGAAAACGGTGCTGGTGCACCCGCTGTAATTCCCCCACTTTGCTGACGACTTCATCGGGTAATCGCTGAGCGATAAAATCTGAGATAACCACCGCATCGGCATCAAACCATTCCCGACCCTGCATGCGTTCAATAATGGCGCGAAAACAGCTGGCAATATCAGTGCCACCACGAAAGCGTTGACTTAAAAAGCGGATCGCCTGTTCGATGCCCTCCGGACCGGAAAGCTCATAGCGCACCACTTCTGTTGAAAACAGCATAATGAAACAACGCCGGTTATCGGCAAGGGCGACGCGCATTAGCGCCAGGCAAAAGGCTTTCGCACACTGCTCATTAAACCCGCCCATCGATCCTGATGTATCAACGCAGACGATAAAAGGTCCGCGCGGCTGCTCGTCAAAATCCTGATGCACCACCGGACGTTCTGTTACTTTCTCACGCCATGCTTCGCCGTGCAGGCGGTAGGTCAGCAGTTGCTTTTCCACCAGCCGTCGGTAGAACTCGTATTCCAGTTCGGTAATGCCCAACGTGGCCAGTTCTGGCGGTAGCAGGCGCAGGATATCGTCACTTTGCTGGATGCCATCCACCTGCTCCGGGACGGTTGCCGGTTCGCGCACCAGGGTACGGAAGGTTTCCATTGGCGCATCTTTACGCGGCACGGATTTCGCCTCTCTGGAACGACCTAACTGCTCGGCCAGGCGCTGGAGTTCGGGTTGTTGCGTCAGAAATTCGCCGTATTTCACCATCAACTGATAATCACCGCGCTTGATTTGGCCCGCGCTCATATCCCACAACCGGCCTGCAGCGTTATCATTTTCCGCCAGAACGGGTTCCAGTTGTCCGCTAAGGGTCATCCGTTCCTGTACTTCACTGAGCAAATGCTCGCGCTCTTCTTCCAGCAGTTGCTGATTCAGCGTTGTGGTTTGCACCACCAGGCTCAGGCGCCAGCGCTGGAGAAAAAGCGTATGTAGGGCGGGCGTAAAGGTGCTGTTGTCATTGACCAGTTGCTGCGCTTGCCCAGCCCAGGGCGAATGGAGTCGGTGCAATAGCGATAATATTTGCGGTAGTTGAACGATAAACTGTGCATGAGAGAGGAGCTGGCTTTGTTGATAACAAATGACTTCTTCTGCCAACTCCGGCGGCACATGGGTATCTTTGAGGCGGCTACGCAAAGATTCGCGCCAGCGGGGAATATCGTCAGTGATCGCTTTTTTAAGGCGAGGAAATTTTTTAAAAAATACCACCATCTTTGGGGAAGCCAACAGGGCGACGATCATCTCTTCGATCATCGCCTCTTCGCTGACTGCCAGCATTATGTTGAGTGTATCAAGGGTCAGCATTGTTGCGCCTGGCGGATTTGCGCCCCGACATCCTGCAGGCTGGCCTCAATGCGGCCTAACCAGTCGCTATGAATAAACAGGCATTTTTGCTGTTCGCTGAATGCGCTGTGCTGCTGATGCCACTCGTTATCGAGCGCTTCAAGCTCCTGCTTTATCTCTGCGGGCATACTCTCTTGCGAAGCCCCCGGCAGCGCCAGGCGAGAACCCTGTAAACTGACATCGCGCACAACCAGATGCTGTGCACTATCGACTTCCATATTCAGTGTTTGGGCAAAGCCGATCCCGTTTAATTTTCCGCGGATTTCACCGCCTTTTGTTAGCCACAGTTCCAGCGCACTGCGTTCAAAAGCAATATGGATAACTTCCATATCATGCAGCTTTAATGGCTTTTGTAGCAGTAATGTCACGACTGAGGACGTAGCTTCTGGTGGTAAATCATAATGAGGACGACGACTGAACATGCCACCCTGACGGATTACCGTGAACGCCGTTTTGTCGCTTTGTTGCTGCTGGAGTTGAATGCGGCGCTGCACAATACTGCCGAGGCGCGTCAGCATGGCTTGCTGCTGCCAGGCGTGTCCGGTCATCAATATTTCAAGCTGCTGTTGCATCAGATTCAGGCTTTGCGCGTCGTACCACAGACAATCTTTCAGCAGGATCAGGTCGATAGGTACTACCGCATCACGTCCGCTAAAGAAAGCGCTGGCCTGGAGTAAGCGGATCGCTTTTTTCCAGCGACGATCGGACACGTAGGGGGCATTCGGTAGCGTGTCCAACTGCTGGCGTAGAGTGAAAATAAGCTCAAACACGCGATCGGGAAGCTTGATGGCGCCAATGTCTTTTTGCCACTGGTGATACTCTTCATCCGTCACCTGCAATGATGCCGGGACCGGGTTGTCGCTTTCATCCTGCTGACTTAGCAGCATGGAGCGGAAATTGGCCTTGTCCTGAACTTTATCCAGCCACAGACGAATCAGCATACGGTCGTACAGCGCTTCCAGGCTGCTGTCGGCTTCAGGCAGTTCGTTGGAAGCGGCAACCAGCAGACGCATCGGAATTTTTTCTTCATACGCGCCGTTGCGGAAGTGACGTTCGTTAATGGCGGTCAGCAGGGTGTTAAGAATTGCCGGGCCTGCTTTCCAGATTTCATCGAGAAAAACGATTTCAGCTTCAGGAAGATAGCCCACCGTTAAGCGTTCATAGCGACCTTCGTCTTTAAGGGCCTGAATGGACAGCGGGCCGAAAACTTCTTCCGGCGTAGAGAAGCGCGTCATCAGGTATTCAAAAGCGCGTGCATTTTGGAAGGCAAACTTCAGTCGGCGGGCAATTAAGCTCTTTGCGATCCCCGGGGGCCCTAATAAGAAAACGCTCTCGCCGCTGAGTGCTGCCAGCAGACACAGACGAATGGCGTGGCTACGTTCAAAAAGTCCCTTTTCCAGCGCATTGCTCAGACGGGAAATTCTTTCCGCTAATAAATGTGGGTGAGCCATAATGAAGTGGCGTCCTTTCGCCAAATGTACTGCATAAACTGCGAGTATAGATGCTTCACACCATTGCAGTAATAGACTGAAGGTGCGCTTATTTTTCTTTGAGCCAGATTAATCTGGTCTCATTTAGGGGTACGATTTTGTGATTAATCGTGCATACTGTGCGCCTTTTTGTGGGCCAAGGGACGACGCACACATTTCTTATATATACACCAAATCAATCAAGCTGCACCAAGGCGGCAATGGAGTTTTCTCCTGGGATGGGGGGAATAACGAATGCAGCCCACACGGAGTGGCTTGAAAGATGATGTGTATAAACGAAAGACGAGTCTATGAGCACTGATAATAAACAATCATTGTCTGCGATTACCCTTGCAGCCATTGGGGTTGTCTACGGTGATATTGGTACCAGCCCACTTTATACGCTTCGTGAATGTTTGTCCGGCCAGTTTGGTTTTGGCGTTGAACGTGATGCCGTATTTGGTTTTCTCTCGCTGATTTTCTGGCTGCTGATCTTTGTTGTCTCCATTAAATACCTGACGTTTGTCATGCGCGCAGATAACGCCGGAGAAGGCGGGATCCTGACGCTGATGTCATTGGCCGGGCGCAATACCTCGGCGCGAACAACCTCCATGCTGGTCATTATGGGATTGATAGGCGGCAGCTTCTTCTATGGTGAAGTGGTGATTACGCCAGCCATTTCGGTGATGTCTGCGATTGAAGGTCTGGAGATTATTGCCCCGCAACTTGATACCTGGATTGTTCCGCTCTCGATAATCGTACTGACCCTGCTGTTTTTGATTCAAAAACACGGTACCGGCATGGTCGGTAAGCTGTTTGCGCCGATTATGCTGCTGTGGTTCCTGACGCTGGCGGTTTTAGGCGTACGCAGTATTATTGGCAATCCGGAAGTACTGCAGGCGCTAAATCCGTATTGGGCGGTGCATTTCTTCCTCGAATTCAAAACGTTGTCTTTTATTGCACTGGGTGCGGTGGTGTTGTCGATTACCGGTGTTGAAGCGCTGTATGCGGATATGGGCCACTTCGGTAAGTTGCCGATTCGCCTGGCATGGTTCTCTGTGGTGTTGCCTTCACTGGTACTGAACTATTTTGGTCAGGGGGCGCTACTGTTAAAGCATCCTGAAGCGATCAAAAACCCGTTCTTCCTGTTGGCGCCAGACTGGGCGTTGATCCCGCTACTGATCCTCGCTGCGCTGGCGACGGTAATCGCTTCGCAGGCGGTTATCTCCGGTGTGTTCTCGCTGACGCGTCAGGCCGTGCGTTTGGGATATTTATCGCCAATGCGCATTATCCATACCTCGGAAATGGAGTCGGGCCAGATCTACATTCCTTTCGTTAACTGGATGCTCTATTTTGCGGTGGTTATTGTGATTGTGAGTTTTGAACACTCCAGTAATCTGGCCGCGGCGTACGGGATTGCGGTAACGGGGACGATGGTGCTGACCTCTATTTTGTCGACCACCGTGGCGCGCAAAAACTGGCACTGGAATAAATACTTCGTCTTCCTGATCCTGGTGGCATTCCTGTGCGTCGATGTTCCGCTGTTCACCGCGAACCTCGATAAACTGATTTCCGGCGGTTGGCTGCCTCTGACGCTGGGTCTGGTGATGTTCACCATCATGACCACCTGGAAAAGTGAACGCTTCCGTCTGCTGCGTCGTATGCATGAGCACGGTAACTCTCTGGAGGCGATGATTGCTTCTCTGGAGAAATCACCACCGGTACGCGTGCCGGGAACGGCTGTATATATGTCCCGCGCACTGAACGTCATCCCGTTTGCGCTTCTGCATAACCTCAAACATAACAAGGTGCTGCATGAGCGCGTTATTCTGCTGACGCTGCGCACGGAAGATGCGCCCTATGTTCACAACGTGCGTAGGGTGCAGATTGAGCAGTTATCGCCCACCTTCTGGCGCGTGGTTGCCAGCTACGGTTGGCGCGAAACGCCGAACGTGGAGGAAGTGTTCCATCGCTGCGGTCTGGAAGGCTTAAGCTGCCGGATGATGGAAACCTCCTTCTTCATGTCGCACGAGTCGCTGATTGTCGGCAAACGACCATGGTACTTGCGTCTGCGCGGTAAGCTGTATCTGCTGTTACAGCGCAATGCGCTGCGTGCGCCGGACCAGTTTGAAATCCCACCGAACCGGGTTATTGAGCTCGGTACTCAGGTCGAGATTTAATCTCATCGACGCCCTCTTTCATCGTGAAAAGGGGCGTTTTGTTTTGCCCCTCCCAGTTTTCATTTCATCTAATGATAATCCTTGCGAAACGTTTCGATGGCGATCACATTTTCGTAACGTCGCGGTGGTTTTCTGTCCACTCTTCGCACTACACTTATCTCCAGCGAAACGTTTCGCTAGTGGGGAAAGAAAATGAAGAAAGGCACGGTACTCAACTCTGAAATTTCATCGGTGATCTCCCGTCTGGGGCATACCGATACGCTGGTGGTGTGTGATGCAGGTTTACCCATCCCGAACAGCACAACGCGTATCGATATGGCATTAACCCAGGGCGTACCTTCTTTTATGCAGGTACTGGATGTGGTCACACGTGAAATGCAGGTCGAGGCAGCCATTCTCGCGTCGGAAATTAAACAACATAATCCGCAACTCCACGAAACGTTGCTCAGCCACATTGAGCAACTGCAACAACACCAGGGAAACACCATAGAAATTCGTTACACCACGCATGAACAATTCAAAAAACAAACCGCAGACAGTCAGGCGGTAATTCGCAGCGGAGAGTGTTCTCCGTATGCGAATATCATTCTCTGTGCTGGCGTCACGTTCTGAGGCCATCATGAACGCATTACTGCAACTCAAAGGGATCGATAAAGCGTTCCCGGGCGTAAAAGCGCTATCCGGCGCCGCGCTGAATGTCTACCCAGGCCGCGTAATGGCGCTGGTGGGCGAAAACGGTGCGGGTAAATCCACCATGATGAAGGTGCTGACCGGAATCTACACCCGTGATGCCGGTTCCTTATTGTGGCTGGGGAAAGAGACCACCTTTAACGGCCCGAAATCCTCCCAGGAAGCCGGAATCGGTATCATCCACCAGGAGCTGAACCTGATCCCGCAACTCACTATCGCTGAAAACATTTTTCTCGGTCGTGAGTTTGTGAATCGCTTTGGCAAAATTGACTGGAAGAAGATGTACGCCGAAGCCGATCTGCTGCTCGCCAAACTCAATCTGCGCTTTAAAAGCGACAGGCTGGTCGGTGAGCTGTCGATTGGCGATCAGCAGATGGTCGAAATTGCCAAAGTGCTGAGCTTTGAATCGAAGGTCATCATTATGGATGAACCGACGGATGCCCTCACCGACACCGAAACCGAATCCCTGTTCCGCGTCATCCGCGAACTGAAATCCCAGGGGCGCGGCATTGTCTATATTTCTCACCGCATGAAAGAGATCTTCGAGATTTGCGACGACGTAACCGTCTTCCGCGACGGGCAGTTTATTGCCGAGCGTGAAGTCGCATCGCTTACCGAAGACTCGCTGATTGAAATGATGGTGGGACGTAAGTTGGAAGATCAGTACCCGCGCCTGGAAAAAGCGCCGGGTGATATTCGCCTGAAGGTCGAT
This sequence comes from Citrobacter sp. Cf087, assembly GCF_030334285.1. Taxonomy (NCBI): domain Bacteria; kingdom Pseudomonadati; phylum Pseudomonadota; class Gammaproteobacteria; order Enterobacterales; family Enterobacteriaceae; genus Citrobacter; species Citrobacter sp. Cf087. The sequence continues at coordinate 435,228 of NZ_JAOWED010000032.1, forward strand.
AATCTGTGCGGTCCTGGCGTAAATGATGTGTCATTCACGCTGCGTAAAGGTGAGATCCTTGGCGTATCGGGGCTGATGGGGGCTGGGCGTACCGAGCTGATGAAAGTGTTGTACGGCGCATTGCCGCGTACCAGCGGCTACGTCACGCTTGATGGCCATGAAGTGGTTACCCGTTCGCCGCAGGATGGACTGGCTAACGGCATCGTCTATATTTCTGAAGACCGTAAACGCGATGGTTTAGTGCTCGGCATGTCGGTGAAAGAGAATATGTCACTGACCGCGCTGCGCTATTTCAGCCGTGCAGGCGGAAGCCTTAAACATAAAGATGAGCAGCAGGCGGTGGGTGATTTTATTCGCCTGTTCAATGTTAAAACGCCATCGATGGAACAGGCTATCGGCCTTCTTTCCGGCGGTAACCAGCAGAAAGTGGCGATTGCGCGCGGTCTGATGACCCGGCCAAAAGTGCTGATCCTTGATGAACCAACGCGCGGCGTTGACGTTGGGGCGAAAAAAGAAATCTATCAGCTTATCAACCAGTTTAAGGCTGATGGGCTGAGTATCATTCTGGTCTCTTCTGAGATGCCAGAAGTATTGGGCATGAGCGATCGAATTATCGTTATGCATGAAGGGCATCTCGGCGGTGAGTTCACTCGCGAGCAGGCCACTCAGGAAGTATTAATGGCTGCCGCTGTGGGCAAGCTTAATCGCGTGAATCAGGAGTAAAAAAGATGACTACCCAGGCTGTTTCTGGTCGCCGTTATTTCACTAAAGCATGGCTTCTGGAGCAAAAGTCGCTCATCGCTCTGTTAGTGCTGATCGCGATTGTTTCCACCATGAGCCCTAACTTTTTTACCGTTAATAACCTGTTCAACATTCTTCAGCAAACGTCGGTGAACGCCATCATGGCGGTTGGCATGACGCTGGTTATCCTGACATCGGGTATCGATCTGTCCGTCGGTTCCTTGCTGGCGCTGACCGGTGCGGTTGCGGCTTCGATTGTAGGGATTGAAGTCAATGCGCTGGTGGCTGTTGCTGCGGCCCTGGCGCTCGGCGCTGCCATTGGCGCGGTAACCGGGGTGATTGTCGCGAAAGGTCGCGTGCAGGCGTTTATCGCGACTCTGGTTATGATGCTGCTGCTGCGCGGTGTGACCATGGTCTACACCAACGGCAGTCCGGTAAACACCGGGTTTACTGACAATGCCGATCTGTTTGGCTGGTTCGGGATTGGTCGTCCGTTAGGCGTCCCTACGCCGGTGTGGATCATGGGGATTGTCTTCCTCGCGGCGTGGTACATGCTGCACCACACGCGTCTGGGGCGTTATATCTATGCGCTGGGCGGTAACGAAGCGGCAACGCGTCTGTCCGGTATCAGCGTAAGTAAAATCAAAATTATCGTTTACTCACTGTGCGGTCTGCTGGCATCGCTGGCGGGCATCATTGAAGTTGCGCGCCTCTCCTCTGCGCAACCGACGGCAGGTACTGGCTATGAGTTAGATGCTATCGCAGCGGTAGTATTAGGCGGTACTAGCCTGGCGGGTGGTAAAGGACGAATTGTTGGGACGCTGATCGGCGCATTGATTCTTGGTTTCCTCAATAATGGGTTGAATTTGTTAGGTGTATCCTCCTATTACCAGATGATCGTCAAAGCGGTGGTGATTTTGCTGGCGGTACTGGTAGACAACAAAAAGCAGTAACAACGATTACAGGACATCTTAAATATGAACATGAAAAAACTGGCTACCCTGGTTTCTGCTGTTGCGCTAAGCGCCACCGTGAGCGCGAATGCGATGGCTAAAGATACCATTGCGCTGGTGGTCTCCACCCTCAATAACCCGTTCTTTGTTTCTCTGAAGGATGGGGCGCAAAAAGAGGCGGATAAGCTGGGTTACAACCTGGTGATTCTGGACTCGCAGAACAACCCGGCGAAAGAGCTGGCTAACGTTCAGGACTTAACGGTTCGTGGAACTAAAATTCTGCTGATCAACCCAACCGACTCTGATGCCGTTGGTAATGCTGTGAAGATGGCTAACCAGGCAAAAATTCCGGTTATTACCCTTGACCGTGTTGCCTCCAAAGGCGAAGTGGTAAGCCACATTGCGTCTGATAACGTGTTAGGCGGCAAAATTGCGGGTGATTACATCGCGAAGAAAGCAGGTGAAGGCGCAAAAGTTATCGAACTGCAGGGGATTGCCGGAACTTCAGCGGCGCGTGAGCGTGGCGAAGGTTTCCAGCAGGCCGTTGCGGCACACAAATTTAACGTACTGGCCAGCCAGCCGGCAGACTTCGACCGCACTAAAGGTTTGAACGTCATGCAGAACCTGCTGACCGCGCATCCTGATGTGCAGGCCGTATTTGCTCAGAACGATGAAATGGCGCTGGGTGCGCTGCGCGCACTGCAAACCGCGGGTAAATCTGATGTGATGGTGGTTGGATTTGACGGCACTCCAGATGGCGAAAAAGCAGTAAATGATGGCAAACTGGCTGCGACCATTGCTCAGTTGCCGGATCAGATCGGCGCGAAAGGCGTTGAGACTGCGGATAAAGTCCTGAAAGGCGAGAAGGTTCAGGCTAAATATCCGGTTGACCTGAAGCTGGTCATCAAGCAGTAATACCGATTCAGGTCGCTCGCGGCCTGATGGAGACATAAATACGCCATCCCCGTATCTGGTTTTGGGGATGAAAGCGTAAAAAGAAAAGCAGGGCACGCGCCACCCTAACCCGGTGGCGCACTTTGACTTGGAACACCAAATATGAAAACCGCAGGCAACCTCGTTGTTCTTGGCAGTATCAATGCCGATCACATCCTTAACCTTAACTCTTTCCCGACACCTGGTGAAACCGTAACCGGTAGTCATTATCAGGTCGCATTTGGCGGTAAAGGCGCGAATCAGGCTGTTGCTGCGGGTCGTAGTGGCGCGAATATCGCATTCATTGCCTGTACGGGCGATGATGATATTGGCGAAAGTGTGCGTAAACAGTTAGCCAAAGACAACATTGATATTGCGCCGATTAGCGTAATTTCGGGGGAATCGACCGGTGTTGCGTTGATTTTTGTGAATGGTGAAGGTGAGAACGTTATCGGCATTCATGCTGGAGCTAACGCAGCGCTTTCGCCAGCGCTGGTGGAAGCACAGCATGAGCGTATTGCGCAGGCGTCCGCTTTACTGATGCAGCTAGAGTCGCCGATCGAAAGTGTTCTGGCTGCGGCAAAGATTGCACATCAAAATAAGACCATGGTCGCCCTAAACCCGGCTCCGGCACGTGAACTTTCTGACGAGCTGTTGGCGCTGGTAGATATTATTACCCCGAATGAAACCGAGGCTGAAAAGCTGACGGGGATCCGGGTTGAAAATGATGAAGACGCGGCCAAAGCGGCGCAGGCATTGCATGCTAAAGGAATCCATACTGTACTGATTACCTTAGGGAGTCGCGGTGTGTGGGCCAGCGTGAATGGCGAAGGTCAGCGAGTACCCGGTTTTAAAGTGGAAGCCGTTGATACTATTGCCGCCGGAGACACCTTTAATGGCGCGTTAATTACAGCGTTACTGGAAGAGACTCCACTGCCTGAAGCGATCCGTTTTGCGCATGCCGCTGCGGCGATTGCGGTTACCCGTAAAGGTGCACAGCCTTCCGTTCCGTGGCGCGAAGAAATAGAAGCGTTTTTAAGTCAACAGAGGTAACGCTTGGCTACAATGAAGGACGTCGCCCGCCTGGCGGGTGTTTCCACGTCGACGGTTTCTCACGTCATTAATAAAGATCGCTTTGTCAGTGAGTCTGTCACTGACAAAGTAGAAGCTGCGATTAAAGCGCTTAACTACGCTCCCTCCGCGCTGGCGCGTAGCCTCAAGTTAAACCAGACCCGCACGATTGGCATGTTAATCACTGCCAGTACCAATCCCTTCTATTCTGAGCTGGTGCGCGGCGTTGAACGTAGCTGTTTTGAGCGCGGCTACAGCCTGGTGCTGTGCAATACCGAAGGCGATGAACAGCGCATGAACCGTAATCTGGAAACGCTGATGCAAAAACGCGTGGATGGCTTGCTGCTGCTCTGCACGGAAACACATCAGCCTTCCAGAGAGATAATGCAGCGTTATCCTTCTATACCGACCGTGATGATGGACTGGTCGCCCTTTGATGGTGAAAGCGATCTGATTCAGGATAACTCCCTGCTGGGCGGGGATTTAGCCACGCAGCATCTTATCGAAAAAGGTTTTACGCGCATTGCCTGCATCACCGGGCCGCTGGATAAAACCCCGGCGCGTTTGCGTCTGGAAGGATATCGGGCGGCAATGAAGCGGGCGGGCTTGCCTGTCCCGGAAGGCTACGAGATTACCGGTGACTTTGAGTTTGGTGGCGGCTTTGAAGCTATGCAAACGTTGCTGTCGCATAAACAGCGACCGCAGGCCGTTTTTACCGGCAATGATGCAATGGCGGTTGGCGCGTATCAGGCTCTGTACCAGTCGGGATTGCGCATTCCGCAGGATATGGCGGTGGTGGGTTATGATGATATCGAGCTGGCGCGCTATATGACGCCTCCGCTGACGACCATACATCAACCAAAAGATGAATTGGGCGAACTGGCCATCGATGTATTAATCCATCGGATGGCCCAGCCCGCATTACAACAACAGCGTTTGCAGCTTACTCCTGTTTTGATGGAGCGGGGGTCGGTTTAGGTTTGTGCCGGTCTTTGATCAGGTTACGTCCATCTTTGGCTTTTAGCAGCATGAACATCAGCGCGGATATTACCGTGATAGCGCCCATCGTCATAAAGGTGTAGTGGAACTGCTCGACCGTATTGGTTCCTTCCATACCTTCATAGATACGCAGAACGGCGGCGCTGATGGCAACCCCTAAACTGATTGATAACTGCTGAGTAACGGCCAATACGCTGTTGCCGCTGCTGGCGTTTTCATCGGTCAGATCCGCCAGAGTGATAGTATTCATTGAGGTAAACTGGGTGGACATCGCCATACCTAAAATGAACAGCGGCAGGATCAGCATCCAGACCGGCATGGCAGGAGATTGCAAAGCGAACTGCGCAATCATCAGGCCGATAAAAACCGTAACACCCACCAATGTGGTCCTGTAGCCGAGTTTGCGCAGAACCTGCGTCACCATGGATTTTGCCAGAATTGAACCCAACGCCGTTGGCGCCATCATACAACCGGCTATCAGAGCCGGATATCCAAAGCCTACCTGCAACATCAGCGGCATTAAGAAGGGCACGCAGCCTGTGCCCAGGCGAGTGGCGAGGTTGCCGGCGATCCCAACAGAAAAGGTTCGAGTCTTAAATATCGGAAGAGATATAAGTGGCGTTGGGTGACGACGAGCATGGCGAATATAGGCGAGTAGTAACAACACACTGGCAAGAATAATACCGAGTGCGACCCAGGTAGCGACAAGCTTCTCACCGAACAATTCAACGCCGCTAGAAAACAACACCAGGCTCAAACCAAACAGAAAGAAACCGGTCATATCAAAACCGCGGCGTGGGGTGGTGAAGTTCGGCATATATTTGCGAGCGTAGAAGATACCGGCAATGCCAATTGGAATATTAATCAGGAAGATCCAGTGCCAACTGGCCCATGTAACCAGTACACCGCCCAATACCGGACCTAAAATCGGCCCCACAAGTCCAGGCATGGTGACGAAGTTAAGCACGGGAAGCAGTTCACTACGAGGGTAGGCACGCAATAACGCCAGACGGGCAACGGGCATCATCATGGCGCCACCGATCCCCTGAATGACACGGAAAATCACCAGCTCGCTTAGGGAGCTGGACAGCGCACAGGCCAGCGATCCCAACGTAAACAGGCTAACAGCAATCATAAAGACGCGTCGGGTACCAAATCGGTCTGCCAACCAACCACTTACCGGGATCAGCATCGCGACCGTCAGGGTATAGCTGATAATGGCCGACTGCATGGCGAGCGGAGAGCGGTTAAGACTATGTGCTATTGCGGGTAGGGCGGTATTGAGGATAGTGGCGTCTAGTGCCTGCATAAAAAAGGCCATGGCTGCTATCCACGGTAGCCCGGCCATACTACGTGATTTCTTTTCTGACATATTATTTATCCGGTAGCACGTTCGGTGCTATCAGCAATGCCTGACAAGCAGCAAAGGCGCGATCGCCATCGTTATCATCTATTGCATCGACAATGGCCTGGTGCAAATCCAGTTTCACCACATCGTTATAGGTAATAGAGGTAAAGTAGGTCTGGTAAACCGAATGGAACAGAGATGCAAAGGAAATAAGGAACGGATTCGCACTCATTTCATAGATGTGTTCATGCCAGGCGATATCAACCTCAATCCAGCGTTCGCGTCTGAAGTTTCTTTTCAGCTCGACCATCTCTTCCATCAGCGTGTTGAGGTGCGCTTTCTGTTCAGCCGTACCAATGGTCGCCGCCAGTAAACACGCCTGAGGCTCCAGGCTGATACGCATCACCAGAAAATGTTTAATGACCTGCGGGAAATTATCTTCCGTCATCCACCAGGTGAGCAGCTCCTGGTCGAGGAAGTTCCAGTTTGCTTGCGGCATGACGCGTGTGCCGATACGTGGGCGTGGTAATACCATACCTTTTGCCGTTAACGTTTTTACCGCCTCTCTTACCGCGGTGCGACTCACACCAAACTGATCGCCCAGCTCTATTTCGCCAGGCAATATAGCGCCCGGCGCGTATTCACCTTTTAATATTCGCTGAGCCAGCTTTTCGGCCAGAACGTAGGACAAGTTTTTCTGTGCGGCTAGCTGTTGGGCATTTAACGGCATGAATGTTCTTCCTTACTCTTTTTCTTATTCATTAGTATGCCACCTGGAAGTGTGATTGCGGCTGCAAAAACGGCAATTTGCTTATTTTATGGCATGTTAATGGTTGTTTTGGTGAAAAAACACGCACTCAGAAAGTTATTTTAAATTTCCCCTTGTCAGCCTGAAATAACTCCCTATAATGCGCCTCCACTGACACGGAACAACGGATTATAAGCCGCCGGGTCAGCGGGGTTCCACTGAGAACTCCGGCGAAGAAAGCGAAATTAAATGCTTGACTTCGCAGCGGGATGG
>NZ_JAOWED010000002.1:0-200 GCF_030334285.1 Citrobacter sp. Cf087
TCATCGCCTCTGACTGCCAGGGCATCCACCGTGTACGCTTAGTCGCTTAACCTCACAACCCGAAGATGTTTCGTAAAACATCATCGTGTTGCGAAAATTTGAGAGACTCGAACACACCGCTTTTCATTTCTTATTACGGAGAAATGAAACAGTGTGTCGTTTCAATTTTCAGCTTGATCCAGATTTTTAAAGAGCAAATA
>NZ_JAOWED010000003.1:0-349 GCF_030334285.1 Citrobacter sp. Cf087
CGACCCACCAATCGCTAAGGTGGAACGCGATTGTAAAACGTGAAGGATAACGTTGCGTAAGCAACGGCCCGTAGGGCGAGGCAAAGCCGAGTCATCCTGCACGACCCACCATCCTGAAAGTATAAAGAAGTAAACCCCACAAGGGGGCGTTAGCTCAGTTGGTAGAGCAGTTGACTTTTAATCAATTGGTCGCAGGTTCGAATCCTGCACGCCCCACCAGTGTAAAAAAGCGCCCTAAAGGCGCTTTTTTGCTATGCGCAGGATTTCATGATTCGAACCTGCAGCAGGTTCGGGTCGAACGAAGTGAGACAACGGAGCCGTTTACGGCGATGGCCCGAAGGGCGAGCGT
>NZ_JAOWED010000004.1:0-315 GCF_030334285.1 Citrobacter sp. Cf087
TGCATCCGTAGCTCAGCTGGATAGAGTACTCGGCTACGAACCGAGCGGTCGGAGGTTCGAATCCTCCCGGATGCACCATATTCTCCGAGATAACAGCAAAACTGTTGTTTCATGGTCTGTGAGATAATCGCGAGCACCAGGGAGGATAACGTTGCTTCAGCAACGGCCCGCAGGGCGAGGCGCAGCCGAGTAATCCTCCCGGATGCACCATCTTCTTCGCAGTATCAGTAGTAAACAGCAATTCCCGATGCATCCGTAGCTCAGCTGGATAGAGTACTCGGCTACGAACCGAGCGGTCGGAGGTTCGAATCCTCC
>NZ_JAOWED010000005.1:0-296 GCF_030334285.1 Citrobacter sp. Cf087
ACCTACAATAAAGCCCTCATCAACCGTGGCTCCATAACTTTCTGGCTGGATGATGAAGCTATTCAGGCCTGGTATGAGTCGGCAACGCCTTCATCACGGGGAAGACCTCAGCGCTATTCTGATCTCGCCATCACCACCGTTCTGGTCATTAAACGCGTGTTCAGGTTGACCCTGCGGGCTGCACAGGGTTTTATTGATTCCATTTTTACACTGATGAATGTTCCGTTGCGCTGCCCGGATTACACCAGTGTCAGCAAGCGCGCAAAGTCGGTTAATGTCAGTTTCAAAACGTTCAC
>NZ_JAOWED010000006.1:0-206 GCF_030334285.1 Citrobacter sp. Cf087
TCATTTCTTATTACGGAGAAATGAAACAGTGTGTCGTTTCAATTTTCAGCTTGATCCAGATTTTTAAAGAGCAAAACTTCGCAGTGAACCTTTTCAGGTACACTCTGAAGTTTTCTTGTGTTTTTGCAGTAAAGATGGTGGAGCTATGCGGGATCGAACCGCAGACCTCCTGCGTGCAAGGCAGGCGCTCTCCCAGCTGAGCTATA